>JAHQVJ010000088.1 GCA_019634415.1 Myxococcales bacterium
CGACCACCAACAGGATGGCTCCGTTGCGCGCGTGGGGTCTGTCGATCGTCACCGACAGCTAGTCGTCGACCGGAACGACGACGCCGTGCAGGATCAGACGGTCCAGCGTGACCACCACCCCAGGGCTCGTGAAGAGGGGCAGGCTCGATGTGGTCTCGTCAGCAGGCACGACTCCCTCGTTCTCGGCGAGATCGGAGCTATCCGTGGAGCCGACCGTGAGCAGTCCAACCCCAGCTCACGCAGGGCACAGATTCAGCTATAGCATGCCACAAAACCGGCGTACCCGAGGGTCGAAAGCCACCTTAAGCGTCCTTAACGTCACCCAACGGACATGCGCCTGGATGCAGCCCACGTGGTGTCCGAGACGGACCTGCGACCCGACGCCCTGGTGGAGTAGCCCTGCGAGCCCACCTCGCGATGACCGTCAGGAGAGATCGGTCCAGTAGCCTGGTGTCGGACGCCCGACCTGGTGCCGGTGGATCGCCGTGCTTGCACGCCGCACCGATGAAGACAAGCGAGCATGAACGCCCTCGAGCGCTATCTGTCCCGGTCACGCCCCCCCTTGAAGTCGAAGTACACGGTGGAGCCACCGAGAGCCGTGGCACCACGCACATACCTCGGCTCCAGCCGCTTGTAGTGAGAGGCCAGAACCTCGTCGGCAGTCGCCGCCACCCAGGCATGCTTGAAGCGGGAGATATCTGCCAGGGACAGCCTGATGGCGTCACGGACGGCTGGGATGTTCATGCCGCCGCCCGTGAGGACCAAGTCGTCGATCCGCTCGTACTGACCTTGCTCGATGAAGGCCTCCGTCAGCGAGGCGGCCTCGTCGGCGAATCGCTCGATGCAGCTCCGCACCGCATCACCGCCGATCACCCCACCACCCCGACGAAGGCGATAGTCGCGGCCACGCTGGTACACCCGCCGATGGAGTTCCTCGAGCCCTCGCTGGTCCGAGGCGTCGATGAGCGCGACGAAACGCTCCCGCGCGGTCTCCGGCAGAGCGTCGGCGACGTGCCGATCCAGGGCGGCCACGCCGAGTGGCCGGGACTGTGTCTCGAATCTACGCTGGCCATTGTGCGTACCGTGTGGCATGTCCATCGACGTCACATCGAAGCCCAGCATGGCGAAGTCGAGTGTGTAACCTCCGAGATCGACGATCAACGTCCAGTACATCTTCTGACTGTACTTGTTGTCGTAGCGACGACGGGCGACCTCCAGCAACGGCGTTCCAGCCAGCATCTTCCCCGTATGTGCTCGCGGCCTCGCCGCATTGTCTGGCAGCCAGACCGCGTTTCGGCCTTGGGTGAAGATGCCGAGCGCATTCGCCACGGGCTCCGAGACACAGGGAGCAGCCGCAGCAGCCCGCCACCCAGCGCGCTCCAGAATACCCAACAGGCGCTGCTCGGACCGCGCCTGGGGACCGAACGCAGGGAGGGTGATGCGAGTCACGTAGCGCTCGGAGAAGCTCGGCCCGAATTCGCGCAACGCAGGATCTACGAGGGTCCTGAGCCATCGAAAGTACCGCTCGGCCACTTCGTCGACCTCGGGCTCCTCCGAACCACCAAAGAACGCAGGCTTCCAGTTCCGAAAGACCTGAAGCCCAGGAATTCCTTCCCGGACACCCACGAGATCGGTCCCCAAGAACCATCGGTCACCGCTCTCCCTCCTCACCACAGCGGCAGCTGTCGGGATGCACACGTACAGCTCGTCGTCATACTGTAGGGCATCATCCTTCACCAAGTCGGAGGGCAGCTCTGGATCCCAGCGCACGCCCACCTTGGTGTAGGAATTACCGAAGTCGATGCACACCACGGGGGTGACACCCACCCTCATGGTGCACGGACCTTCGCTCGACCCACGACACGCGACCGTGTTCCGCGAAGTAGCTCCCACCCGGGCTCCACGACGACGGCAGGATCCCCCGGCAGCAGATCCTCCTCGGTCTCGTGCTTCAAGCCTTCGAACGACACCGCCATTCCAGACTCACCGAGTCGCCTCAGTCCCATGTTGAACATGACGTCTGCCAACGCCTCCCTCGTTGCAGGTTCCCCCTCGGCGTCCTCCCAAGCAAACACCAGCTGGACGGATACCTCCCGGTGGAAGTCCCGCTCGGCTTCGTCGGACGGCTCGGAGGGAGGCGGAGGGCGGCGGCCTGGCGCCGGCGAGACCTGCGACAATTCTGGAAACAGCGCACCAGCGACCGCTCCCACGGAGGTACCCACAGCCTCGAGCTTGTCCAGCACGGGCAGGAGCTCTGTTCGGACACGGCTCAGATACAGGTCGAGATCTGGTGGGGTTGCCGCCAAACGCTCCGCCCGAAATTGGCCGTGCCGTGGCCATACGTGAATGTCACCTGCCTCACGCAGCTCCTTCACGAGCCGCTGCAGGTACGACTTGGAAGCCCCCGTTCCGACCCTTCCGAGTGCCGTCACCAGCTGATTGCGGGTCGCCGGCTTCCGTTCGAGTCGTGTGCGGGCAGCTGCCAACAGCACAGCCCGCTCGTCGTGGAGCCAGAACCGGTGGCCCACGCAAGGAAATACATCGCCACGCTCCACCAACGTGGCAAGCGCGCTCCGAACGGCTTTCACGGGCGCACCGAGCTGCTGCGCCAGCTGTTTGGCGGTGCACGGGGCGCGCTCGAGCGCATCGAGGACGGCACGCTGTTCCACGACTTGGTGCTCTGACATGGCAACGGCATTAACGAGAAGCCAATTGACAAGCTAAGGCGAAGTCGGGCGTGTGCAGATCCTGCCTCAGCGGAAAGCGGCCACCCACGATGTTCGACTCCGACTCGCGCCGGCGTCGTCGCCGCTGTTCAGATCGACGTGGGCGTCGTTCGCGTCCGACTCCTGCGAGCCCCTACGCTGTGTGGACAGCGGATCACACAGCTTCAGCAGGTGCGGCTCGTGTTCACACGCTTCAGACCTGCACGAGCTGGTCGGCGAACCAAGCGTCCACCGCCGCCTCGCCCGCCGCGAGGAGCGCCTCGATCCTGGCCGGAGACATGTCGAACTCCGTGACCCCGTAGCCGCGCGACGGCAGGCGGCAGATCCGCTTCAGGTGACGCTCGGCCACCGCATCGTCGTTGCCCGAGAGCAGGGTGTTCAGCACTCGCTCCACGCGCTCCGCCACGCCCCGGTGGCTCGCCTCCACCGCGTGGCCCGCGAACAACCCGTGCCCTTCGGGCGCACCCGGCACCTCGGCTGTGTCGTCGAGGCGCAGTCCCAGCAGCTCGTGCTCCGGCGTGACGGGCACCCCCATCGCCTGCCGCACCCAGGCCTCCTCGCTCACCAAGGGGCGCAGCGCGAAGTTGCTCACCACGCCGCCATCCACGAACCGATGCCCCGTGAGATCCCGTTCCTGTACCAAGCCCCAGGCGCGCTCCCACACCACCTCCGGCCACACGAACGGGATCGACATGCTCATGCGCACCCCCATGACCACGGGGCAGTCAGGAGCGGTGAGGTGATTGAGCAGCACCTCCGTGGCGTCGTCGGTGTCGGTGACCACCACGGTCAGGTGCACACCCGTGCGCTCGAACATCTGGCCGAAGGTGGCCTCCCCCAGGCCGCGAGCAGCGAGCTGCTCCCGCAGCCAGTCCACGAAGCCCGCAGCACCGAACAGGCCTCCCAGCTCCACCTCGGAGAACAGGTTCGCGAACCCCGGCACCTCCAGCAGAGCCCGCAGCAGCGCCCGCTCCATGCGGCGTCCCACACGGCGCAGCGCCGGCAGGTCCACGGCGGGGAGCATCGCCGCGAGGCGGCTACCGTCGAGCTGTGCGTCGCTGAAGGGTCCCGGATGGGAGAAGAACTGCGTCATGCGGCTCACCCCCGCAGCCGTGGTCTGCAGCGAGATCCGCCGCAGGTCGGCGCCGTCGTGGCCCGCCGCCACCAGAGCCGCCGTGATGGCCCCCGCAGAGGTGCCCACCAGACGCCTCGGTCGATGGCCCGCGGCGAAGATCGCCGCCATGGCCCCGTTGTGGGCCAGTCCCCTCGCCCCTCCGCCCTCGAGCACGATGTCGATCGGCTGCATGTGCTCCTCCTCAGATCGCGATGCTAGCCGCGACCTGCGCAGGGTCGAGGTAGGGGTACGGCGCCTTTCCGTCGCGCTGAAGCGCCTCGTTGCGGGCCTGGATGTCGCCGCTGATCTGCTGCATCTCGGAGAGGAACGCCGCGTGCACCTCCGGGTAGCGGCCCGCCATCGCCGTGACGTCGAGCAGGGTGTGCTCCGAGGGGGCGGTGAGCAGCCAGGCGAAGCTGATCTGGAAGTGGCTGATCACGGGACTCGGCAGCGCGTTGCGCAGCACGTCCTCGTCGATCTCGTCTTGGCCCGGAGGCATGGGCGCGAACAAGCTGTCGGGCCGATTCGGCACGTAGGACAGGTAGTCGAACTGACTGAAGTTCACCGCACTGTGGGCCGCCGACACACACCAGATCAGGGTCTGCAGGGTCTGCACCAAGAGCTGTCGCGAGTGAATCGTGGCGGGAAAGCCAGGAACGTCGCCTCTGTCGGGATCGGTCAGCTCCTGGCACCAGGCACGGATCACCTCGTCGCTGGCCACGGCCTCGTCCGACGCCCAGGTGCGCTCCACCACCCCTTGCACGTAGCGACCCAGGGCGTTCCAGATCCGGTAGCCGTCGTCGCGGTACAGGTAGTCGTCCACCCCGTCGGTGCCCATCTCGTCGAAGCCGCGCGCCTCGAGCTGAGCAGCGAAGCCGCGGCTGAAGAAGTCGTAGCCCTTCCAGGCGTGCAGGAAGATCTCCAGGGCCTGAGCGGTGCCCGTGCTGAAGGTGCGATCGGTGAACGGGGCGATGTCGCTCACGAGCGTCTGCCGCGCGAGGAAGTTGATGCCGATGGTGTCGTGGAAGTGCGGGGCGAGCAGATCGTGCAGCACGTGGCCGCTGGGCAGCGCGTTGTGCCAGGCGATGGCGAAGGGCTCCATGGCGAGGTGTGCGAAGCCGAGGTGGGCCAGCCACTGGTGCACCTGGTTGTCGGCGCAGGCCACGTGCATCTTGGCGAAGGTCCAACGGCGCGGGGGCGTGCGGTCGGGCGTGTAGACCGAGGCGCGGTCACTGCGCTCGAGCTGGATGGCCGAGATGGTGAGGCGCTGCCCGTCCTCCCCTCCCGTGCGCGTCACCAACACCCAGGGCGCGTACACCAGCATGCCCTCGTAGGGGCGCGCGCCAGCGAGGGCGGCGTAGTCCTGCAGGAACAGGCGATGCTCGGCGAGCAGCTCAGCCAGCGGCCGGCCGCCGGGGGTCAGCGTGCGGAACCCCACGGGGAGCTGCGACAGATCCGTCACCCGCGTCAGCGTGGTGGGGTTCACGCCCTGGATGAACTGGCGCGCGAGCTCCTCGTCGTCCGTCCAGCGCTCGATCAGACGCTCGGGTGCCTCGATCCAGCCACCGAAGTAGGCGGTGAACGGGTCGGCGGCCTCCTCGGCGCGCTTCATGAAGGCGACCTGCGAGTAGACGTACTCGGTCATGCGCTCCACCATCCGGCCGAGCTTGTGGGGCGAGAGCGCCTGCGATGGGGGGAGCCCCCGCACCATGCGCGGCAGCTCCTCCAGCGGCACGTCGGGCAGCTGGGGCGAGCGCGGGTAACGGTCGTAGGCCCAGCGCTCCTGAGGCCCCTCGGCCGCCTGCGCGGCAATCGCCATCACGTGCTCCTGCAGCTTGGCGATCACGCGCTGCACGGAGGTCCAGTGGGCCTCCCGCAGCATGGCGTCGGTGGGCGGCAGCGACTCGCCGTCGGTCAGGGTGAGCCGCAGCTCCACGTCCACCGTGCCCCCCTGCGACAGCTCCAGGGTCTGCGGCACGGTGACGCCCGCCTTCAACGTGTGCAGGTCGATGGTGGCAGTGCCGAGCAAGTGGTCGCGGCCGAGGTGCGCGTCCCACGCCCCGATCTCGAGCGTGCCCTGGTTGGACAGCACCTCGAAGGACAGTGTGTGGTGGAAGGTGGGGTGGGTGGTGGCGAAGCGCACGCGGGTGCGCTGCGGCTCCCCCTCGTCCAGGCGCACCGACACGTAGGGGTCCAGCGGCCACAGCGTGTGCTCCCGCGGCAGACCGGCGGCCTCCGCCACGATGACGTCGAGGGTGCCCAGCGCCGGATGGAAGTGGCTGTCGAGCGACCGGATGGCGTTCGTGTAGACCTCGGTCTGCACCTTGCGGATCTGCCCCAGCACGAGGCTGCCAGCCTGCACCCAGCTGCGCCAGTGCACCACCGTGTCGGCCCCCTCGGCCTTCATCGACACCACCGTGGAGATGTGATTCAGGCTGGGCACGCTCGGCGACAGGCTGACCAGGTCATAGCGCTCGGTGAAGGTGGCATCGTCGCGCTCCACCAGCTTCTCGGCGTAGGTGCGTCCCGTCTTGGTGAGGAACGTCCGCACGGCACCCACCTCGTCGGAGCCCTCCAGGCGCACCCACTGGTAGATGGGCCACCAGTCGAGCTCGGCGAAGGGGCGAAACAGGGCCCACACCTGGTCGATGGGCGCCCGCACCCGGCCGGTCACATCGACGGTGGGCGGGTCGGTGGGCAGGTCACGGGTCTGGCCCCCGAGGGCAGGCTGGGACGCGGTCGTGGACACTCGGCCTCCTGTGTTGCCGCTTCGGTAACCACGTTCCCCGATGGGCGGATGCGAGCGGATCTACCTGATGGCATGCGGATCACGGACCGAAGAGGGTGCCGTGCATCGAGCCTTCCACGCGCTGGCGACCTTCCTGGAGCGACCGGAGATCCAGGCGCTGCTGGGGCTGTGCCTGGTGATCAGCGGTGGCCTGGAGATCGTGGCGGATCTGGTGGAGGGCTCGTCCTCGCCGGGGGTCCACCACGGCGTGGCCACCTTCGGCGTGGCCCACACGCTGCGGCAGGTTCCGGAGCTGGCGGAGGGGCTGTCGAAGCTACTGTGGGGGGTGGAGGTCGCGCACGACCTTGCCGGGGAAGGTGGCGAACCACGCCTTGGTGCCGGCGATGGTGGTGATGGGCTCGGGCTGCGTGGTGGTGTGCAGCTCGAAGCCCTCGGGCGACAGCAGATCGAGGAGCGGAGCGGCGTCTCCGCGGTTGGCGTCCCAGACGGCCATCCAGGCGTGCACGAGGGCGAGGATGCGGTTGCGGGCGGCCTCGAGGGCGTGATCCACGGGGGCTGTGATCATGGTTGCTCCGAGCGCAAATCAGGCGCTCGGATGGCGTAACCACAGCGAGGCCGTCAGAGCCTCCGAGCCGCTCTGGATCCGAACACGGGCCGCTCGGACCATGGCTGGAAGCCAGCGTGAAGATAATTGCACGTAGGCGTACCTCTGGGCGGGGCGGTACTTCACCACGAATCCCAGAGGCTGGTCATCGAAGGAGCCGGGCCTCTGATCGTCGGGCAGGCCGGCCCACGTGATCGGAAAACAGACGTCCCTTCCCGCACCCGCCGCCTGTGCCATTGGATCACTGCCCTGACCTACGTCCGAGGGTGTCGAGACCGCACGGTTGGTTCACCGTCGACGCGCACTTTGCGGTCCCCTGACGAACTGCGGCACGCGGACGAAGTCCGACCTGGCACATCCGGACTGCAGGAGTTCCTCATGAAGACCTCGCTTTCCCTCCTGGGGATCGCGCTGGCTGCGCCATGCCCGGCGCTCGCCGCCTCGGACGCCGAGACACCGATGGGCTTCGTCGCCTCCGACGGAGGCCAGCTACTGCTGCAGAGCACCGACGTGCAGGCCACCGTGCAGCTCGGCGTGGCCGTCGTGGACGTGCGGCAGACCTTCGAGAACCCCTTCGACGACGTTGTCGACGCCACCTACATCTTCCCCCTTCCGGTGGACGCCGCGGTGCGGTCGCTGCGGGTGACCTGCGGCGAGCGGGTGATCGAGGCCACGATCGCCGACAAGGAGCAGGCCCGCGCGCAGTACGAGGAGGCGCGCCAGCAGGGCAAGCGGGCCGCCCTGCTCGAGCAGCAGCGCGCCAACCTGTTCACCCAGCAGATCTCCAGCCTGTGCCCTGGCGAGACGGTCCGCGTGGCCCTGCAGTACGTGGCGTCCGTCACGCGCCTGGACGGCCGTGACACCCTGGTGTTCCCCACCACCACGGGCAAGCGCTTCGAGCCCGCCGACCTCGACGAGCCCACCCTGGTGCCCGCCACCCACACACCCCATCGGCTGACCTGGACGGTCCAGCTGCTGGACGGGCTACCGATCGAGTCGATCTACAGCGACACCCATGCGATCTCCGTGGCAGACGAGGGCTCCTGGGGCACCGAGGTCACCTTCGCCGAGGTGCTTCAGGTCCCAGACTCCGACGTGCACCTGGCGTGGACCATGGCAGGCACGAGCACGCGGGCCAAGGTGGTGGCGGCGCCACCTCTGGGAGACGAGGACCGCGCCTATGTGGCGGTGACCCTCGAGCCCGCCGTGCTCGAGGATCTGCCGCCCCCGCGCAAGCGGGAGCTGTTCTTCGTGATGGACAGCTCCTGCTCGATGGCGGGCGAGCCCTGGGAGACGTCGGTTCAGGCCGTGCGAGCGGCGCTCGGAGGCATGACCGAGGACGACACCTTCAACCTGGTGAAGTTCTCCAGCGGCTCGGACTCGCTGTTCACCGCCCCCATGCCGGCGACCCCCGACAACGTGCGCACCGCCCGAGCGTGGCTGGCGTCGTTCCAGGGCGGCGGCACGCGCATGGATCAGGGCCTGATCCACGCCCTGACCCAGCCCGGCGATCCCGAAGCGCTGCGCTTGGTGCTGCTCACCACCGACGGCTACATCGGCGACGAGAGAGGCCTGTTCGGCGTGGTGGACGACCACCGCGCCGAGAACACCCGCGTGTTCGGCCTGGGCGTGGGCTCGTCGGTGAACCGCCTGCTGCTGGACGGCCTGGCGGACGTCGGACGAGGCGCGGTGCAGTACCAGCTGCCGCAGACGCCCATCGAGGAGACGGTGGAGCGCTTCCACCAGCGCATCGCACGCCCAGCGATGACGGACCTGACCCTCGACTGGGGAGGTCTGGTGGTGGAGGACCAGTACCCGCGTCAGCTGCCGGATCTGTGGGCGGGCCAGCCGGTGCGGGTGGTGGCCCGCGTGACGGACCTCGCGGACACCACGGTGACCCTGTCGGGCCGGGTGGGCGGTCAGTGGTACGACGTGCGCCGTCCGCTGGACGCCGCGACGGCCGAGGAGCACGAGGGCGTGCGCACGCTGTGGGCCCGGCGTCGCATCGCCTGGCTGGAGCGGCCCCTGAGCGAGACGGATCGACGCCGAGAGATCCGTGACACCGCGCTGCGGCACCACCTGGTGAGCAGCGAGACGAGCCTGATCGCGGTGGACGACGACCCGAGCCCCTGCGGCCGCGCCACGCGAGGGCTGGACGTGCCCCTGGTGGCTCCAGCGGGGACGGGCGATGGTCGTCTTGGCGCCAACCTCACCGGTGGCATCGGAGGCCTGATCGGCGCCAAGGGGTCGCAGACGGGCAGCGGCGGGCTGGGCGCCCGTGGCTCGGGACTGGGCGGCGGAGGAACGGCGCAAGGCCTGGGCGGCCTGGGCACCAAGGGCTTGGGCTCGGGTCGAAGCGGATTCGGCACCGGTGGGGGCAACTTCGGCGCCAAGGCCGGAGGCGGCATCGCCTCGGTGAGGGGCGAGCCCGTCATCCTGGGCTCCCTGGACCGCTCCACCATCGACGAGGTGATCAAGCGGCACATGAACCAGATCCGCTACTGCTACCAGCGCGAGCTCACGAAGAACCACACCCTGGCGGGCAAGGTGGTGGTGAAGTTCACCATCACCGCAGACGGCACCGTGAGCACGGCGCAGATCAAGTCGACGACCCTGAACGAGGAGCGTGTGGAGAACTGCCTTCTGGGGCGCTTCCTGCGCATGCAGTTCGACGAACCGCCTGGCGGGGGCGTGATCATCGTCAGCTACCCCTTCCTCTTCCAAGCCGAGCCGTAGCTGGGATGTGTGCCGGCGATCAGAGCAGGTGGACGGTCTCGTCGGGGCTCAGCAGCCCGTACAGGTCCTCGATGAACACTGCCCGCTCGTTCAGTCGGTGCTGTGGCACCTTCCCCAGCACGGCTCCCAAGTTCAATTGCCACACGCGGTTGCCGTTGGCATCGAACTCATGGATCGTGCTGAGTTCACCTTCAGCGTACAACACACCACCATTGGGCAGGCCCACGGCGGAATTGCGGATGTACATGTTGCCTCGGTGCTGTTGAATCTGGATGTTCTGCAACCGCGTCAGGGTGTGGGTGTTGGCGTCGATGGCGTACTCTCGCACCCTGCCGTAGTCCACGGGAGGGAAGTCGTCGTAGTCCCTCACCGCTTCGGCGATCAGGAGATTGCCGGAGGCCGTGTAGCTCACGCTTTCATAGCTGGCCCCATGAACCAAGGGGGGATCGAAGGTGATGGGAGAGTCCGGGCTCTGCCCGAACCACCACAGCGTCTCCCCAGTGGACGCGTCGACCTCGACGACGTCGTTCCACGCGATGTTCAACAGATACGTGTCGCGCACAGCATCGTAGTCGAGGTTGTCGACCCAGCACAGGTTCACCCCGAACTGACCCTCGAAATCCGGGAAGTCCTCGGCACATCTCCACACCACGGTCTCAGTGCCGTCTGGTGCCGTCTCGACCAACTCTCCGTAGATCTGCGGAGGCCAGGTCTTGTCGTTGTGCTCGGGATCGGTTCGAGTCCAGGAGATCGTGCCATCCGGAAGCTCGACGAAGCTCTCTTCCTTTCCCTGTGTGGAGATCTCATCGAACTGCTCGTCCAGATACCGCCGGACGACCTCGTCAGCCGTGTCGTACAGAATGTGGTCGCCTGACTGAGAGATCCGCGTGCCGTGCGACAGATCGGCGCTGGGAAGGGCCCAGATGAGTCGCCCTTCACGATCGTGGATGACGTTGTAGTAGTCGTCGATGCTCACTGTCGTTCGCTGTGGGGCGATGACGTACAGGCCATCCTGGTACCAGTCCTTGGTCTTGGAGACCGAGACGGTGGCCTCTTGCATTCCAGCGGGAATCTGACCCGTGACGATCGGCTCCTTCCCCGTCGCTTCGTCTGCGTTCGATACGACGCGATAGTCTGCGGTGTGTCCGTATGGGATTCCCGCGATGAGCTGTTCGTTGGTGCCCTTCCGTCCCATGATGGTGGGACTCGCGACCCAACTCCCTTCCCCCTGCAGCTGGTAGTCCACCGTCACCTCTCCCGCCACGTCCTGCGTCCACGACACGTAGACGAAGGACCTCACTTCGTCGTGCAGGCGCCAAGACAGCTCGGAGAGACCAACGGGCTTCGGGGTGGTCGTGGTGGTGGTGGTACCTGTGTCTACCACGATCGTATCGGTGGTCGTGGTCGGATCGGTGAGCGAATCCGTCACTGTGGCGAGGTGAATATCGTTGCAACCCGAAAGAGCCAGGACGGTCAGAGCAGTTGAGGACATTGCTTCTCCCAAGGCGACACGCTGCGTTGGAGGGTCTTCGTGAAAGTGATCATGGGTCAAGGTCGGCCCATTGGCGCTCCACTGCAGACCATCGCTGGTGAAGGTCAGTCCGGTGGCCGCACGCGACAGCTCGCAGGTTCTCGTTGCCACATCCCGCAAGGATCACGGCTACTGCAAGCCTTGCGTTGGTCACTGCATCACCACCTTGCCATCAACGCGCCTCACGAAACTCCTGACCCTCACGGGTTCCGCAGAAGGCGAGTGCCCCTCTGCGCCAGCAGGCTAGTCAGCTCCCTACCTTAGAACTCCTTAGTCGAGCCTATTTCCTACATCAGCTCGGCCAAGCCCAGGGTCGAACAAATTGGAGTACTGGCGTTGCCAAGCGAGCCTCACCTGCAGGTGGACTTCTGGGACTCCACCCGACTCCACCAGTGGCCTGCGCTCGCCCTCGGACGTCCCGTGCGTTCGAGGAGCGCCCCCGACGCTATCCTTGAAGGGCGGGCGAGAGGACAGTGATGGCACCATGCAATGACGGAAAGGCGACCGGGCTCGACCACGACGCCCTCGCCCTGAGGTTGATGCGCCACTGGCGAGGAGAGAAGACGCAGATCACGATGTCGACGGAGCTCGGCTTCGCGTCGAACACGGTGACGCACTGGGAGTCCGGCCGGCGGAGCTGCCGGGCGAGCACCGCCATGCGAATGGCCGAGATCGCCTCGCCGGGCACCCTCGCCACCGTCGCAGAGCACAGCAGAGCCGAGTGGGAGAGCCAGATCCGGCTCGACACACCCGAGGGCGTCGCGCTGCTCCTCGGCGCCACCATGCACCACCGCGCCGCCGCGGACGTGGCCGCCCACCTGGGCATCTCTCGACACGTGGTCGGGCGCTGGCTGCGCGCCGACGCGGAGCCATCGCTGCCCTCGTTCCTGCGCTTCCTCGATGCCACCATGGCCTTGCCCTGGGTCCTGAGCACGATGGCTCCCGGACTCTCCGCCGCCGTCATGCTGCCCGGGGCCGACCCCACTCGTCCCGTGGCTGCCCACGTCGCTCTGGTGTCGCTAGCGCTGGAGCTGTCCGACTACACCGATCTCCCACGCCACGACTCCGCCTGGCTGGCCGGTCGATGCCACATGGACGCGGAGCGCGTCGACCGAGCCCTCACGAACCTCCACCACATGGGGGCCATCGAGTGGACGGGGTCCCACTGGGCTGTGCGCTCGGCAGGCTTACCCATGAAGGGGCACCTGGTGCGGCGGCCAGATCCGGACGGCTTCCGGCACCTCAAGGAAGAGCTCTCCGAGATCACGAAGGATCTGCAGCCCCCGTGGGAGAACACCACCCTCAGCGTGGTCACCCCCGAGCAGCTGAGACGCGTGTGCCGCATCTTGAGTCACGCCCACAGCCAGATCCTCGACGTGGTGCGACACAATCGATCCGAGGGTCGGCTCCTCGTGCTGCGGATGGAGGCCATCACGCTCCCTGGAGGCTCCCCGGATCTCGGGCCTTCCACCCGAGGAGATGCCGAATAGCACAATCAGCGCTGCGCAACACGACGCATGCGCACCCCGTGGATACGAACCGCTCGTTGCCGGTGCGATGGCACGACGGATACGTGTGCCTCTGAAACGGCGCCACAACGGGCTCGAGCCCAAGAGCAGAATCCGCGCGGGGAAGCGTAGGAGTTCAGCTTGCCGCGTTCATGGACGACCGCACTGGTATGTGTGGCGTGTGCGTGCAACCAGGTCTCGGTCGACATCGACAGTGTCGAGTCGGTGGATCTGTCCCGCGACAGTGTTGTCACCTTCGTCGTCACCCTCCCCGGTGGCCTGTCGTGGACGGACGACACCGACATCGCCTCGCAGCTGGTGGTGGGCGGATCCGCGGGGAGCGTGGCGGGCACGGTGGTGGGTGACAACCCCTACGCCGTGACCGTGCAGGATCTGGCGCCGGGGTCGGTGGCGTTGGTCATCCCTGCGGGGAGCCTCGAGGGTCGGCTGGGCAAGCCGTCGCCCGAGATCGTGTCGGCACCCGTGACGGTCATCGACTCGGCACCGACGCCGCCCGTGCTCGACGAGCTGCACGACATCACGGCTACCCGCACCACCCTCGACGCCACCTGGGATCTGGGTCCAGACGTGGACCTCACGGACGTCGCATGGGGCTTGGGCCCCAGCGCGACGGAGCCACCTGCTCACTTTACGTCGATCCGTTCCGATGCCACCTCCGTCTCGTTGACAGCGGCCGACGCCCCCGACTGCCAGTCGTACTTCCTGTGGGTACGGGTGACCGACGCCGCAGGGCAGCTCGGCGAGGCCGCGAGCGCCGAGCCCTTCTACGTCGACACCTCGCCGCCACAAGCCACCTTCGAGCGCGAAGACGACGCGACGTTCGACCGCGCTCCCACGGTGACCTGGGGCACCGTCGTCGACAACTGCCCAGCCGACCTGCTGCACACCGTGACCATCGGCACCGAGCCTGACGAGCACGACGTCCTGAACCTGTCCATCCCCCTGGGGAGCCTGGAGTCCTATCAGCCCACGGACGGGGTCGACGCGGTGGACCTGGAGCTTCGGGGCAACCTGACCTACCACGCCACCTCAGGACTGCGCGACGGTGCCGGCAACCTCACGGCGCTGTCCTTCGACTTCTCCGTGAACAACGAGAGCTGCAAAGCCCTCAAGGAGTCGGACCCCACGCTGCTCGACGGCACCTACCCCATCGACTGGGACCGAGATGGCTCCGCCGCGTCGCCGACGCCTCTGTACTGCGACATGACCACCCAGGGCGGCGGCTGGACGCTCGCGGTGCGATACGACCGCAGGTACGCCACCTCCGACGAGTACTCCCTGCCCGTGGGCACGGGTCGTCAGGCAATCCACGCCGAGGACTTGGCTGTGCTGGCCGCGGACACCACCCGGCTCGCAGCCTCCGTCGATCTGCGACCCTTCGTCGCCAACGGGGCGACCCACCTGCTGCACGCCACCCTCGACGACACCGACAAGACGTACCAATACGCGTACTTGTCGGAGATCTACGCCACCGTGCGAGCCAACCCCGACTGGCTGTTCGACGTGGAGCAGTTCGACACCAACAACGAAGAGGCGCTCCTCGGAACGCCGGTGCAGTGGTCCGAGGAAGCGGCCAACCGATGGTTCGAAGAGGACCTCTCGGTCATGACCGCCACGGACACGAGCGGGCAGGCGCGGACCGCGGTGATCAGCGGCGGCGAAGGAGACGCCATGCTCACCAACGGCAGCCGCGACGGCGCGATCTACAGCTCGGGAACGGGCAACAACGACAACGTCGAAGGGACCGGCAACCCCAAGGTGTACTGGGGCTTCTACGGCCAAGACGGCACGCAGGGCAACTACGGCGGCGCCACCTACGTGGGCACCTACTGCAACGCCGCGCTCGGCCCCGATGGCTGCGAGAGCGCAGGCACCTACAACGTCATGTTCGTTCGATGAGCTCCATCGTGGGCAGGAGAAGTGCAGACATGAGACGACCCCATCCCTACAGCCGGCGGGAAGCCCTGTCGATGGCTGCCGGTGCGCTCGCACTGCCCTTCGCACCCCTGCGGCGGGCAGCGGCAGCACCGAGCGGAAAGCCCCCACTGCGGCTGCTCACCATCATCGACTCCTTTGGGCTCACATCGAGCCAGCGCGCGTCGACCTGGATCAGCTCGGAGGTCGGCGACTACGCGCTTCAGGACTCCGATCTCGGCACCGTGCTGCAGCCCCTGGCGACGTACCGCGACCAGATGCTCGTGATGACGGGCATGGACATGGTGAGCCGCACCGAGACGGGCAACGCGAGCAACCACGGCGCGCTGACCTGTCACCTGCTCACGGGTAGCCGAGTGGCCAACGCCGCGTCGGCGGCGCGACCTGGCGCGGGAGCCACCCAGGTGCACCCATCGGTGGACGTTCGCGTCGGTACCTTCCTGAGCAACGAGTACGGACTGCAGTTTCCTCGCGTGTATCCGCACCTGTTCTTCACCGACTACGCGGAGCGCACCAAGGCCACCTACTGCTACGACCTCCAGGGCCGTCAGATCCGCTCCGTCGCATCGGCGAGCTCCATCGCGAGCACCTTGTTCGAGGCTGGAGACTCCGCGGCGGCCGCCCAGCTCGACGTGCGATCCCGCTTGGCCATGATGGAGCTGATCGGGGAGCGCGTGCGGTCGGTCCGAGGCGATCTGGTCAACGCCAGCGCGCCCACGGTGATGGATGCCTACGAGTCGAGCGTGGAGGAGGTCGCCCGAGAGCTCGAGCTGCGGGCAGACCTGATCTGCGACCCCACCCTGGAGCTCGTGGGCGAGACGGGAGGTCGGTCCAGGAACACGGCCGACATCCTGGAGTGCATCTACCACGCATTCGCCTGCGACCTGGCCTCGAGCATCACCTACGCCCTGGGGGGTGAGCAGATCAACCAGATGAGCCATGGGTCGCTGTACGACGACACGCTGTACGACTCCGACGTCCAGACCTACCTGAACCGCAACTTCCACTCCCAGTCGCACCAGACCGACGAGGCGGCGGAGAAGGCCCAAGAGCTCGTGCGGATCGACGAGTGCCGACTGCTGGCCGGTCTCCTCGACCGCCTCGCCACCACGCCCGACGTGGACGGGCAGAGCACGCTGCTCGACAACACCCTCGTGTACGTGACCTCCACGATGGGCAGCAACGTCCACGGGACCACGAACATCCCCCACCTGCTGATCGCGGGGCAGAACACGCGGCTGCGTGGGGGGCATCACTACGACTGCTCGGGCGCCACGAACAACGACCTGCTGACCACCATCGCCCAGGGCCTGACGCTCCCCGACACCGACTTCGGTGGCTACAACAGCGACGGCGCCCGGCTCGCACAGCTCAACAACGGTCCCATCTCCCGCCTGCTCAGGAGCGACGCATGAGCCGCCCACTCGCGCCGACGTGGCTGATCTCCCTGGCCCTGGTGGGCTGCGCGTCCACCCCCGATCCCACCGAGCCCCAGGTGGACTCGGAGCTGGTGTCTCAGCCGAGTACCGAGGCCCCACCCACCCCGCTGGCTCGCCTCACCAACCAAGAGTTCCTCCACAGCCTGGAGCACACCCTGGAGCTTCCGAGGGGCACGCTGCAGCAGAGCCCGGCAGCCGAGGCGCTGCCCTCCGAGCCCGAGGTGCAAGGGCTGACCAACGACGCCGCCAACCAGGCGCTGACCCAGCTGGGCGTGTCCGGCCTCGAGCGCATGGCCACCGTAGCGGCCGACGCCTACCTCCAGGGCACCTCGACGGTGGACGACGTGGTGGCCCTGCTCGGCTGTGACTCCGCCGACGACCTGGATGCCTGCCTGCAGGCGGGTGGTGAGGATCTGGTGGCCCGGGCCTACCGGCGTCCCGCCACCGCCGACGACGCACAGGTGGTGCGCACGGTGCTCGACGCGATCGGGACGGTGCTCGAAGAGGAGGGCCAGGCTCCCGACACCTACGAGGCGGTGGCCCTCGTGGTGCGCTCCCTCGTGCGCTACATCGCGCTGTCGCCGGAGTTCTTGCTCCTCATGGAGACCCCCGGCGACGAGGCCCCCGAAGGCCAGCCGAGCCTGTTGAGCTCCCATCAGATCGCGACCCGGCTGGCGTACTTCCTGTCCGAGGGCCCACCCGACGATCTGCTGCTGGGGGAGGCCGACGCAGGAGGCCTGCGGTCGGCCGAGGAGCGCGCTGCACACGTGCAGCGACTCCTGGGCGATGCCGAGAGCCGCACGGCCTTTGCCGTGGCCCTCGTCGGCTGGCTGGGGGTGGCAGCCGAGTCCGTAGAGCCCGCCGACTACGCAGCCCTGGTGGCGTTCGTGTCGCAGTGGCTCGAGTCCGAGGAGCCGGTGGGTCAGCTGTACACGGGCGGCATCGAGGTGCTCCACGCCGACGACACCACCTCGACCGAGCCCTTCGGGGTGCTCGGATCGCGCGCCTTCGTGGCGGCCCACACCAACCACCCCACCCCCAGCTTCATCACCCGTGGGGTCTTCGTGGTGGAGGACGTGCTGTGCGACATCCTCCCCGAGGGCCTGCCAGACGAAGCCGTGGAGGACAGCCCAGATTCCGCCGTCGAGGTGTTCCAGCAGCACGCCCGACAGCCGTGCGCCAGCTGCCACACCATCTTCGACAACTACGGTGCCGCCTTCCAGCGCTTCGAGCCCGAGACCCTGACCTACGATCCGTCCCGCACGCCCTTCGGCACACAGTTCGAGCTCAGCCCGATCGGAGACGTCTCCGGTCAGGTGGCTGGTGTGGCCGATCTGAGCGAGACCCTGGCCACGAGCAAGCAAGCGCCCACCTGTCTTGCCCGGCTCCTCTACCGCCACGCCCTGCGGCGGCACGTCGATGCCCTGGGGGAGGACCGAGCGCTGGTGCAGCGGCTCACCGACCAGTGGCTCGACACCACCGACACCAGCCTGCGCTCCCTGGTGGAGACCATCGTGGCCTCGGACGAGTTCGTGACGTTCTATCCGTAGCGGAGCTACTGGAATCCGGCGGCGCGCCAGGCCTTCAGCAACCCGATCTCGGACGCGTCGAGGGGGGCGCTTCCGACCGGCATGCGTCCCGACTCCACCTCGGTGAGGATGGGGTCGAACGCATCGATCCACTGCTCCTGGGTGGTCAGCTCGATGGGCTCGCCCTGGCCGTGACAGGCGAGGCAGAGGCGCTGCGCCAGCGGCTGCACACCCGTCGACCACGACGCCCCGGCAGCGGCGAACACCGTTCCCTCGGCGCGGGCCTGCTCACCATCGCTCCACCGAGCGGTGGCCGAAACCTCGACGACCCCATCCAGCACGGAGGCATCGAGCTCGAACGCAAAAGGAGGCCCTGGCAGGTCGAGGATCTGTTCCCCGATCGCCACCTCCACCGACTCCACGGTCCCGGGACGCGTGACGCCGACCACCACCTCCGCCACGTCCACGAGCCCCTCCGGAAGCTCCAGCAGGCTCACCGACGCCGCCGTGCTCACCTGCGTCAGCCCGTCGTCTCCGACCAGCAGCAGGCTGCCCAGGGCATCCACGCCCGCCCAGCGCCCCGGCGCCAGCGAGACCGGGCGAAGCCCCTGCGTGTCGCCCACATAGGCGGCCCCGTAGGTCGCCACCCACACGTTCGCGGCCTGCGCACTGGCGCGCACGTCGAAGGCGCCCTGCAGCGGCGCAGACGCGATCCAGCCCTCCCCTCGCACCGTCAGGCCCGCCTCGTGCGCGACCCACACGGCTCCCGTGCCGTCCACCGCGAGGGCGCCGATCGGCCCTTGGATCGGAAACCAGTCCACCCGCTCGAGATCGTTCGACAGCCCGAGCACGCGCTCCTCGTGCGCCACCCACATGGGCGGCAGGCCGGAGCGGGGCGGCGCCACGGCCATCGGCCCTGCCGCGGGTTCCCCGTCGATCATCAGCTGAACGAGCTCGCTGTCCCGCCACACGAAGATCCCCTGCCCCGTCTGCAGCCAGATGGCGTCATCCACCGCGTGCATGCCGAGGACTGGCAACGGCACGGCGTCCCGCAGGGCCTGGGGTAGCGCCGTGCCGTCGAGGGAGACCAGCCCCGCCGGCGTGGCCACCACGAGGGCGTCGTCCAGCAGCGCCGCTGCGGACACCGGCGAGACGAGTCCGTAGTCGAGCGGAGCCCCGCCCAGATCGTAGACCCTCAGGGCGTCGTCTCGCACCGAGACGAGGTGGCGTGGGCTGGCGACCACCGCGTCGCGAGCCCTCCGATCGGCCTCGCTCGAGACCACCGCCTGCTCGGGTCCCGACACCTCGAGCACAGACACGGCCACATGGCCGCTGGCGTCGTCGTCGAGGCACCCGACCAGCCCTGCGCCCATGCTCAGAACCCAAAGTCGCCTGGGATGCATGCACCCTCCAGCCCCGCACCGATGTGGAGCGAGGGTATTTCGGCACCGCCGCCCCCAGCACTACGCAGCCGCACCTGGGGGTGCGGTTCCGCTCCCCAGGCCCTGGGCAAGGCCTCCCAGGAGGATCATCGCCAGGCACCGTGCCCATGTGAGCCGCTTGACAGAATTGTCCCCAGTGCCATTGTTCGTGACTCCCAACGCTGCCCACCGCCCTCGGAGTCAACCCCAGCCAGACCATCCACACGCTGGCCCACCGCGCACGACCCAGCGTGGCCGCCGTCTAGCCATTCAGCGCGCCAGCGTGGCCTCGCCGAGATCGATGACCCAGATCTCATGGGGGACGGCGTACTGCGTGACCAGCGCCGCGCCAACGCCATCTTCCACGAAGCCGCCGAACCAACGGTCCACCCACGGCGCCCATCCCCAAGGGAGCACCTCGGCCTCGCTGGATCCGTCCACCAGGTGGAAACCCTGATCGTCGAGGGCGAAGCGCTCACCGATCCCGTCCCCGGTGAGGTCCACCGAGGTCGGCATCCCCTGGATGGGCCTGCGCTCGCCCACCACCTCTCCGCGTTCGAGGATCACGGGGGAGGCGACGATCGTCCATTGCTGGTGGGTCACATCCCAGTCCAGCAGATCGGGGCGGCCGTCCCCACTCTGATCGGGCACGACCTGGAGCTCCGGCCAGTGCCCACGGTGCACCTTCGAAATGGACGAGCCGTCGATCCTCCCGGTCAGCGGCATGGGCATCACGATCCACTCCCAGAGCAACGGTAGCGCGCCCCGAGGATGAGCTCGTGTAGGCCGTCTCCCGTGACGTCGTGGATCACCTGGGGCGTGTCGAAGTGGCGGGTGTGGGTGTGCCCGCCCGGACACAGGGGCGGCGTGAACACGACGTCGGGTGCCGCTTCCCCCCAGCGGGACACGGGGCCCCACGTGATCCGCAGCTCGCCCGTGCCCTCGTCGTACCGCGAGCGATCGCCCACCCCGTCCAAGTTCAGGTCGACCACCCCCGTGAAGCGCCCTTCCAGGTCGATCGGCTCGCGGACGCGATCGGCCACCACCAGGTCGCGGCGAAGGGGACCCTGGACGAGCAGGACCTGGATCGACGAGAAGTCGTCGAGCTCGACCCACACCAGCGCATCGGCGAGACCGTCGCCGTCTTGGTCGGCCACGCGCTTCACGTCCCGCAGTGACCACCTCCCGCTTCCGTGCCAGATGTGGGAAGCGGCGAGCGACTCGACATCGACTTGCCCGGGCACCAGCATGACCGACCCGTCTGAGGGAACCCCGCCCCCCGTGTCCGCATCCAGATCGACGAGGCGGGAGTCCATCCAGGGCAGCCAGTCCCCACAGGCGGACAAACCCAGTAACAACCAAGGTGAACCAAGAATCATGACCCACAGTAGCTGGGTCGCAACCGGCTCTTGGCCTCCGGAGTGTCGGACAGCTCCTGAGCCCAGGCGTCGATCCGCTCCTCGATAATGCTGATGGGAACCAGACCATGCCCGAGCATGGCGCGGTGGAAACCGGTGAGACCGAAGGCGTCCCCGAGGCGCTCATGCGCTTGTTCACGAAGCGCCAGGACGTGCACCATGCCGATCTTGTAGACCGTCGCCTGCCCCGGCATCACGATGTAGCGCTCGATGGCGCGAATCGCGTCGCCCTCGGGGTTGGGGTGTTCTCCACCAGGTAGTCGATGGCCTGCTGGCGACTCCATCGTTTGTCGGGCACCTACGCGCCCTGACGAGCCCTCTCTGTGTACACCGAACAGCCCTCTGATCGTCGGAAGCATTCCTCGTTTCCAGAGAGGTCCTCTCTGTGTGGAGTCGACTTGGTTCCCAGTGAAGGTGATCCAACCGCGACCCCTCAGACATCCTTGCACAGACACCCACACAGGTGAGGCAGACATGAAGCTCGCGGTCGTTGCAGTGATGGCGCTGGCAGGGTGTGCCCACACGCGGAGCTTCGAGGCCGCGCACGACAAGCTCGAAGAGCGCTACGCGTTCACCGAGTGGAAGGCCATCGACTGGGACGCGCACCTCGCCGAGTACCTCCCCTTGGTCACAGACGCCAAGGAGCAAGGAGATCAGCCGCTCTTCGGACAGATCATCCGTCGGTACGGGCACTCCATTCCCGACGCGCACATCGAGGTGGAGGGTGCCGCTCCGTGCGACGTGGCCGCGGGTGGCTACGGCGTCGTCCTGTCGAGGCTCGACGACGGCACGGTCGCGGTCGTGGCGGTGAGCGGCTCCACCGATGTCGCGCCTGGGGACAGGGTGCTCGAGTGGAATGGCGTGCCGATCGATCAGGCCCTCGCCGAGGCACCGGTCTGGTGCGGCGACACCGGTCTTGCGACCCCAGAGCAGCGAGCGTTCGAGCAGAGCCGATGGCTCGTGCGTGGGGTGCCTGGCGAAACGGTCACCGTCACCCTGCAAGACGAGACGGCGCGTGAGGTCGATCTGGTCGCCACGGAAGACGACGGGTGGTCGTTTGCCGTCACCGGTCCTCGGAAGCGGGGCCGCGCGGCCGTCAACTCCACGATGTTGGCAGGCAGCACGGTGGGCTACATCCACATCGCTCACGTCGGCCACGACGGGATCGGCAACCGGGTTGCCGATGCGTTGGCCAGCCTGATCGACGCGGGCGCAGACAGGCTGGTGCTGGACCTACGCGACAACGACGGCGGCTCGGACCAGCTCGCCGCCGACATCGCAGGGCATTTCCACGCGACGAGGCGCTTCTACGAGACGGCCACGTACTGGGACTCCGGCGCCGGCCGCGACACACACGACGAGGAGATCTGGGTGGAGCCCCAGTCTCCGCAATGGACCCAACCCGTGGCGGTCCTCGTCAACCACTTCACCGTGTCTTCCGGAGAGGGCATCGCGATGGCCGTCGGGTGGTCCCCACACGCGACCATCATCGGATTCGAGCCGACCGCCGCCAGCTTCGGCATGACGGGGGGACGGACCCGAGTCGGCGAAGGAATCGTGATCTGGTTTCCCTTGGGGCGGTCCCTCGACGACAGCGACGCCGTGCAGCTCGACAGCGACCACAACGGCGAAGGCGGCGTGCATCCGACCATCCGGGTGCCCTGGACGCTCGAGAACCGCGTGGACTGGGCGAGCGAGGGAGACCCGGAGCTCGACGTCGCGTTCGCGCACCTGCTCGCGGGTGGTGCGAGTCCCCGGTGACGGCATTCCGATGCACCAGGGCGACCGTCATCACTCAACGTTCAGCGAGGCTCGCCCCTCCACCAAGCGTCCCACACACCCGTGAACCAGCGCTCCCGCTGCAGCTGCTCTCGATAGCGCTCCTCTCGATGTCCTTCGCTGACCCGCTCCTCCAGAACCGCCAGGAGCCGAAGCTGCAGACCCTGCTCCAGCCGACGCCTCCACACACCCAGGCGCTCCTTCGCCACCCTGGCCACCACCACGCCGGCCCCATCCACCACCGACAGCCACGGACCGGCCGCGTGCAGCGTGAACCGATCTCCCACAGCAGCTCGCTCCATCGCCCGGTGGCCCGGATGATCTGGCCCCTGCCGGCCCAGCCAGTCGATCCAGATGTCGCCGAGGCCGAGCAACGCATAGCTCCGATCCACGGGGGGCGTCGCCGCTGCCGGGTTCGCTCGCGCCAGCTCGAGCAGTGGGTGTGACAGCGCCCGAAACACGGGACTCGGTGGGTCGGTCGAGACGATCTGCACACTCTGCCGCGCCCGAGTCAGCGCCACGTAGAGCAAGCGGCGCTCGTCCTCCTCGTCGGCCATTCTGCCGTCGTCCAGCAGGAACACATGGTCGAACTCGAGCCCTTTCGCGCTGTGCATCGTCGAGAGGTGGACCCCGTGACCCACGGTGCGCGCGCCACGCTCCAGCCACATCCACTTCTGTAGATCCGCCCACCAGCGATCGGAGCTCTGCGACCGACCACGGTGGGGTTCGAGCCAACGCGACAAGGCCTCGGACCAGTGGTTTGTCGGCAGCTCATCGACGATCCGTCGGATCTGCGCCGCCGACAGATCCCCCTCGGCGTTGCGCAGCGCATCACCGACCGACCGCATCTCGCGTATTCGATACACAGCAACGGTCTCGTTGCCGGGGAACGTCCAGGTGAACGGGATCTGAGACTGCTCAGCGGCCGCGCGCAGTCGATGCAGTCCGTGTGGTCGGGAGCGCGCCAGGACAGCGACTCTCGATGGCTCCATCCCCCGACCCACCCAGTCGCGCACCCCCTCGATCAGCCTCGCCGCTGCGAGGGACACCGAGGGCGCGACGGTCCACGGGATCCGCCCCCGCAGGTGCTTCGCGGCCCAGGGTCCGATGGGCGGCTCCTCTCGCCGCGCGGGGTCCACCACCAGCTCACGCCCCTCCTTGAGACGCTCGGGCAGGGGCCGAAGCAACCCCTGCGCCAGATCGAGGAGGGCAGCAGGGCATCGATAGCTGTGGGGCACGACGTCGCGACGAGCGTTGTACTCCTCCTCGAACTTCCGGATGAACTCGGTCTTCGAGCCTTCGTGGGCGAAGATTGCCTGGTCGTCGTCTCCGACGGCGAACACGCGCAGCTTGCGGTCCCCCTCCCCCAGCCGACGTCCCGTCAGCGCAGTGAGCAGCCCGTACCGGGACTCGTCGAGGTCTTGGTACTCGTCGATGAACAGGTAGTTGACCCCCCCGAGCAGCGCATCGCGCTGGCGAGCACGCTCGCGCTCCGACAGGTCGGGGCCGTCGAGCAGACGGGTGGCGTCGCCGATCCACGTTCCAAGGGGCTGCTCCCCTGCCCTACGGCGACCGAGGATGCGCATCGCCACGCCGTGCAGCGTTTGGATCGCGACGCCCCGCGCATCGTCTCCCACGAGCTTGCTCAGCCGACGCCGGAGCTCCACGGCGTTCGCGCGGGTGTAGCAGATCACGAGGATCTCGCGCGAGCGCACGCGATGCACCCGCAGCAGCCACGCCACCCGGCGCACCAGGATGCGCGTCTTGCCGCTGCCAGGTCCGGCCACCACGAGCTGGTTCCGGCGCACGTCCCTCGTGACGATGCCCTGCTGCACCTCATCGTGCAGATCGGTGACGATGGCGTCGTAGCTATCGGCGGTCGTGGGCCGAGCGATCTCTTCGGCGCGGCCCTTGAACCACCGCCTCACGAAGTCGTCGACGGGCTCGCGAAACCAGCTGTCTCGGAGCACCTCCGCTTCCTCGGGATCGGAGAGCATGCGCTGGGCCCAGGCATCCATCACGTGGACCCGCAGCACCTTGCGCCGTTGGTGTTGGCGGAGCGCCCGTTGCGCGTCGCGGGCGAGGGGCCCACCGAGCGCGGGCGCCGTCTCGTCGCGATCGAGCTGCATGGCGGATCGGAAGATGGCCAAGCCATTCTGCACGGTGAGCACGTGCAAGCTGTCCATCCAGGCGACGGCACCCCGCACGGCCTCCACCGCGTCGGTCTGGGCCTGCGAGAGCCCCAGATCGGAGACCACCCCCTCCACCAGGCGCTCGAGGGTGGTGGCGACGAGCACGTCTCCTCCTCGGCCCTCAGCACTCTCGAGGAGCGTCGCGAGCACCCGCGAGGCCACGGCATGGCGACGCGTCACCAGCCTACGAAGCACCTCGGGGCCCAGGTTCAGGACGAGGCGGCCGCGCTGGCCGGGGAGCGGATGGAACTGCGGAGCGAGATGGGTCGTCCGCCTCCCCCCCAGGCCGGACCAACTGGACAGCAAGCGGCTGACCTGGGACACCGTGCAGCTGCGTTCCTCGGACGACAGGTCCTTGGCGATGGGCTCCAGGTGCAACAGCTCCCCGTGCCGCAGGAAGTCGTCGCTCTCGGCGAGTCGCTCGAGCAGACGCGTCTCACGCCGACACCAGCGCTCGAGCGCCGCGCGCGAGGGGTCGGCAGTGCCGATGCGCAGGAAGACGGAGAACGTCTGCCCGGACGTGACCAGGCCGGTCTGTACCAGCCGCTGCAGCAGGTCCAGCACACGCAGCCCACCGCCGAGGGGCATGCCGGGCGCCAGCTCGCGACACAGCTCGGCGATGCGGTCGGCGTCCAGGCCCTCTTCGCCTGCGTCGTACAAGGCTTGCAGGACCACTGTCCTGCGGGCGATCTCGGGCTCGGGAAGGTCCAGCGCCTTCATGCGCTGGACACAGGCGTGCAGGGAGGGCAGCTTGGGACGCCCGCTGAACACACAGGTGACGTTCTGCCGACGCTCGAGGACCGCGGAGCGCTCGAGCCAGTTCACGGCAGCCTTCACACGCGTCACGTCGGCCTGGGCGCCGGGCTCGAAGTGTCCGCGCACGGCATCCATGGCCAACAGCTCGCGAGGGGTGGCCAGGCGGTGCTCGGTCCCGTCTCGACGCTCGGCAGGAAGCCGCCGGATCCCGCGCCACAGGGCGCGCAGATCGTCGACGCCGAGGGTCGACAGGGCCCCCAGCCGGAACCGCGCCTCGGCATCTCCAGGCGCCCACAGCAACACCGCGGTGGCTGGCCGTCCGTCGCGCCCAGCCCGGCCAGCTTCCTGCAGATAGGCCTCGAGGCTGCTGGGCATGTCGAGGTGGGCGACGAGCCGTACGTCGTCTTTGTCGACGCCCATGCCGAACGCGTTGGTGGCGGTGATGACGCGAATCCGACCTTGCAGGAACGACTCCTGCAGCGTGCGGCGCTGATCGGGATCGAGGCCGGCGTGGTACGCCTTCGCGGAGAAGCCGGACTCGGTGAGCTGTGTCGCGGTCTGCTCGGTACGGGCTCGGGTGCCACAGAACACGATGGCCGAGCCCTCGCCGAGGTGCTGCTCCAGCAGGTCCACCAGCACGGTGATCCGATCGTGCTCGGGGACGTGCCGGACCTCGTAGGTGAGATTGGTTCGCGCAGAGCCGCCATCGAAGACCACGGGGTTGGTACCAGTGTAGGTCTGCACGTGGGCGAGGATCTCGTGGGTGGCGTCGTGCTGGGTGGTTGCCGTGAACAAGAAGACGGGAGGCATCGGCGCGCCCTGCGCCGTGACCATTTCCCTCAGCACCTTCAGCACGTAGGGGTAGTCGGTGCGAAAGTCGTGGCCCCACTGCGACAGGCAGTGCGCTTCGTCGAACACGATGGCGCCGAGCTCGCGCGACGACAGCAGGCGCAGGACGCTGGCGTTCCGGAGCTGCTCGGGGGACAGGTACAACAGCCCGCAGGCGCCTGTGCGGATCTCTTGGAACACCTGCGGCCGGAGCACGGAGGGCAGGCCACCGTAGATGGCTCGCGCGGTGGGGATTCGGTCGGCGAGGCTGTCCACCTGGTCCTTCATGAGGGACTGCAGGGGCGAGATGACGAGGGTGAGCTGCCCGAGCAGGCGGTGACGGGCCTCGGCGGGCACCTGGAAGCACAGCGACTTGCCGCCTCCGGTGGGGAGGATCCCGAAGGTGGACGCGCCCTGTAGCCCACGCTCCACCAACACCTCCTGCAGGGACCGGCCGTCGGGGGCAGCGGGCGTGGGGCGGAAGTGCTCGAAGCCGAAGATGCGCCGCAGCCAGGCAGTGGCGTCGAGCTGCGTGGCGCACCAGTCGCAGCCAGGCTGGGCGCATCGCTGGCCGCGCAGGGCGCGGATCAGCGTGGGCGTGCCGGGGAACTGGTGGCGGACCCAGGCGGGGAGCACGGAGCCGTCTTCGTGATCTGCGACGCGCAGCCACGCAGCGACGAGCGCGAGGCGGAGATCGAACTGGAGGTGCTCGAAGGCGGCGCTGTGAGGGCACACGCGACCGGCCCAGGCGCGGCGGAGGTGGTCGGCAGACACGGGCTGACCCCAGCGCCAGGACAGCTGCTGGAACAGCCAGCGCCAGCCCGCGGCGACGGCGGGAGGGTGCTCGACGCACGACAACAGGGCCGCGAGGAGCTGCGCCTCGGCGGGCTGCAGGGCGCGAAGCGCCTCGAGGGCGTCGAGGAGGAGCGCCTGGGTGGCGCGCGCGTCGGACAGGGGCTTGGGCCGAGCATCGCGCACCAGCTGGTCGCCCTTGGCGAGGCGGTGGTAGGGGCGACGCGGAAACGCGAGGACGGACAGCTCCAGGGTGTCGATCCGCGGGAGCTGCAGGAGCGGAGAGGCAGGCGCGCGCTTGGCGATCTGGGGCACGTCGAAGCGATGGAGGTTGTGCCCGACGAGGATGCTCTCCGCAGGGAGCTCTGCGACGATCTGGTCGTGCACCGTGGCGAACTCGGCAGGTGGCTCCCAGACGCGTTCGACCTGTCCCCGCTTGGTGGCTGCAGCGTAGAAGCTGCCGTTGCGGCCGAACTCGAAGTCGACGACCACGGTGGAGGCTGGGGTTGGTTGGGGTGAGCTGTCCAAGACGGCATTGTACGCGGCACGAACGCCGAGCACCCACGCGCCCCGAGGAGGCCTCTCATCGTGACCATCAAAGGGGTGATTGTCGCGATCAGAACGCAAAACCGAGGTTCGTGTGCAGCGCGACGAAGGGGCCGCTCGAGCCGTATCCGTCGATGTCGTAGTACAGGTACTGGACGCCAGCGCCCCCAGACAGGACGAACACCCCACCCAGCAGTCCGGTGCCCCCGACGAGCACGCTCGAGTATCCACCGAGCTCCGTGCGGTCTGTGCCATCCGTGGTGGAGAGCACCGCCACGACCTGGCGCGCCATCACCCAGCCGCCTTGGGGCGCGCGCCCCCAGGGAAAGTACCGGAACCCCACCTCGCCACCGACCCCCACGAAGGGCTCCCGTCCTTCGGTGAGGATTCCGTCGAACAGGCGCGCATGGGGCCCGACGTACAGGCTGGTGCGGTCGGACAGGGCCCGCTCGACCTGCACGTGGGGAAAGCCCAAGGCCACGGTGAGGGGGTCGACGGTAATCGTCCAGTCGACCTCGGACGGCTCCGCCGCGGCAGCGAGCGACAGCACGAACGACCACACCATGTCAGCACCTCCACCGCCAACCTAGGAGGCGTAGCCCAGACAGACCTGCCGAAAATCGCCGACGGACGTCCGTCAGCGCTTCCAAGGTGGGTTTTCACGGCCCGAGGGTGACGGACGTCCGTCACCGTGAACGAAGGAAGCAGGACTATCCCTCGGCACGGTCGCTGCCCTGTGCCTCCACGACGAACGTGGAGGTCCACCATGAGCCGGGGCTACGAGCAGCAGCGCGGTCAGAACCCATCCAGCCCGAGGTCCCCGAGGCCCGCGGCACCTGCCCAGTTCGGGCTGGCCCCCTACGGGAACGCCGCCAGACAGGCCGACCTGGGGCTCACGTCCGAGCAGCCCGAGTGCCTCTACGACGAGGCCGCACCGAGCCTGGATCCGACCCCTCTGCAGCAGGCTCCGAGCGAGTCCGCCCCTGCCACCTCCGTCCACTTCGAGACGGACTCGACGCGGCTGAGCCGCCCCACGAAGGAGGCCCTGCACGAGATGCTCGCCGCCCTCCGCGCCACGTGCGCCACCGACGAGCAGCTCTTCATCACGGTCGAGGGGTTCGCGGACCATCGAGGCGCCGAAGCCTACAACCGTGGCCTGGCACGCCGCCGCGCCGAGGCCGTGGCGACCTTCCTCGAGCGAAGGCTCGGGTTGACGGTCCAGGCCACGGCGTCCTTGGGAGAGGACGACACCTGCGGCCTGCCGCAGGCCCGTCGCGTGGACGTGTGGGTCGAGCGCCACGAGGTCGAGGAGTACAGCGTCTGTTCGTTGTGCATCGACAAGCCCGACGCCGATCACCCACAGCTTCGCTCCACCTTGGGCTACCAGACGGCCCTGCAGGAAGCCTGGGCGCACACCTCCGTGTCCGCCCTCGAGTCCGTGGGGGACGAGGTGTTCAAGCCCGCGTGGGAGGATTGGCGAGCGGCCTTCAAGTGGATGTCGAATGCCGATGCCCAGCGACTCTATGACGAGTACGAGGGACTCCCGCTCTACGATGTGGGCCGAGCGGCGCACCGGAAGCGCATCCCTGCCGGGGGCTCCGAGATGCGGTCGGAGTGCGCACAATGCGACACCAAGGAATGCAAGGAATGACCTCGTTGTCTGTCGTCCTGCTGCTGGCTTGTGGCTCGTGGGAGCGCCGCATCGGCCTGGCCTGCGCCGCCGACCCACGTGCCGAAGCCTGCGACACGATCGCCGCCGCCGAGGGCGACGACTTCACCGCCTTCGAGCTCGCCATCCCACCCCGCAAGCGAGAGCGGATGCTCGAGCACGTGAGCCTGGCAAAGCAGCGCGAGGCGGTTCGCCAGAATCGGGAGAGCTGCGAGCGCGGCGAGGCGTGGGGATGCATGGGCCTCGCGGACTGCTTGGCTGCCGACCACCTGGGGTGTGAGCAGGACCTGACCAGAGCGGCCGCGTTGTTCGATCAGGTGTGTCACCACACGGCGCCCGACAACCATCCATGGGGTGCCCCGTGGGGCACGAGCTTGGCAGACACGGCCTGCGTGAGCCTGGGCGACGCCTACCACTACGGCCGCGGCGTTCCGCGCAGCACCGAACGCGCCCGCGCGCTGTACAGCGCCTCGTGCGCCAAGCCGACCGCCCTGGGCTGCTCTCCGCTGGCCCATCTGCGGTTCCAGCTGGACGAGCCCCGGGCGGACATCGTGCCCACGGCGGCCCGGGGATGCGACGTGGCCGAGGACGCAGGCAGCTGCTTGCTGGCAGCGTGCCTCGCGCTGGGCCCGTCGTTCGATCCGGAGATGGCACGCTGGTTCGAGCAGGGGTGCGACACCCACGACTACCCGATGGCGCTCAGCTGCAAGCACGAGGAGGAGGCCGAGCGGTGTGCTCACTACTTCGAGAGGATTCGGCGTCGTGGAAAGCAGTGAACGACGCCCACTACCACCACAGGACGGGGGATACCCGGATCGCCCACGGTGCGGCCGTAGGGTCGATCTCGAGAGTTCAGGAAGCGTCGCCAGCTGATAGGTGGCAGGAACGATGTCGTCGAAGATCACCATGGCCGACGTGGCCCGCCTGGCGGGAGTCGCTCCCTCCACCGTCTCTCGGGCTCTCAATGACAGCCCCCTGATCCACGGCGCAACCAAGGCCCGGATCCGCCGCATTGCCCAACAGCACGGCTACGCGGTCAATGCGACGGCCGCGAGTCTTCGCCGTCAGTCTGCACAAGCCCTGGGACTGGTGGTCCCACTGGCGCCCAGCGGCGGCCAGAAGGTGTCGGACCCGTTCTTCCTGGAGATGGTGGCGGCCATCACCACCGCCGCCGCCAAGCGGGGGTACGACCTTCTGCTCTCCTTGCCCGGCGACGCGGGACGTGTCTCGCAGCGCCGGCTGTTGTCCACTGGCCGAGCCGACGGATTGATCGTGATCGGGCAGGCCGGTCGTCACGATCGGTTGAACGAGCTCGCCCAGGCGGGCTCCCCGATCGTGGTGTGGGGCGGCCAGCTGGGCGACCAGCGCTACACCACCGTGGGAAGCGACAACGTGGTGGGTGGGCGGTTGGCGGCCGAGCACCTCCTCTCCCTCGGTAGGCGCCGTCTCGTCTTTCTGGGCGATCCGGCGCTGCCTGAGGTCGAACTGCGCTACACCGGCTTCTCCATGGCCCACGACGCCGGGGGCGTGCGCATCGATCCGGCCCTCGTCCGAAGGGCACCCTTCTCCGGCGACGGAGCTCGCGCCGAGATCGAGGACCTCCTGTCCAACCGGCTGCAGTTCGATGGCGTCGTCGCCGCGTCGGACCTGCTGGCGATCTCGGCGATCCGCGCGCTGCACGAGTCGGACGTCTCGGTTCCGGGCGACGTGGCGGTCGTGGGCTATGACGACGTCCCCCTGGCGGCACAGGTGTCGTTGCCCTTGACGACCGTGTCGCAGTCCATCTGGCACGGAGGCATGCGCCTGGTCGAGCTGCTGGTCTCGCTCCTGCAGGACGGCACCCCTCCCTCGGAGTTCACCGACACCCGTCTGGTGGTCCGGTCCTCCTGCGGGGCCGCCTGACCTCGCATCGCACGAGCCGTCACGCCCAGGCCCACACCACCCCGGCCGTAAGCAAGAGCAAGCCCGCCGACTGCCAGCGGTAGTTCGTCCACCAGTGCCGATCGGCGAGTTCTCTCGTCTCCTGGTCGAACTCGGCACGGGTCCACAGGTAGGGCGCCACGCGGTCGAGGTCCGGTGGTGCGGTCGCCAACGAACCCGCCACCAACCCCATGCAGGCGGCCACGAACGTGATCGGGGCGGCGTACAGGTTGTTCAGGGTGAAGACGCCTGCGACCTTGGCGGCGAACAGGCCGACGGACATCAACGAGCCAATGGCAATGGCGGTGTGCGCTCCGGCGGCGTTGGCCCGGCCCCACAGCACGCCGACCACGAACAGGGCGACGACGGGGCCGACCGCGTAGGCCAGCACGTCCTGAAGGTACTGGAACAGCGACGGAAACGCCTCGATCTGGGGGGCCCAGGCCACCGCGAGCAGCATGAACAAGAAGGTGGCGACCTGGCCTGTGCGCATGAGCTGCGCCTCGGTCAGCTCTGGAACGAACCGCCGCACAAAGTCCATGGTCACCAGCGTCGACGCAGAGTTCAGTGTGGAATCGATCTGGCTCATCAGAGCCGCCACGAACCCAGCCAGGGCCAAGCCGAGAACCCCTGCAGGGAGCAGGTCGAACATCAGCCGTGCGTAGACGGTGTCGCCGTTGTCGAGGTCTGGGTACAGCACGATTGCGGCGGTGCCCGGCAACACCATGATGAACAGCGTCGGGATCTTGAGGAACCCTGCAAAAAGCACGCCCCAGCGGCCGTGATCGGCGTCGCGGGCAGCCAGGACCCGCTGGATCATGAACTGGTTCGTGCACCAGAAGTAGAAGCCGAGGATCGGTACCCCTAGGATCAGGGAGGGCCACGGCATCGCCGTGTCGTCCATCGGTCGGATCAGGGAGAGCTTCTCCGGGGCCGTCGCCGACACGGCGGCCACCACGGCCGTCCAGCCGCCCGCTGCGTCGAAGGCGAGCACCGTCAGCACCACGGACGCCGCCACGAGGATCACAGCCTGGATCGCGTCGGTGACCATGACCGCCGCGAGCCCGCCGGCGATCGTGTAGATCCCGGCGGCCACGGCGAGGGCCGCCACGATGACCCACAGCTCGACCCCGGGAAAGACGAGGGCAAAGATCAGGGCGCCCGCGTAGAGGCTCCCGGCGGTATCGACCACGATGTTGAGGAACAGGGTGAGCAGCGCCAGATATGTCCGTGCGGCACCCGAGAATCGCCTCTCGAGGAACTCCGGCATGGTATAGACGCGCGACCGCACCACGACCCGCAGGAACAGGACCGCGAACACCGCGAGCACGACGGCCGCCATCCACTCATAGTTGTAGAACACGATGCCGAAGGTGTACGCGGCCCCCGCGAGGCCCACGAGGGTGGTCGTCGAGATGTTCGACGCGAACAATGATCCACCGACGAACGGCCAGCTCATCGAGCGTCCGGCCAGGAAGTAGTCGTCGCTCGTGGCGTTGCGCCGGCCGAGCCAGACGCCGAGCGCGATCGAGAACAGCACGTAGACGGCGATGATGCCGTAGTCGATCGGTGCGAGAGATGCAGTCAGTTCCATGTGGCCCTCAATGGTCGTCGGGAACGAGCCAACGGACCGCGTACGCCCGCATCGGCGCCGTAGACGAGCCGTCCCCTGCATCCAACAGGTCGTCGACGGGGCCGTCGAAGGGGGCCGGAAGCGCGGTAGGGAATGGGCTCGGCTGTGCGGCGAAGTTGGCCAGGACCAACACCGGTTCAGGGCCGGGTCGCAGCAAGGCCAGCAGGCCGGGAACGTCGACGTCGAGGGGTACCGTGGGGATGCTGGCGTGGAGCGAGGACGTTCCCACGCGGCGGCCGATCATCGCGCGCAGCAGACGCCACAAGCGTCCGACCACCGTGCGGGAATCATGCCGGGTGCCTGCCCGATCCCAGGGGAACAGAGAGCGTTGCAGCCAGCGTCCATCTTCCCGAACCTCCGCTTCGTCCCAGTCGTTCATCACCCCGATCTCGTCGCCCATGTACAGCATCGGGATGCCGCCGAAGCCCAGCAGCACACCGTACATCAGGCGGATCCGGCGCAGGGCCGTCTCCACCGCCTCGCCATCGGAGGACTCCAGCGCCGCCTCCAGGCCCGCCAGCGACGCCAACGTGCCATTGCTCCCTCGAGAGGGGCTGTTCGGCGCTGTCTGGAACGCGGCCCCGCGGGAGAAGCTACCGGACGTGTTTCCGGCATAGAAGAGAGAGAGCCGATTACAAAGCGACTCGGCCGTCGCTCCGTCCAGGTCGTGCGTCACGGCGCCCCAGACGATCTCGTCGTGGCAACGGAGGTACGTCACCCACGCTGTGTCCTTCGGGATGGGCGGCATTTCCTGCAGCAGCGATGTGAGACGGGCCGTGCTGCCCGTGGCCAGGGCCATCCACAAGCCCGCCATCAGCGTGTTGTGGTAGGCGAGGTGGCACTGTCGTGGGCCGCCCAGGCCCAGGTAGGACGTCAGGTGAGGAGGAGACACGATGGCCTCCGCCTTGAGGAGCACGCTGGGTGCCACGATCCCGACGAGCGCGCGAAGCGCCTCCAGGATGCGGTGCACCTCGGGCTGGTTCTTACAGGTGGTCCCCATGCGCTTCCACAGGAAGGGCGCGCTGTCGAGCCGGAGGATCTCCGCGCCGGCGTTCGCGAGCTGCAGAGCCACGCCGAGCATCTCCTCGAACACCTCTGGGTTGGCCCAATTCAGGTCCCATTGGATTGGGTAGAACGTGGTCCACACCCAGCCCTCCAGCTCGGGCACGTAGGTGAAGTTCCCCGGGGCCGTGATGGGGAACACCTGCGGGAGCGCCTGCTCGTGGACGTCCGGAACGGTTCGGCTCGGATACACCAGGTAGTAACTTTGGTACTTCGCATCTCCGCGACGCGCAGCCTCGGCCCATCGATGTGCCGCGGCCGTGTGGTTCACGACGAAGTCCAGGCACAGGCTGATTCCACGTTCCCTCAGGCGCCGGGCGAGGCTCTGCAGGTCGGCCCACGAGCCCAGGGACGGCTCCACGTCGGCGTGGTCCGCAACGGCGAAGCCTCCGTCGCTGGCCCCCGGCTGGCGTCGAAAGACCGGCAGCAGATGCAGGTAGGTGACGCCAAGCTCGTCGAGGTAGTCGACGCGGTCCGCGACACCGCGGAGGTCGCCGGCGAATCGGTCGACGTAGAGGCTGTAGCCGATGCGATCGGGCTGTTGAAACCAGTCTGGCGCCCCCTCCCGCTCCGCGTCCAGCACCCAGAGGTCGTCGGGCCGGTCCGCCGCGCGGCGGCCCAGCAACACGGCGACCTTCTGCCACCACGCAGGATCGACCCGTTCGCCGTAGACTGCCGCGAGCGCACGCTGCGCGACGGACCATCGGCCGGTGGCGCGGCGTTGTAGCGCCGCCCGGCGCGAAGCCGTGACCGGGGCCAGCGCCCCGTCCGGGAACGGCACTGTTCGTGAGTCCATGCCGATGGTCCCTGCAGTGTGGGGCTTAGAAGTCGTACCGCAGCGAGGCGGTGGTGGTGCGGCCGTTGATCGCGCGGGCGCGCACGATTCCGTTCGCGGGAAGGGAGCCTTCCTCGGCCTCGGTCAGCCCGAATGCGTTCGTGGCGTTGTTCACGTTGACCGAGGCGCTCAGGCCTTGAGCGAGCTCGAGGTTGAGGAACAGGTTCAGCTGGGCGAACCCGGGCAGCACGAGATCGTTGTTGTCCTGGGCGAACGACGACGTCGTGCCGACCAGGTTCGCACCCACCGCGTGGTTCAAGTAGCTGAACGCAGGCGTGACTTGGTAGATGAGGTCGGCTTGACGGCGCGGCTTGTTCCCCACGTTGTCCGGATTGGTGTTGTCCTCACGGATCTGGGCGTTGGTCCAGGTGAGGCCGCCCGTGAGGCTGAACCAGTTGGAGCGGTAGGCTGTTTCGAGCTCGGCACCCAGGGCGCGGCTGCGGCGATCCACCGAACGGCCCGACGTGATCTCGAAGTTGCTCTCTTCGGTGTCGGCCCAGAACGCCGTGAGGAACGCACCCACGTACCCTGGCAGCAGGCCGTCGTAGGACCGGACCTTCAGTCCCGCTTCGGCTTGCTGCACGATGTCGACGCCGATCCCATCGTCGATCAGACCGCCCGCGTTGTTGAAGCCGTTTCCACCGAGCACCAGCCGATCCCCATTGCCGACTCCGCCCCGGCTGACGCGTGCGAACAGCGCTAGATCATCGTCCACCTCGAAGTTCGCGCCAAACGAGTACGACAGGTAGTCGACGGCGTAGTCGATCGCGAACAGGTTGGTCGGATCCACCGCACCGATGCCGGTCTCTGCAGCCGCGATGGTGCCGTCCCCGTTGACGTCGATGTCGCGTGCCACGAAGCCGCCCATCGCCTCATTCGGGCTGCCCAGGTTGCTCGTGCCGCGACCGCGAAGGAACTCGTACCGGACGCTGTTGTCGAGGGTGAACCAGTCGCGATTGAACACGAGGGCGGCGAAGCCCGCGTCTCGCTCGAAGGTGAGGTCGAACACCGGGTCGAAGATCCCGTACGCACGCGCGCCGTTGACGGTTTGCGTCACCGGCTCCTTGCCGGAGTTGTCGACCACGTCGATCAGGGCGGCGTTCTCCCCCCGCGCCTCCTGCAGGAAGAAGTTGAAGGACCAGGCAGTCTGCACCTGCTGGATCGACTTGTAGTACCCGACCAGGAAGTCGAAGGTCCCGGCGCCCGTCTCGACGCTCCGCTCGAGCCTGAGGTCGTTCACCATCTGACTGAGGTCGTCGACCCGCACGTCGAACAGCAGGTTGTCGATGACGTAGCCATTGCCGGCTAGACCGCCGGGGTTCATGATCGTGCGGCCCGCGCTCCGACCCGTTGCCCACACGAGGTCCGTCCCCCCGTTGTCGGCGGCCACGGATGTGGCGTCGAGGACGCCGGCGGTGAACGGCGAGACGAAGCCACCGCGATTGTCCGAGTACCGGAAGCGATCGGTCACGGTCCACTCGCCCGGCAACTCGAACGCGAACTCCGCGCCCAGGGCGGTCGAGATCGACCGGACGCCGTCGCGCAGATCCGTCGTCGTCTGCTCCCCGGAGTCGATGCGCCTGTTGGTGAGCAGGTTCCGGCTCGAGATCGACTGGCTGCGGATGTCGAACCCGGGAATCGCCGCTGCCTTGCCCCCGGCCAGCGACACCGGTGCAGGCAAGTAGCTGATCGTTCGATCGTTGAGGTGCTTGAAGTGGAGCCTTGCGTAGCCTTTCTTGAAGTCCTTGGTCATGTTGAACTTGATCTGACCACCATTCTCCGCGTTGTACCCCGCCTGGCGAGGTCCCTCGCCGGTTCGGTAGAAGCCGCCGAGGTGGAAGCGAAGGGTCTCGGTGATCGGCCCCCCGTAGGCAAAGTCGGCGCGGGTGGTGTCGAAGTCGATCCCGCGGGTCACGCCGAGGACTCCCCCCTCCTCCTCGCCGGTCTTCGACAGGAAGTTGATGACCGCCCCAGGCGCGTTGGACGCGAACGTCGAGGCGGAGCCCCCACGAACGGCCTCGATCCTCCACACCGTCGCGTCGGCCCGAAGGAAGTTGTCGGCGTTGCCGAAGGTGATGTCTCCGAAGGACAACACCGGAAGCCCGTCCTCCTGCAGCTGGACGAACTTGGCCCCGCCCGTGGTGACGGGAATGCCGCGGACCTGGATGTTGGCGTTGTTCTCGCCACCCGTGGACTCCGAGCGGATCCCTGGGAGGCTGCGGAAGATCTCGGTCGTGGACCGCGCTCCGACGTTGCGTACCTCCGACTCGGTGATGTCGCTGACGGACACGCTGGACTGGAACGCCGTGGCCCCCGCGCGGGCAACCGAAGTGACGATGACCTCTTCGGCTTCGAAATCCTCGAACGGATCCTCTGGCTCGGGCTCCGGTTCTGGCACCACCGCCGCGCCGGGCTCGTCGGCGGGTACCGGCGGCGGGGCCGGCTCTGCGAGCGCCGGCTCCGAGGGCGCCGGACTGGCTGGAGCATCGTCACTCGGCTCGGCGGCAGCCGGCTCGTCACCGCCTTCGGTGGGCCCGGGGTCGTCGTCGTCGTCGGGCGCAGGCTCCTCGGCGGTCGTTGGCTCCTCGGGCTTGGGATCGGGCTCCTCGGTGGGAGGCACAGGCTGCGCCTGCGCAGTTCCCAACGGAACCCAAAGGGCGATCGAGGCCAGCAGGCCAGCACGTAGGTACAGCATCTGTCCCCCTCTTCCGGCGACGGCCGGGTATGTGCTCAGTCCCCGGCTCGATTGCTCATGCAATCGATTGCATTGGACAGACCACCAGCCCGCCCGTCAAGCTCTCGCGAGCACAAATCGCAACTGCAGACAATTTAACTCGACTTTCGAGCAGCTTTCTGAGGACCGTCGGGCTCGGCGCGTGGTGCGTGTCGCTGGGTCGAGGCCATGAGCGAGGCGACCGGATAGCTCAGCCGGGTGGACAGAACAGATGCTGTGAGCGCGGCCGGCCCCCAGGTGGCCGTGGTCGGAGAGGCGCTGATCGACCTGATTCGCCAGCCCAACGGCGATCTCAAGCCGTTCCTGGGCGGCTCCCCGTACAACGTGGCGCTGGCGCTGGCGCGGCAGGGTGCAAGCGTGGGCTACGTCTCACCGCTGTCCTCCGACACGTTCGGGTCGGAGCTGCGGCAGGCGTTGGTGGACGAGGGGGTGTGGCTTCCCGTGGCTCCCTCGTCGGCGCGTCCCACGTCGTTGGCGGTGGTCACCATCGAGGGCCAGGGCCAGCCCTCCTATGCGCTGTACCGCGATGGAGTGGCAGACCGCGATGTGTCCGCAGACGAGCTCCTGGCACGCATTCCCGCCACGGTCAAGGTGCTGCACACAGGCTCGTTGGCCCTAGTCCCCGGTGAGATCGACAAGATGCGTACGCTGCTGACCTCCCTACGGGAGCGTGGAGTGGTGATCGCCGTCGACGTGAACATGCGTCCCATGGTCGAGCGGGACCTGGATGCCTACGTGCGCGGTGTCCTCGAGATCCTGCCGCTGTGCGATCTGGTGAAGGCGAGCGACGAGGACCTGGCCACCTTGGGGCTCGGCGACGACCCCCATGCGGCCGCCGAGGCCATCCATGCCCAGCTCGACGACGTGCTGGTGGCCCTGACGCTGGGGTCCGAGGGAGCCCAGCTGCAGAACGCCGGTGGCACGATCGCGCGGCCCGCATTCCCGGTGGACAACGTCATGGACACCGTGGGCTCCGGTGACTGCTTCCAGGCGGCGCTTCTGGCGGCGTTGCAGCACGCCAATCTCCTCGAGGGGCGCAGGTTCGCCACATGCCCCACGGCCGCCTTGGAAGGCCCGCTGGACCACGCATGCGCCGCGGCGGCCATCAACGCCACCCGCGCCGGGGCCCAGCCTCCGATGTGGTCCGAGACCGAACGAATGCTGAAGGGGGGGATTCGCTGAAGGCTGTGGCGGCCTCACCCCGACAGCAGATTCAATAGGGCCAAACTCTACCGTATGTTGCGCTTCGCCGAAGTGTTCCACGACCAACAGATTCGTCTCCGCACTGCGGGGACAATTGACGTGGACCCACCTGCGCGACCTCATTTCCATCGACGACCCGCTCAAACGACAGCTCTACATCGGGATGTGTGGACCGCTGGAGCACCCGAATGCTGAGGGCGAAGCGCTCGCGACATGGAGGCAGATGGAGCTGTACTTGCGCTGGCTGGACAAGCACGAACGCCTACCTGGCGAGAACCCACCGCTCGGCCTGATCCTATGCGCCGACAAGAACGAGGAGCAGGTCGAGCTTCTGGAGTTGGACAAAGGCCGACTTCGAGTGGCCAGCTACCTCACTGAGCTTCCCCCGCGAGAGCTACTTCAGCGCAAGCTCCTGAACAGCGTCGCGTTCGCAAGGGCCCAAACCAACACCCCACCTGAAATCGACGAGATGGCACCGCCCCTCATCCCGCAGGAAGAGTAGTCCGCAGACCGATTCGAGAATCACTGCCCATCCTCACAGAGAGTCAGAACCTCACACCCGCGGCAGTCTCACTTTCGGCGCTGAGAGCAGCCAGCCGTTCTCCACCGCTTGGTTCAGCCTACCCCGCAACAAGCTCAACACCTGCCGCGCCGTGCCCGTGGCAACCACCCACGTGGGAGACCCACCCTCGCCGATTCTCAAGGGTTCAGAGAGCGCCCCCGGCAGGGCCCTACGGTCCAGCTCGACTCGCCCTTCGGGCTCCTCGAACTGGCTTTCGCCGACCCTGACGGCGCCGCTCCACCAGCCTGGAGTTGTGTCCCAGCAAGATGCTCTGTTCGCTGTCAAGTGCGCGGGCACAATCTGCTTCCATCGAATGGCAGGTTGTTCCTGAACATCGCATGGATTGCGCAAAGGAGTTTTCGCATCACGGCGACA
>JAHQVJ010000007.1 GCA_019634415.1 Myxococcales bacterium
ATGGCCAGCTGAACCCACAGCAGCGCACGGTGGGCTCTCTGGGCTCGCATTGCGGTGTCGCCTGCGAGCTCACACGCGTCGGACAGTTCGATTCTCGCCATGGCGCGGACTCTACCGCACGTCGAGGGGGGCCAGCGTGTCGCAGCCCGCTCGGTGATGCGCCAGCGCCGTGCACCCGAGCAACGTGCCCGTGGCGTCGCGCAGCTCCACCCGGGCACGCACCTGCTGCCCGTCGATGGGCTGGCACGGCAGCTCCGTCTGCCACTGCAGCCCAGGGGCGCGCCCGGCGTCGAGGATGGGGAGCTGGCCCACGAACAGCTGCCGGTCGTCGCTGCGGTTGCGCGAGGTGGGGGCGAGCAGCTGCGCGAAGCCGCGCCCCTGCGGACCGTCCACCACCAGCTCCGCCTCCGCCACCCGCTCCGACGGCCACAGGTGCACCGCCCAGTGGTCGTCGGCGCAGTAGATGGCGATCTCACCAGCGGAGGGACGGGGCAGCGCCTCCGCTCGCCGCCCCACGAACGCATGCTTCTCGGTGGACACGGCGGCCTCGGAGCCTCCGCAGGACAGCCACGTCAGCGCGGCCCACACCGCCAGCACTCAGCACCTCCCGCTCGGGATTGTACGATGCGTCCATGCATTTGTTCACCGCATACGCCGTCACCGTCTGGGTTCCGGCCTGTAGCTGGCAGTCGAACCCGGAGATGGTGGCCGAGTTCGAAGCCGCCAAGGCCGCCGCCCTGGCAGCCCCCTCCCCCGCACCGACGGACTGGTCACCCGACGCCGTGATGCAGCTGTCGCCGCCGCTGGTGGAGCACCTCGTGCGCAGCGGACTGGAGGCGAAGGGAGCCCTGTCGGGTGACGTGAACGTGCCGGGCGTGACCTTCACCCCCGAGCTTCAGCTGAAGGAGATGGAGCTGATGGGGGCGCCCGCCTGCGACGAGTGCGTGAAGGCGGATCTGAGCCTCGAGGGCGTGCTCAAGTACGACGCGAGCCTGCTCGTGGGCGAGGTTCCGATGTCGGTGCAGACGGTGGCGCTGGTGGAGCTGGGCAGCGTGCGCACCGACGACGGCTGGGACGTCACCGTCAAGCCGCGCGCCCTGCGCAAGATCCGCATCGACGTCGCCGGCCTCCCGCGGCGCCTGATGCAGCTCGGCGAGGAGCCCCTGCGCGCCTGGGCCGAGGCGGAGATGGTGGAGCGCGAGCCCGAGCGGGTGACCCACCTGGGTGGCGAGCAGCTGCCCCTGCGCGATCTGCGCGTGGCGTCGCAGGGCGCGGTGGTGAAGGTGGAGCTGCTCACCCAGGCGCTGCAGCCTCAGGCGCTGACCCACACCCCTGCTGCAGCCGAGCGCGGGTGGCAGCTGGAGATCTCCACGGCGAGCCTGGTGTCGCTGGCGCGCCGAGAGGCGTTCGCCCGGGGTCCCCAGACGGCCCTGAAGGTGGTGGCCGTGCCCGAACGACTGGCGGTGACCGACGAGACCTTCGAGCTGGACCTGCGCCTGTGGCACCTCGACGCCCCCAGCTGGTGGCGCGACCTGCGGGTGTCGGGGAGCGCGGAGCTGCAGAGCGGCCGCGCCACCTTCGTGCCCAGCGACGCGGAGCGGCTCGCAGCCTCCGAGGGCGCGGGCTGGGCGGATCCGCTGCTCACGCTGGCGGAGGGCGCGCTGCTGTCGTCCATCGCGAGCACGCTGGAGCAGAGCGTGCCCGCTGCCGGATCCACCGTGGTGAAGGGCGCGAAGGTGAGCGTGGACGTCAAGCGCGTGCGCGGCACCGAGGGCGGATCCGTGCTGGAGCTGAAGGGTGGCCTGAAGATGACGCCACAGCCCACGTCCAAGAAGCCCGCAGTCGCGCCGTAGCGGCGGCGAGCCGCAGCGTTACGGGGAGGCCCATGCGTGTGATCTTCATGGGGACGCCCGACTTCGCCGTCCCCACCCTGAATGCCCTGGTGGAGGCCGGACACGAGCTGGTGCTCGTGGTGGCCCAGCCCGATCGTCCGAGCGGTCGCGGCAAGAAGCTGAAGGCCCCTGCCGTAGCCGTGCGGGCCACCGAGCTCGGCCTGCCCCTCGCCCAGCCCCGCGCGCTGCGCAAGGGGCCGTTCCCCGAGCGCTACGTGGGACTGCAGGCCGACGTGGGCGTGGTGATCGCCTACGGCCGGATCCTGCCCGAGCGCCTGCTCGACTCCCCCGCCCACAGCTGCGTGAACGTGCACGCCTCGCTGCTTCCGCGCTGGCGCGGGGCCGCGCCCATCCAGCATGCCATCCTCGCCGGCGACACCGTCACCGGGGTGTGCACGCAGCGCATGGAGCCGAGCCTCGACACCGGTCCCGTCTACGTGCGCGAGCAGACCCCCATCGGCGAGCGGGAGACGTCGGGCGAGCTGCACGACCGCTTGGCCCAGATGTCGGCCCGCGTGGCGGTGCGCACCCTCGAGATCCTGGGCACGTCGGAGCCCGAGCCGCAGCCAGAAGAAGGGATCACCTGGGCGCCCAAGATCGCCAAGGCCGACGGCGAGATCGACTTCGCGCAGCCCGCCCGGCAGCTGGATCTGCGGATCCGCGCGATGACGCCGTGGCCGGGTGGCTGGACGACGTGGCGCGATGGCCCGCTGAAGCTGAAGGTGGCGGTGCCCGTGGAGGGATCGGGAGCGCCGGGTACCGTGCTGTCTGCGGATCCGCTGGTGGTGGCCTGCGGCGAGGGTGCGCTGCACCTGGTGACCGTGCAGGCACCTGGGCGACGTCCGGTGGATGGCGCGGACTTCGCCCGTGGACTCCGCCTGCAGCCGGGAGATCCCCTGTAGATCGGGAGCGCTGCGGTAGCATGCCGCCATGATCGGCTCCGTCGCGGTGCGAACAGCAGCGTTGGGGGCGGCCTTCGGGGTCGTCGCTGCCCTGCTCGCGTGGACGGTGCACCTGCTGTTCGCCGAGCTTCCGTGGACCGTCGACGCGGTGATTCAGTCCCACGTCGACAACCGCGTGCTGTGGCTCGCAGATCTGAGCCCGCTGTGCCTGGCCCTCTTCGGTGCCTGGCTCGGCCGGTACGGCGACGCCGCTCGCCAGTCGCTGCGCGTGGCCGAGTTCACCGAGGAGCGCCTGCAGGCGTCCAGCCAGTACCAGGCCATCTTGTCCGCCCTTCCCGCGGGGGCGTTGTGGGTGGACCCAGCAGGCACCGTGGTGGAGGCCAACCCTGCAGCGGCGCGGATCTTCGCGTCGGAGCTCGACGCGGTGGTGGGCCGCCCCCTCGCCGCCGTGCTCCCCGGCTTCACGCCCGATCCGGTCGCGCGCCCCGCCATCTGGCTCACCCACGACGCGCTGGGCCAGGAGCTGCAGGTGGAGATCGTGCCGGTGTCGCCCGCGGGGCACGACGTCGTCGTGTACCTGCTGCGCGACGTCACCGAGGACAACGACGCCCAGCTGCGTCAGCGCCGCCTGCTGCGCACGCTGGTGGACGCCCGAGACCGCGCCGACGCCAGCGACCAGACGCGCCAGCGCTTCCTCGCCGGACTCGCCCACGAGCTGCGCACGCCGCTGGCCTCGATGCGTGGCTACCTGGAGATCATCGCCGAGGAGGTCGAGCCCGAGGAGCCGCTGCAGGGCTTCCTGCGCGACCTCGATCGGGTGCGCACCGCCACGGAGCAGGTGGTGGTCGCCGTGGAGAAGGTACACGACCAGGCCATGGCCGAGGCCGGGGAGCACTTCCTGTACCTGGTGGCCGTGCCGCTGACCGAGGTCTTCGACGAGGTGACGTCGATCCTGCGCACGCTGGTGCGACCCTCGGTGTCGCTGTCGGTCCAGCGACCCGATCCCGAGCTGCAAGTCCGCGCCGACCGACAGCGGCTTCACCAGGTGCTGCTGGCGCTGGGCAGCCGCGCCTGCAACCAGGCCGAGCACGGCGAGGTGACCCTCACCACCGGGCTCGTCGAAGACTCGGACCACGTCCGGATCACCCTCTCCGACACCGGACCCGGCATCCCCGGCGCCGAGCTGAAGACGCTGTTCTCCCCCTACGTGCGCGAGGGCGAGAGCGGAGACGTCCCAGCCGCCACGAGCCACGAGCTGATCACCCTGATGGAGGGCACGCTGCAAGCCAGCAGCCAGCCCGGGCGCGGCACCACCTTCGAGCTGACCCTGCCGCGCACCACCACCTCCCACAAGGAGGAGCGCCGGATCCGTCCCCGCGGGCGACTGGGCCGGGGCCGGGTGCTGCTGGTGTCGGAGGACCGCCTCGCCCGAGGGCTCGTGGAGGCGGGCCTGGGCGCCCGCGGCACGCAGGTCCTGGCCGTGCACACGCTGCCCGCGGCCCTACAGGCCGCCGAGGCCCTGGCACCCTCCGCCCTGATGGTGGATCTCACCCTGCGCACCAGCAACCCCTTCGCGGCCATGCGGATCCTGTCGGTGCACCCAGCGTTGCAGGATCATCCGGTGCTGGGGATCGCGCTGGACCGCGACAACGCCTGCCTCCTCCCCTTGGCTCGCCTGCTGTCCACCACCACCTCCGCCGCCGACCTCGCCCAGGCGGCGACACAGGTGGGGCACCCCTCGGCGCCGGTGCTGCTGCTGGGCGGATCCGACGCGCTGGCCACCGGCCTCGAGTCCCACGGCCTCGACGTGCTGCGACCCGACACCCTGGCCGACGCCGAGGGCGCCTTGCCCCGCGCGGGCCTGCTGGTGGTGGACCTGATGGCGCAGGCCGCCCACGGGCTGTCCTTTGCCATGGATCTGCACACGGTGCCCGTCATCGGGCTGCTTCCCCCCACCCCCTCGGAGGCCGAGCTGTCCAACGCCCGCCGGGTGGTGGCCAAGCACCTGCGCAACGAGGGCAGCCCCGTGGAGAAGACCCTGGAAGCGATCCTGCGCCGGATCGGCACCTTCACCTGACGACATCGGGTGTCATGGTGCACCAGTGCCCCGCGCGCCACGGACGGCGAGATCGAGGAGTAGCTGGCCAGCGATCAGGCGATCGTGGTGGAGGGGGATCCCGACGACCCCACCGTGGCGATGCGCCTCGTCTCCGGGAGCCCGGCACCGTCACCCTCACGCTCCTGGATCCGGTGGACGGCACGGCCCTCGACACGCTGCAGGTGGCGGAGCCCGCATCGGCCACCGCCGTGCCCGTGGGCGCCACCTGGTGGGAGACGGTGCAAGGTCTGCCCGCGCGCACGGTGGCAGGCGCGAACGTGACGTACCGCATGGCGCTGACCGACGCCGCGGGGCGCTCCCTGGCCGGCGCCGCCGAGCGCGTGCCCGTGTTCACGAGCTGCGACGGCGTCGAGGACGTGGCCCTGTGCGAGGCGAGCCAGCTGCCGGTGGGCCAGCACGAGGTGACGGACGCAACGCTGCCTCGGGCCCTGGTGGAGGTGGTCTCCGCCGACGAGATCGTGGCGCTGGAGCTGCGCGAACACCTCGCCGACGAGCCAGGCGTCGCCAGCGAGGTGTTGGTGGTGGGCATCGACCGCACGGGCCAGCCCGTTCGCGCGTTGCCGGCGGTGTGGACCCTGCGAGGGCACACCCTGCAGGACGATCCGGGGGATCTGCTGGCCTACGTGCACGACGACGGCGCACCGCTTTCGCAGGTCACCGTGCAGTACGGCGAGCTGTCCACCAGCACCTGGGTGCACGCCGGCCCAGAGGATCTCGGCATCGTGCACAGCGACGAGGCGCTGAACTGCAGCGCCACCGGCTCGCCGGCGGCCGCCTGGCTCGCGCTGGGGGGCGTCGCGCTCCTCGGGCTGCGGCGACGCTCGGCTACAGATTCAGCCAGCTGATCGAGAAGTTGGTGACCCAGGGCCGCCGGCTCACCGGCAGCGGCGCCCCCACGTCGATGGCGCGCGCCCAGTGCAGGCGCAGCACCAGTGGCCCCACGATGAAGTTGGCGCCGAGGGCGCCGTCCAGGATCCGCTCGTCCCACAGCGCTCCCAGCTCGTCGCTGACGGCGCCGGCATCCAGTCCCGCCACCCCCTCGATGGTGTTGGCCAGCGCGAAGCGCAGCAGCACGTCCAGCGGGATCTGCAGCTCGGCGTTGGCGAACCAGTAGTGGCGCCCCAGCAGACTCGGATCTCCCCAGGGCACGGCACGCAGCGTGTCGTAGCTCGACAGCCAGAAGTTGCGGGCGTAGGGCCCCAGGCCGCTGGTGGCGGCGGAGGCCCGCACCGACAGGTTGCCGCCCGGGATCAGCGGCAGCGGCAGGTACTGCTGGGCATCGAGGCGTAGCGAGCCGTAGCGCTGATCGTCGAAGGGCTGCACCCCCAAGGTGGCCTCGAGTAGCACCGTGGAGCCCGCCACCGGGCCCGTCTTGGGGTGGAAGCGAGTGGTGTCGATCCCCACGCGCGCGGTGGTCTCGGACTGCCAGCGCGGGAACGGGTTGGCCTGCTCCCAGTCGCGCACGAGGCTGCGGCCACTGCCGTTGAGCTCCCCGTCGGCGAGCACGGTCTCCCCCAGGCCGAACAGGAAGTAGCTCACGCCACCGACGGCCTGATCCAGCTGCAGGTACACGTAGCGATCGAGCGGGTAGCGAATGCTGCCGAGGGCTCCGTAGAAGCGCTCGCCGGACTGGAACAGCGCGTCAGTGGGCACGGAGCGGTCCACCCGGAAGCGCAACGCATGGAATGGGCCAGCGCCCCAGGTGAGGCGTCGATGCTGGTTGAGGTAGAGCAGTTGGGCGTCGGTGAGCTCCGGGCGCCCGAAGGCCTGCGCCACCAACACCACCGCGTGATCGCGCAGCCGATCGCTCGCCGACAGGTACAGCTGCCCGAAGATCCCGCCCGCGCCTGCGCCGATGGCCGCGAAGCCTCCGTCGATCCCCCAGTTGCGGATCGCCGTGGGCCGATAGGGATCCGCCGCCTCCAACGACCCGCGTGGCAGCTCCGCTGCCGGCCCCACCACACCGAGGGCCGCCGGCTCGGGGTCCGCCCGCTGCACCTCGGGACCGAACTGGGCCGGCCGCAGTCGCCCGCGATGCTGCACCAGCGCCCACACGCCGCCGTCGCCGCCTGGCTGAGGATCGAACGCACCGGTGGGCAGATCCGACATCCGAGCGGTGCCAGTGTCGTCGTGCACGTAGAGCTGGGCGAAGTCGTCGTCGTCGTAGGCCGAGTACACGATGCGGCCGTCTTCCAGGGCCACCGGACCCACGTGATCTCGCTCGGCGGAGGTGATCTGACGCGGCGCGGCCCCCGCGTCGGGATCCACCACGAACAGCTGCAGGTGACCGTCGGTGCTCGCATCGCTCGAGAACACCAAGCCGTCCGGACCCCAGCTCACGTCGCGCTCCGACGCCACGTCGTCGGTGATCCGCTGGGCCGTGAAGGGGGTGTGTCGCGCACGGCCGGGCTGTGGGGTGAGCACCCACAGATCGCGCACGCCGCCCGGCGACAGCCCCACCACCGCCACGCGCGGCCCATCGGGCTCCAGCGCCACCGAGGTGGCGGCCACGATGCCCGAGTCCGCCAGGTGCAGGCGCTTGCGCTTGCCCTTGCGGATCCGGATCTGCCACCACGGCTCGGGCTCGTTCACCACCCAGTCCAGCGTCATCTCCTTGTCGGACGCTCGGCGCTCGAGGTCACCAGGGGGCTCGGGGCGCTCCCGGGCCTCGGCGGTGTGCTCCAGATCCTGCAGCACCAGCAGGTCGCGGCCCTTCGACTCCGCCACGTAGGCGATGCGGTCCACGTCCACGTCGAAGTTGCGCGGATCGATCGGGTGCAGCGACTCCACCCCGGGGCGCCGATCGGCCACGATGCGGCGGGCCGCCTTGGCCTTCCGCGGATCCACCACGAACAGACCCGTGCGGCCGTTCTCTGGCGAGATCGAGCGGTAGGCGAGCAGCGCGCCGTCGGGGGAGGCATCCAGCGCCAGCGGCACCCCCGCCACCGCGTCGAGGGGCTCGAGGTCGGCGTAGGTCTGCTCTGCCTGCAGCACCTCCCCGTAGGCACGGCGCGTGATCCAGGTGTCGAAGCGCTCCGCCACCCGGGCCTTGTCGTCCCCCGTGAGGGACTCCACCAGCTTCGGGAAGCTCGAGATCCGCCCCGCATCGCCCGCGTTCGACAGCACCACCGGCGTGAGCTCCACCAGCCGCTGCACCGTGCCTGCGCCGTAGGTCTCCTCGAGGAAGCTGATCCGGGCGTGCCCGCCGGCGTAGGTCCACAGCGTGTAGCCGGGCCAGTCGTCCCAGAACCGCAGCAGTCCGTAGCCCCGGTAGATGTCGGGGTGGGCCACGAGATCGCGCACCCGCATGGCGGAGTCGCCGTCGATGGGTCCGCGGGCGACGTACTCCGCCAGGCCCTCCACGAACCACAGCGGCATCACCCCCACCGGATCGCCCCACACCGACGCCGATCCCCGCGCGGCGCGGGCCTTCTGGATGGTGAACTCGTGGGCCAGCTCGTGGGTGGAGGTGTGACGGAAGGCGGCATGGTCGCCGAAGTAGGGCAGCGCCACCTCGAGGCCCTGGGTGGAGGTGGCGCCGAGCACGCCCTCCTGCACGGGGAAGAGGTTGGTGCGCAGGAACTCCTGGTAGGTGCCGTACACCACGTAGTCGAAGCGCTTGGGCGGCGTGAAGGCGAAGGTCTCGCACAGCTCTCGGTACGCTTCTTCGAGGTGTGCCGCAGCTCGCTCCGCCGCTCCGCGCTCGGCCTCGTAGAAGAACAAGCGCACACCGCCGGCCTTCTTGCCGCCGATCTGCTCCCCCACCATCAGCTCGACGGTCTGCCAGTCGTGGGCGTTGTAGCGCACGATGGTCTGACCGGGTCGCCGCGGCGCCACCCAGACCTGGGCGTGAGCTGCGCCAGACAGGCTGCCGAGCATCAGTGTGAGGAGGCTTGTCGCCACGGCAGCACCGTACCCCCTTCTCCCCCGACCCGTCGACGACCGAGCCCATACGGCGCACTCGTCATGGATCTCGCCGAGCCACACCATCGATCCAGGCTCGACGCTTTGGGCGCTCCCTCCGAAGGCGCCTGTACACCCGTCCCTTGAGTCCCCGAACCCGCAGTGCTTCCACCACCGCGAAGGCGTAGTCAGCCACGGACGTCCTGTCGGCTGGAGGCAACGCCGCCAGGAGCTTGTGCCGTTCCTGCTCGGAGATGTCCAGATCGGCCACGAATCGCATCAGGTCCGGGCTGTCGACGAAGAGTCTCTGGAGTAGAGCCTCCAGACGCTTGGGCACGTCGCCGGGCGCAGTCGGATCCGGATCCGTCGAGTCTGGAAGGGATGTGGACGAGTCCCATCGCTTCCCGTTCGAGACTCGCTGCCGCCATAGATCGAAGAAGAAGTCCAGCCCCGATCCCTGGAGATGGACATGGGGCCGCTTGCGCTGCGAAGTGCAGGTCGCCATGCGGGAGAACAGCGGCCCTCGGATGTTGGGATCGAGAGGCTCGGGGTGCACCCACAGCACCCGCACACGCTTCCTGTCGCCCGCACCCATGTCGCCGAGCCGCTTGGCCACGAATCCCTGCTGCGACGCACCCACGACGACCAGCCACAACGTCTCGTGCTCTTCCAGGCCACGCCGAATCAAGTCGTCCCACGACTGGCCCGCACGATCCCAGCGCGGCCCGCCCGCTGGGTCGTCTCCGTCGTACATCTCGAAGGCGCCCGCCGGCAGTGCCTCCACCGGGTCCGAAGCGGATCCGAACAGCTTGAGAAGCCTCGGAGGGTTGTCGGCGAGCGCGCCGACATCGTCGATGCGCTGTCCGAGCTGCAGCGTGCGCCGGCGTATCAGCCAATCTGCGTGGTGGAGATTCTGCACCTGGCACGCCGAGAAGCTCGCCCGCTCGTGGAAGCTGCTCCAGCTCGTCGTGAGGCACCAATCCCATGCCAGGTTGTGGGCCAAGAACAAGTGGTACGGCACGCCCCGATCGAAGCGCTCCACCAGGAGACGAAGCGTGGATGGGAGAACGGTGTCCCGCGCGTCCGGGAGCAAGTCACTCGCTTCCACGTCCCTCCAACGGTGAAGGCCAGCATCTGGATCATGAAGTGCTTCCTGGAGCTCCTCCACCGTCCCGATCGCCTGACCGAGAGGCTCTCCATACCAGGACGGCTGCATCCCGAGCCCGCGATGCACGGGGCACGCGCACCGAAGAGAGTGCCTCGGCAACACTGGAACCTCGGTCGCTCCTCCCCACACCGATCGAGCCGAGTGCCACACCGCCCAGCGCAACAGCGGACCTCCCGCGTCGAAGGGACCTTCGGGGAGAAACGCGGCTGGCCCCGTCACCAGGATCACCCCTTGGTCCGGCTGCTCGAACGCCGTCGCGAGCCTCGACAGCGGGTCGCTCCATGGCTTCGCCTCGGCGGCGTCGGAGGTAGGGCCGTACAGTCCGAGTGACCCTCCCTTCTCGAGTCGGACGAGCAGGGCCCGTCGGGTGGAGTCCACCCCACGCTGATGCCAGGTGATCGGAGATCGCGCCTCTTGCCCCGTCTTCCACCTCACGAGGCCATGGGGATGGGACGTCACCAGGATCGGGTCGAAGCGGTTGCATGCCGCGACCAGGCGACCGAACTCGGCAGCGAGGTCGCCCGACTCCTCGTCCCAGGCAACAACGGGTCGAGGACGCGACTCATCGACGGGCAAGAACCGGTCGATCACCAGAATGACGGGGACCTCTACGGTCTGCAGTGCCTCCAGCAGATGCATCCCGCATCGAAGGGTCTCCGCCTTGAGCCACCACCGCGGGAGCCGGGGAGCCCGGTAGAGCGTACGGGCCAACCACGTGGGGGACTCCACTTCGTCGTCGATCAAGAGCCCCAACTTTCCGTACCGTCTCAACGTGTCGTCGATGGCCTTCCTAGCCCAGGTGGGCGCTTGGGCGCTCACGGATCTGCCTCCCACGCAAAGGTGATCCCCAGTGAACGTTCTCCCACAGGGATGCCCCCACCAGGTACGAGCTGGCTGGACAGGGTCCGTGCCGGCCGGAGCATGGTCCAGATCCGCTCCACCATGGACAGGCCACACCCACTGCCCACCCCGCCACCCACCACGTTGCGACGGACCATCTCCTGGGCATGAGCAACCAGCTCCTCCTCGGTCCGAGGCACTTCGGGAGAGAGAGTCCGCGCGAAGGGTACGTCCAGGCAGGAAAACGTCAGCCTGGACTCTCCCTCCTCCACCCGAAACCACAGCGTCATGGGCGTACGGGGAACACCCGCACGCTCCATCGCTGCAAGGGCATTCGATGCGAGCTCCGCCACGATGGTGGCCCATAGCTCGGACCACCCAGGCACAGATCGCATACGGTCGACCCCCTCTCCCGAGACCAGGGGCAGCCCCCAGTCGACGCAGGTGGACTCGACCGTCGATCGCAGATCGGCAGCATCGATGCTTGCAGCCACGTGTCCGGCACTCAGGCTCTTGTGCACCGCCGCGAACAGTGCAGCCATCATCTGGGTGTCCTTGATGAGCTTCAGCCCACGAACGTAGACGGCCATGCATGTCGGATCGGCATGCAGACGGCGACTCAGCTCGTCTCGAGTGCTCGCCGAGGTGCCGCCCCAACGCGTCTCGGGCAACATGGGCGCCTCCTGCATCGCCAACTCCGTGAGCGCGAAGAAGAGGGCGTCCACCGACCGACGGTGCGAGTGGCGGTGGAACGACTCGATCTCGTCCAGTACGTCCAGCGCCTCACGCTGACGCTCCTGGAGCTGGTTCTTCCAAGACTGGACCACCTCGCGGAGGTACCAGCGGCAGGGCACCGAGACCTTGCTGTGGTCGTCCTCCAATCCTGCGAGCGCCTCGTCCACGATACGACGCGCCTCGGCTCGTTCATCCTGTTGCGGTTGCCGGTAGCGCTGGCCGAATTGTGTCCGGAGACCCGCCAAGGTCTCGATGTGCACCTGCACCTCGCCGAAGAACCGCCACGCTGGCATCTCGCCCGTCGGCAACGGCCCACTGGGATTGGCCATGGCCGACAGTCGCTCGATGATCCACGACAACTCGAGCAGCAGATCGTGATCCGTCCACGCATGACGCGGATCTGGTTGACGGTCGTGCTCCTGCAGCTCCCGCCAGGGAGTGAGTAGGTCGGATCCGTCCAGGAGAGAGACCTCGGGATTCCAGAACGCTCTGAGCACCTTGATGATGTCATCCAGATCTCGACCAGGCTCGTCGGGGAGATCGGTGCCCAGACGCCTGAGAGCCTGGAGCATGCTGCGCTCCACAGCCCGCCGGCCGGGCCCCAGTCCACTCTCGGAGATCACGTGGGCGACCACGAGGGAAGACTGGGGGAACAGCAACACACACAACGCGAAGAACACCCCCAGGTGGGTGCACAATGGGTCCGCGGCGGACAACGAGGCCTGGTTCCGAGCCGCCGCATTCCCCACCAGTGTCATCAAGCCGTGCATGTCGAACGGCACGTGCTTGCGCTTTGGGGTTGGAGACCAGACCTCCGGACGATCGTAGGGAATCTGGATCACGAATCGTCGACTTCTTCGGACAACGGCAAAGCGAGGCCGCACCAGGAAGCCGTACAACGCCGAGTTCAACACCCGCAAGGTCTCCAAGGGAGACAGCTTGTCCGTGAACGTCAGCCGGCGGCGGACCATGTGGTAGAGCACTTCTCTGGCCCGATCCAGGCCGGAGTCGTCGAATCCAATCAGCCACACGTCAGTGGGATCGAACAGATGCAGGAAGGTATGCGCCAGCACCTTCACCTCCTGCGAGCGACCGACACCGATCCATCGGTTGCACAGATCATCGATCGTACCCGTCAAGTCAGTATGGGCATGGGCCCAGCGCTCGAAGGAGGAGGTCTGGCCCTCCGTCAGCCACCATGGAGCCTTCGAATACGCCTGCACGAGGCTCTCCGCGACCAAGTTCGAAACCCGCGCGGCCACGCTCCACAGCATCTTGATCGGAGGCGAATGCATGGGCCTACGACGGAACAGCTCGTTCGCACGAACGAGCAAGCGCATACGGAATTCCTCGAGTCGCTCCAGCGCAGCGAACACATCTGACGGGTTCTCGGCTCGTTGAAAGCACCGGATCGCGAGATCTCCCTGGTGCTTCAGCTCACGCCACAGGCTCAACCGCATCATCTGCTGGCTGCCCAGGGGAATGACCCTCAACAGGCGATAGGCATCTGCTGCGTGCGATGCGCCACCATGCGGGTCAGCGAGTACGTCCACCAGCGCCTGAGTGCCCGCGCCTGGCTCGTCTCCCTCTGCCCACTCGAGAAAGTGCTCGGCCTCCCCTTCGCCCCCCTCCGCGGAGACCCGCTCTCGGAGAAGGCCACGAACCGCCCTGGTCCGGGTGGCCTGCCTCGGGAAGGCCACAGCGAAGCATCGCAACGTGCCGTCGTGCGTCCCGCAGACGACGAGCGGCACGTCTCCTGGGTGGCACCAGGCTCCGTCGTCCTCCCGCGTCGACAGACGCAGAGTGCGGCGACCTGCAAGGCTGATGGACCGGACCCCGAAGGGAAGCGTGAATCGGTCCACCCGCTTGAAGGGCAGGCTTCGACCAGCCTCGTCGGGTGTGCAGTCCGCCCGGTACAGCACACACTTCCCAGTGAACGAGGTGGCGAGTAGATCGGTTCCGTTCTCCTGGTGCACGAGCGTGATGCCAGAGATGGGATCTCGCTCCCAGGAATGCATCAGGTGCTGCCACTGCCCCTCCTCCGTCCAGGCAAGGATTCCGATCACACCCGAGCCCGTGCCATAGGCGATCGTCAGCGGATCTGCCTTCACCACGCAGAGGTGCCACACCGGCCCCTCACACCGAAAGGAGCCCTTGATACGACGCAGTGTGACAGCCCGCTGCGGAGCCGGCTCGTGAACCCGGATCCATCCCTCCTGGGACCCGGAAACCACCATCACCGATCCGTCGGGTCGCCGTGTGCACACCAGCGACCATGTCGGGTTGAAGTCGTGCGCTTCGATGGCGGATGGTCCCTGCCGGATCTGAGGGTCGGCGTCGATGAAGTCGACCTCCTCCGTCTCCATCGTCAGCGTTCCCCCGGACCAGTCGAGCTGCAGCAAGCCGAAGAGGCCAGCGCGAAATCCCTGCTCGCCGTTTTGCTGAGAGAAGATCGGAAATCCGTATCCGAACCCCACAGTTGCCCGCGTGGGGTCGCCCTCCCCCAGCTCCAGGTTCCCCAGTCCGTAGACCTCCCGCCGTTGGGGGGAGTCGTGGCGAGCCTGTCTCACGACGTACAGGCCATCGACCCCATGCTCGACCAGCAGCGCACATAGATAAGGCTGAGGGTTGGCGATGTGATGGGAGTCGGTGTCCGGCGTGCGCACACTGGGCCGCAGGCCTCGTGCGGAGAAGACGAGCAGGAACCGCTTCGCGCCGTCGACCAAGACCGTCTCGAACACGAGGGACCGTGTGTAGCGCCCGTGGTGATAGGTCTCACGAAAGGTCGCGTTGTCTTCGTTGCGGAGGACGTTTCCCTCAGCCTTCAGGCCACACTCCTCCCCCACACCCCGCCACGACAGGGCAGCTCCGCCGTCGTCGAACGCCCGAATGCCCCCATCGCGCCCCGCACACACGACCACCCTCCCTCTGTCCGAGGAGGCGGTGGCAATAGCCCAGGCTGCATCGCCATCTGGCTCGTGCCGCGTGGACCAGCGAACATCCACACGATGCTGTAGCAACACCGCGAGGTAGGCCAGCGCATCCAAGTGGTTTCGGGTCTCCCGGTTCCACTGGATGACCTCGGTGAGCTTGTCTTCGCGCAAGCTGTACGTATAGCCGTAGGAGAACCACTTCCGGATGAAGCCCGACAGGTTCGACAAGCGCCGCTCGAGAGACTCCCGATCCTGCATTCCCTTCAGGGGAAATCGATCCATTGCATCGTTCAGAGCAGCACCCAGCTCCGCGGGCGTCAGATCTGGGTAGGCCGCGGCAAGCTGCAGCAGCCTCTGGCACCACCCCACCAGAAAGGTGTACCGCGCGTCCTCGGGCCACGGGTCCGAGTCCACGCGACGGGTACCCCGCACGACCTCCTTGGCCAACCAGAGCAGGTCTCCCCCCTCGAGGCCGCTCACATCGAGCTCCTCGTCGTCGCTGGGAGGAGCACAGCTTCTAATCCTGCGGTAGAGGTCGGCAAACAGACGGGTTCCCGCCCGAGGGTCGTCATTCGGCGGAGGCAGGGCGTTGCCGTGGATACGATCGCGAAGCGCTGGATAGTTGGCCACCGGCGCGCACGTCAGGAGGTTCTCGCGAAAGCAGGTCACCAGGCGAAGCTTCCCGTCCTCCGTCGAGGCGAACCGCAGGAGGATCGGCTGAGCGGTGTGCGGTATGAAACGGGCGGGACGCCGGCGGCGGACCTTGGGCTTCAGCCACGTCCCAGTGGCACCCTCTGGCGCTCGGAGCGTGTAGGTGGCAAAGCCGAGCCCGACGCTGGACGATGCAACCGCCACGCGAACTTGAACGAATCCCTGCTCCGCCTTCAGTGTACGTTCCCAGCCATGCTCCTCGCGACGGGACGCATGGGCGATGGTGACGGCAGCATCGAACAAGCCTGGAATCCGAATGACCGAGGGAGAGAAACGACCTCGGTAGTACGACTGCAGCTGCTCCACCAGCTCGTCCATGTCATCGTCCGACCCTCCGAGCACGGGCTGTCCGCCGCGACAGAACGGATAGGGCACGAACCCGATCTCACCTGCTGACCTGAGCAGCAAGCCTGCGACACAGGACGTGATGGATCGCCACGGGGCTCCACCAGTGCTGCCCCCCACCTCGAACTTGCCGAGGCACTTCAAGATCTGGCCAGCGCGCACGCGCCCGGGGGCCAGAGGACGAAAACAGTACACGAAGTTGCGATGCCCCTTCATCATGAGGCCCCACAGTCGCCCATGGCTCCACGTGAGCCCCAATAAGTGGCACCCCATCTCGATGTCTTCACACAATTCGTCCACTGGCGTTCGCCGGCACTCGATGCGCCCACCGTCGAGCTGGACGACGCATGCATGAGACGCAGACTCGAGCCGGCCGAGAGCTACGCTGCCGTTGGCTGTCCCCTTGGGAAAGCGGACCTTCGTTCCTCCCCGCCTGACGTAGCCCCCTCGCAACCGGAAGCGTCTCGCATCGTCGTCGACCAAGACGAGATCGGGGTGGAGCTTCGTCAGACCTCGAAACCGATCGGACCAACCCCCAGCGGCATCTGCCGACACTGTCAGGCGACGTCCGCTGTTGCCGATGACAGAGACGTTTCCTGCACCGTGGCCCGCCAACAGGTGGTCGTCGCTGAGAAAACACAAGGCCCTCACGCTGTGGGGAACCTCGGTAGGAGTGGGTTTCTCCTCATCCTCCATCGGCAGCTGCAGCCAATACACCCTGCCGGACTTGGTCCCCACTGCGATCTGACGCGCCCCCTTTCCGAGGGCGAGGGATCTCGGCTCGTATTCGACTGCGCAGTGCTCCGCCGCAGGCTCGCTGATCTCGTCAGGAACACCTTCTGGCGCCGGGCTGTCCAAAAATACGAGCCCTTTTCGGCGAAAGACCTCCCACTCCCAACTGCTCATCGACATCCTCACACACGCGGGGGTACTGGTTTGCCGGATTGTCTGGCCGCAGAGTGTACTCCAAGACGTTTCGTCACCCCAAGAGACCAAGGACCGAGCCCGACCAACGTTAGTGTCACGACGCCGCCTGGAGACACGTTGTCTGCCGATCCGACATCCACCGACGCGCTGGACCTCCAGATGGTGGGCCACTACCAGCGGATCGCGGGCGCACTGCTCTTCGTTCAGGCGATGGGCATGGGAGCCTTGGCCTCCTTCGCAGGCCTCGGCACGGGAGAGGCAGGTTTGCTTGCCAGCCAGTGCGCCGTGGCCGTGGGTGTGGCCCTCTGCATCCACGAGGCTGGCGTCGTCGCTACCCGCGCCCGAGCCGACGCCGCTCCGGCCCTCCGACTCCAGCAACGCCTGTGGGCCGTCATCGCTCTCGTCAGCTGGCCGATGGCCGGCCTACTGTGGGTCTACCGGACGTTCGGTTGGCTCCCACCTCCCTGGCTGTGGGTCCCCTGATGAGCTCTCCCTTCGCGCCACCCGCAGCCCCACACACACCTCCGCACGAGGCGGTGCCCGCATCCCCGCTCCGCACCGCTACCTGGCAGCTCCTGGCCGCCCTCGGGCTGGCCGCCTGCCTGTGGCCTGCAGCCATGCAGTGGCACAGCCTCGCGAGCGCCGCACCCGCCCCCACCGAGCCGCAATTCGGCCGCCTGGTGGCTGCCGCGTGCCCGCTCCTACTCGTCGCCTTCGCCAGCGGCGGGGCCGCGGTGTGCAGTGGTCTCACCGTGCTGGATCGCCGAGCGAGCCTCCGCACAGCGCGCTGGGTCTGGCTCGGCATCACCCTCGGGCTGGGCATCCTGCCGATCTGGACCGGCGCCGCGGTGCTCCTGCTGCGCCGCTACTCGCTGATGGCCGCCCCGTAGTACCAGACCTGCGAGGCCACCGCGATCCGCCCCCGGTTCCAGGGAAGCAGCCCGTTGCCACCGTTGTAGCGGCCGAACAGCACCTGCACCGTGCGCCCCGGCACCCACTCCGTCCACAGCTCCCCGGGCAGGCTGAAGCTGCCCACGTCGGCCACCGCGCAGTGCAGCTCCTGCACGAAGTCGTTGTCG
>JAHQVJ010000089.1 GCA_019634415.1 Myxococcales bacterium
ACCGAGGACTCATCACTCCTCCATCCCGATCGTAGATTCTGCCCTCTCGCCGACTTGACCCACCCCGGGTCACATCAGCGACATGAATGGTTGATGGATGATGATCGGCGCTCTAGGGGATCTCGAGGGTGGCGACGGTGAGAGGCCCCTCGCTACGGGTGCGCACGCGTAGCCGGGTGGGGCCGAGGTGCTGGCTGTAGGCGCTGGCGGTCAGCGTGGGCGCCTCGAGCACGATCCACAGCTCGGGTCGCAGGGCGGCGAGCACCAGCCGTGCGGGGTGCACGTCTTGGCCGAGCACGGCCTGCAGGTGACTGCGAACGGCCTCCTTGGCGGCGACGCGCTCCCGATCCCAGCGGCGGGTGTCGGCGGCAGCGGCGCGCTCGCGCAGCTCCGCGGGGGCACAGGTCAACCCAGCCACCGTGCCGGGCAGCGGCTCCGACAGATCGGCGTCGCGGACCTGCCAGCCGCCCTCGACGGCGCGACCGATGCGGACCTCGGGCACCCCCTGCCGGTCCCAGAGGAAGGCGCGGCGCTGCTCGGCGGGAGCGCCCAGCAGCGCGCCTCCGGGCAGCACGGCCTCCACCCAGCGCATGCGGCAGTACACCCCTTGGTGGCTGCGCAGCTCCACGTCGAAGGCGAGCCGGCGGCTGGCCTGAAGGAGCGCCACGGTGCAGGTGACGGGACCGGCGGGGCGGGGACCGTGCAGCGTGAGCGCCTCGATGCGGACGGGATAGGCGACGCGGCCAGCGGGGATGTCGGCCGACCAGCGGTGGGGCTCGCCCGAGAACATGGGGTGGGTGGCGGAGTCCAGCAGCAGCGGGTCGGTGACGAACGGAGGCAGCTGGGGTTGGCCCAGTAGCTCCTCGTCGGGGGCGGGGGCGAGGGTGGCGAGGGTGCCGGCGGGCCCGGTGGCGTCGAGGGAGACGAGGCCCTGCAGCACGGGCCCGTGGAACACATGCCCGCCGGCGAAGAAGGCGTCGCCGTCGATGGGGGTGGCGGTGGCCTCGATCTGCAGGGGAGCAGGAGGCTCGGGGTGGCGCTCGCCGAGCTGCACGATCCCGCGCACGTGCACGTCGGTGCCCACGGCCAGCGTGATGGCGACCTGATCGCCGTCGGCGACGGCGACGACGGTGAGGTCGACGGGATCGTCGTGCACGGCGATCCAGCGCAGGGCGTCGAGCTGCGGGATCCCGACCACCTGCTTGTGGGGCTGCAGCTGCAGGGCGGCTTCGGCGGCGATCTCGGCGGCGAAGGCCAGCGGCACGGCGGCCGCGGTGAGCGTGGGGCGGTGCTGATCGAGCCAGGGATGCTGCGCGGGATCGAGGTGCAGCGTGCCCACGCCCTCGTGGCCGTGCACCTCGAAGCGATCGAGCAAGGCGGCTGCGGGCTGCGGGCGTACGGCGGGAGCGGGCTGGGGCTGCGCACGTGGGGCGACAGCCCTTAGGCCGAAGCCCTCGAGGCGGTAGATGGCGACGTCGTCGGCGAACAGCACCCCGGTGGCGCGCAGCTCGGTGGGGGAGCTGGCGAGCACCTCGATCTCCACGGTGACCATGGCGCAGCTCCGCAGCACCTGGCCGCGGTAGGTCCAGGTGATGGGCTGGTCCGTGGCCATGGGCTCGAAGCGCAGCCCGCTCGGCAGCGACCCGTGCTGGGCGTGGTGCGCCACGCGGGCGAGCTGCAGCAGGGCCTGAAGCCCGAGGCTGCCGGGCATGACGGGATCGCGCCAGAAGTGGGCGTCGAAGAACCAGGCACCCTCGTCGACGCGTTGCTGAGCGGCGTAGCGGCCGAGGCCCGTCGCGCCGCCGTCGGGCTGCACGAGCACCAAGCGGTCGAGGAAGCGCCAGTCGCTCCGTGGCAGGGCCGGATGCTCGGCCAGCGGCTCGTCCAGGGGAGCGGGCGGGAGCGTGGGATCGTCGGGCAGCCCACGCTGACGCTGCAGGGCGGCCCCGGTGAAGTAGCCGAACTGGGTGGTGCAGGAGAACACGAGCTGCTCGCCGTGGTGTAGCTGCACCTCGAAGCGCATCACGGTCATGCCGCCAGTGGTGGCCACCGACGTCTGGGTGGCGGTGGTGACGAGGGTGCCGGCGTCGGGCCAGACGTCGGCGTGCACGGTGCCCTCGCCGCCGAGGTTGCGGAAGTACAGGTCGTCGCCGAGGCCGGTGGCCTGCCAGGCGGTGAGCCAGCCGCACGGCTGCAGTGCCGTCTCGAGCAGGATGGCGAAGGGCATGGGGGCGGAGTCGGCGCGCCAGAACCAGGCGTCCTCGGGCACGTCGTAGGCGATGCGCACGGTGCGTGGTGCCGCGGTCTCGCCCATGGCGCCCTCGACATGGAGCACCCGCGACATCTGGAGCACGGGTGGCCCGGCCATGCGCGCACAGCGTCGATCGGGCGCATCGAACGGGGCGAGCTGGGGTCCGAAGGCGCGGGCGGCGGAGCCCACGGAGAACTCGAGGATGCGGTCGCGGGGCACGGCGTCGGCGTCGGGTGCGGGGAGCTGCTCGCCGACCACGCGCACACCGACGTCGCTGGCGAGCACGGCGGGCACACCATCCACCGCCAGCAGCACGTCGGCGATGGCGTAGGGCTCCTCGCCGAGTCCCGCCTCCCGGATGCGGGCGTGGTAGGTCAGGGTGCGATGCCCCGGGGCGACCTGGCCGCGGCAGCGCAGGCGGATGGCGCGGCCCACCACGGGCTCGAAGCGGGCGGCAGGCATGCGGGTGGCCACGCCCATGGAGAGCAGCCAGATCTGAACGGTCTGCAGGCAGCCCTCGAGCATCAGCGTGCCGGGCATGCACGGATCGCCCTGGAAGTGGCAGGCGTTGAACCAGTCGTCGTCGGACAGGTCCTGCTCGGCCAGCACCTCGCCGAGGCCGTGGGGCCCGCCGGTGACGGACAGGGTGGTGACGCGGTGCACACAGCGCCACAGTGGGGATCGTGGCAGCGTGAGGGCCGCGCCGTCCGCCGAGGCGTGCGCCGGGCCGAGGGCGCTCGAGAAGCGACCCTCGGCCAACTGAACGACCCCTTCCTCCCCAATGGACTCGGGCGCACCGATCACCCAGGGACGAACGGGCTCGGCACGAACGCTCGGCGCCTCGACGTCGAGGCCCGTGGGTCGGGACAGCTCGTCGGGGGTGAAGAAGCCGGCGCAGCCCTCGCGCATGCGCAGGATCGGGCGGCCGTCGGCCGTGGTGCAGTCGTACTGGAAGTAGAAGAGCGTGGTGGCGCCGAGGTGAGCGAAGCGCTCGATGCGGATGTCGTGGCGCAGGGTGGTGCCGGGCTCGGGGCGGGCGTCGAGGAAGGTGAGATCGCAGTCGAGCAGGCGGTAGAGGCGCTCGCCGCGGATCTCCGCGTCGATGCCGAGGTAGGAGACGAGGAGCAGATCGGCCTGGCCGGACTCCACGACGACGAAGGCGGGGGGGCGGCCGTCGGCGGACCAGGCGTCGTCGCGGGGCACGTCGTACTCGGTGACGATGCGGCTGGGGCCGAAGGTGCCGCGGGTGCCCTCGAGGGTGATCACGCGATCGCACAGCAGCAGCGGCGGGCGCGGCATGCGCACGCGGGGCTCGATGCCGTCGAGATCGGCCCAGGCGGCGCCGAAGGCGGCGGACAGCGGACCCTCGGCATGGGCGAGCAGGGCCTGGCGGTCGAGCAGAGGACCGGGCTTGGATGCGGGGCGCGTCTGCAGGGGCCGAGCTGCCGGCCGTAGGTGCTGGGCGGCCTGCTGCAGCTGGGTGCCGAGGGTGGCCAGCTGCTCTTGGGCCGCGGCCTGGGCGTCGAGGAAGCGTGCGTGGGCGTTGGCAGCCGCCAGCGTGGAGCGCGACAGGTCCTCGGCGAGGGCCAAGGCGTTGGCGACCACGGCGGGGTGGGGCGCTGTGGTCGTGGGCAGCGGCTGGGCGGTGGGCCCGAGCGCCGCTGGGGGCCGCTGCGAGGTGTTCTGGCGGGCGGGTGGCGCAGGCCGGGGGGCAGCCACCCGGGGCCACGGCAGCGAGACCGGTGCGTCGAGGGGGCCAGCGAGCTGCACGGGGGCCGTCGGAGCGGTGCGCGCGGGTCGGGGTAGCGGGAGGCGAGCGGTGCCCCACGGTGCCGTGTAGGGTGGGTCCGGCAGCGGGCGCGGGTGCGGGATCTGCAGCGTGCGGTCGGCGTCGTCTTTGGGGAAGCTCGGGGCGGTGCGCGGCTTCGCCCGCCAGGCCGCGCGGTCGGCGACCACGGTGGCGTCGCGGCCCTGCGCGAGCACGGCGAGCAGGTCGGCCACGGCGTCGGCGGCGCGGAGGTGGCCCGCCACCGTGCGGTGGCGCGGCTCGGCGCGGCGGGCCTTCGCGGGCTCCAGCATGGCCAGGATCGGGTCGCCATCGGCCTCGGCGTCGGGCAGGCGGCGGATCACCATCACCACGCCGCCCTCGCCCGCGGCGGCGTCGGGGGGCAGGTCCACGGCGCCCACCACCACCGCGTCGAGCGCTGGGTTCCGCAGGGCCAGGGCGGCTTGCTCCAGGGCGGCCAGGCCGCCGCCCACGGCGTGGGCGGGGCCCTCGAGCCCGTGCTGGGCGCTCACGCGGTTCGCCACGAAGTTGGGCAGCGAGCCCTGCACCCGCGACGCGGTGAGGGGCGGGTGGGCGGAGTCGGCCAGCTGAGGATCGCTGCCGAGCAGATCCCAGCGCAGGTGCGCCCGGGCGATGTCGTCGCTGACCTCCATGCCCAGGATGCAGCCGGTGCGCGCGGGATCGAGGGTGGGGGCGTGGGCGATGGCGCTCGTGGCGAGATCGAGGGCGAGCAGCTGCTCGGGGAGCAGCTGTTGCAGCTCCGTGGGCGGGATCCGAAAGCGGCTGGGGTCCACGGCGACGTGGGCGATTCGCCGCGTGGGTAGCGGCGTGTCGGTGCGCAGGGCGTCGAGCAGCGCTTCGTCGGCGGCGGATCCGAGGCGAGCCGCCACCGCCGTGATGGCGAGGGGGGTGGGCTTCGGTGCGCGCTTGCGGCGGGATCGCTTGCGGCTGGGCTTGGCGGCAGGCGCCTCTTCGGGCCCGGCGATCACGACGTGGGCGTTGGTGCCGCCGAAGCCGAAGGCGCTCACGGCGGCGATGCGCGGCAGGTCCTCGGGCCAGGCCTCGGTGGTGGCGCACACCCGCAGGTGGGTCGCCTGCTGCAGCTCGGCGCGCGGCTGCTCGCAGCGGGTGGCGGGGATCTGGCCGTCGCGCACGGCACGGACGGCTCGGAGCAGTCCGGCGAGGCCCGACGCGGTGACGGTGTGGCCCACCAGTGCCTTGGAGCCACCCAGCGCCACGGCGGGCAGGGTGGGGGCCCGCTCGGCGAGGAGCGTCTGCAGGGCGCGCACCTCCGTGCCGTCACCCAGCGGCGTTCCGGTGGCGTGGCACTCCACGAAGCCCAGGGCGGCGGCGGGATCGAGGCCCGCGGCCTCCCAGGCGGCGCGCAGCGCGCGCCCCTGCCCGCCAGCGTCCGGCGCGAGCATGTTGCCCTTCCGGCCGTCGCCGCCCAGCCCGATGCCGCGGATCACGGCGTGGATCCGGTCGCCGTCGCGCACGGCGTCGTCGAGGCGCTTGAGCGCCACCGCCACCGCGCCCTCCCCGACGACGAGGCCGTCGGCGCGGGCGTCCAGCGGGCGAGGGGTGCCGCTGGCCGACAGGGCGCGCAGCTGGGTGAAGCCCAGGAACAGGTAGGCGGAGTCGGCGCGGTTGCTAGCGGCGGCGATGGCCACGTCGCAGTGGTGGGCGGCGAGGCGGTCGCAGGCGCGGCCGAGGGCGAACAGCCCCGAGGCGCAGGCGGCGTCGAGGCTGTCGACGGGTCCGCCGAGCTCGAGGGCGGTGGCGGTGGTGGCTGCGAGCCGGGTGCGGTGGCGGTTGTCGGGATCGGCTGGCGGTGCGGCGAGCCACGGCAGCGGGCGCCCGAGGTGGGGCTGCCAGCGTTGGGCGCAGGCGCGGGCGCTGGCGGTGGTGGGCAGCCAGAGATCGGCGAGCACGAGACCGGTGCGGGATCGATCGGTGGCTGCGGGCAGGGCGCGCTCCACCACGCGGTGCACCCAGTGGTGCAGTGGATCGAAGGCGTCGTCGCCGCTCGCTGCTGCGTCGACGAAGCCGCCAATGCGGGTGGTGACGGTGTCGGGGGCGCCCGGGGGGCCGCCCACGTGGGGCTGAAAGGGCCAGCGGTGGGCGGGGGCGGCGGACAGCGCGGGGCGGTCCAGCTCCATCCACGTTTCTGCGTCGGGCGCGCCGGGCAGCAGCGCGTCCATGCCGACGATGGCGAAGGCCACAGGGATCCCCCGTGAGGTGGCTGGGCCCCTTAACGACCGGTGCCGAGCGGCACCCCTCGGGGAGGCGAGGTGGGGATCACGATGGGCGAAGGTGGCCGCGCCTATTGGTGGCGAAGTAGATGGTTGCGGAAGATAATGCTTGGTGTTCTTTTTTGAGGGTATTTACTTTGGGGCCGATCGAGATGATCTCCGCCGCCCACTACATCGACGACTTGTTGGCCCGTGGCCTCTCGACCTTCACCACCGACGACGCGGTGAGGGCGCTCGGGGTATCTGTCCCAGCGGCGAGGGCCGCGGTACGCCGCCTCAAGGAGAAGGGCGCCGTCGCGGCTCCCTTTCGCGGCTTTCACGTCGTCGTGCCACCGCAGTATCGGCGGCTGGGGTGCAGGCCTGCCGAGCAGTTCGTCCCGGAGCTGATGGCTCACCTCGGTGAGCCCTACTACGTCGGGTTGCTGTCTGCCGCCCGGTACCACGGTGCCGGTCACCAGGCGCCGATGGTGTTCCAGGTGATGGTGCCGAAGGCGCGTCGCAGACTGGAGTGTGGCGAGGTGCGGGTGGACTTCGTGGCCCGTCACGACCTGGAAGGGACCGCCGTGGTCGAACGGAACACCGAGACCGGGACTCTCCGCGTCGCGAGCGCCGAGGCGACCGCGCTCGAGCTGGTCGGCTACCCCCAACACTGTGGCTACCTCGACAACGTCGCTACCGTGCTCACCGAGCTTGCTGAGGACCTGGATGGCGAGGCGCTGGTGGCCGAGGCGATTCGGGCCCCCCTTGCCTGGGTGCAGCGCCTCGGGTTCCTGCTGGTCCTCGTCGAGGCCGAGGAGGTCGCGGCTAACCTCGACGCCGTGGTCCAGGAGCGCGGTGCGTTTCCCGTGGCGCTCGCGACCTGGAAGACCATGACCGGCGCGCCGCGAGACGCGCGCTGGGGCGTGGCGGTCAACACCGACGTGGAGCCAGACCTGTGATCCCTCGCGCCTACATCGACGAGTGGCGGGCGGTTGCGCCCTGGAGCACCGATGCTTGGGTCGAGCAGGATCTGGTGATCAGTCGCGCTCTGGTGGAGCTGTTTCGGGTGAATGCCATCGCACAGCGTCTTGCGTTTCGAGGAGGAACGGCACTGTACAAACTGTACCTTCGGCCCGCGGCTCGTTACTCCGAGGACATCGATCTGGTGCAGGTGGTGCCCGAGGCGATCGGCGACACACTGGACATCGTGCGTTCGGTGCTCGACCCGTGGCTTGGCCAGCCGAAGCGAACGTTCAAGGAAGGTCGAGTCAGCCTGATCTATCGCTTCGGGACGGAAGGCAGTCCGCCGATACGAATGCGGCTGAAGATCGAGATCAACTCGCGGGAGCACTTCTCGGAGTTCGGGCTGGTGAAGGTGCCGTTCGCGGTCGAAAACCGGTGGTTCGCTGGTGAGGCCGAGGTGACCACGTTCACAATCGACGAGCTCCTCGGGACCAAGCTGCGTGCGCTCTATCAGAGGAAGAAGGGGCGGGATCTCTTCGACCTGTGGCACGCGCTGGATCGAGGGTTGGTGGACGAGGGCGCGCTGGTGCGCTGCTTCGACCGATACATGCGCGAAGGAGGCCACTCGGTCACTCGGGCGCAGTTCGAGGCGAACCTGGCCGACAAGGCCGGCAGGCGTGAGTTTCGGGGCGACATCGGGCCATTGCTCCGGCCCGGGGCAGGATGGGACTTCGACCAGGCGTTTGAGCTGGTGTCGGAGCGGTTGGTCGCACTGTTGCCTGGGAGGTCGTGGAAAGGCGACGGCTGAGAATGGATGTCAGCTCACCTGCTCCCGACTGCTTGTCCGAGCCCGATGTGGCGGTGGTGAGCAGCCAGAGATCGGCGAACACGAGGCCGGAAGGCCCGCAGCCGAAGGCGAGGGCCCACGGGAAACGTCGCGCGACGGCGTCGCGCGGGATTCCGGTGCGGGATCGATCGGTGACTGCGGGCAGGGCGCGCTCCACCACGCGGTGCACCCAGTGGTGCAGTGGATCGAAGGCGTCGTCGCCGCTCGCTGCTGCGTCGACGAAGCCGCCGATGCGGG
>JAHQVJ010000090.1 GCA_019634415.1 Myxococcales bacterium
CCGGTCAGCTGGTTCCCGGGATGGAAGCGCTCGTGATGGATCCCGAGACGGGCGCCTCACTCGGCCCACACGAGACCGGCGAGCTGTGGTTGCGAGGCCCGAACTGCTTCGACGGCTACCTCAACAACGCCGAGGCAACCGGTGCGACGATCGATGGCGACGGTTGGCTCCACACCGGCGATCTGTGCCATTTCGACGAGGACGGATTCCTCTTCGTCACCGACCGCCTCAAGGAGCTGATCAAGGTCAAGGGCTTCCAGGTGCCGCCGGCGGAGCTGGAGGCGCTGGTGATCGGGCACCCGGAGGTGGCCGACGTGGCGGTGATCGGCGTGCCCGACGACGAGTCGGGCGAGCGGCCGAAGGCCTTCGTGGTCCGCGCCCCGGGCGCGGCGCTGGACGCCGAGGGGCTGAAGGCCTTCGTGGCGGAGCACGTGGCCACCTACAAGCAGCTGCACGAGGTCGTCTTCGTGGACAGCATCCCGAAGTCGGCCTCCGGCAAGATCCTGAGGCGGCTGCTGCGCGATGGAGCCGCCTGACATAGGCTGCGCCCCTTCTGGAGCCCTCGTTCGCCGCTACACCGTCACCGCGCTGACCCACGAGCTCGATCGCCTGCTGCATCGAGCGTTTCCGCGCGTGTGCGTGGAGGGGGAGCTGTCGCAGGTGTCCACGCCGGCCTCGGGCCACGCCTACCTGACCCTGCGCGACGGGGAGACCACGCTGCAGGTGGTGATGTGGCGTAGCGACTGGCAGCGGCTGAAGGTTCCGCCCACGGCGGGTCAGCGGGTGGCGTGCTTCGGGCGGCTCGGCCTGTATCCGGGCCAGGGTCGCTACCAGCTCTACGCGAACCGCCTGGAGCCGGTGGGGCAGGGGGAGCTGCAGCAGCGGCTCGCCGCCATCAAGCGGCGGCTGGACGAGGACGGGCTGCTCGATCCGCGGCGCAAGCGTCCGCTGCCCAAGGCGCCCTCGGTGGTGGGGCTGGCGACGTCGCCGACGGGGGCGGCGCTGCAGGACTTCCTGCGGGTGTCGAAGCAGCGCTGGCCAGCGGCGCGCATCCTGGTGGCGGGCTGCAAGGTGCAGGGACCCGAGGCGGCGGCGAGCGTGGTGCGGGCGCTGGAGCTGCTGTTCGAGGACGGGCGCAGCGACGTGATCGTGGTCACCCGTGGCGGCGGATCGGCGCTGGATCTGATCGCGTTCGCGGACGAGCAGCTGGCCCGGTGGATCGCGACGGCGCCGGTGCCGGTGGTGAGTGCTGTGGGCCACGAGATCGACACGTCGATCGCAGACCTGGTGGCGGATGCGGTGGCGCCGACGCCGTCTGCGGCGGCGATGCTGGTGCTTCCGGACGGCTCGTCGCGCACCCAGCGGGTGGACGAGGCGCAGCAGGCGCTGACGCTTCGGATGCAGCGGGTGCTGGCGCAGCGGCGGGAGCGGTTGAGCGGACTGGCGCGGCGGCTGCGTCATCCGGCGCGGCGGCTGCAGCACACCCGGGAGCGTCACACCTCCCTGGCGCAGCGGCTGCACGGAGCCTGGGCGCGCACGCTGCAGCGCAGGCGAGAGCGGCTGGCTGCGTTGGTGGGGCGCCTCGAGGCGCTCTCCCCCTATGGCGTGCTCGGGAGGGGCTACGCGATCGTGCGAGGCCCTGGCGGGATCGTGCGGGCGGCGAGCGACGTGGAGCCGGACGACGCGCTGCAGATCCGCCTGGCGGACGGTGAGGTCCGGGCGAAGGTCACGGAGTAGGGGCACTGATCGCGACAATCACCCCGGATCAGGCGCGCTCCGCTCGATGAGACGGGCACGAAGCCCTTGACAGTGTCACATCGGTGAAGGTAGGACTTGACAGTGTCAAGGCGCGTCGCCTTCGGCCTGCAGAGGTAGAGCATGCAGTTCGCACAACGCTTCGGGCCCTGGGCTGTCGTCACCGGAGCGTCCTCCGGCATCGGCGAAGCCGTTGCGCGGCAGCTCGCCAGCAAGGGCCTCGACCTCGTGCTCGTCGCCCGCCGCGCCGATCGCCTCTCCGCCCTGTCTGCACAGCTCCACGCCCAGGGCGGCCAGTGTCGCGTCGTCGCCCTCGATCTCACCGGTGATGCCGCCTGCGAGCAACTCGTGGAGCACACCTCCGATCTCGACGTCGGCTTGCTGGTGCACGCGGCGGGCTTCGGCCTCGGCGGCCCCCACCTCGATCGACCCCTGCACCAACACCTCGAGATGCTCGACCTCAACTGCCGCAGCACCGTGGAGCTCGTGCACGCCTTCCTGCCCGGCCTGCAGCGGCGAGGTCGCGGAGGGATCGCGCTGGTGGGTTCGATCCTGGGCTTCCACGGCGTGCCCTGGAGCGCCCACTACGCCGCCACCAAGGCCTTCGTAGTGTCGCTGGCCGAGGGGCTGCAGGTGGAGGCCGCACCGCACGGAGTGGACGTGTCGGTGCACGCACCCGGCCCCACCCGCACCGGGTTCTTCGAGCGAGCGTCGATGCAGGCCGGCTCGGCGGCCGACCCGCACAGCGTCGCTGGTCACATCGTGCGGCGCCTGCGCTCTCGCCGCGTCGTCCTCACGGACTGGCTGGGCTGGCTGATCCGTCTGTCCACCAGCACGGCCCCACGCTGGCTCCGCGTACGTATCGTGGGCCAGGTCATGCGCGGCATGACCCACCACCGATAAGCTGCGGGGCCGAGGTGCCTCATGTTGTTCTGGTTGCTCTCCGTCGCCCACGCCGCGCCCCCGCCTGCCTGCACGCAGATCGAGTCCGGGGCTGCCTACGTGCTCACCATGGCGCCCGGCGATCGCAACGAGAACCTGTTCGGCCACACCGCCCTGCTGCTGTTTCCCGAGGGCGGCGAGCCCATGGTCTACGACTGGGGCCACTACACCCCGGGCGCCATCAAGGACATCGTGGACTTCATCCGCGGCGAGCCCACCTACTACCTGGGCGCCACCGGCCTGAATCGCAAGCTGAAGAAGCGCCAGCGCGACAAGCGCTCGGTCTACGCCCAGCGCCTCGATCTGTCCCCCGACGCCCTCGCGAAGCTGTCGTCGAACGTGGACTGGATGGAAGCCGGCGAGCGCCAGCCCTTCGCCTACCACTGGCTGCACACCAACTGCACCACGGAGCTGCTGGACCGCATCGACGAGGCGGTGGGCGGCGCGCTGTCGGCGCAACACGCGGAGGTGGGCGATCGCTCGGCAGCCGGCGAAGCCCTGGCCCACGCCGCCAAGAAGCCGCTCACCTGGTTCGCCTTCCACCTGGGCTGCGGCCAGACGGCCCACACCCCGCTGTCGGACTGGGACGCTCGCTTCATGCCCCAGGCCACCTACGATCTGCTGGAAGACACCAGTCTGGACGGTCGCCCCTTCGTCACCCAGACGTGCACGCTGTTCGACAGCGACCACGACATGCTCGAGACCCAGCCACCGCCCAACCGCGACGGGTGGCTGGCGCTCCTCGGTCTGCTGGGCGCCGGTGCGGTGGGCGCAGCTGCCTGGCGGAGGCGCACGCTCGGGATCGCAGGGGCGGCGGTGGTGGGGGGCGTGCTGGGCTTCTGGGGCTTCGTGATCGCCTTCTTCGCCTGGTTCGGCACCTTCGCGCCGGTGTGGACGGTGCACAACCTGCCGGTGGTGAGCCCGCTGCAGTGGCTGCTGATCCCAGCGGCCATCGGTGCGTGGCGCACGCCCGCCGCCACGTGGCCGAGCCGCCTGGCGTGGGGGCTGGTGGCGCTGGGGGGCCTCGGTGCGTTGATCGCCGCGGTGCGCGGCTTCGGCGACCACAACCTGGGCGTGGTGCTGTGGGCGCTGCCGCTGTCGGCGGTGGCGGCCTGGGCGCTGAGGCCGGCCTCCGTCAGTCGGTGAGCTCGAGGGGCAGAGCCTCCGGGAAGTCCCCCGCGAGGGCTGCGGGGGCGCGTCGCTCGAACCACTCCGCCTCGAAGGCGAGGGCACCCTCGGCCAGATCGTCGGGAACGGGTCCGTCGCAGGAGGCTCCGAGCGCAGGCAGCAGCACCTTCAGGGCGCGTGCACCGGAGCCCCGGCTGCCGGCGTCCAGCACGCTGCAGGCCTGGACCAGGGCCATCACGGCCTCGTCGGAGGCGAAGGCCGTGGCATAGGCCGACAGCTCGCTTAGCGCCCGGTCGTCCAGGCGGTCGCAGTCCGTGCGCGCCTCCGACCCGCTCCCGCAGCGTGGCGCCATGCTCGCACCCCAGTCGTCGTGGTCGAGCGCGTGGCGCGCCTCGTGGTAGGCCACGTGCCGCGCGGCCCAGGCCACCAGCGCCTCGAGGGCCGAGCCCAGCGCCGGATCCTCCCGCAGCGTCAGCGTGCCCCAGCCGATGGCGTCGACCTCGGCTGCGGTGATCCCGGGGCAGGGGCTGTCCGCGTCTTGGCGGGCCAGCAGCGGTAGGGTGCCCACCTCGTCGAGGCCGCTCCAGCTCAGCCGCAGCCCCAGGGTGCTGCCGCAGGTGCGGCGGCGCTCGTAGATCGCGTCGCGGGCGGCCACCATGGCGCCACGGGTGGCGGCGGTGTGCGTGAGGCGCTCGAGGGCATCGGGAGGCAGCCGCTCGGCGGCGACGGCCCGCAGCGCTGGGTGGTGGGGGTGGGTCTCGTCGCCCAGCAGCGGCCACACGATCTCCGTGGCGAACTGCTGCACCCGGTCCACCACCACACTCGCCCCGCCCAGCTCCTCCGCCACCCCCAGCCAGCCCTCCACGACGTTGAGGGTGTCGGCGCGCGCCATCAGGCTCACCGGCGCCACGCGGTCGCCCAGTCGGATCTGTGGACGACCCGCCAGCCAGTAGGTCTTCACGTAGGCGCCGTTGGTGGCCACCCCCGTCTTGACGGCCCAGGGCATGCCGCGCGCTCGCAGGGCGGAGTTGTAGACCTCGGCCGCGTCGCGGGCCGCAGCGGCGTCGCGCGCGTCCACCGCGTCCATCAGCTGCTCGGTCACCTGAGCGAGGGCTGGATGGGCGTGGAGCCGCCCCAGCACGGTGCGCCGTGCGGCGGAGCGCTCGGCCCCCGCGGCGAGCACCCAGCCGCCGATCTCCACCCGATGCAGCGCCTCGAGGTCCACCCCGTCCACCTGGGCGTCCGCACGCGGCACGGATCGCGTGTAGGCAGCGGGCGGGGCCAGATCGGGCAGTCGCGGCCACAGCGCCCACACGAGCAGGGCCACGAGCGCGATCCCGGCGATGGCCGCGAGGGGTCCGAAGCGGGCCATCGGCCCCGGCTGCTGTGCGACGGACTCGAGCATCCTCTTCACCCTACCAAGCGCACCCTTCCTCGCTTATGCAAGTCGGGTCGGATCGCCGCGCGGAAATGTCTCTGCGTCGGTTGGCGCCGCCGTGCGCCGTGAAGCCGTAGCCGAGGGAGGTCGAGATGAGGCTTGGAATCGACTTCGGAACCACGAACTCGGCCGTGGCTGTGCTGGACGGCTCGGGCACGCCTCGCATGCTGCAGCTCGCCCGGGGCCAGCCCACCCAGCGCACCGTGATCTACGCAGACCCGGAGGGCAACGTCCACTTCGGCAGTGAGGCCTTCACCGCCTACCTGGACAACGATCTTCAGGGTCGCTTCCTGCGCTCGCTGAAGGCCTTCCTGCCCCACGACGTGCCGAACACCACGCTCGGGCGCCGGTCCTTCTCCTTCGTGGAGCTGGTGGCGGCCTACCTGGCGTTCCTCATGCGGCGCGCGTCGGACCAGCTGGGCCAGGAGGTGACGTCGGTGGTGGTGGGTCGGCCCGTGCAGTTCCACGCCGATCCCGATCGCGACGACTTCGCGCTCACGCAGCTCCAGGCGGCCATCGAGGCCGTGGGCCTGCCCAACGTCACCCTGCAGCTCGAGCCGGTGGCCGCGGCCCACCGCTACGAGCACGCCCTGACTGAGGACCGCACGGTGCTGGTGGGCGACTTCGGCGGAGGCACCTCGGACTTCGCCGTGCTCCGGGTGGGCCCGGGCCGCGTGGGCACGGATCGCACCGCCGACGTGCTCGGCACCTCGGGCGTGCCCAAGGCCGGCGACGTCATCGATGGTCGCTTCATGGGTGCCTTCGTGTTGCCCTTCCTCGGTCGCGGGGCCCAGTTCGTGCCGCGCGGACAGCGCACCCCTCGTGAGTGGACACCCCAGCTCCTCGACAAGCTCGGCAAGCTCTACGATCTGCACCGACTGCGAGACCCGGAGCTGGAGCGCTACCTGCGCTACGTCGAGACCAAGATGGAGGATCCGGCCCCCGCGCGACGGCTACGTCGCTTGGTGTTCGACGACCTGGGCTACCCCATGGCCCACGCCATCGAGTCGTCGAAGCGCGCCCTGGCCGACGCCGACGAGGCGGTCTTCCGGTTCGACGAGTTCTACTCCGACGAGCTGGACATCGAGACCGAGGTGTCCCACCCAGCCCTGCGGCAGGCCTGCGAGGCGGAGCTGCAGGACTACTCCGACGCCATCGACCGAGTGCTGGCCGACAGCGGGCTGTCGGCGACGGAGGTGGACGAGGTGTTCCTGACGGGAGGGACCTCGCAGATCCGCTTCATCCGTGGCCTGTTCGCGGACCGGTTCGGGGCGTCGAAGATGCGAAGCTCCGATGCATTCACCACGGTGTGCGAGGGTCTTGCATTGTCGTAGGATCTGCGACTGGCTACAATCGACCCTCCAGGGGAGGCTGGTTGCACGCCGATCTCGAGGCCCTCGACGCGGCTGATCGCGGATTTCTCACATGGCTGGGCGCCGTCGCTGGTCAGAATTTGATCGATGTGTGGGATCACATCGAGGCCGTGGTGGAGCGCGGACGCCTCGTGCACCTGGATCTGTCGGGCCTGGCCGGGGTCCTCCGCCAGGGTCCTCGGCGCCGCCTGTCGCCTCCGTTCGCGGGGCTCGACGAGCTGCGGAGCCTGGACTGCAGCGGGCTGGGGCTCGACGCCCTGGACGTGCGGTTCGTGACGCGGCTGCAGACCCTGCGGTGTGCCGACAATCGGCTGCAGCAGCTGGATCTCGGGGCCAACGTGGCACTGCAGGAGCTGGACTGCTCGGGCAACGGACTGATGGTGCTCGATCTCCGCGGGCTGCCGGCGTTGCACACGTTGCGCTGTGCGGGCAACGGTCTGGGGTGTCTGGTGCTGCCCGACTCGGACGGGCTGCGGATCCTGGACTGCTCCCACAACCACCTGATCCGACTGCAGCTCGGGTGCTGTGCCACCCTCGAGGTGGTGAGGGCGTTTCGAAACGGACTGGTGGCGTTCTCGGTGGAGGAGGCACCGGCGCTGCGCGTCCTGGAGCTGGGTCACAACGAGCTCACCGAGCTGTGGCTGCCCCCGACTCCCGCGCTGCAGCGCCTGGGGCTCGCCCACAACCAGCTCGCCGAGCTTCCGCCGCTGCAGGCCGAGCGCCTCGTCCATCTCGACGTGTCCCACAACTACCTGGCGACCCTGTCGCTGCCCGAGCTGCTCCGGCACCTGGATGCGTCGCACAATCAGCTGGAGGGCCTCGATCTGGGCGCGCTGGTGGCGCTGGGCGAGCTGGACGTGAGCCACAACCGCCTGACCGATCTGGACGGCTCTGCATGCCCTCGGCTGGCTCGGCTGCGGTGCACCCACAACGAGCTCACGGCGCTGCCGCTGCCTGCGGCTCTGCGAGAGCTGGACTGCGCCCACAACGCGCTGGGAGCGCTGGACGTCTCGGTGGCTCCAGAGCTGGTGGGGCTCGCCTGTGAAGGCAACCCGCTCACGGATCTGCAGCTCGGTGCGGCCCAGCGGGTGCTGGTGGCCGTCGCTGCAGATCCCGCGGACCTCGACGAGCTGGATGCCCCGGCCCTTCACAGGCTGGCCCACCGCGTGGCGGCCACGGCAGCGCCCGAGCTCCTGCGCCGGATCGTGGACCATCCTCGCTGTGAGCTCGCCACCGCGCTGCGCGTCTACTGGCACAGCTCGCCCGGCTACTTCACGCGCTACGCCACCCGCGACGAGGTCCCTCCCTACGAGCGGCCCGCCTGGGACCTGCTGCGGCACGTCGAGGCGGGGGTGCAGGACGGCCGCTACGCCACGGGGGCGCTGCAGTTCGATCCGGCGAGGGACTGGTGCGTGCGCACCTCGGCGCCACGCGACTGGACGGACTCGGCAGGGGAGCACGCCCTGCCCGACGTCATGCGCCAGCCGGTGCCAGCATCAGCTCGATGACGTCGGCCACACCGCCGAGCCACACGATGACGGCGCGCCAGATGGGCGTGTAGAAGCCGATCATCATGAGCAGGAACTGGGCCGTGAACAGCATGACCACGCTCACCACGCTCGCCCACGTGACCCGCCGGAGCCGGTCCACGGCCGGCCGCACGTCGCTGGGGAGGTAGCCGCTGTCGATGCGGTCGCGCTCCTTCTCGACGACCACCCAGGCCACGAGCACCAGCGCGCCCCCCGGCGCCGAGGAGCACGCCAGGCCCATCAGCGCCAGCAGCATGCCGGAGGTCAGCAGCGCCATGACGAGGCCCAGTCGGGGCTTGGGGGTGCCTCCGCCCTCTCCGAAGAGCTCCTCCACCTGGGGTGCGCCCATCTCGCTCATGCCGACCGGCCCAACATCTTGTCCATCTGTTGGATGTGACCTCCCACTGCGGCTTCGTCCACCGAAAGTCGTCCCTGCTCGTCACGATGGAGCAGTCCCGCATCGTCGAGGCTCGACATGGCGTTGGTCAAGGTCTCCAGCGACAACGCCTCGGGACGGGTGATCTCCCCGCGGCCGAGCAGGTCCACCTGCTTCTCCAGTAGCTGTGCAGCGAGCTCCTTGGGCTTGGCGGCGCTCGACAGGCGGCCGGGCTGCAGAGCGGTGCGGTAGGCCTCGAGCAGCGGCACGAACAGCCCGTGGATCTCGCCCGCCAGCGCAGGATCCTCGGCCTGCACGACGCCCTGCTCGTCTCGCTCGATGGCCCCGTGGCGCACGAGATCCCGCAGCCCCTGTGCTGCGATGGCGTCGGCGTCGACGTCGGGGTTCCACACGAACTCCCGCGACCACAGCGGCACCAGCAGCCTCACGCCCGGGGTGGGATCGGCCCCGAGGGCTCCGCCCCGCAAGGCGCACACGACCACACCGGCCGGCGCGAGGTAGTGCAGCAGCTGGTTCTTGTGGAAGTCCAGCGACAGTCGCGCCTCGGGGGGCACCGACCAGATCCGCTCCCCCTCGTGCTCCAAGGCCTCGATCCAGCCCGAGCGGAGGAACCGGTCGAGGGCGCTGGACACGGCTTGATCGAAGCGCTCGAGGGAGGCGGCGCGGGGAGCATCGAGCTGATCGAGCAGCGAGGCGAGCCGACGCACCCGCGCGATCAGCTCGTCGTGGCGCAGGGCTCGCCGGTGATGGGCCAGCAGCGCCATCGCCACCAGCGACGTGGGCAGCTGCACCACCACCGTGCCGATCCGGTGCACCACCCGCTGCCCCACGGTCTTCAGCAGATCGCGCTGCGCCTCGGGGGAGCGGTCTCGCCACCAGGGGGTGTCGCCCTCGGCATCCACCAGCGGACCGCAGCGGATGGGCTCTCCCACCCGCAGATACACCCGCCCGAAGCGACGACGCAGGACGGTGCTCGCCGTGATGATGCCGCGCAGCGTCTCCGGTCGCTTGTCGCGCCCTCGGCGCTCCTTGAGGTACGCCCGCTCCTCGGCCACCTGCTCGTAGGCGAAGGCCATGGGCAGCAGCGTGACCTCGCGCCCCTTGCGGCGGACCGCGGAGGCGTCCATCACCATGCCGAGCACGCCCAGCCGCGGGGTGAGCAGCTTGCCCGAGCGCGTCCGCCCCCCCTCGATGAAGAACTCCACGGGGTACTCGCGCGCGATCAGCTCGCGCAGGTAGCGGGAGAACAGGGTGGGGAAGGTGGGATCGCCTGCGAATCGCCGCTTGATGAACAGCCCACCAGCCCCCCGCAGGAAGATGGAGATGGGCCACACCGCCAGGTTCATGCCGGCCACCACGTGGGGCACGATCATGTCGTGATCGAACAGGACCCACGACAGCAGCACGTAGTCGAAGTGCGACTTGTGGCAGGGGATGAGGATGGGCGTGCCGTCGCGCATGGCGGTGCGGATCCGCTCCAGATCCTCGTCGCGCACGTCCACGCCGCTGAACACCCAGGTCCACAGTGGCTGAAGCACCACGTGCAGCAGGGTGATGATGGTCCAGGAGAAGTTGGCGGCGATGCGGTCGTACTGGACCGACAGGCGTCGTGCGATGCGGCTCTGTGGTTGGCCTTCCTCCTGGGCCACCTGCTCGGTGAGACGCACCACGGTCTTGGAGCGCAGCACGCGGCGCTTCATCACCCGGTGGGCCAGCAGCCGCGGACCGCGGACGAGCTTGGACTCCCGGTAGGAGCTGCGCGCGGCGATGCGCTGCAGCACCTCGCCGAGGCGCTCGGGGGCCACGCGCTCGCCGAGGATCGACAGGTCGATGGCCTCGGAGACCTGCACGAAGGCATCGGCGCCTCGCCACAGCCGCCAGATCCTGCGCAGCACCCCCGGCTGCTCGGCGGTGCCCTGGACGAAGCGGGCCATGCGGGTGCTGCCCAGGGGCGCCCGGTTCCACACGATCTCCACGGGCAGCACGCGCACGGCACAGCCGTCCACGGGCTCGGTCAGGGCCTCGAGCACCTCGTTGGGTGGCGCTGCGCGCCTGCTGGAGGCGCCTCGGAACAGCGTGATGGCGTGCCCTGCGGCCAGGGCGCGACGGAGCCAGCCCGACGCCACGGGATCGAGGCCGCTGCGTCCCAGTCCACGGAGCCAGGAGCCGAGCCCCCGGCTCCACAAGGGGTGGGTCCAGCCGGTGCGGATCTGGGGCGCCCAGGCCGACAAGGGCAAGCCGCTGCGCGTCAGCGCGGCGTTGAGCGCCAGGTGGTCGAGGGAGGAGCGTCGCGGGAGCAGGTAGATCACCGGGCCGAGCTCGGCGGTGTCGCGGATGCGGGCCTTGGCGTGCTCCTCGAGGCGGACGTGGTCGAGCCCGTAGCCGATGCCGCTGGCGTAGTACAGCGCGCCGAAGCGACGCGCCATGGCGGCGCCGAGGTCGGTGGGGTGGGGCTGCAGACCGCTCAGGGCCCGGTATCTCCGGTGATCGCCGTGCTGCCCGAGCCGCCGCTGCTCGTGTCGGCGGTGGGGGTGGGCGTTCCGGTGTCGCCGGTGCGGGCGGTCTGGCCCGTGGCGCCGGTGACACCCGTCTGCCCCGTGAGGCCGGTCTGCAGGCCACTGTCTTCGGGGGCGAGCTGTACCACCCAGCCGTCGGGGGCCACGCATCCCACGAAGACGGCGGTGGGCTCGCCGAAGCCGTCGCCGTCGGCGTCGGGGTAGAAGGCCTGGCGCTGGGGACAGTTGGGTGGATCGAGGGGCTCGATCGGATTGCACCCTGCGAGAATCGCGGCCAACATCAGAGGGGTCACGGACGTCTCCGGCGGTCATCCTAACGTCGCGACCGGAGCGCAACAGGGGAGAGCACGAGGTGTTGCAGGTGGTGCTGACGACGGTGGCGATGGCGGGCGTGCCCGTGTCGCTGCCCGAATCGGAAGACCAAGCCGAGTGGTCGTCGGCGCTCACGCTGGCCGGGCTCGAGCCGATGGGCGACGAGCCCCGTGGGCCGGCTGCCTGGATCCGCGAGGAGGCGGAGGCGTGGTCGGTGCGGGTCCGCGACACCACCGATGCCGAGCACCTGCTGTCGGTCTCGATTCCGGCGGATCAGGCGGCACGCGAGGCCCTGGCACTGCTGGTGTCGAGCCTCGCCACACCGCTGGGGGTGGCAGAGCCGGTGCCTGCACCCGCGCCCACCTTCGCCCCGGCGCCTGCACCGGTCGTCCCCGCTACGCAGGCGAGTCCACGCTCGACGGCGTCTGCCGTGCAAGAGGAGCGGACCGCCGCTGCCGACGAGCTGGTGGCCGCCGAGCCCCCCGAGCAGACCGAGCCGGGGGAGGGCGAGGCCCCCGACGAGGCGGCTGCGGCCTCGCCCCGGCGCATCGTCTGGCCCCCGCTGACGGTGTGGCGCCCGCAGGGACCCCGCACGTTCGAGGCGGGGGCTTCAGCGCCCGCGACCTCCGTGCGCCGCGCGCTGCCGCGCTGGTGGTTCGCGGTGTCTCCCGTGCTGCGGCTGCGGACGGCGCTGCGCTCCGTGGCGGGCGGCCAGCTGTGGGTGGGCGTGCGGCCTCGGTCGCTGCAGCCGCTCAAGGTGGCGGTGGGCGCTCAGGTCTCGCCCTCGGCGTTGATGCTCCGAGTGGACGACCGGCCGCGTCGCATGCAGACCACGGTGGTGGCGGCTGGCGCCTGGCTCGAGGTGCGGGGGTTCGAGGCGGGGCCCGTGGTGGCGTTGTCGCGTCGATCCTTCGTGGAGCCCGGGCAGCCCCCCATCGTCACGTGGCTACCGTTGCTCGGCGTGCGAGGGGCCTACGCCGTGGAGCTGGGGCCCATGACGCTGCCCCTGTCGCTGGACGTCTGGTTCGACGTGATCCGCACGGAGCTGTCGGTGGACAGCTCGTCCCGAGGGGATCTCCCGCGGGTGGGGGTCACGCTCTCGGCGGGAATCGGCTCGCGCTGAGCACCGGATCCGGCGACCGACGCAGACGACGGATACACTTGCGACGTGCGAGTCGGCTTCTCCATCCGCGCGTCCTCGTGGATCGCGCTGTGTTGTGCCCTGGGGTGCGAGCCCGTGCAGGTGCGCTTCGCGTCCGGGCCGGTGGCGGATCCGATGGACGAGATCCCCTACGACCCGATCCTGGTGGAGTCGGAGGTGCTCACGTCGGGCACCATCCCCTGCCGACATCCGGCGGCACGCGCGAACCTGGGGCCCTACGAGCTGCGCACCACCAAGTCGTCCGACCCGAAGAAGGCCTATCTGTGGGCCGGTGGGGTGATGGCGGGGGACCTCGATCAAGACGGCGCGCTGGAGGTGCTCGCTCCGTCCGAGCCGGGCATGCGCATCTTTCGAGGGGGACCCGGGGGTCGGCTGAAGGAGTGGCGCGATCCACTGTCGGGATTCCAGCTCGACTACGGCACCGGGGGCACGCTGGCGGACTACGACGGCGACGGTGATCTCGACGTGCTGCTGCTGCGCTGGGACCTGACGAACGTGCTGCTGCGCAACGACGGGGGCGGCAGCTTCACCGACGTCACGCTCGAGGTGGGCCTTCGCGATCTCGCGGCCTCCACGACCTCTGCGTGGGCCGACGTGGACCGCGACGGCGATCTCGACTTGTTCGTGGGTAGCTACGACAGCCTCGCCGGGGTGGGCGTGAAGGGGGGCAGCTTCCTCTACGAGAACCACACCACCGAAGAGGGCACGGTGTTCGTGGATCGGTCGGACTCGCTGCCCAACGAGCTGCGCACGGCCTACACGCGCGTCGCGGGCTTCCACGACCTGGACGCCGACGGTTACCCCGAGCTGTACGTCGTCAACGACATCGGCTCGGTGCAGTCCAACGTGCTGCTGCGGAACCACCAGGGCCGTCTGGTGCCCGACGACAACGCCTCGGGCCTCGATCTCGCCATGAGCGGGGGCGGCCTCGGGGTGGGGGATCTCAACGGCGACGGGGTGCTCGATCTGCTCATCCCCCAGTGGGACGAGATCTCGCTGATGATGTCGGAGGGGGATGGGCGCTGGGCCGACTACGCCCAGGCGATGGGGCTTCGCGCGGATCCCGATCTCGGCCAGCGGGTGGGGTGGGGAGCCGAGCTCGCCGATCTCGACAACGACGGTGATCTCGACGCGGTGGTCTCCTATGGCTTCCTCGACGTGGCTCATCCCCGCTACTCGAACCCCCTCAAGCAGCCCGATGCGCTCTTCCTGAACCAGGACGGCACCTTCGTGGACGTGGCCGCGCAGTGGGGCGTGGCCGATCAGGGCCGGCAACGCGGCTTCGTGGTGGTGGATCTGAACAACGACGGGTGGCTGGATCTGGTGAAGCGGGATCTGGCGGGGCCCGATCCGATCTACGTGTCGCGCTGTGGCACCAAGCACTGGCTGATGCTGGAGCTGTTCGATCCCACCTCGCCCAACTCGCTTGGTGTGGGGGCCCGGGTGGAGGTGGTGGCGGGCGAGCAGACCTTCCTGCGCACGGTGCTGGCCGGCGGCACGGGCTTCGGCACGGGAGGTCCGCCTCAGGTGCACGTGGGGCTGGGCGACATCGAGCGCATCGATCACGTGCGGGTGTACTGGCCCGACGGCACCGAGTCGGTGGTGGCGTTCGATCTCGAGGTGGATCAGCGGGTGGCCATCCACCGGCTTCAGTGAGCGTCGCCGTCCTCAGCGGGTCGAGAAGTAATCGATGAGCGCCTCGGTGATGGCGCGACCGAAGGCGTCGCGGGTGCGCTCCTCCTGCCAGCGCTCCACCTCGCGACCGTCGAAGGCGTTGTGGGTCTCGATGAGGATCGAGGGCACGGTGGGGCGGCGCAGCATCATCAGCCCGCGGCGATCGACGTAGACGCCAGGGGTGCTGTCGTTGTCGTACAGGTCGCCGTAGCCGAGCTCGAACATGCCGAAGCCAGCGTCGCTCAGCGCGGTGGCCACGGCGCGGGCCAGATCCAAGCGGTTGCCAGCCAGCTCGGCGCTGCCCTCGTCGGAGACGAGCACGGACACGCCCGGGGAGTCGTCGGTGCGCCAGCAGTCCTCGCCGTCCTCGGTCTGGCCGGTCTTCCACCAGGTCACGCCCCCGCGAGCGTCGCTGTGCAGCTCGAGTAGCACGTCGGCCTTCGAGCGCACGAGGTGTCGCAGACGGGAGGGGTAGCTGGGGGTGCGGGTGCCCGTTCTGCCCTGGGTGACGTCGAAGATGCCCAGGTGCCGCAGCCGACGCGCTAGATCGGCAGACGCGTCGAGGGTGAAGTCCTGCTCGCGCTGGCACTTGCACCCCAGGTTGCCCTGGTTGCCGGGCGCGCCGTGGCCACCGACCACGAACACACCGGGGCGATCGAAGTCGTCGGGGACCTCGAGGACGGGGTGATGGAACGCCATCTGTGCCGTGGGCCAGGCAGGCACGAGCTCGGGCTCGGCGCTGTCTGCGCTCTGTGGGACGTCGGGTGGGGGCTCGCAGGCGGCGAGGGCCCACACCAGCATGGCGGCTCGAATGCAGTGCGTCATGGTGGGAGCTGACCCCACGCGGCAGGCTGGGTTTGTATCTTCTCGGTATCTCGCTTCCCCGAGGCTTCCCGTCGACGAAGACATGCTGGGACAGGCGGTTCTCGTGGTGTGTCCGAGCCGGGGGATCCCGCTGTGGGGGCCGTCGGGAGCCAGCGAGCACCTGCGCGCGATGGCGCGGGCGTGGCGAGGGAGGGGTGCCCGCGTGTGGGTGGCCACGCCGACGGCCTCCGATCATCGGGGGGCGGTGCAGGCGGAGCTGGAGGGCGTGTCCACCGTGCACGTGCCCAGCCGACGCTGGCCGCGGGGGCTTCGCTCGTGGGGGGCTCGGCGCGACGACCGGCGGCTGGTGCGGGCCGCGATGCAGCGGGCGCGACCGCAGCTGATCTGGGAGCGCCACACGGCCCACGGGCTGGTGGTCGCTGCCGAAGCGGCACGTACAGGTGTGCCGCGGTGGGTGGAGCTGAACGCGCCGCTGGCGCTGGAGGTGGCGCACCTGTCGGGTCGCCGCGTGGAGGCGTCGGCCCACGCACGCGAGGTGCGCAGCCTGCGCGCCGCGGACCAGGTGTTCACCGTGAGCCGCTGGCTGGCCCGCTGGGCAGTGGAGATCGGGTGTGCGCCACATCGCGTGCACCACCTGCCCAACGGTGCGCCCACACCGCCCGCGCACGACGGGGCCGCCCTGCGCGCTCGCCTGGGGTTGTCGAGTCGGGTGGTGGGGTTCGTGGGCAGCTTCAAGGCGTGGCACGGCGTGCAGCGCCTCCCTGCGATCCTCGATGCTCTGGGGCCGGAGTGGACGGGCTTGGCGGTGGGAGACGGTCCGCAGCCGGTGGCGGCCCACCCGAGGCTGCAGCGCACGGGCCGGGTGCCTCCCGCGCAGGTCTCCCGCTACCTGGCCGCGATGGACGTGGGGCTCGCGCCCTACGAGGCGTCGGCGCCGCCGTGGTTCTGCCCGCTGAAGGTGCAGGCGTATCGGGCCCAGGGGCTCGCGGTGGTGGCCACCGACGTGGGCGACTGCGCGGAGCTGGTGGGCGGCGCCGGGCGGATGCTGCACGCCCAGGAGCCGCAGGCGTGGGCCGCCGCCATCGAGGAGGCGGTCCGCCTGCCCGCGAGCGTCACGGCACCCACGATCCGGAGCTGGGACACCGTGCTCGCCGACGCCATTAGCCTCGCACGCTGACGTCCATGGCCTGCTGCAGGTCCGCGACGAGGTCGCCGACGTGCTCGATGCCCACCGACAGGCGGATCAGGCCGTCGTCGATGCCCAGAGCGGCTCGCTGCTCCGGGGGCACCGAGGCGTGGGTCATGGACGCGGGCAGCTCGATGAGGCTCTCCACGCCGCCCAGGGATTCCGCCAGCGTGAACAGCTTGGTGGAGGCCACCAGCCGCTCGGCACGCGCCAGATCGCCGCGCAGCACGAAGGAGATCATGCCGCCGAAGCCGCTCATCTGCTTCTTGGCCAGGGCGTAGCCCGGATCGGACTCCCACATGGGGTAGTGCAGGCGCTCCACTTCGTCGTGATCCGCCAGCCACGCCACGATGCGCTGGGCATTCTCTTGGTGCTTGGCCATGCGGATGGCCAAGGTCTTCACACCGCGCAGGGTGAGCCAGCTGTCCCACGGGCCGGGCACGGCGCCCGAGGCGTTCTGCAGGAAGGTGAGCTGCTCGGCCCACTCGGGCTCGCTGGTGAGCACGATCCCGCCCACCACGTCGGAGTGGCCGTTGAGGTACTTTGTGGTGCTGTGCACCACGAGGTGGGCGCCGAGCTCGATGGGCCGCTGGAAGATGGGCGTGGCAAACGTGTTGTCCACTGCCAAGGTGGCGCCCACGGCGCGGCACCGCGCGGCGATGGCCGCCACGTCCGCCACCTTGAGCAGCGGGTTCGTGGGGGTCTCCAGCCACACCAGGTGGGTGCCCTCTGCGATGACCTCGGCCGGATCCGCCTGGCTGAAGTCCGCATAGGAGAAGTCCATCCCGCGCTTGCGGTAGATCCGCTCGAACAGGCGATAGGTGCCGCCGTACAGGTCGTCGCCCCCCACCACCTTGGCGTTCGCCGGGAGCGCCTGCAGGATGGTGCTGGTGGCGCCCAGCCCGCTCCCGAAGGCGATGCCGTGCTCGGCGGACTCGAGGGCAGCGACGCAGCGCTGCAGCGCCTGGCGAGTGGGGTTGTCGCCGCGGGCGTACTCGTAGCCCGTGTGCTTGGCGGGCCACTCCTGGGCGTAGGTGGAGGTCTGGAAGACCGGCGGCATCACCGCACCCGTGACGGGCTCCGGTGACTGCCCGGCGTGGATCACGGCGGTCTGCAGGTGCTCGTCAGCCACGGGGCGCCTCCGAGGTCTTGCGGGCGACGTGGTCGATGACGTCGATCCGGGTGATCACGGCCTTCAGCTCGTCACCCTCCATCACGAGGGCGGCGCGGACCTTCCGCATCAGATCCGAGAGCACCGTGACCTCGGTGTTGCTGTCCACCACGCAGAAGTCCATGGTCGCCAGCTCACCGGCACGGGCCGTGCTGGGCCCCTGCTTCAGGGCTGCCGCCAGCAGGTTCGCCTCGGCGAGCATGCCGATCACCTTGCCGTCCCGCATCACGGGGACCTGGCTGATGCCGTGCATCTTCAGCAGCCCGATGGCCTCGCTGGCCTCCGTGGTGTCGGGGATGGTGATGGGCGACGTGCCCGAGGCGGACACGATCTCCCGCACGGTGCCCAGGCCGCGGTCGTCGGCCTCGAGGAAGCCGTTCTCCGCCATCCACTGGTCGTTGTAGATCTTGGACAGGTAGCGGCTGCCCGAGTCGGGGAGCAGCACCACCACGTTCATGCCCTCGCGGTCGTTGGCACGTACCCACTTGAGGCAGCCCGCCACTGCGGCCCCGCAGCTGCCCCCGGCGAAGATGCCCTCCTCGCGAGCCAGCCGACGCGTCATCACGAAGCACTCGCGGTCGTTCACGCGCATCACGTCGTCGACGACGGAGAAGTCCATGGTGGAGGGCAGGAAGTCCTCGCCGATCCCCTCCAGCACGTAGCTGAAGGCCTCGGTGAGCTGCCCCGTCTTGAAGTAGTCGTAGTACAGCGACCCCACTGGATCGACGCCCACGATCTTGATGTCGGGGCGCTGCTCCTTGAGGTACTTGCCCGTGCCCGAGATGGTGCCGCCGGTGCCCAGACCGGCCACGAAGGCGTCGAGCTTGCCGTCGATCTGCGACCACAGCTCCGGACCCGTCGTCTGGTAGTGAGCGAGGGGGTTGTCGGGGTTGTGGTACTGGTTCGCGTAGAAGGCGTTGGGGGTCTCCTCGGAGAGCCGCTTGGCCACGCTGTAGTAGGAGCGTGGGTCGTCGGGCTCCACGTTGGTGGGGGTGACCACCACCCGAGCGCCGTAGGCGCGCAGCGCCGCCCGCTTCTCCTCGGACTGCTTGTCCGGCAGCACGAAGATGCACTGATAGCCCTTGATGGCGGCTGCCATCGCGAGCCCGGCGCCCGTGTTGCCGCTCGTGGCCTCCACGATGGTGCCGCCCGGCGACAGCTCCCCACGGGCCTCGGCCTGTTCGATGATCTGCAGTGCGATGCGGTCCTTGACGGAGGCGC
>JAHQVJ010000091.1 GCA_019634415.1 Myxococcales bacterium
CCATCGAGGCGGCGCTGGCCTCGAACACGCCAGCCACGGTCCACGTCTGCGCAGGAGATCACACCATCGAGACGGTGAGCGTGCGGTCGCTGGACGATCTGACGGTGGTGGGGGCGGCGGGCCGCGAGGTCACCACGCTGCGGCCCCCGAACGGCGAGACGGTGTTCGAGGTGCGCAACACGGGTGTGTTGACCCTGGAGGGGCTGACCATCACGGGGGCAACCAGCACCACGCCAGCCATCACTGTGCACGACCAGGCTCAACTCACCGTGCGGGACGGTGCACTCAGCGACAACGACACAGCAGCTATATTGATCGAAGGCGCAGGTGCCACTGTTCACATCGAGGACTCGACCCTCAATGGCAACTGGGGAATCGAAACAGACAACTTGATCTTCCCCCGCTTTGGAGGGGCCCTAACGGCATTGGGCAGCTTCGACCTAACTGTGGAGTCCTCTGTGTTCTCCGGAAACAATGGCAGCTTCACGGGAGGTGGGATGTTGCTGGATTCCGACACTGGAGCCAGCGTATTCATCACGGGATCAGAGTTCACGATGAACACGGGCCAGTTCGGAGCTGGGCTCACAGCTTCCGGCGCCGTGATTGTCGAGGTCCAGGACAGCTCGTTCGTCAGCAACGAGACAGGTGGCGGAGCCGTTGCCGCCTTCCTCGGAGAGAAGAAGGGGGGAGGACAACTGACGCTCGACGGATGCCTCTTGGCAGACAACAGCACGACTGCTGGCGGTGGGTCACCCGCTCTCTTCATTGCTGGCGGAACAGTAGAGCTGATTCAGAGCACCGTGATTCAGCACACGACTGGACGATCCGCAGTGCGAATCGACTCCGATGGAGGTCGCAACGAAATCAACCTGCTCTCCGAAGATACCGATTGGGGAACACCTGGCATCGACGACAACAAACTGGACATCTACATCCATGGGGTGTCGACCGACCGTGAGTACAACTACAACGGCATTCGCAACTTCACATGCGACCTCGCGACCTGCCGCAACGGGTGAAGGCGGGACCAGTTCGGCCCCGCCCATCCTCACTTGCTCTTGCAGTCGCCAGGTAGCCTGGAAATCCACTCACGGACGACGGCAATCCCTCGATCGTCCACGAGCGACCGACCGATGTCGGGCATCATGGCGCCCAGCTCGGTCGTCTCCATCCTGAACAGCAGGATCGACTCATCCGGGTTGCCTGGATCGATGTCGAAGGTGAACCCACCCGTTCCTGGACCCGCACTACCAGGGCGCTTGCATACGCCATAGTTGAATGGATCGTCGTTGTCGTAGTTCAAGAACAGCTGGGAGCTGACTCCCTCGGCACCTGCTGGATTGTGGCAATGCGCACAGTTGATGTCCAGATAGTCCCGAGCCGCAGTAGCGACGGCTTCGTCATCCAGCTTGCTGAAGTCCTTGGCATGAAACGTCGCCCAGTCGACTGCGGAGTCCACCTTGGACAGGTCTGGAACTCCGTCGATGATGCCTGCAGCACCGAGTCGAGAGAGCTGATCGCCCACGTGGAGGTTGCGAGCGGTCGGCCCGATGGGGAAGTTCACCCCCTCTCCGTCGATGATCCGTTCATGACAGTCCACGCACTGGTTCCGCTGTGGAACCAAATAGGCGAACTCGACGTTCTCTCCAGCTTGGTCGATGACAGAGATATCGAGGACCGCCCCACTCGGCGCCCTCATCGCCTCTGTCTGCTCTTCGTTCCACAGATACGGCCACGCATCCCAGCCATCCTCTTCCAAGGTCAGCACACGCGTCTCGATGAGCTGCAGATCTTCATCTGGACGACGCAGGTCGGCAGGGAACAGGAAGGACTTGATCAGGCGGGTGCCCACGGGAAAGTCGAAGACGCCCGCTTCCACGAACGACGCAGACGCTCCCTCTGGTACCTGAATCGCCCGCTCCTTGACAGCAAAGTCACTGAACAGCGGCGTTGCCAGCGTGTAAGGCTGCACGCCCTCGGCATAGATGAATCGCGAACCATCCCAGTCGAGAACACGCAGCGCAGCGAGACTGTCAGGGTCGACAGGGTTGGTGGTGCCCGTGTCGCCCGTCACCGCGGTTGTCGTCGTGCTCACAGTGGTGTCCGTACTGACGTCTGTAGAGACGTCGTCACCACCAGAGCATGCCCATAGGACCGGGAGGAGGATCATTCTGCGTCCATGTTTGGAGCTGCGGGCGTCGAACCCACACAGTTGAAGGGCGCAAAAGGAGCATCGGGTCGATACAACCCATCGAAGTCAGGCTGGGTCGCAAGAACGAGGCTCGCAAAAGTAGCGCCAGCATTGTCCGCGATGCAGATCCTATTGTCGTTCGAGTTACCCTTCTCGGCTGCGGGGTCGTGCCCAGTCTCGCCCAAGGCGTCGTACAACAACTCGTCCACCGGCCTCAGCACGTCGTTGTCCCGGTCCGTATAGATCTCCTTCAGCAGTGAGCCAAAACCAGGAAGTCCATTGACGAGGGCTCCATCTGGGTCGAGACCTGATCCCTTGTGGGTATTGTCGTGGATGTAGATATCGTAGGAACGATAGTTGGCGAACCCCTCGTCATCCACCCTCATCTCCTTCGCGAAGCCAGAGGTGTCGCCCACAAGAGCCGATTCCTTGAGGTACCAGGAAGAGGGGTTACTGTCGACGGTCAGGCCAGAGATCACCGCAATGTCGGAGGTCCCGTTGTTCTCGTAGCGGTTGTTGTCGATCTCGACCCGCCTACTGGCCATGGCGAAGGTACCCGTGCCAGCCGGAATCTCCCGAACAGTGCCCCCAGGGGCGAAGTTCTTCCGGTTGTTGTTGATGATCACATTGTCGTGAATCCGAACATCACGACCAACCACGGGATTCCCTGGCAGATCGAAGACCACCAGCCCAGCTGTGTTGTCTTCAGCGCGGTTTCCGTACACATCCGCAAACTGCGTATTCTCGATCTCCATTCCCGCCACGTTGCCCATGGCGACGTTGTTGCGGACGATGGCATGCTGGCATTGGCCCACGTAGATTCCGGCATCTGAGGCATTGTAGGCTTCGCTGTCCTCCATCAGCACACGGCTCACCTTCACTGGGTAGATACCGTAGGCCCCGTTTGTGGAGTCGCTCTCGTTCGCCCACGACACCTTGACGCGTCGGATCACCACACCGTCCGAGTTCTCGATGCGAAGCCCGTCCTTCGGCGCCTCCAGGATGGTGAGCCCTTCGACGTGCACGTCGTCACCCACCATGTCCACGCCATTCACCTGCACCTGCACTGGAGAGAAGTCCAGGATTGATTTATCGATTCCCTGCCCCATCAAGGTGAAGCCTTCCGCCCGCACCGTCACCTGGTTGTCGAGTGTATAGGTGCCCTCACCCAGCACGATCGCCGAGTCGTCGCCCAGGGTGTTCACTGCATCCAGCAACGCCTGACTATCGCCTGCCGCAATCTCCATGCAGTTCGTCCGCGCCACGTCCGCACAGGTCAGCGGCTCGTCCGCCGCCGTTCCCGTGTCGCCCGTCTCCTCCGTCGTCGTGTCCGTCGCTACGTCCGTGTCCGTCGTGTCCGTGTCGTCGCCCGTACAGGCGGCCAGCGGCAACAGCCAAACCAGGTGTCTCATGTAGGCCTCTCCAGGTTGATCGACATGTTACCCGATTCGACCCTTGCTGCCTGCCGCTCGTAGCGGTGCCGAACCGCACCACACCGATGCGCGGAACGACCCAACACCTCCCCTCCCGAGACCGCGGATCTTCAGTCCGTCAGCAGCTCCGCCAGGCGCACCAGCACCTCCTGCGACCGCGCCTCGCTGCCGTGCTCCGCGTAGGCCTGCGCCAAGGCCTCGAGCCGCTCCGGATCGTCGGGGAGGTGGGCCCACGGAACCACCGCGGCCTCCCGAATCGCCTCCCAGTTCACCACCTGGGTGTCCTGGTGCAGGTACAAAGGGGCCGAGTACTCCACGCGCATGTTGTCGTCCGTCACCTGGGGCCCCTCCCCCACGAACGAGAGCAGCGCGTCGCGGTCCATCGCATGCATCGCCACAAGCTCCGCGGGCTCCAGCACCCCCGCCACCGCCAAGGCCTCCACCGCGTCTAGATCGGTGAACAAGGCCTCGGCACGCTCGAAGGTCGGTGCCAGCGGCTCTTCGGAGCCCACCAGCACCATGTCCACCTGCGGCCCGTCGTCCCGCTCGAGCCCCGCGTAGACCGCGACGTGGGGATAGGCGTGGGCGAAGGTGCGGAGCAGGCTGAGCAGATCCTCGGGACCCATGGCGTACAGCTGCACCCACTGCGACCACACGCCGCCAGGCGCCAAGCGCGTGCGTCCCACGTCCCAGAACTCGCGCGTGAACAGATTGCTCACCCCCGAGATGTAGGGGTTCGAGGGCTCGCTGACGATCCAGTCGTACTGACCGGGCCGCGAGCGGAGCACGTGGTTGCGCCCGTCGTTGGCCACCAGCGTCACGCGCGGATCATCGAGCACCCCGAAGTTCTCCGGCTCGAAGAAGCGTGCCGCCCGCAAGATGGCCGGCTCCAGCTCCACCACCTCGAGGTGACCCACCCCCGGCGCCTGGGCCGCCGCCCCCGCGGTGACCCCGCTCGCCAGGCCGATGACCAGGCCCTCCTGCGGCGCGTCGGTGAACTGGGCCGGCAGCAGCGCGCACAAGATCTGGGTGGGCATGTCGCCCTTCGACGAAGCATCCACCTTGCCGTTGTTGGTGAGCCAGCGGGTGCCCGTGCGGGTGGTGCGCCCCACGGTGACCACTGTGGACAGGCCCTCCTCGTAGAACAGCAGCTCCTGACCCGCCGTCACCCACCAGTGGATCCCCTCCCGCGTGCGTGAGTCGAAGTGGGTCACGTAGTGGTGCATGCCGCCCGTCATCCACAGCGGATCCCAAGGCGCCCGGATCACCGCCACCCCCATCGCGGCCACGAGCCAGGCCACGGCCCAAGGCCTGCGCTGGCCGCGCCACAGCGCGATGGCCGCCGCCACGAGGTTCGCCGCCGCCGCCACCCCCACTGTGCCGCGCACCGTGAGCCAGGGCAGCAGCACGAAGCCTGCACTCGCCGCCCCCACCACGCCGCCGAGCGTGTTCGTGGCATAGGCCAGCGCCACCGGACGCCCCATCGCCGCCCGGTCGCCCGCTGCCGCCCGCACCGCCAAGGGAAAGGCCATGCCCATCGCGAACGCCGGTGGCAGCAGCACGAGCACACACACCACGAAGGCCGCGGCGTAGGCCGCCAGATCCCAGCTACTGCCCGCCAGCGCGTCGTAGAGCCACACGAACCAATACGGCAGCTCCGGCCACAGGAACGTGATCCCCCAGCAGAGCAAGGCGATGGCGACCTCGGCAGCCGCCAGGGCCCGCAGCACCCCCGCCGTGCCGCCGCGACGCAGCGCGGTGTCGGCCACGGCCCCGCCGAATCGACCACCCGCGGCGATGCCGATCAGCACGGCCACCAGCATGGCCGTGAAGGCGTAGGTGGTGCCCCCGAGCACGAGCCCCACCAGCCGGGTCCAGGCCACCTCGCACGCGAGCGACGCCGCACCGCCGAGGCCGATGACGACGAGGGCGGCGACGTCGGGTTGGACGGCCCCGCCGATGAGCTCGCGATCCAGGTCGTCGGTGGGCTGCGCTGCCGCAGGCCCCGAGTCGATCACCCACGCCACGGCCCCGAGGAGCAGGTTCCCGGCCGCCGTGATCAGGGTGGTGGCGAGCAGCCCCCACACCGGCAGCAGCACCAGGCCCGCCAGGGCCGTGCCCACCACCGCGCCCGCCGTGTTGATGGCGTAGAGCTGACCGATCCGCTTGCCCGCCGATCCCAGACGCTCCACCGCGAGGCGAGCGAGCAGCGGCAGCGTGGCCCCCATGGCGGCGGTGGGGGGCAGCAGCAAGACCCCCACCAGGCAGGCCTGCACGGCCCCGAACACCAATGGACCCGGCTCGAAGGCGCGGTGCACCCACAGATACAGCGGCATCGCCAAGCCGCTCACCAAGCTCGGGAACGCCAGGGCGTACAGCCCGATCCCCACCTCGAGGATCCCGTAGGCCCGCAGCGGACGCGCCACGCGATCCGCCACGCGCGCAGCGAGGGCACCCCCGATGCCCAGGCCCGCCATGAAGGCCGCCAGCACCGTGGAGATGGCGGAGCTGGACGTGCCCACCACGAGGTGCAGCTCGCGGGCCCACACGGTCTGATACACCAGCGAGGTCGCCCCCGACACGAAGAACAGTAGCCACATGGCACGCGTCGGCTGGAGCATGGCGCAGCCTACACGAGGAGTCGATGTGTCCGACACGCCCCTGAAGCTCGACCGCGACGGCGCCATCGCCTGGGTCACCCTGAATCGCCCCGACAAGCTCAACGCCATGGGCCCCGCGTTCTGGGACGGCATGGCGCCCCTGTTCGACACCATCAACGACGATCACGACGTGCGCGTGGCGGTGATCCGCGGCGCGGGCCGCGCGTTCTCCTCGGGGCTGGACCTGGTGGACATGATGCCGCGTCTGCCCCTGAACGCAGGCAACGACGGCGCCAAGAAGGCGGAGATGCACCGCATGATCCGCCACATGCAGGGGGCGGTGACCTGCGTGGAGCGCTGCCGCGTGCCAGTGATCGCCGCAGTGCACGGTGCCTGCATCGGTGGCGCGATCGATCTGATCACGGCCTGCGACATCCGCCTGGCCGCGGCCGACGCGGTGTTCTCGGTGCGCGAGACGCGGATCGGCATGGTGGCGGACATCGGCACCCTGCAGCGCCTGCCTGCCATCGTGGGCCCGGGGATCGCCCGGGAGCTGGTGTTCACGGGCCGCGACGTGGACGCGGCCTACGCGGAGCGCGTGGGGCTGGTGGACCGCGTGCTGCCCAGCCCCGAGGCGCTCTTCGACGCCGCCGGCGCCCTGGCCACCGAGATCGCCGAGCAGGCCCCCCTGGCGGTGCAAGGCGCGAAGCGGGTGATGGTCGAGCAGCAGCGCCACGAGATCGACCGGTCGCTGGAGTACGTGGCCACCTGGAACGCCGCCCACCTGGTGAACCAGGATCTGATGGCCGCGATGGCCGCGATGGCCGCGGGCGCGCCGCCGAAGTTCGAGGGCCGCTGAGCGGACGCTCGGATCGGAAGCCGGCGCTACAATCCCTGCCCGATCATCGTGCGACACCGTCGGCAAGGGGGCTGAACAGCGCACGAAGGGCGCCAGTTCCTTGTCGTCGGTATCGTGGGTGGCGTTCGAGAAGCCCGGCAACTTGGGAGGCAAGGGATGGTGACGTGGTGGTCGGTGGCCCTGCTGGGCTGCCCAGTGTTTCCGGATCCGATCCTGCCCTCCGACACCGAGCCCTCGAGCACGCCCACGGGGGAGACCTCGAGCGTCTCCACGGGTGACACCGCGAGCCCCGTGGAGCTGCGTCTGCAGGGGGTGCTGTCGGCGGCCAGCCACGACCACCGCACCCCGGCGACGCGGCCGGAGGGGGCACAGCTGGCGCCCGCCGGACCGGTGTTCGGCGACGGCATGGCGGTGGGCGTGGGCACGGGACGTGGGGCCTATGCGGTGGGCTCCCGCGCCTGGCTCGTCGGCTTCGATGGTGGTGAGGGCCAGCAGCTGGAGCTGCTCTTCCCTACGGCGGGCACCCACACGCGCGTGACCGCAGCGCCCGATCTGACCGGCGACGGTGTGCCCGATCTGTTCGCCGCGACACTCTGCTACCGAAACGATCCGACCTGCTCGCTGGACGCTACCCGCAGTGCAGCCTGGATCGTGCCGGGCCCCCTCACGGTGGGAGGCGACATCTCTGCGATGAGCGGCGTGCGACCCGTGACGGGCCCCACCGACGGCTGCGCTGGCATCGACGCCATCCCGGTGGGCGACCGACTGGCCATCTCGGGCTGCGACGACACCGACGACGGCATCGTCTGGATGGTGCAAGCAGGAGACGGCAAGAGCCCCATCGACCTGACGACCGGCCCACAGCTGACGGGAGACATCGACGACTGGGGCATGGGCTGGAGCCTGGCCTCGGGGGACGTGACGGGCGACGGCGTCGACGATCTGGTGACGGGCTCCTTCAGCAGCGATCACCCCTACATCGGCATGAGCTGCACCGTGGTGGACGGACTGGACCTCGACGCCTCGGGCAAGGCCCCTGCCCTCGGGCGCCGCTTCGACAGTGGATCTCGACCCGAAGGGATGGTGAGCGGAGGCCAGGTGGGCGTGGGCGACGTGGACGGCGACGGCGACCCGGAAGCGATCTTCGCCACGACGGGCACGAGCACCGCACCGGGTCGGATCTGGCGGATCCCCCACCTCGACGCCCTGTCGTGGGAAGGGGAAGACGTCGAGCGCATCGACGCCGACGCACCCCCCACCGACGCCCCGGCCTCGCCGAGCCTGGCCTTCGGGCACGGCTTCGACATGGCCGGAGACCTGGACGGCGACGGCACGGACGACCTGATCGTGGGCGATCCGTGGGCGAGCGACCCGCGCCGAGGCGTCACCTGGCTGCTGCCGGGCTCCGCCCTCTCCGGCGTGGTCTCGCTGGGCGACATCGAGCCCTTGGCGGTCATCGTGAGCGACGTGGACAACGGGCTGTTCGGCACCGACGCGCTCGGACCCGGAGATCTGGACGCCGACGGCTGGCCCGACGTGGTGGTGGGCGCCGACAACACCGAGCTGGGAGGCGGCCACCTGGGCACCTCCGTGTACCTGGGAGGCCCCCTCTGACGGATCCGTCCCGTCCGACCCACGTGCTCCCGGTGCTGGTGGTGGCGCAGTTCGCCGGAGGCAGCCCCTGGTTCGCGGGCAACGCCGTGCTGCCGGAGCTGCAGGCCGCGCTCGGCGTGGAGGGGATCCTCGGGATCACCACCGCGGCGGTGCAGGCGGGCTTCATCACGGGCACCCTGGGCATCGCGTTCACGGGCCTCGCAGATCGAATCCCCGGTCGGCAGCTGTTCGCCATCGCGGCCCTCGCGGCTGCCGCCGCCAACGCAGGCGGTGTCTTCGCCGCCTCCGTCCCCGCCCTGCTCGCGAGCCGCTTCGCCACGGGCGTCGCGCTGGCGGGAGTCTACCCGGTGGGCATGCGGCTGGCCGCGAGCTGGAGCGATCCGGCCAAGGGCGGACTGGGAGCCGCCCTCGGCTACCTGGTGGGGGCCCTCGTGCTCGGCACGGCCCTGCCCCACGGGCTGCGCGCGCTGGGGGCGGATCTGCCCTGGCGAGCGGTGCTGCTGGGCACCAGCGGGCTGGCCGCCGCTGCGGGCATCGGCCTGTACGCCACCGTGCGCGACGGCCCCTTCGTGCCCACCACGGGTACCCTGCAGCTCGGCGCCATCGGCACGGCCTTCCGCTCCGGCGGCTTCCGGGCCGCCGCCTTCGGCTACTTCGGTCACATGTGGGAGCTGTACGCCGTGTGGACGATGGTTCCGGTGCTCCTGGTGACCCACTCCGCCACGCTGCCGGTGAGCGCCTGGTCCTTCGCGATGATCGGCGCAGGGGCGGTGGGGTGCGCGGTGGGTGGGCAGCTCGTGCGGCGCTGGGGCAGCCGACGGGTGGCAGCCGTCAACCTCATCGGCAGCGCCGTGCTGTGCGCCACCGCACCGCTGTGGCTGCACGCGCCCACACCTCTGTTCCTGGCGCTGCTGATCGCCTGGGGCGTGTTGGTGGTGGGCGACTCGCCGCAGCTCTCGGCGCTCACGGCGCGAACTGCTCCCCCCACTCTGGTGGGCTCGGCGCTCACCCTGACCACCGCCATCGGCTTCGGGCTGACGGTGATCAGCATCCCGTTGGCGGAGGCGTTGCCGCTGCACGTGGCGTTCCCCGTGCTGGCGATGGGGCCGGTGGCGGGGCTGCTCGCGCTGCAGGGCGCTCCTCGATAGGATCGCGTCTCGACGTGAACACACATCCAGTGTATGAGAGTTCATGTCGAGACAGAGCGGCCGCGCCGACCTCCCGCTGCACCACGGACGAGTCCCGCCGTGGCTCGCCTCGCGCATGGCGCGCTTGGGCCGTGCCATCGTGGAGGTGCTGGTCCTCGAGGAGGGGCGAGACGGAGTGCTCCGTCGCCTCGCCCATCCCGGCTGGTTCCAGTGCTTCGGCTCGGTGATGGGCATGGACTGGCACTCGTCGGGCATCACCACGAGCGTGCTGGGAGCCCTCAAGCGTGGGCTCGGGCCCGTGGCCAGGGAGCTCGGCATCCATGTGTGCGGGGGTCGGGGGCGGCACAGCCGACGCACCCCCGACGAGCTTCGCGTCGTGGCCGAGCGCACCGGCCTCGACGGCGAGGATCTGGTGCGGTCCAGCCGCCTCGTGGCCAAGGTCGACTCGGCCGCCGTGCAGGACGGCTTCCAAGTGTATCTGCACGGCTTCATCGTGACCGACGACGGTCGCTGGGTGGTGGTGCAGCAAGGCCTCAACCCCGCGTCTGGCATGGCGCGCCGCTATCACTGGCTGTCGGAGGGGCTCACCGCCTTCGACGAAGCGCCCCATGCCGCGGTGACCGGCCCATCCGACACCCAGATCCTCAACCTGGTGCATCGAGACGCAGCCCCTCTCCGAAAGGCCCAGCTCGAGCTGGTGGAGCGCCCCGACACGGTGATGGGCGAGCTGCGCAGGCTCAGGCCTCGCCCCAGCGACTCACAGGTGGCCCTCACCTTGCCCGGCCATCACGCCGTGCACGCCGAAGACGTGAACATGCGGCGGCTGTGGGCCACGCTCGTGGCCGCTGGGGAGGCTGGCCCGCAGGATTTCCCGGAGCTGCTGTTGCAGCGTGGCGTGGGCCCTCGGGCGCTTCAGAGCCTGGCGCTGGTGTCGGAGGTGCTCTACGGCACGCCCCTGCGGTTCGCCGACCCAGGCCGCTTCAGCTACGCCCACGGAGGCAAGGACGGCCACCCGTTCCCCGTGCCGCTGCGCTCCTACGACGTGTTGATCCGCCACCTGCGGAAGGCCGTGCGGCGCGCCAAGGTGGGACGGCGTGAGAAGCTCGAGGCCATGCGCCGACTCGACGGCCACGCCCGGCGCGTGGAGCACCGCCACGCGAGTCGCGGTGAGCAACCGCCTTCCTGGGAGTCGCTGGTGGAGCGCGAGTGGGCTCGCGCCCCGTCGCTTTGCGGCCGCACCGTGGCAGACGACGCACCACGACGAGCCCGTCCTCCGGCAGCAGCGCAGGGTCAGCTCGGATTGTTCGGGTGACTCGCCTCGGCGGCCAAGCGCCGTGCGCGACAGTACACCCTCCCCACACCGGAGCGCTGCATGGCCCACATCGACTTCTGGTTCGACTTCATCAGCCCCTACGCCTACTTCGGCTGGCTACGCATCCGCGAGATCGCCGCTCGCCACGATGCCACCTTGCGCGCACGCCCCGTCTTGTTTGCCGCGCTCCTCAATCACCATGGCCAGCTGGGACCCGCCGAGATCCCCAGCAAACGTGAGCACACCTTCAAAGACATCCTCCGCTATGCCACCTTGAACGACGTCGAGTTGACCGGAACCGCAACTCACCCATTCAACCCGATCACCGCACTGCGCTGTTCGCTGCCCGAGGTGGCCGGGTCCGATCAACACACCGTGATCGATGCCTTCTTCCGTGCAGGATGGGGCCGTGGTGCAGACCTGGGAGACCCCGCTGCGCTGCAACGCGTCCTCGATCAGGCAGATCTCGATGGCGCAGCGTTGCTGGCGGCCACTCGCGAGCCGACCGTCAAGGATGCACTGAAGGGACAGGTAGCTGCGGCACTGGAGCGAGGGGTCTTCGGGGTGCCCACCTGCGACGTCGACGGGGAGTTGTTCTGGGGCAACGACCGACTGTCCTACGTGGAGCTGCGACTGCAAGGACGGGACCCATTGCCCGATGAGGCAGTCGAGCGTCTCCTCGCCCTGCCGGCAGGAGCCGTCCGCCCCGGTGCTCGCCGCACGTAGATACAAGGTCGCCACGAGGGTCCCCACGCCCTAGGATGTCGGAATGACAGCCCCCCGTCCCACCATCATTCCAGACGATGCCCCCACCATCGCGTCTGGCCGATATGCTCTGGTGAGCCGAATTGGCGAAGGTGGCATGGCGGGCGTCTACCGGGCGCGCGACCAGCGGCTGCGTGTTTGGCGTGCCGTCAAAGTCCTGTACCCCCAGTTCGCCCGGAAGAAGAAGATCCGTCAGCGCTTCGAGGCCGAGGCGCACACCATGGCCCGCCTCGAGCACCCGAACCTGGTCCGCGTGTACGACGTGGGTGATGTCGGCCCCCTGCCGTTCTTGGTCATGGAGCTCGTGCAGGGCGGCACGCTCTTCGACTGGGTCGAGCAGCTCGGACCCATGGCGCCCCAGCTCGCGTGCACCGCGATCCGGCAGGTGGCTGCGGGGGCGGCCACGGCCCACGCCCAGCGGGTGGTCCACCGAGACATCAAGCCCCACAACGTGCTCATCTCTCCGTCCGGTGTGTGCAAGCTGACCGACTTCGGGATCGCTGCACGCGACCAGGGGCTCACCAAGACCGGTGTGTCCATGGGTACCCTCGGCTACATGGCGCCCGAGCAGCGCAGCGACGCCCGCTCGGTGGACGAGCGGGCCGACATCTACGGTCTGGGTGCCACGCTGTGGACCCTGCTGGTGGGCCAGCCTCCCGACGACAGCTTCCAGGGCGCCACCGATCCGGGGATCCTGGCGGCCGTGCCACCCGCGCTGCGCGACGTGGTGGCCAAGGCGTGCAGCTACGATCGCGCCAACCGCTTCGCGTCGGTGGCTCAGCTCGATGCGGCCATCGCAGCTGGCCAGGCGGCGCTGCCCGAGGATCCAGCCGACACCACTCCCATCACGGTCGACCTGTGGTTCGAAGAGGCACTCACCAACAAGGTGGACTACCCGGAGATCCGGGCGATCCTCGACACGGATGGCGAGGGCACCGCCGAGCCGTCGGCCACCGACCCGGCGTCTCCCAGCGCCCTGCCCTACTTCATGCCGTCGACGCCGGCGCAGACGACGCGCCGATTCTCGGACCCCGATCCGGGCGACATTCCCGACTACGTGGATCGCGACGCGATGGGTCGCACGGGAACGCCTGCCCAGGCTCGACTGACGGACGGGCCCCCCGCCGACGGAGAGCCACGGGTGTTCGGCGCGGTCACTCCCGCTACCGCACCTCGGGTGGGCAAGGACGGCAAGCCCCTCCCTCCGCGAGAGGTGATCGGGCTGGATCCGGCCCCCGAGCCGCCCCTCCCCGTCTTGCCACCGCGCCCCGAGCCAACGGGCACCTCCGCGATGCTCCTGCAAGCGAGCCTGCCCATCGGGCTGGGGTTGGCGGGCGCCACGTTGCTGGTGTTGGTCACGGCTGCCTGGTTGGGCCTGACCTCGTACGAGCTGTACACCGTGGCCACGGAGACCACCGAGCGGCGGGCACGGGTGCACACCGCGTTGGCACAGGATCGCGCCCTCATCGACCACGTCACGGCCCACGGCTTCCCTCGACAGGAGATCGACTCCGCCTTCATGGAGTGGCTGGAGGTGCGCGGCGAGCCGCAGCGGATCCGCGCGGCCACCCGGTTCTTGGACCAGGTGGAGCAGGCCGCAGACAGCCGACCCGGCGCAGGGGCCAGCGACGACGAGGTCGGCCATCGCGTCCGACGGCTGCGGGCCGTGCGCACCGAGTACGAGCGCAAGCTCCACGTCTGGGATGCGTCGACGCGCACAGTGGGAGGCCGGATCGTGGTGGCGGTGGGAGCCGCCCAGCTCCCTCCCGAGACGCTTCCTTAGAACAGGTTGCGCAGGTCGATGTACACGCTGGGTGCCCAGTCCTCGATGGCGGACACCCCCACGTCGGCTCGCACGATGAAGTTCTTGTCGAAGGACAAGCGCACCCCTGCTCCCGTTCCCAGCAGGGGACGCTGCCACATGGTGCGAACGTCGGAGACCTCGGCCCCCACGAAGGCCAGATCTCCGAAGCCGATCAGCCCGATGTCCACCGGGACCTTGGCGACGGTCAGCGGCAGCGCCAGCCAGCGGAGCTCCGCCTGCTCCATGGCGAGCACCCGTCCGATGTAGCGCCGCTGGCGGATCCCGCGCCCCGCGTTGAGCGAGCCGTAGCCCGTGTAGCGCTGGAAGCCGCCGGGGGTGGCCAGCTCCAGGATCGGAGCATCGCCCGCTCGCAGATCGAAGACCAAACGGTCCGCGAGCACCAGCCGCTCGCTGCCCAGGGGCAGGTACCCCCGCAGCGTGGTGTTCACCCCCACATACGACCAGTCGCTGCCCCAGAAGCGGCTGGCACCGCGCACCGATGCCTCCACCCAGTAGCCACGGGTGGGCGCGGGCTCGTTGTCGCGGTCGTCGAGCATCAGCCCCAGCTGGAGCACGCTCACGAGCCCCTGTTGGCCTGCCACGAAGTCCTGCTCGTACAAGCTGCCGGGCCAGGGCCCGCGCTCACGGAATGTCCCCGGCAGGTGGTACTGGGCACGCCACCCCGCCACCAGCTCCAGGCGGTGCGGCATGGGATCGAGCGCATAGCGCGCGTCCAGCCGCAGGCTCGGCGCCACGTAGCGCGTGCGGTAGAAGCGGCGGACGAAGGTCTGGGCTGCCTCGTCGTCGAGCCCCTCCGTGACGAGCGCTTCCGGGATCGCCGGATCGCAGGTCACCGCGTTGCCGATCCCGCAGTAGTTGTCTGCGAGTGCGGTGGTCAGGGCGCCGCGCACCTGCAGCCGCAGTGGGGAGCCCCCCACGCGCAGCGTATCCACCAGCAGCGAGTGGTTCTGCACCCCCTTGGTGGTGGCGAACAGGATCAGGGTGATGCCCGTCTTGTACGGTCCCGTCTCCCCGTCGTAGCGGTACAGCGACCCCACGGCCCCGAAGCCTGCCCCCTCGTCGGAGTTGAAGTTGACGGCGGGCAGCGCCCCGAAGCCCCATCCCACCCGGTCCCAGGGTCGGGCCGCGGGATCGGCGGCGTGGGCAGACACGAGGCAAGCCACGAGGAGCAACCACATTCGCGCAGCCTACCGTAGACGTCAGCGAAGACCACGACGATCAGGTACAACGGTTCCATGTGGCTCCTGGCGCCATGGGGTCTGGCGTGCGGGCCCGGCTCCCCCACCGACGACACGACTCGGGATCGGGCCGACGAGCTTCCCAGTGACCTGGGCATCGGGTGGCTTCGCAGCGTCACCATCACCAGCCCCGCCGACGTCGCAGCCCTCGCGGGCGTGACCGCCATCCACGGAGACCTCTGGGTGCTCGACAGCTCGCTGCGCACCCTGCGACTGCCCGATCTGCAGCGGGTGCACGGCTCCGTGCGGATCTGGGAGAACGTGCAGCTGCAGAGCATCGAGCTTCCTGCCCTGACCACGGTGGACGAGGATCTGTCGCTGTACGACAACCCCGAGGTGACCGGGCCGCTGAACGTGGGCCCGCTCGGCTCGGTGGGAGGGATCCTCTCCGTCAATCGCATGCCCGGACTCACCGACCTCGACGGGCTGCAGCAGATCCGCAGTGTGCGTGAGCTGTACCTGTTCCACGACGTGAACCTGCAGAGCCTTCACGGCCTGAACGGCCTTCAGATCATCGAGGGGACCGCCGATCTGTGGGAGCTGTATGCGCTGCAGCGTGCCGAGCTGCCCGCGCTGACCGAGGTAGGTGGCAAGCTCGATCTCTTCGAGTGCGATGCCCTCACCGTGCTCTCGGCGCCCGCCCTTCAGCAGTTGCGCTCCTACGAGCTGCACAACTGCGACGCCATGACCGATCTCGGCGCCTTCCCCCTCGTCACCCAGCTGCAGGGCGAGCTTCGCATTCAGTACAACACCGGGCTGCAGCGGCTGGCGGGCTTCGACGCCTTGGAGGGCCTGGCCGAGGGCACCGTGCGCTTCAACCCCGCGCTGACGGCGCTCTCGGACCTGGGGCAGCTGAACACCCTCACCGGCCAGCTCGACGTGACCAACAACCGGTCCCTGCCGCAGCTGGACCTGCAGCACCTGCGCGAGGCACGGCACCTGGTGGTCGCCGGCAACGAGGCGCTGACCGAGCTGCAGCTCCCCGCGCTGCAGCGCGCCGAGCGGATCGGGGTGCGAGACAACCCGCTCCTGCCTCACTGCGAGGTTCAGGGCGTGCTCGACGACATCGACGTGCTGGAGGTGGAGTGCAGCGGCAACCTGGTGGACGCCTGCAGCGACTGGTGCGATCCATGAGCCGCGCGACCCTGTGCTTGCTCGCCGCAGGCCTCGCCGCCTGCGCGAGCGCTCCCGAGCACCAGGTGATGCGCGTGAGCGTGCAGAGCCCTCACGACCTGCAGCTGGTGAACGCGAGCGCGCTGGACGTGTTCAACGACACGCCCCGGCAGTTCGTGGACGCCCTGCTGGATCGCACCGGCCGAGGTCACCTGCGACGCGCAGGCCTCGACGCAGAGCTGCTGGTGGCCGACGTGGACGCCGCAGTGGCGGCGAGCCTGCCCCGCTTCCCCCCCACCCCCGGCGACGTCTTCGAGGACTGGCGCGACCTCGAGACCTTCGACGCCCACCTGGATCTGCTCGCCGCCGAGCACGCACACGCCACGGTGATCGAGCTGGGAACCTCGGTGGAGAATCGGCCCATTCGGGGGCTGCGTCTCGCCGATCCGGCGCTGACCGACCCGCCGGGCATCCTCGTGACCGGCGTGCAGCACGCCCGAGAGTGGGTGGCGGGCAGCAGCGCCCTGTTCATCGCCGATCGCCTCGCCGAGGAGTGGGGTCAGGGCGGCGAGGCCGATGCCGTGCTCGACGAGTGGCAGGTGATCGTGGTTCCCATCGTGAACCCCGACGGCTACCGGTTCTCCTGGACCACCGATCGGCTCTGGCGCAAGAACCGCCGCGACAATGCAGACGGCACGTTCGGCGTGGATCTCAACCGCAACTGGGGTGAGGCCTGGGGCGGCGCCGGGGGATCGTCGGCGCAGACGGCCAACAACAACTACCGCGGAGCCTCCGCCTTCTCGGAGCCCGAGGCCGCCAGCCTACGCGACCTGGTGCTGGATCGCCCCGAGCTCGTTCGCCACCTCGATCTGCACTGCACCGGCCAGCTCGTGCTGTACCCGTGGGGCTACACCGCGCAGCCCTCCCCCGACGAGGACTGGCTTTCCCAGACGGGCACGGCCATGCAGCTCGCCATGGAGGGCGTGGAGGGCACCCCCTACGCGATCGGCCAGATGAATCCAAGGTTGTACCAAGCCAATGGCCTCGGCATCGACTGGACGCACGAGCAGGGCCTGCGCTCCACCCTCGTGGAGCTGCGCGACCGCGGGCAGTACGGATTCCTGCTGCCCGCCGACCAGCTGCGACCCACCGCAGAGGAAGCGTGGGCCGGGTTTGTCGCATTGGCGGCCATGGGTGAGACGGTGAGGTGACGCCACGGTTGCCCTACCCACCCCTCAGCGCGGTACAACACGGGCGAGGAGGCCTGGGTGGGTCGCAGACGACGCAGCTTGATCGGCCGCAACATGCCGTCCACAGCAGTCCCCACCACGCCTACGCCCGAGCCCGTCGACGCTGAATCCGTGGTCTCGGACGAGGATGCCCCCACCGTGGAGGGCGCGCTCACCCCCGAGCTCCTCGAGGCGCTGCGGCTCGATGCGGAGATCGCGCGCACCACCACGCCGCCCCCTGCCCCCGCCACACGGCACACGCCGGGCGGCCCCCGCGTGGAGCAGCGACGCCCCGTTCCCAGCACCCTGTCGAGGCCCAGAGAGGCGCAGCCCTACCGGAGCCTCGCCGCCTCGACTCCGCCGCCACCGAGGCCGCGCCCCGTCACACCGCCCCCCGCCCCTCAGCGCCCCCCCGAACACCAACGACTCCACCGGCCCGAGCCAGCCCCGACCCGCGCCTCCGCGTCCCCCGCACCGATGCCGCGACAGGCCTCCCCGACGCGCAGCGACTCGGCCGGGCCCGACGCCCGCCCGCGGCCCAGATCGGGACCCGACCTGGACTCCCGCTACTGGATCGTCGCCGCGGGGTTGGTGGGCGCCGTCGGCATCAGCGTGGGGATCATGATGCTCCTGGGGTGGTTGCTCCTCGAGTGGCAGTGATCCGGGACCGGCCGACGGGGAAATCGATTTCCCGAACGGCTGGCCAAGTGGTGCAGCTACCCCTGAGCGACGTGGATCTCGACGACGAGACGTTTCGCTTCCGCGCGGCGCTGCGGGTGGGCCCCTTGCGCGACAGCATCGCCGCCGAGGGTCAGCAGCTGCCCATCATCGTGCGCCCCTCGCCCCTCGCAGATCGACCTCACCCCTACCAGATCGTCTCCGGCTTCCGACGCACCACCGCACTTCGCCAGCTCGGCGCCCCCACCGTGGCCGCCATCGTTCGCTCGGATCTGCAGGACGACGAGGCCGCCTTCCGTACCTCGGTGCTCGAGAACAGCCAGCGACGCACCTACTCCGACATCGATCGCGCCTTGGTGATCAAGAGCTACGCCGATCGGGGCTTCACCTCGGTGGACGTGGCGAGGCTCATGGGGCTGTCGAAGCGCCAGACCAACAACCTGCGCAGCCTGCTCGAGCTCCCGAAGACCGTGCAGCAGGCCATCGACGACCCCGATCTGCGCTTCACCGCCACCCACGGCTTGGTGCTCAAGCAGCTCAAGGGTCGGCACCCCTCCCTGCACTACGGCACCTGGGTGCGCGCCGTGCACGACGGCAACGACGGCAGCGGGCTGTCCGTGAGCCAGCTCAAGCGCGCCGTGAACGCACGCTACCCAGCCGACGACGACACCGCCACGCTTCGGATCTTCCGCCCCGACGAGACGCGACCCGAGCGCGGCGTGTTTCGGCTACAGCCAGCAAAGATCGACGTCGCCACGCTGACCGAGGAGCAGCGCGCCGCACTGCGGGATCAGCTCGGCGAGCTGCTGAATGCACTGGATGCCATCCCCAGGAATCGAACCTGATTCTCCCGCTCTTCAGGCGGGCGCCTAGACCACTTCGGCTTGAATGGCGATGGAAGAGAGCCCCCGGTGGGAGTCGAACCCACACATGAACTGGGTCTGAGCCAGTCTCCTCTGCCAGTTGGGATACGGGGGCAGGAATGCGGGACGGTCGCCCCGCACGAAGCAATGTCGAGGAACGACGAAGCCCCTCCGGGCGTGTGCCAGGAGGGGCTTCGTGCATTCGACAGCGACTCGCCGTCTACATGCACCCCTCCAGGCCCACAAAGAGCAAGAGCTCTAGGGAAAGAAGGATGCAGTTGGGGCGGCAGCTCGACATGCACATCCGGTACTTCGTCTCCCACACGCCTGCAAACAACAAAGCGATAATAGCGCTGAAATGAATGCCAGCAGCTCTGCGTAGCCCAGCTTCCAGGGAGGCATCATGCGCTGTGTGAAGTGTACGTCCGAGAGGATCGACTGGATGGCACCCAGCGTGTATGACTGCCTGGAGTGCGGATTTCGGGCAGGTCACGGCTCCTATGCCCAGGAGATGCGCGAGCAGGCAGCCCGCATCAAGACCCTCTCCCTCTCGGAGCGGCACGCACGAGCCCGCACCCTGGTGCGCGACGCGGACCGCCTCTTGCTCGCGTGCATCGGATCGCTTCCGGCCGCAGCACCGACCATGGCCTCCAAGACCTGGGAGTTCGTCTCCGCCGTCCTCGATGGGGTGGTCGGCGAACGTGGCTCCTTCGACTTCGGCACCGACGACGGCGGAGACGATGTGTACAATCAGTCCCTGGACGACCTGCACGAGGCCAACGGCCTGCTGAGGCGCGCCAGGCTGCTCGATCCGCAGGTTCCTGCCGTGCCCTACGACGAGCCTGGCGCCGCCAGCGATGTTCAGTCCGCGGACATCACCAGGACGATTCAGTGGATCGAGACGCTCCGAGTCGAGCTCCGCACCTACCTCGAGCTCGAGCTGTAGCCGGCTACAGCTTGCCCGCGATGGCCTCGCAGAACGCCTCCAGACCCGCCTCGCCGCCCAGCGCCACCGGGCGCACACCACCCTCCAACACCGCCGCAAGTGCGGTGTGGAGCTTGTCCGCCACCTCGCCCTGACCCACGTGTCGCAGCAGATGCAGCGACGGCAGCAGCACGGGCAGCGGACTCGCGTCCTCCGTGCCCCGCGTCTGCGGCTCGTCGCCGTGACCTGCCGTGAACAACACCGTGCCGTCCGAGGCGTGGTTGATCGAAGGCGCGTTGCTCGCGCCGCCCACCAGCCCCGCACACAGATCGGCCACGATGTCGCCGAACAGGTTGCCGCAGAGCAACACGTCGAAGGCGCCCGGATCGAGCACCAGGCGCATGCACAGGGCGTCCACGATCACGTCGTTGCACGCCACGTCGGTGTAGTCCTCCGCCACGCGCTTCGCCGTGCGCAGGAACATGCCGTCCGACAGCTTCATGATGTTGGCCTTGTGCACCACGGTGACGGAAGGCCGCCCCGAGGCCCGCGCCATCTCGAAGGCATGCCGCGCGATCCGTTCGCAGGCCTGCTCGGTGGTGACCTTGAGGCTCTCGAACACCTGGGGAATGCTCTCGTGCTCCAGGTGGGCGTACACGTCCTCCGTGGTCTCGCGCACCACCACCAGATCCACGTCACCGTGACGCCCGGGCAGACCGGGAACGGGCCGAATGGGACGCTCCTGGGCGAACACGCCGAGCTCGTCACGCAGCACCACTGCAGGAGCCAGGCCCTCCCCTCGCCACCGCTGGTGCCCCACCAGGGCCAGGCCCGTGCGCTTGGCCGACGTCAGCATGTCGGCGTAGCTCGCTCCCTCACTCGGCTCGTCCCACGACAGCTGTGCTCCGGCCTGGCCGAGCAGCGCCTGGACCCGCCGAAAGGTCGCCGCGTCGTCTCCGTAGACTGCGGTCACCTCGGTCATGGCCGTCCCTCCATCGCATCGATGATGGCTTGGGCGAACTCCTCGGTGTTGGCCGAGCCGCCCAGATCGCCCGTGCGCACCTTCCCCGCCGACAGCACGTCGCCCACGGCGTCGCGCACGCGCTGTGCCACCGCCCTGGCCCCCATGTACTCCATCATCAACACCCCCGACAGCAGCACGGCCAGGGGATTGGCCACGCCCTTGCCGGCGATGTCGGGTGCCGTGCCGTGCACGGCCTCGAACAGGGCCACCTCGTGCCCCACGTTGGCCCCAGGAACCACGCCGAGCCCCCCCACCAGACCCGCGCAGAGATCCGACAGGATGTCCCCGTAGAGGTTCTCCAGCAACAGCACGTCGAAGGGCGACGGATCTTCGGCGAGCGCCATCGACACCTCGTCGAGGCTCGCCTCCTCCTGCTCCATGAACGGATAGTCCTGGCCCACCTCGAAGAAGGCATCCACGAAGGCACCATCGCCGAGCGGGAGCACCGCCTTCTTGTGGCACACCGTGATCTTGGAGCGCCCCTGGTTGCGGGCGTACTCGAAGGCCCACCGCGCGATCCGGCTCGCAGCCGCCCTGGACGACAGCTTCAGCGACACCACCGTGTCGGGCCGCACCTGGTGCTCGATGCCCGCGTACAGGCCCTCGGTGTTCTCCCGCAGCACCACCACGTCCACGTCCGAGTAGCGCGACGTGATGCCCGGCAGCGACACCACCGGCCGCCACCCCACGAACAGCTGCAGACGCTGCCGCAGCTGCACGTTGGCCGATCGATACCCGCTGCCCTTGGGCGTGGACAGCGGCCCCTTCAGCCCCACCCGATTCCGCTTCAGGCTGTCGATCACGGCATCGGGAAGCGGATGCCCCGTCGCCTCGTAGGCAGCAGCACCCGCCACCACCCGCTCCCACTCCACCGGGGCACCGGCCGCCTCCAGCACCCGGCACGTAGCCGCGGTGACCTCGGGTCCGATCCCGTCTCCCTCGATCAGGGTGACGCGGTAGCGCAATGTTCTCCTCCTGGTCTCGGAGACGATATCCGGTATCCGCGGGCGGCCCACGGAGGACCATGAACAGCGGATCCCTACCCACCGATTCTCGGGGATGGGTCGTCTGGTGTTGGGGTATCGGCGGCGTGCTCCTTTTGCTCGCCCAAGCGCTCCATCGGCTCACCCCCCGCGCCCTGGAGGTGTTCGACGGCACGCTCACGGCGTTCCAGCTCGCGATCGCCGCGATCTGGACCGTGTTCATGCTCTACGCCGAGGCCTGGCGCGGCTTCCACCTCAAGTTCAGCCCACGGGTCGTGGCGCGCTCGTCGGCCCTGGTGCAAGACGGCCGCACCTGGCTGGCGCTGTGTGCGCCAGCCGTGGCGATGGGCCTGTTGCACGGCACACCGCGACGGTTGCTCGTGAGTCGACTGCTGTTCGTCGGAATCGTGCTGCTCGTCGTGGCCGTACGCTTCCTCCCAGACCCATGGCGCGCCATCGTGGACCTGGGCGTGGTGGTGGGTCTAGGGGCCGGAGCGCTGTCGATCGTGTGGCACGCACTTCAGGCGCTGAACGGCAATCCACCGCAGATAGCGGCGGATTTCCCCGATCAGACGGCTGCGGCGTGAGCAGCTGCCGAGGGGCGGCGATCAGCTACTGCGCTCGGCCGCTCGCCGCTCGGCGATCCGTGCCAGCACCGCCAGCTCCACGGCCTCCGACAGCGCCAGCCGCGCCGCCTCGGTACGCAGCACTCGCCGCCGCACCCCCGGATCGGCTGCAGCAGCCTCTTGCGCTTCGGGATCCTGGAGCAGACTGCGCCACTCCAGGCCGTTCAGGTGCGACAGGGCCGCCGCCTGCGTGGCAGGCGTCGGCTCACCGGATTCGGGCATCCGCCAGGTGGGCGCCTGCCTCCAGTCCTCGTTCATCGATGGGTCCCCCGATTCGATGATCGAAGGATAACTGAACACACGTACACCGCAACAGCCAAAATTTGGCATCTACCGCTTGCGAGCCAGGGTCAATCCGTCCCCGATCGGGATCATCACGAGGTCGATGCGCTCGTCGCCCGCCACCGTCTCGTTGAGGGCCCGGATGCTCGAGGTGGACTCGCGCTGGTCGCTGTCGTCCGCCACCTTCCCTCCCCACAGCACGTTGTCGTAGAGCAGCACGCCTCCGGGTCGCACGAGCTGCACACAGCGATCGTGGTAGGCCAGGTAGTTCTCCTTGTCGGCGTCCACGAAGCTCATGTCGAAGGCGCCTGCCTGGCCCTCGGCCAGCAGGGCGTCCAGGGTCTCCAGCGCCGGTGCGAGCCGCAGGTCCACGCGATCCGCCACCCCCGCCTCGTCCCAGTAGCGACGTGCGATGGCCGTCCACTCCTCCGACACGTCGCAGCACGTGAGCCGGCCGCCCGAGGGCATCGCCAACGCCATGGCCAGCGAGGAGTAGCCGGTGAAGGTGCCCACCTCGAGGATGCGCTGCGCACCCACCAGCTTCACGAGCAGCGACATCAGGGCCCCTTGCTCGGGGCAGATCTGCATGCCCGCGGACTGAAGCGGCGCCGTCTCCTCGCGAAGGCGCGCCAGGATCTCGGGCTCGCGCACGCCGTGGCGCACCAAGTAGTCACGGACGTCGGCGGTCAGGTTCAGAGTACGGGCAGAGATGAGGCCTCCGAGGCGAGCGGTTCCCGAGGGGGCCGCGAAGCCGAGTCAGCCCGCCTTACCCACCCTTCGCCGATTCGACACCCAAGGCTCCCCCGCAGCGCGACCAGGGATCGCCTCCGACAGCTCCAGGTGGCAGAACAGCATGGTGCCCCCTGCCACCACCATGGGCATCATCAGGAAGTTCAGCCCAGGGATCCACAGGACGATCGACGCCACCATCCCGAAGCCCATCAGCACGGCGCGGTTCGACCACACCACCCGCAGCTTGTGTCGGTAGCGCATCCGACGCCGCGACATGCTGCCGTCCATCATCTCCCGTCCCAGGAACAGGGCCGTGAAGGCGATGCCCACGAGCACGTAGGCCAACGCTCCCAGCACGGGCACGACCTGCAGCACGAACAAGCTGCCCATCACGAGCAGCCACAGCGTGAGGGAGAGCACGGAGTGCAGGATGCTCTGCAGCACGTCCACCACGACGGCCGACCAGCTGAAGTCCTCCTCGTAGGGACCCAGGATCATGGTCTCGATCTGATCCGACAGCCGGTCGTTGAAGGGGATCGCCACGATCCCGGCGCTGAAGTAGAACGTGACGCCGGTGATGAAGAAGAGCACCACCCGCACGCCCAGCACGAGCAGCCAGGACAGGCCGTCCTGCAGCGGCGGCTCCACACCCGTCCCCTGGGGCCAGAGCCACTCGATCAGGTGGGCGGCGCCGAACCACGCCACCACGAGGGCACCCAAGAACACCGTGAGGTTGATGACCACCGGGAACACCAGGTACGGCCAGAGCCGCGGGTTGGTGACCACGATGCGGATCCCCCGAAAGGGATACCTCACCCCGATGAAGAAGCGCGTGATGGCGCTCCGCGGCTGGAACTTGGGTACCGAGTAGGCCACGTACTCGTATTAGTCCGATCGCGGACTCAGTCCAGTGTCGCCCAGCGCAGCACGGGGATGCCGAACGCCGTCCCCGCGTCCTCGAAGTCGTCGAAGCGGACCTTGTCCGTGGAGCCGTCGGGACGTGAGATCAGCCAGGTGAGATCCGCTGGCGAGGCGCCGCCACCCTTCTCCTGCACGAAGGCCTCGCCCAGGGCAGGAACACCGTCCGCGTCGGCCTGGAAGGCCTTGGGCCCAGGCACGATGATGGGCGCGTCGAAGTCCGCCGCCACCGACGCCGCCGACAGGCCCCCCGGGCCGCTCGTGCCACCGTTCAGCGCCACCGCGGAGCCCAGGAAGGCCAGGTCCCACTCGTCGCTCGCCGCGGCATCGCCGGGCTCGAGGGCCACCCACTCGCGCAAGCTCACGTGCACCGCGTCCGTCTCGGACGACGCATCCACGCGGAGCTGGCCCTTGTCGAGCGACAGCGGACCGCCAGCCTGAAGCCAGGCCCAGTGGAACTTGGGATAGCCGGAGTTGCCGTCCGCCTCGTTGTAGTAGGTCTCCACCGTCATCCGCACGTCGCCCTGTGGCGTGCGCACCACGTAGGTGAAGTCGGACGGATCGAGCACGTGGTTGTCGTAGTCGTAGACGAACCAGGTGTAGAGCACCTCCTCGTCCTCTCCGTCGGCGTCGTCGTCGGGCAGATCGACCGCGTAGCCATCCACCGGGGCCCAGCGCACCGCGTCGAAGCTGATCCCCGCGAGGTCCGCCGCCTCCACCGTGCCGGGTCCGCTGATGCTGCTGTTGAGCAGGATGTGCTCGCGCTGGAACGCCAGGTGCCACTCCGCGTCGGGTGGCGTGGTCCCCACCGCCACCTCCCCCGTCTCGAAGGAGAAGTACACCGTGTCCACCGTGCTGACGGCCACCACCGTCGTGGTGAACGTGCCGTCCTGGTTGTCGACGGTATCGACCCAGGGCCCCTCGAAGCCCCCCGTGTCGACGGGCTCGAGATCGGTGGGTTCGTCATCGGTCGCGGAAGTGGTCTGGCCCGAACAGGCCGACAGTGACAGACTGAGGAGGATGCAGCGAAGCACGTGGACTCCTGATTCGTGGAGCTGTTGAAAATGATTATCACTTTCAACCTCGACCTTGATATCGTACGGGGAGCGGGGGTCTCGGTCAACGCCGGGACAGCATCCAATGGAGGAGTGCGGGTCATGCGTATCGCAGTGATGGGTGCCTTTCTTGCAGGCTTTGCGGCCTGCTCTGGCGGAACGGACGCCGAAAACCCCGACGGAGAGACCCCGAGCGTGCCCGAGGACTTGGACACGCTCACCAAGACCGACGGGCCGTCCAAGCGGTCCGAGATGCGAACGGCGGCGCACCCCGCCACCAACAGCATCTTGATCTTCGGTGGCAACGACGGTCCGATCGTCAATCAGATCCCCGCCGCCTCCTTCCGGAGGGACACGTGGGTCTTCGAGCCCGGCGTGGGCTGGACGGAGATCGCCGACGAGGGGCCGCGCCGCCGCGCGCGCTATGCCATCGCGGTGGATCACGACAGCAACCGCGCGCTGCTCTTCGGCGGGCGCTTCCGCCCCGCGGATCAGGGCGGCGACTACACCCTGTACAACGATCTGTGGGAGTTCGACTTCCTCACGCGGGAGTGGAGCCAGCTGCAGGACGGCTCGGAGGCCGGAGTCCCGGCACCTCGCTACTACGGCCAGGGCGCCTACGACGCGAACACCCAGACCTTCTACGTCTGGGGAGGCAACCTGAACACCTCCGCCCTGGCCTTCGAGGTCACGGGCGAGCTGTGGGCATGGGACGGCACCGACTGGGAGCAGCGCCAGACCACCGGCAACGCACCCTCCGACCGCAGCTTCTTGGGCAGCCTGCACGACACGGCTCGCAACCGCCTGGTGATCTTCGGCGGCCAGCGGGGCGATCTGCAGACCCTGGCCTACAACGACACCTACGCCCTGAACCTCGACACGGGCAACTGGGACCGGCTGCACAACGGCAACCGCAGCAACGCCCCCACCACCCGGATGCACGGGCACTTCGTCTACGACGAGATCCGCGATCGCTACCTGATGTTCGGTGGGCACACCGACGAAGGCGACATGAACGACCTGTGGTCGTTCGATCCGAACACCGAGGAGTGGGAGGAGATCTACATCGCCGACACGTTCAACGGCACGGGCTTCGGCTGCCTGGGCAACGCGAGCGAGGTGCCGGCGGACTTCGTCACGATGGACCTGTCGGCTCCCGAGCGGCGGCACAACGCGATGTACACCCTGATGCACGACAACCTGTGGATCTTCGGCGGCATCCACGCGGAGTGCAGCGATCACCTCGACGACACCTGGCGCTACGACCTGGCCTCCGACACCTGGCACGAGCTGATCGAGGCGAGGAACGGCGAGTCCTGCCTGCGCTCCGACGACGACTGCACCTGCCTGTGCCTGTGATGCGCACCGCACTGTGGCTCGGGATCTGGGCGGCCGTGGGCTGCTCGGGCGAGGCCACGGACGACACCACCACCCCGCCGGACCTGGACCCCGCCCTGCGGCTGGGAACGGGCACGGACGACTTCGTGGAGGTGGGCGACGGCGACGACATCGTGATCATCTTCGGCCCCCAGGGCGGCTACCACCTCGACGGGTCGCTGCAGGTCCAGGGGATCGAGCCCGGCAACGCCGATGATCTGTCCAGCCCCGACAACCCGCTCACCACCTTCTCCGTCACCCGACCGGGCGGCGAGGTGATCAGCGGGCTGAAGGGCGACGAGGTGGTGGACTACCGCCAGGGCATCGACACCTCGGGCGAGCCAGGAGTGTTCGAGATGATCGGCCGGCGCATCTTCCTCGACATCGTCAGCGACACCGCCATCGCGGGGGAGACCCTGACGGTGACGGTGAGCGTGGAGGACGTGAACGGCGTGGCCCTCGAGGACAGCCACGAGCTGGTGGCGGTCCCGCACCCACTGAACTGACGCGGTCTCCGAGGGGTTACGCGCCTCGGAGCCACACGACATCTCGGGCCGTGGGCAGCCGATAGTCCACCCATGCTCCCCGTGGACGATCTCGATGCCCCCCTTCCCTCGGGACCGTCCCGGATCGGACCGTGGCAGCTGCTGGACAGCCCGACGGCCGATCAGACGGTGCAGGCTCGCGACGGGACGGGCCGTGCGGCCCGCCTGACGGCGCTGACGGAGGCCCCCTCGGACGGGCTCCGCCGGCTCCAGCGCATGTTCCATCCAGCGATCCCAGCGGTGCTCGCCCTCGGCTCGGAGCCCGTTCCGCACCTGATCACGTCGGCTCCCCCCGGCGAGTCCCTGGCCCGCCGTCAGCGACGCACCGCCCTTGGTCCAGACGCCGCCCTGCAGTGCGTGGCTGCGGTGGCGGACGCGCTGGCCACCTGCCATCGCTCGGGCGTGCACCACGGGAACCTGGATCCGAGCAACGTCATCGTGGACGTCGCGGGCGGCGTGCACATCGTGGGGTTCGCGAACGGCTGGCGCACCTCAGCGGCAGCGGACGTGCGAGCGCTGGGCGTGTTGGGCTGGCGCCTGTTCCACACCGGCGAGCCGGGAGAGGCGCCCACCCCCACCCAGGGCCCCGACTGGTGGCGCGAGCTGCTCCTGGAGGCGCTGGCTCCCGAGCCGCGCCATCGCCCCAGCGCGGCTCGGTTCGCCGATCGCATGGCCTCCCACGGGATCGTGGCCCCCGCCGCCACCGCCGCGCACCTGCTGGCGCGGGCCCACGGCGTGCACCTCGAGCTGCCGGAGCTGAACGCCGCGGTGCACGCCTGGCTCGAGCACGGTGGCTGGGCGACGGTGGTGGGCCCGTCGGGGAGCGGCCGCACGCGATCGCTGCGGCAAGCGGCAGCCATGCTGCACGCCTCGGGCATCCCCTTCCTGGTCGTCTCGGCCAGCCATCGCCCGTGGAGCCCCATCGAGTCGGCCCTGCAGGACTCCGCACTGCCGGGGCTGCCCGAGCCCCTGCCCGAGGGTCCCGATCCCACCGAGCGCGCGGAGCGGGCCGCCCAGTTCCTCATCCGACGGGCGAACGGCGCGCTGACCATCCTGGTGGACGACCTGGATCGCCTGGACGAAGGGAGCCGACTGACGCTGCTGGCCGCCCACCGCGGCGGTGCACGCGTGCTCGCCACCGGCACCGCGCCCCCCTACTGGGCTCCCACCACGGTGGCCCTGCGCCCATGGGAGGCCGAGCGCTCGACGGAGCTCCTCACGCTGCTCCTCGGCAGCGACGACCTGGCCACGCAGCTTCCCCCCACGACCCTCACCGCACACCCTGGGGCGATCCTGGCGCTGGCGCTGCGCGCCGTCGGCAGCGGGGCCCTCGCCTGGCGACAGCGTCGATTCGCCGTCGACCCCCTGGCGCTGCGCGCCCTGCTGGCGCAGGGGTCGGACGCAGCCCCCCAGCTGCCCGCTCCCGCGCGCGCCGAGGACCGGTCGATGGGGGCGTTGGTGGCGCTGCTGGAGCCGATGCCCCGCAGCGAGGCGCTCACGCTGCTCGAGTCTCGAAGCACGGCTCGCACCTCCCTGCAGCGGCTGCTCGAGGGCGGCTGGGTGCAGGGAGACGACACCCTGCGCTGCACCAGCCCGGCGGCGGCGAGCGCGCTGTCGACGAGCGTGGACGACCTCGGCGCCCGATGCCGGCGCCGCATCGAGGTGCTGCTGGGACGTCGTCGGGTGCCCTGGCTGCAGCTGGGAACCCTGCTGCGACACGCCGACGATCCCGCCCGCGTGCACGAGCACGGCCCTCGCTGCGTGGACGAGGCCGCCCACGCAGATGCAGAGTTCGGCGTGAAGCTGTCGGCGGAGCTGTGCGACGAGCAGGCCCCGGCTCGGCTCGTGGCCGCTCGCATCCGTGCCCTGGCCCACAGCGGCCGACGGGAGCAAGCCCGAGGTATCGCCGAGGTCTGGCTCACGGACCACCCGGGGGATCCCGGCGGGGTTCCGATCCTGACTGCGCTGGCCCGGATCGAGGCCGTCGGCAGCCCAGGTGCGGTGATCGCCACGGTGAAGCGAGCGCGCTGTCTGGAGCCCGACGACGCCGATCGCGTGCAGCTCGATCTGATCGAGGCGCGGGCGTGGTGGGCCACCCGCGATCTGCAGCGAGCGCAGGAGCTGTGCACCTCCTTGTGCGCCACCGACCCCGATCCGGACGATCCCGCGCTGTGGCTGGAGGCGCGTGCGCTGCTGGCTCGGGTCCATGCCGAGCGCGGCGATCCCGGCGCAGGCCTGGCCCTGCTCGAGGTGCGACAGGGGCTGGGACGGCGGACGGCCGAGCGGGCGCGCCTCGAGGCCACCCGCGGAGAGCTACTCCTACAGCTCGGCCAAGCCACCGATGCTGCCGAGGTCTTCGAGGGCGCGGCTGCAGCAGACCAAGGCCTGGCCACCCTCGAGCGCATGCGACTGCTCGATCGGGCAGCTCGGAGCTGGTACGCATCGTCGGATCCTCAGCGCGCGGTGGCGCGCTGGGAGCGAGCCATGCTCGGCCTCGAGTCCGTCGGCACGGCGGAAGACGTGATCACCACGGCCTGCATGCTCTGCCGCGGCTTGGGGGATCTGGGCAGCCTCGAGCGCGCCCGAGAACGCGGGGAGGACGCGCTACGCACAGCGCGCACCCGCGGGCTCCGCACGCTGCAGGCCTGTGCCCACGGGGCGCTGGCCGACATCTCGCTGCGCTGCCGCACCTTCGACAGCGCCCAGGCCCACCTGGAGGCAGCCGAGGCCTTGGCCGAGACGGAGGGCCTGCCAGGCGTGATCTGCCAGTCCGCCCGTCAGCGTGCCGAGCTGGGCGCCCTTCGGCGCGACCGAGATGCACTGGCCAAGGCCGTCCAGGCACGCTCGGTGGCGGAGCGCACGGAGGAGTGGGTCGAGGCGAGCCGATGTGCTGCAGTCCAGGCCTTGGTGCTCGCGCGGATGGGTCGAGACGGATCCGCACGACGCGCCGCCGACGCAGCGCTGCAGTGGATCTCGGCCGCGAACCCGGCCGAGACCGCGATGGTGAGGATCTGGCTCGCCGAGTGCTGGCTGGCGCTGGGACGCCACCACGAGGCTCGCCAGCACGCCTCGGGCGTGCAGGCAGCAGCGGAGGCGAGCGGCTGGCAGCCACTGGCAGCCTGGGCCGCGCGGATCCTGGCGTGGTCGGAGCCCTCCCAGACCTTCGAGCAGCAGCGCCTGCTCCACCTCGCCGAGATCTTCACGCGCATGTGCCGCAGCACGCACCGCCGGGACGTGCTGCACGAGCTGTCCGTCGGAGCCGCCGAGGTGCTGCGCGCCGTGCGCACCTGGGTCGTCTCCGTGGACGACGAGGCGGATGCAGACACTCCGCGAGGGGTGCTCGACCTGGCCCGGTGCGACACGCCCGGCAGCCTTCGGCACGAGGATCGCGTGTGGACGGCCGCACCGGTGCTGGTGGAAGACAGACACGTGGGAACCCTGGTGGTGGAGCACACCTCCATCGAGCCCGACACCCCTTCCTCGGGGCACCTCCCGATGCTGGTGGCGCTGGCCAACCACGCCGCAGAGGCCCTGCATCGGGCGATGCAGGACGAGCGCCGCTGCGAGGACCTCGAGCGCACGCGAGAGGCCGCCCACGATCTACGGTCTCCCCTCATGGGGATCGCGCTGGTGGCTCAGCAGTCCCTCGACAGCGACTCCCCGCTGTCGCCCGACGACACCCAGCGCATCGCCGATGGCGCGCGCCACGCCATGGCGCTGCTCGATGCGCCGCAGGCGCACGAAGGCCCCACGTCGGCCTTCGACTGGGCACAGGCCGTTCAGGAGTGGGTGCAGGCCCTCGAGCCCCTGGCGCGCCAGGCCAACGTCGGCTTGCTGGTGGACGCCTCCGCCGCCGGTTGGGTCCTCGGCCGCGCAGACGAGCTCCGACGGGTGGTGGCCAACCTGGTCACCAACGCCATCCGCTTCACACCGTCGGGCAGCGAGGTGCGGGTGCGCACATTGGCGGACGACGATCAGATCGGTGTGACCGTGCACGACGTCGGCCCCGGATTGCCCGCCGAGACAGACCGTCTCTTCGAGGCCGGAGTCCAAGGCCCCGAGGCCAGCACCGGCCAGGGGCTCGGGCTGACGATCGCGCGACGCATCTGCCGTGCCCACGGTGGCGACGTGACGGCCGAAGACATGCAGGAAGGAAGCTGCTTCACAGTGCGGCTGCCGAGGGCAGCCCCCCACGTGGGGTGAAGGGTCACCATGGGATCGAGGGGGATCGGACCACGCAGGAAACGCGACAGGTATTCTACCCCCGTGGCCAGTCCACCCCCCATGCTGGAGCGCCGTACCTACCGCATCCACGAGCTCCTCGGCCGTGGTGGGTTCGCCAAGGTGTACCGTGCCCGTCAGGAAGTGCCTGCCGGGTCCGACCACGACGTCGCCATCAAGATCCTCAACGATCCGAACCCACCACCCGACGTGCTCCAGCGCTTTCGCGACGAGTCCCGCATCTTGGGCTTGGTTCGAGACCGAGCCGTGGTCTCGGTGGAGCCTGCCACCCGACTGGGCGACCACTGGGCCGTCATCATGGAGTACGTGCCGGGAGCGAGCTGCCGCGCTCTGCTCAAGCATCGAGGCATCTTCCCTGCGCGGGTGGCCCTGGAGATCGTGCAGGAGGTGGCTCGTGCCCTGGACCACCTGTACTCCGAGCCCGGCCCGGACGGCCGCCCCCTGGAGCTGGTGCATCGCGACATCAAGCCGGGCAACATCCAGCTCACGCAGGACGGTCAGATCAAGATCCTGGACTTCGGGGTAGCGCGAGCCCGCTTCGAGGCACGCGAGGCCCACACCACGCGCGCCATCCAGGGGACCTACGGCTACATCGCGCCCGAGCGCCTGCAGGGTGTGGAGACTCCTGCCGCCGACACCTTCTCCCTCGGGATGGTGCTGTTCAAGCTGATCACCATGGGCCCCACGGAGCGCAAGTTCGTCAAGGAGGCCGTGGAGGTCACCCGGGGCGCCGAGGGCCATGCCTTGCGACTCGCCGAGCGCATGTGCACGCTGGACCACGAAGAGCGACCGTCCCTGCCCGAGGTGGAGCGGACGTGCGCCCAGCTCACGCAGCGCATGGAGGGTCCCCGTCTCGCACAGTGGGCCCAGCAGAACGTGCCGGCGCACATCGGCTCCTCGGACGACCCGTTGTGCGGCACCACGCTGTCCACCACGATGCCGAAGCCGGACGTGCCGCCCCCCGAGCCCCAGGAGCCACCCGAGCGCGTCCGGCGACAGCGGCCTCGCAGTCGCTGGGGCCTGCCCGCCGCCTTCGGCCTGGCAGGATTCCTGGGTGTCTTCGCGCTCCTCGGCGGCATGTTCGTCTGCCAAGGTGGTTCCCTGCCCACGCTGTCGGAGCTCGGCTTGATGCAGCAGGTGGACGTCCCGACGGGCCTGGAGCCCCGAGTGGATGCCCAGCCCGCCGTCGTTCCGGAGCCGATCCCCAGACCCGCCACCGCGCAGCCCGCCAAACGCCCCACCCCTCGCGCTGCCGTGCCCGCCGGCCCCCCACCGACCCCCGACCTCATGTCGCCGCCGCCGAAGCCTGCGTCATCGACGTCCGCCCAGGCACATTCCTGCGACTTCAACTCCGATCCCATGGGCGCCAAGGTGTTCCTCGACGGAGCTCTGATCGGGCGCACCCCCATCCTCGGCTACGATGTGATCACGGGCGCACACCAGATCGAGATGCGCCTGGAGGGCCGCGCCTCCACGCTGAGCATCGACGTGGGGAGGCGCAAGCCCACGACGTTCGTGTGGACGAGGGGCGAAGGGTGGGAGGCTCGTTACTGATTCCGCACGTGGTGCTCGCGTTCTCCCAGCTCGCTCACGCCGACTGCGGACTGCTGGACGACGCACTGCGACGCGCCGAGTCCTCCATCATCGGGCTCGACCAGGTGGATGCTCGCGACAAGCTCTCCATCGCCGAGTCTCAGCTCGGCTGTGCCTGGCTCGACGAGCCCGATCGCCTCGCTCGGATGTGGCTGCTGGAGGGTGCCTTGCTCGCCCTGTCGGACGACGACGGAGGCGCGATGGACGCCTTCATCGCAGCCCATGCCGTCGCCCCCGACGCCTGGGTCCCGGCCCTCGGTGCCGACATGCGGGCGCTCTACAATCGAGCAGCCCACGTGGAGCCAGCAGTAGGCACGCTCATCGCCGAAGGGGTCGGCGAAGACTTCCAGATCCGGGTGGACGGGCGGGCCACTCCTCTCCCTGCGTCGCTCCGATCCGGCCTGCACCTGGTGCAGATCGGGCGCGCCTCCGTGGACTTCGCCCAGGTGATCTACGTCACACCGGGTGTCACCACGCGGCTGCAGCCGAACCTCCCGCTGCTGCCCCCCGAGCTACCGACCCGAGCCGACCGGCCCCCACCTCCCCCAGAGCCCAGGCAGCGCGACGCGGGCGTTCGCCTGGATCTGCACGTCGCCGTGGGGGTGTCCGGCTCCTCGGGAGAGCCACTGGAGCGCACCACGGTGACGCCCGAGGTGCTAGCGCGCGAGCCCGCCACCAAGATCCGAGTCCCCCTCGAAGCTGGCGTGGGCCTACGCGCTGGGCTGTTCTGGGCGCGGGCGTCCGCCAGCGCTGGCCCGCTGCCGGGTGGCCGGCTGATGTACCTCGAGGACACCCAGATCAGCGGTGTCCCGTGGCTGGCCGGAGGCCACGGAGCCCTCGGCCTGGCCGCAGGGCCCCTGGACGTGGGCGCACAGGGCGGCATGCTGATGCCCGGCAGGCCCGGGGCCCGCGGCGTGGTCAACGTGGCGCTCACGAACCTCGTGCGCTTCGAGGTGCGCGCGGGCATCGACCAAGTGCAGGGCGTGCTCGAGCCCGCTGGCGGCGCCTACCTGCAGGTGCAGCCCACGCTGCTCCCGAAGGCCAGCAACCGGAGGCGAGGGCCGTAGGGAATGGCAGCGCGACGAAGCCGATCGTCAACGCGACAGCAGGTGCTCGGCGCTGTTCATCAACGTCTCCACCGACACGATCAGCGCGCCACGGGAGATCCGGGTGTGAGGCGCCAGGGGGTGGTCCAGGATCATCCCGCACACGTCCTCGGCGTCGTCGCCGTCGAGGATCGCGTCTGCCACAGCGTCCGACAGCGCCAAGATGGCCGCCGCGCGAGGGCTGCTGGAGCTGCCGTCCGCATGTCCGATGGGATCGTGGTGCCGCGCGATCAGATCGGCCGCCTCTCCCGGTAGGTTCCACCTCGACAGGCAGGCCGCACCGAGCTCCGCGTGGTGGAAGCCGCGTGCCATGCGCTCAGCCGTGAGCAGCCGCTCGCTGTGCAGGCCGAACTCCTCCAGCAGCGTCACGGTGGCATTCTTGTCCGTCACCAGCAGCAGCTGCAGCCCGAAGTCGTGCAGCAGGCCCGCCACGAACATCGCGTCCGGATCCATCAGCCGCGACTGCCTCGAGAGCACGCGGCAGGTCCACGCCGTGGCCTCCGCGTGGCGCCACAGACGCTCCCCCCAGGGAAGACGCTCCTGAGCCATGCCGCTCAAGGCCAACGACACCGCGATGTCGCGCGTTCCCGTGAAGCCGATCAGCGTCAGCGCGCGCCGCAGGTGACTCACCCGCACCTTCAGGCCGAACAGGGGTGAGTTCACCACCTTCAAGATCCGGGCGGCCAGGGCGCCGTCGCTGCTCACCGCCTGCTCGAGGTCGTCGATGCTGGCGCTCGGCTGTCGCGCCAGCTCCAGCACTCGGATGGCAGCTGCCGGGAACACCCCCAGCTGACCCACCTGCTCCACGTACTCCATGAGACGACTGTTCACGTACGCCCCCCGTCCACCTCATCGGACGACAGCGTCGTGCAGTTCAGTCAGAACAAGCAGGAGAACAGCCCGTTGCCCTTCTCGTGGAAGTTGTCGTAGATCATCTGGAAGCCCTTGTCCCCGGGAAACGGGGCCGGATGCCCCGCGATCCACTTGGCCCGCGTCCAGGCGGCCTTGCCGTCGATGGAGCGGTCCGGATTGGGCAAGATCCCGGCGATGCGACCCGCCTGGCTCGAGGTCAGCTCCGCGGCGGACGTCCCGAAGTGATGGCGCGCGCCAGCCTCGAGGCCGAAGGTGCGAGGCCCCGTCTCTGCCACGCTCAGGTACAGCTCGAGGATCCGCTCCTTGGGCAGGAGTCGCTCCAACCAGAAGGCGTACCAGAACTCCATCGCCTTGCGGACCAGGGAACGGCCTTGCCAGAGGAACACGTTCTTCGCCACCTGCTGGGTGATGGTCGAGGCACCACGGAGCCGCCGCTTGCCGGTCACCCCGTCCTTGATGGACGTGCAGATGGCGCGGCCGTCGAAGCCCGAGTGCAGGAAGAACCGTGCATCCTCGCTCGCCACGATGGCGCGCGGGCCGCGGGAGCCCAACGCCTGCAGGGATCGCACGCGGCGGCGCGGCCAGCCTCGCTCCTCCACGGCTTCCTGCACCATGGTGATGGTCCACGGCGGCGTGACGAACCGAACGACGATCACCTGGACCAGGGTGGTGAGTTGGATCGCGGCGATCGCAATCACCACCCGTAAGAATGCCCTGGAGAGGGCCGTAAGCCTGACCACGTGCATTTCCTCCGGCGATGGGGCCCCCGTGGACAGTACCTTGGGGGGGGCAACGCAACCAGTTACGCCAGACGAGGTCGCGTTCTTGTCGAATCCGCAGGAGAGGTGGGCAATGGGGGATGCACGACGCAGTGCAGCGATGTGGGGATCCGTCCTCTTGCTTTGCGCCGGGTGCAACGGGTCCGAGGTCTGCTACCCAGGACTCAGCGGCGACTTCGGCACCTGCGTGTCGCTGGCCGATGCATCGGATGTGTTCAGCCGAGACTACGACTACCCCGATCCCCTCAACGACTCCGCGCAGTACTCCCGCCCCGTGCGGTTCCTGGATCTGACGGCCACCCCCAGGAACACGGCGGTGGCCGAGAACTTCGTGCTGAGCGAGCTCGCGCAGCAGAGCAAGGGGCGCTTCGCCATCGTCCAGGCCCACGCGGTGGAGCGCCTGCAGGAGCTCCGCGACGAGCTCGGCGTGCTGCAGGTCAACAGCGGCTACCGGAGCCCCGGCTACAACGCCGGCATCGACGGCTCGGCCACCTACTCCCGCCACACCTACGGCGACGCCTTCGATCTCGCGCCCGCCGAGGCCAGCCTCGACGACCTCGCGGACGCCTGCGACTCCAACGGGGCCGGCTTCGTCAACGTCTACCAGACCCACATCCACTGCGACTGGCGCGACGACGACCTCGACTTCGCCTTCTACGGCGATGCCACCGGTCGCCCCAACGCACCCGACGTGACCGGGAGCGTGCGCCGCGCACCCGTGCTCGACCAAGCCGCCACCATCGTTCGCGCCGATGGTGGGGAGCTTCGGGCTCCCGCCACCGGCTGGCCCGAGGGTGAGCCGCTGCGAGAGTGGACCGCCTACGATGCGGCCGGCGAGGTCATCGAGCAGGTCCGGTCCACCACCTACGTTCCCCCGGTTCAGGCCGTCGAGGTGGAGGTGGAGATCGGGCTGCGGCTGGTCCGCACAATGAGGCTGCGACCTACGCAACCTTGAACTACCCCTGCACTCTCAGGTACACAGTCCGCCCAACGAGGTGCACATGTACACGGTGATCGGCTTTCTGGTGTTCGGGCTCGTGGCCGGGCTCGTCGCCCGCTTCCTGGTGCCTGGCCGAGATCCCATGGGGCTCATCGGCACCATGGTGCTCGGCATCGTCGGCTCCTTCGTGGGCGGCTTCGTCTACAACTTCTTCATGGACGGCAGCGGCGATCTGCTGTCCACCAGTGGCTGGATCGGCTCCATCGCAGGGGCCGTGGTGCTCTTGATCCTGATGCGGCTGTTCGGCCGCAATCGAGAATAGGATCGGCACCGGGGCGCTTCAGGCGTACTGGGCTGGGTTCGCCAAGTGGCTCCTGGCTCGCACCGACCACGTCCCCTGGCGTCACCGCGACCAGACGTCGCGTCTGAGGGCCTGCACCTTGGAGGTGGGCGAAGCCCTGGTGGGCCTTCGCGGCACCGCGGCAGGTCGCCCCGTGGCCGACGCGCTGCAGCGCCTGTCCTGGCACCTGCGGCTGGCGGGCGAGCGGAAGCTGCTGTCGCGCGGAGACCTCGATCGTGCCCACCAAGCCGTGAACACCGTGCGTGGCATGCTGCACCTGCCGCGCACGCCGGTGCCCGCCGCCCCGCGCGAAGAGCCCACGCACTGATGGACGCGGACGCCCTGCACAGCTTCGTTCGCGAGCAGCTCGCCGTGCACGCGAGCGCCGAGAACGCCGCAGCCATGCAGCGCTACCTCAAGACCGAGATGCCGTTCTTCGGGGTGAAGCGACCGCAGATCCGGCCCGTGGAGCGAAAGGCCAAGCGGGCCTTTCCGCCCACCACCCGCGCCCAGTGGGAGACCGGGGTTCGCCGGCTGTGGGCCGGGCCCGAGCGCGAGCTGAAGTACGTGGCCATCGCCTACCTCAAGGGCTTCCCCCGCGCCGACTTCCTCGATGTGCAGTCCGTGCCCCTGCTCGAGCACCTCGTGCGCGACGGTGCCTGGTGGGATCTGGTGGACGACATCGCTGCCAACGCCGTGGGCACGGCCGTGCGGAAGCACCGCGCCGACCTGCTCCCCGTGCTGAAGCGGTGGATCACCGACGAGGACCTGTGGATCCGTCGCACGGCCATCCTCGCGCAGCTCAAGCACCGCGAGCAGACCGACAACCAGCTGCTGTTCGCCTTCTGCCTCGCGCAGGCCAGCGACACGAGCTTCTGGATCCGCAAGGCCATCGGGTGGGCGCTCCGGCAGCACGCACGCACCGATGCCGACGCGGTGCGCGCCTTCCTGGCCACCCACGGCGCCGCGCTGTCGGGCCTGTCGCGGCGCGAAGCGAGCAAGCACCTCTGACACCGGGAGTTGGCATCTGCTCGCGTGGATGGTACCCCTTCCGCATGCTGCTCGTTCGCGCATGCTGTGCCTGTTGCTGCTGCTGTCCCTGCGGGGTCGGCTCGGGCTAGCACGCCACGTGTGAACGTTCCCGACGCCCGCCCCGGTCTCGCACCGCGGCGGGCGTCTTCTTTTTCTGCGAGCCATCATGGACCTACCCAGCTTCGTCGAGATCATCGGAAACACCCCGCTGGTGGGGCTGCCTGCAGTCTTCGAGCTGCCCGACGGCGTGCAGATCGCCTTGAAGCTGGAGGGGCGCAACCCGAGCGGCTCGGTCAAGGCCCGCGCCGCCCGTTCCATCGTTCAGGAGGCCGAGCGGGCAGGACGGCTGAAGCCAGGAGGCACGATCCTCGACGCCAGCAGCGGCAACACCGGCATCGCCTACGCCGTGATCGCCGGTCAGCGCGGCTACCGCTTGGTGCTGTGCCTGCCCAAGAACGCCAGCGCCCAACGTCAGCAGCTGCTGAAGACACTGGGCACCGAGATCGTGCACACCTCACCGCTCGAGGGCACCGATGGCGCGCAGGCCGAAGCCGTCACCCTCGCAGACGATCACGGCGACTGGGTCTACCTCAACCAGTACGACAACGACGCCAACTGGCGGGCCCACTACCAGACCACGGGACCCGAGATCTGGAACCAGACGCAAGGGACCGTCACCCACTTCGTGGCCACGGTGGGCACGAGCGGCACGCTGACGGGCACCGGGCGCTACCTGCGGGAGCAGCGCAAGGACGTGCAGATCGTCGAGGTGCAGCCGGACTCTCCGCTGCACGGGCTCGAGGGCGTCAAGCACATGCAGACGGCACGCGTTCCGGGGATCTACGACCCGGGCGTGGCCACGGACCGACGCGCGATGTCCACCGAGCGGTCCTTCCGCATGGTGCGCTGCCTGGCCCATCACGGCCTGTTGCTCGGGCCTTCCGGAGGCGCCGCCGTGCAGGCCGCCGTCGACGTGGCCCGGGATCTGACCCATGGGGTGGTGGTGGCCATCGTGCCGGACTCCGGCAGCCGCTACCTCTCCGAGCCCCACATCTGGACCCCCGCCGAGGGAGAGGTGCCATGCCGCTTGGCCAGCTGACCATCGATCCGAGCGCGCTTCGGCGCCTGCACGCCCACGCCGAGGAGGGCTACCCCCACGAGGCGGTGGGCTGCGGCGTCGCCCGGGCCCACGCGCTGATCAACGAGCGCTCCGACTCCCCTGCCAATCGCTACAAGGTGTCGGGCCTCACCCTCATGCGGGCACAGCAGCAGCTCGAAGACGAAGGGCTGCACATCCTCGGCTACTACCACAGCCACCCCGATCACCAGGCCCAGTACAGCGACTTCGACCGCGACCACGCCCTGCCGAACCTGTCCTACGTGATCGTGTCGGTGCAGGGCGGCGCGGTGACCGACACCCTCTCCTGGCGCCTGCGCGAGGACCGCAGCGCCATGGATCCCGAACCTCTCGCCAGCCCGGAGCCATCCGCATGACCACCATCCACCTGCCGGGCCCGCTGCGGCCCTACACCGACCAACAGGCCACCGTCGAGGTCGAGGGCACCACCGTCGGAGACGCCCTGAAGGCACTCACGGCCACCTTTCCCGGGCTGGCGCCGCACCTGCGCGACGACAGCGGCACGCTGCGCAGCTTCGTGAACGTGTACCTGGGCGACGAGGACATCCGGCACCTCGACGGCGAGGCCACCGTGGTGGACGGACAGGCCATCACCATCGTGCCGTCCATCGCGGGCGGTCAGGATCCGCTGCCCGAGCTCGACAACGCCGAGGTCTCTCGGTACAGCCGCCACCTGATCCTGCCCGAGGTGGGCATGGAGGGGCAGCGCAAGCTCAAGGGCGGGTCGGTGCTCTGCGTGGGCACGGGCGGGCTGGGCAGTCCCCTGCTGATGTACCTGGCCGCCGCGGGGGTGGGTCGGATCGGCCTGGTGGACTTCGACGTGGTCGACGAGAGCAACCTGCAGCGTCAGGTGCTCCACGGCACCTCGATGGTGGGTCGCAAGAAGGTGGAGAGCGCACGGCTGCGCATCGCCGACATCAACCCCCACGTCCAGCTGGACGTCTACGAAGAAGCGCTCACCAGCGACAATGCGCTGCGCATCCTCGAGCCCTACGACGTGGTGGTGGACGGCACCGACAACTTCCCCACCCGCTACCTCGTCAACGACGCCTGCGTGATCCTGGGCAAGCCCAACGTGTACGGCTCGATCTTCCGCTTCGAGGGGCAGGCGAGCGTGTTCAACCAC
>JAHQVJ010000092.1 GCA_019634415.1 Myxococcales bacterium
CATCTGCGCGCCTGTGTTCCGAGCGTCGAACACCAAGGTCTTCGCGTCGTCCACGGTGGGCTGCCCCTCCTGGGGATCGAGGAACCACAGCTCGGCGCTGCCGTCGAGGGAGACCCCCACGACGATGCTGTGGCGGCCATCGCCGTCGAAGTCTCCGGTGGCCACCTGGAGCTGCTCGACCCCTTCGCCGTCTCCCACGATGGTGTCGGTGGTGGTGAAGCCGGCCACGCCGTCCTCGATCACGCGAACGTGCAGCCGTCGAGGGGCGACGGTGGTGTCGACGTAGGCGATGACGATCTCGTCGAGGCCGTCGGCGTCGAGGTCGCCGGCGGTGGCTGCCCGCAGACCGCGGTCGTCGATCCAGGCGTTGCCGTCGTCTGCGATGCTGTGCAGCACGTCGATGCTGCCGTAGTCGGGGGTGAAGTCGCCCCCGATCTGCACGCCGTTGGCCTCCACGACGTTGACGCGGTCCGGCCCGAACGCCAGCGCGGTGCCCAGGAGAACGAGCTCGTCGGTCTTGTTGGCGCCTCCCTCTCCAGACACCTCGTCGGCGTCTCCGAAGGACATGGCGGAGCCCAGCGGCGCGTAGTCTTCGGGAAGGATCTCGCCATCGGCGCCGACGCGATCGCTCTCGGTGGTGTCGACTCCGAGGCCCTCGAGTGCTTCCTGCAGATTCTGCGGTCCGTCGATGCCCCGGCCTCCGGTGCACGCAGGACCCACGACGACGAATGACAACAGCGCGTAGCGCAGCACGAGACCTCCAGTCCTACTTCGATACGCAGAGCATCGGAAACAGGACGGCAACAGTGCGTACCAGCGCGGTGTTACAAGCGGCCGTCGTCGCGCAAGCGAAGGAGCAACACGGACTCTGGAAAGGCCCGGGTCTCGTCGTCGTCGAGTCCGCGGATGGCTCGGCCGCGCGGTGTGACGGACGGGGCGATGCCTTCGGCCCCCAGCACTGCCCGCCACGCGTTCAGGTGGTCCTTGGGCAGCGCCTCTTCGGGAGGAGCGCCTGGCTGGCCCTCGTAGGCCGAGATCAGCGCCGTGAGCAGCGAGTGCCACCGGGCCGACCCCTCGCCGCGCTGCAGAGCGGCCCGCGCGCTGGCCACGTCGTCGAGGATCAGACTCGCCAGCACGCAGGCCTCCAAGGCTTCGTCGGCGGCCCCGCTCGCGCCGTCGTCCAGCAGCGTCAGCGCGAGCTGGCGGCCGCGCTCCACCGCCCCCGTGGCGATCTCGGCCAGGGCCTCGGCGGACATGATGCGCTCGATGCCCTGCGGGTTCCCCGACGCACGCTGCAGTCGCCCGGCCTCCCGCGCTTCTCGCAGCGCCTGCTGTGGCCTGCCGTCGTCGAGCGCCAGGTGGCACAGGGACAGCTTCATCCAGGCCGTCGTCCAGCGCTGCCCGCGGCGCTCGTACTCGGCGATGGCCCTCTGCAGCAGCTCCTGTGCTGCGTCGAGCTCTCCCAGCCCATGTCGCGCGGCCACCTGCAGGGCCACGAAGCTGACCCCGTGCTGCTGAACCCCTGCCTGTCGGTAGGCCGCCTCTGCCTCTGCTGCGAGCTCGGCGGTCCGCTGGTGATCGCCGCGCGCGTGATGTCCCAGCGCCAGCCGCCCCAGCGAGGTGGCGGTGAGCCAGTCGACATCGAGGCGATCCGCCACCACCAGGGCCTGCTCGAGGGCCGCCACACAGCGATCGGGCTGCCGCCCCCGGGAGTAGGCGATTCCCAGCGCGGACCAGGCTCGAGCGCGGGCGATGGGGTCCTCGAGGTCGTCCATGGCGGCCTCGAGGGCCTCGGTGTCGGGGTCGTCCAGGCGCATGCGCACCATGAGCTCGGCATAGGCGGCTCGTGCGCGCTGGGCCGGCGTGGTGGCCAGGCGCACGCAGCGCTCCGCCTGCCGCGAGGCGCGGTCGGCGTTGCCGTGGGTGATCTGCAGCAGCGCCGACAGCTCGGCCACGTACACCGCCTGGGGGATGTCTTCGTGGGGGGACAGGCGGTCGAGCCACAGCAGATCGGCGGGGGTGGCTCCGAAGACCTCGAACACGTGGGTCATCGACAGGCACAGATCGGCCCCCAGGGAGGGCACGCCGCCATCCAAGGCGGCCTGCACAGCGCTGAACACAGCGGATCGGGCCTGCCGCAGAGCCTCCACCGCGACCCAGGCGCTCGGTCCCCGGGCCTCGGCACTCAGCGCCTGGGTGTAGCGAGCGACGGCTCGTGCCATGTGCAGCCGAGCTGGCTCGTCCGCAGGTGCGGTTCGGGAGACGAAGCCGCGGATCGCCTCGAGCAGATGCACCACGGAGCCGCTCGGCTCGTGGGAGATCTGGACCATCGATGCATCGCGCAGCGTTGCCAGGCGTCCGACGGGATCGTCGAGGAGCTCCTCGGCGAGCCGGAAGGGCACGTCCCCTCGCACGGAGGCGAGCAGGCTCATTGCCGCTCTCTCTGCGTCGTCGAGCAGCGCCCAGGAAGACGCCAGTCCGTCGTCGTAGCCCCGCCCCACGTCGCCCGACCAGGCGCGGAGCAGATCGGCCACACCCATCACGCGCACCCTGGAGGCGGCGAGCTCCAGCGCCAGGGGCAGCCCCTCGCAGCGGGCCAGCAGCTCGTCCAGCGCATCGTCTGCGGTGCGAACGCCGGGATCGAGACGCTGTGCTCGTGCCACGAAGAGCGCGCGCGCTGCCTCGTCGTCCAAGGGTGCGAGGTCGAAGCACTGCTCCCCCGCCACGCCGAGACGGATCCGGCTCGTCACGAGCACGGGACTGGCCGTGCCGGAGGCGAGCAGCCCGCTCACCTCGGCCAGTACGTGCTCGGCATTGTCGAGCACCACGAGGGGCACGCGACCGTAGGACAGCGCCTCGTGCACGGCATCCCGGCTGGAGTCGGGAGGGAGCTGCAGGGCCTCGGCGATGCGGGCCACGGCCTCGTCGGCGGAGGCTGCCGGCTGCAGCGCGCACCACACGGCGTCGGGCACCGAGCGGGCGAAGGCGCGTGCGAGGGTGGTCTTGCCGATGCCGGGGGGCCCCAGCACCGTGGCGGGACCGTTGGGGGCCTCGAACCAGCGGGCGAGCTGACCCCAGGCGGCGTCGCGGCCCACCAGCGCCTCGGGCGCCGCACCCGGCTCGTCGGTGGTCAGCGGCCGCACGCCGTCGAGTCGGTAGCCGCGGCCCCGCAGGGTGATGAGGTGCTGCGGCCGTGCGGCGTCGGTCTCCAGCTTCGCCCGCAGCCGACCCACGGTGACGTCCACCACCCGAGTGCGGCTGCGCGGGCTGTAGGACCACACGTGATGCAGCAGCTCCTGGCGCGACACCACCTGGCCCTGACGCAGCGCCAGCCAGGCGAGCAGCTGGGCCTCGGTGTCGGACAAGGTGTGGCGGACGCCTCCGTGCTGCACGGTCTGCCGCCGCAGATCCACCCGCCGCGTGCCCACGGCAAAGGGCACGCCCTCACCGGTGGAGAGCTGCTGGAGCCAGCCGTCCAGAGGCTGTGGTCCACCGAGGTGCAGCACCGCTGTTGCTCCCGCCCAGGCGCGCATGCGGTCGAGCTGCTCGCGGGGGAGCTCGGGGTCGGTCACGATGGCGTCGAGCACCACGGGCCGCACAGGCAGGTCGTGGGGGTCGACGGCCATCGGCAGTGCCTCGGCGGTGCGCAGCTGGTCGACCCAACGCTTCACGATGGCTTCGTCTTCGAAGGCGACCAGCACGACCAGGGCCAACGCACCCACACGGTAACACTGTTGTGTAGCCCATCAGAGGGGCCAGTGGACCTCACGCTTTCGAGGATCTACCCCGACGACCCAGGGAATGGCCTGCTGTACCTTGGGCTCGAGCACAGACCACAGCCGCAGGGCGTCCTCGCTGGGGGCCTCGGGGTCGAAGAGGTTCGTCTGCTCCAGGGGATCGGCCTGCAGATCGTAGAGGATCAGGTTGGTCTGACCTGGCGGCGGCTCGTTCCACTGGAAGTGCATCAGGAATCGTCCCTGGCGGACGGACTGCACGCCTCCCTGGAATCCGTCACTGAACGCGAAGCGCGCTCGGTCCTTGGGGGCAGTGCCCACCACGTGACCAGTGACCTGTGCGGGGATGTCGACGCCGAGTGCGTCGAGGATGGTGGGCGCGAGATCTTCGGCGGCGGTGGGACCGGTGAAGCTGCCGGGCACGATGTTGCGGGCCCACAGCCAGGCGGCGGCGTCGTTCTCGTTACGGCGAAGCAGCTTGCCGTGCTCCGAGTAGCCGTGCTCCCACAGCGCCTCGCCGTGGTCCGTGAAGAAGACCACCAGCGTGTCGTCGAGCAACCCCAGGCGGTCCAGCTCCCTCCAGGTGCGCTCGAGTGCGGCGTCGAAGCTGCGCACCTCGGCGGCATAGCGGGCGCGCATGTGGGCGCGCAGGTTGTCGATCTCGGCGTCGGAGAGCACGGGAGGATCTGCCACCATGGCCTCGATGGCACGCTCCTGTGCCTGCTGATCGGCCAAGCTCATCGCCGGAGGCGGCAGATCACGTGCAAGCGGGGTGAGGAACTCCTCGGGCGGGGTGTAGGGGCGGTGGGGCTCGAAGAAGTGCAGGTGGAGGTAGAACGGCTCCGTCAGCGGCGTGCCGCCCTGCTCGGGATCGATGACCGTCTGGGCGAGGTCCCAGAGTCTGTCGGCGCCTCGAGGGCCGTCGAAGCGCGCCTGACCGAAGCCCTGGGCCACGCCGTGGGCGCGGCTGAAGAACCAGTTGCTGGTGATCAGGGCCGAGTCGAAGCTGGCCTCGGCGAGCCACGTGGCGAGCTGGGGCTCCTCGGGAACGGACTGCAGCGGACCGTTGGGGAGCAGGATGGGCACCATGGTGCGCGTGGCGGCGCGGTCGAGGTTGGTGGCCCCCGACATCACACAGGCGAAGGTGGCGGTGGTCCAGTTGCTGCACACCGAGAAGTCGTCCAGCGCCACGCCGCTGGCGGCCAGCGAGTCGATGAAGGGCGTGTGGTCACCCTCGCCGTAGCGGCCGAAGTGATCGCGCCGCATGGTGTCGAGCGACAGGAGGAGCAAGTTGGTGGGGGCGGGGCCGTCGAAGCGCACGCCGTCGACCTCGGCGGGTTGGGTGGGGTCCGTTCCGGTGCACCCGAGCAGCGCGCCGACGAGGGCAGCGACCATGACGCCTCCGCGCCCACGATAGCCGAGTCAGTGCCGGATCCGCTCCGCGGCCTGCTGGGCGAGGTCGGCGAGGTCGGCGAAGCCTGCGTCGTGGCAGGACCGCTGGGCCGCCGCGAGCATGACCGCGAGTCGTGGGTTGCTCCGCAGCGAGGCCTGGTCACTGGCTGCGACGAGCCGGAGGGCAGCGGCGGCATCGGCGTGGCGGCCCAGCCCGGCTGCGGCGGCTGCGCGCGTCGCGTGGACCTGTGCGGGTGGCCCCTGCCAGCTGTAGGCGTCGAGGTCGACCTCGTCGGGGCCGATGAGCTGCCACGCATCGGCGTGGCGACCGGTGTGGGCGTAGCGCAGCGACAGATTCAGCCGCGGGATCAGGTCGGCCCCGTAGCCGGGGCGCAGCAGGCTCAGGGACTGTAGGAAGGCGTGCTCCGCTTCGGCGTGCTCGCCCATGCCCTCCAGCGCCAGCCCCAGATCCGTCAGAGCGATGGGCACGTCCGAGGAGATCCCGAGGTCTCGGGCGAGCGCCACGTAGGTCCGCCAGGTGATCACGGCGTCGGCGTAGTGGTCGTGCCGACTCTGACAGGTGCCCAGGACGCGCAGCGCCTTGGCGCGCTCCAGGTTCATGCCTCCCTCGATGGCTCCCTGCAGTGCTGCGCGTGCGTGGTCCTCGGCGGCGGACGAGTCGCCCGCGCGGCGCTGCACGACGGACCAGCCGATGTGGGCGCATACCTCGGCGTAGGCGCGGCGGGGGTGGTTCGGAGCCAGGGCGTCCAGCTCCCCCAGAGTGTTCCGCGCCTGCTCGGTTCGGCCGGCCAGCGTGGCCATGTGGGCCAGGTACAGCCTGCAGCGCACGGGATGGTCGGTGTCTGGGTGGGCGTCGGCCGAGCGAACTGCGCGCTCGGCCAGCGCGATTCCCTCGTTCGGGCGGCCCTCGTTGGAGACGGCCACCGACAAGCGACCGAGTGCGAGGGCCTCCAGATCCGACCAGCCGTTGGCGGAGGCGCGCTGGGCCAGACGTCGTGCATCCGCCAGGCGCTCAGTGGGATCGAGGGCCCCGGGATCGAGCTGGAGCTGCAAGCCGAGGATCTCGGCGTCCCGGCGGTCGTTCGCCGACAGGTGCGCCGCCGTCGCGCGTGCGGCGAACACCTCCACCGCAGCGAGTCGCAGCTCACCCGCCACCAGGGCCGCGCGCGCCGCCTCCAGGCGAGCCTGCACAGTGGCTTCGTTGGTCTCCGTGGCGCTCGGCGCCTCGTCCCGCGGACGGAACCCGGCCGGCGTGGACACGAGTCCGTCCGTCTCGATCCACCGTCGCAGCGTGCTCAGGAGTGCGGCGGGGGAGCCCGCGGTGTCGTGGGCGAGGGTGAGCACCACCTCGGGATGGAGGTGCAGCGAGGAGCGCGCCAGGGTCTCGGCGTCGGCCGGATGGAGCGGCCCGAGACGGATCACCGTGGCGCGGCTCGCCAGTGGGCTCCAGGCGCTCGGCAGCTCTCCGTCGGGCAATGCTGCGACCACCACACACGGGTCGTCCACCTCGGCGTCGAGGCGTCTCGCCACCTGGGGGGCGCTCCGGGGGTCGGCGTCGTCGAGGGGAATCACCGCCAAGGTCCGCGCCAGCTCCGGCAGGGAGCCCACCTCGGCACTGGCCACGGCGTGGGCGCGTACAGCGAGCCAGTGGATCAACCGGGTGCGCCCCGTACCCTCGGCGCCCGTCAGCAGCACCACCTGGGGCCGCCTCGAGCGGTGGGCCGCACACAGTGCCTGCCACAGTGCATTGCGGTCTTCGTGTCGGCCCACCAGCGGCGCCGGGCGCAGCGCCCAGATCCCGAGCCCTGCGTCTTGTAGCGACGGGCTGGGCCAGGTGGGCGTGGCGGCGCGCCAGTCGGCGGGGAGCAAGGCGGGCTGCGGTCTGGGGACCTGCACGACACCGGTGGGCGCGCTGGGGCCAGGCGGGGCGAGGGTGGACTCGGAGAGGGGAGCCATCACGTGCTGGGTGGCCGCCGTCCCCGACGCCGGTGCCGGTGCCGTCGGATGGACCAGCGAGGTGGGGGAGCTTGGGTGGGGCAGCGCCCTTGCGGCCTCGCAAGCTCGGGCGAAGCGCTGGGAGGGCTCGGCGGCGAGCAGGCGACGCAGCCAGCCTTCCAGCTGAGGGGGGACGGCCTGCCGCGGTGCGAAGGATCCGTCCGGGTCGGGAGGGGCGCCCGTGGTCAGCGCCCAGATCAGGGCGCCCACACCGTACAGATCGGTCCACGGGCCCATGGCGGCCCGCCAGCCGTGGAGCTGCTCTGGGGCAATGTAGGCCCGGGTGCCTCCCCGTGGGCCCTCCGCTGCTCCCAGCCGTTGGGCGATGCCGAAGTCCGCCAGCGCGAGGCCCGCCGTCGGCGACGACATGGGCTGCCTGGGGTGGCGGCGCACCCCCACCAGCACGTTGGACGGCTTCACGTCTCCGTGCAGCACGCCCAGCGCGTGGGCATGCCCCAGGGCTTCCAGCAGCTGCGACGCGACCTGCCGCACCGTCGACCAGCGGAGCGAGCCGATCAGCGACTCCAGCGTGCCCTGGCCGCGCACCATGACCAGGTACGGACTTCCTGCAGCGAGCTGTGGCATGCCATGTGGTGCGATGCCGTAGTCCAGGATCGGAACCACGTGACGGTGCTGGACCTGAGCCACGAGTCGGACCTCCTCCTCGAAGTCCTCGCCGCTCGCTGTGGTGCGCACCGTCTTGACGGCTGCGACAACCCCCGTGGCCACGTGCTCAGCTGCGTAGACCGTTCCCATGCCTCCGGCTCCCAGCACAGGTCCCAGCCGGAAGGCGCCCAAGTCAGACGTGCTCCACCACGATGTCTGCGCGGGTCAGGTGCAGAACGTAGCCGTGGTCGCGTCGGTTGGAGATCAGGGCGCGCATGAGCTTGGTGGGCGCGTTCGGATCGATGTCGTCGGTGGACACGCCCGCGGCACGCAGCCGCTCGCGGATCAGATCCAGGTCCACCGCACCTGAGCGGGCGGCGAGCTCCAGGGCGCTGCGCGCCTTCGAGGCCAGCGGAGGGAAGTGCGTGGTCTTCAGGTCGTCGCACAGGTCGTCCCTGTGCACCACCTGGCCCGGATCGTCCGCAAGGCGACCGAGGAACCGGGCTGCTGCGCCCGTGAGCCCCACGTCGCGGCCCCCACAGCGCACTTGGCACTGCCCCGAGTCCCAGCGGACCTCCATCAACGGGGCCGACGCGGCCAAGGGGGCTTGGTCGGCCACGTCCGGGAGCCGCTGGCGCCGGACGTGCTCGGTGTCGCCCAGCGTCATCAGGCCGACGACGACGCCGCCGAGCTGCAGCCGGGCTCCTTCGGGCACCGGCATGGCCTCACCCACGGGCAGCGCGACCCGGTCGAGGAAGGTGCCGTTCTGGCCCGTCAGCGCGGTGACCTGCAGCGGAGGTCCCACGTCGATGCGCAGATGCTCTCGCGACACCGTCCGATCGAACAGCACCACGTCCGAGGCGGGATCTCGCCCCACCGTCGCCACCCGGCCCTTGACAGCCATGGTCATTCCTGGCTTGAGGGCGGACGCCTCGGGGGCTCGGTGAACGCGGATCAGCAGGTTGGTGGCCATGGGGTTCCTTCAGGTACGCCGTAGGCGCGTCCACAGGGTCTGGCCAGCCAGTCCCCACACTTCCAGCGCCATCAACGCGATCAACGCCATGTATGGTAAGCGAAATCGCACCTCCCCGAAGAAGATGGCGGCGGTGAGCAGCAGGGCCAGGCCATTGGCCACCACGATGCGCATCCCCAGTCGTCTCGACGCCATCAGGCCCATCGCCAAGAAGAACGGCACCTCGAACAGCACACGATCTGCGATGCGCCACCCTCGCTCGAGGCGCACCGACCACGGGGCACGGGAGTTGGGGAACTGCCGCGTCTGGTGCCACAGCATCACCACGTGGGACGCCGAGTACTTCAGCTGACGCCACACCCCCGTGGTGCGGATGCACTGCCACACCCAGCCCCGCAGGACCTCGGGGCGATTGCCCGGGGTGCCGCGCATCACCAGCACTCGATCGAGGGCCGGATCCAGCGGGATCAGGGGCCACTCGCCTTGCCGCAGCGCCTTCTTCTCGGCGCCGAAGACCTGGGTCATGCCCACCGGCGCGAAGCGACCCCGGCCTCGGTTGCTCCGCCACTCCACCACGTGGTTGTGGCAGCGGCCGATCACCAGGTTCAGCGCCGAGTTGTGCGACACGATGCCCCAGCGGCCGCTGTTGTAGTGCAGATAGGTGCTGCTGAAGGCGAGCATGCCGAGGACCGGTAGCGCGGCGAGGGGCGCCTGCCGCCATGCCTGCTTCCGCACGGTGTGCGCCCCGAACACCACGAAGGCGGTCAGCGCGATGGAGATGAGCAGCTGGGGGCGGAAGGGGATGCCGGCGGCGGCGAGCACGCCGTAGAGCACCGCCCCCCCACGGGTGGGCCGCAGCACCCAGCGCACGGCGGCCCAGGCCTGGGCCAGCAGGAAGAAGGTGAAGGGCGGCTCGCTCATCAGGAAGCTGCCCTGCAGGATCAGCGGGTAGTAGATCACGCCGAAGACGGCGATGGCCGCTGGCATCCAGGAGAACTGGCTCACGCGCCGGGCGATGTCCCAGGCCAGCACCACCGAGGCGGCCCCCAGGACTGCCCAGACCACCCCCACGGCGTCCCAGTTGGCCCGGCCGGCCACTCCTTGGATCATCGCGGCGAGCGCGGGGGTGCCGAAGGGCCACAGGTTGAGGATGGCGTGGGGCTCGAAGGGCTCCTTGACCAGCTGGCGGCTCGCTGCAGCGTAGGCACCCATGTCGCTGCGCAGGCTGCTGCCCAGGGGGTGTAGCCACAGGTTCGTCACCAGGCGCGGGATCAGGGCGGTGGTGAAGACCAACAGTGCTATCCACCGGGACCGGCGGTCGTGGCTCACCCGAAGCGCCCCGCCAGGATCTCGGCGGCCGGCCGTGTGGTCTCGTAGCGCTCCAGGATGATCTTCACGACGGCGGTGACGGGCACCGAGATCAGGGCTCCCACCACGCCCCAGAGCAGCGCCCAGAAGATGAGGGTGAGCAGGATCGTGATCGGGTGCAGGTCCAGGCTGTCGCCCAGCACGCGGGGCTCGAGCACGTTGCCGATGCCGAACTGCACCAGTCCTGGCAGCGCCACCACCAGCACCCACATCAGCGGGCTGTCCGGGAAGTGCACCAGCGCGATGGGAAGGGGCAGCAGCATGGCCAGCAGGCTGCCCACGGAGGGAATGAAGTTCAGCACGAAGGCGAACACGCCGAACATCAGGGCCAGCGGCACGCCCAGCACGGTGAGCACGAGCCAGGTGAGGGTGCCCGTCAGCGCGCTCATGGTGAACTTCGTGACCAGGTACTTCTGCACCCTGCGGTCGATCTCGCCGCGCAGGCCGCTGTGCTCCTGCAGCGGCTTGCGCCCCGCGATGATGATGACCGAGAACAGCACCACCAGCACGGCGTTCCACAGCAGGTTCGTGAGCACCCCCACCAGGTTCGTGGCGCCCGTGCCCAGGGTGGTGAGCAGCGACTCCAGGTTCAGGTTGCCGAGCAGTGCCTCGGGGTCGATGTGGTCTGCGCCGAGACCGTCGGGGCGGATGTAGTCCGGGAGTAGCTCCACCAGGCCGACGAGCTCGTGGCCCAGGTTCGTCAGGCTCTCGCGGTAGCGCGGCATCTCGTCGGCGAGTCCGTTGATGGAGGACCACACCAACAGCGTGAGGCCCGTGGTGCCCAGTCCGATCACGACGAAGGCGAAGAAGATGGCGAGCCAGCGCGGTGCGCCGAGGCGCACCTGCAGCAGATCCACCACCGGTGCCACCAGGTAGACCACCAGGAACGCCAGGAACAGGGGGATCAGTACGCGGGATCCCCACGACAGGGCGAAGGACAGGGCGACGGTCGCGAGCAGCACCAGCGAGCCGGTGATCAGCAGACCTTGTTCGCGCGAGAGATCCGAGCTGCGCATCGGGGTGCTCCGTGTGGCGAGAGGCTACACCAGGCCTGCCTGGTCACGCGATCGTCACATCGCGATGCGAGTACCGGCGTTGTTTCTGGATCTCTGGCGAGATAGCGGCCGCCGCATGAAACATGCATCGCGACTGGCGTTCTTTCTCACCGCACTCTCGGGCGCGGTTCTGTTTGGCTGTGCGGGTGACAAGGACACCACCACGGACACTGACACCACGTCTCCCACGGGCGACACCGGCACCGAGACGGTGCCCGAGTGTGGCGACGGCGAGATCAACGGTGACGACGTGTGCGATGGCACCGATCTCGGTGACGCCACCTGCAAGTCCGAGGGCTTCGGTGGGGGCGTGCTGGCCTGTGACGCCGACTGTACCGGCTACGACACCACCGGCTGCACGGCCGTCGATCCGTGCGGCAACGGCGTGCTCGATGCAGGCGAGGACTGTGACGGTGCCGAGCTCGGCACTGGCGTGTGCTCCGACTTCGACACCCTGGTGGACGGCACCCTGGGCTGCAACAGCGACTGCACGTACGACACCACGCCCTGCGTGTCGGCCTCCGACTGGATCGGCGCCGTTCGCGTCGAGCCCGACAGCAAGAAGCTGTCGATGCCCATCGCCAAGGCTTGGGTCACCTACGTGAAGCCTGCCCTCGGGGGCGACCCGGCCGGGTTCTTCATCCAGGCCGAGCAGACGGGTCCTGGCCTGTTCGTCGGCATCGAGGCCACCACCCTCGACAAGGGACTGGCCGTGGGCGACGAGGTGAGCTTCGACGTCACCCAGCTGTCCACGCTGTTCGGTGATCTGCGCAGCGTGTCCGCCGTCGGCAACTTCAGCATCGACAGCACGGGCAACGACGTCACCACGCTGATCCAGGACCTGTCGAGCGAAGCCACGCTGTCCACCGCCATCGGCGACTTCGACTCCGAGCTGGCCAGCATCGACATGACCGTCGCGGCCGACTTCTTCGGCGCGGGCGCGCCTGCGGTGGCGGCCGACGTGGCCACCCCGGGGATCCCCGTGTCGAAGGGCGACGTGCGGCTCCGCATGGACGAGGCCATCCAGGACTCCCTGGACCTCACCTTCGGCTGCAGCCTCAACGTGACGGCCCCCCTCTGGCGCTTCTTCACGACGGCCCAGCCGTCGGCCTGGGACACCTCCGACGTGACCGTGGCCACCTGCCCCGCGCCCACCGTGCTCGAGGCCCTGGCCCTCGACCCCACCACCGTGGTCGTGATCTTCGACCGCCGCCTCGATCCGAAGTCGGTGGACCTGGGTGACTTCGCCTTCGACAATGGCCTGAAGGCCATCGGCGTGGTCGTGGGAGACCGCGACGTGACCATCACCACCTCGAAGCAGGTGGGCTTGCAGGAGTACACCCTCACCGTGACCGGCGTGACCGACACGCTGGGTGAGCTCGTCGATCCCGCTGCCAACGTCGCCGCCTTCGTGGGCTTCGACGCCTCTGAGGCCGACTGCGCCGACGGCATCGACAACAACAACGACGGTGAGGTGGACTGCTTCGATGCCACCTGTGTCGACGACGCCGAGTGTCTGTTCCCGGCCGATCTGCTGCTGTGGGAGGTGGACGCTGACCAGACGGGTACGGACGACGCCGAGTTCGTGGAGATCTGGAACAACCGGGCCACCACCGTCGACTTCGCCACCGAGGGCTGGTTCATCGTGATGGTGAACGGCTCCGACGACCTCGTCGACGACGCCTACCAGCTCACCGGCACGCTGGCGGCGGGCGAGACCCACGTGGTCGGCAGCAAGCTGGTGGCCAACGTCGATCAGATCGAGTGGGTGACCAACGGCATCCAGAACGGCGCCGACGGCATCATCTTGGTGCGCTGCGACGCCTGCACCGATGCCGCCACCGACTTCCCCGACGACGTGGACCCCACCGGCGTGGGCACCTTCACCACGGATGACGGCAACACCGCCACCAAGGTGGATGCGCTGGCCTACGACACCAACGACGGTGACGACAAGGGTCTGATCGCGGCGCTGGGCGTGGCCGCACAGTTCAACGAGGGAGGCGGCGCCGCCGGCAGCGCCACCGAGGCCAACCAGCGCACCTCGCTGGGTGGCTGGACGCCCCTGGTACCCGCACCGGGCGCCTTCTAGCACCGCGCACCTGGGCTATCTTCACGGCACCGAGGAGGTGTCGTGGTGGCCCGGTGGGGATGGTGCCTGATTGTCCTGGGGTGTGCGTCCTTCGACCGCACCCCTCCCGAGCTGACCGTCGTGGGGCCCGAGCGGCCCGCGGCGGAGCTGTCGTTCCAGATCCAGGCCACCGACGCCGAGCCTGGTCTGCGCAAGGTCACCGTGTCGGTGGATGGCGGCACACCGCAGGAGGTGGCCCTCGATGCCGCCGGCACGGCGAGCTGGCAACCCGGCGAGCTTCAGGACGGCGAGCACGCGTTCGCCTTCGTGGCCACCGACGGTGCCCTACCTCCGAATCGTGTGGAGACCGCCGCGACAGCCGTGGTCGACACGAGGCCTCCAGAGCTGACGCTGGCCGACGTCTCCACGCGCGCTCAGCAAGGGCGCACCTGGGCCATCTGGATCCAGGCCGACGAGGAGCTCGACTCCGCCGTGGCCACGGCACCACTGCTGGATCACCATGGAGACGTGGTCGAGGTGGAGGTGCAGCTGTACGCCGTGGACGGTGCCTGGCGCGGCCTGCGCGGCATCGAGATCACGCAGCTTCCGGGTCCTCAGCCGCTGGTGGTGCGCGGCACGGATCTCGCGGGCCACACCACCGAGATCACGGGCACCGTCGACGTCGCCGAGACGCTGTTCGAGGAGGGCGGCTACATCCGCCTGACGCGTCGCCAGAAGAAGGCGCGCAAGAACCAAGCCGCCATCGACGCCATGCGCGCCGAGCGCAACGCCGCCTACGCCTTCGACCAGCCGGAGCAGCGGTGGGACGGCGCGTTCCGGCTGCCGGTGGACGACGCCGATCTCACCAGCCCCTTCGGCAAGTACCGCACCTACTCGGACGGACGCAAGAGCCATCACTCGGGGCTCGATCTGTCGCAGGATCGCGGCGTGCCCGTCATGTCGGCCGCGGACGGTCGCGTGGTGGTGGCGGGGCCGCAGGCCATCTTCGGCAACGTGGTGATCGTGCATCACGGGCAGGGCGTGGCCACCTCCTACAACCACCTCGACACCATCCTGGTGCACAAGGACGAGGAGGTGCGGGCCGGTGCCCTCCTGGGCACGCTGGGCTCCACCGGCCAGAGCACCGGGCCCCACCTGCACTGGGGGCTCGAGGTGAACGTGGTGGCGGTGGACCCCGCCCAGTGGCTCTCGGAGGATCACTGCTGCTCCCCCTTCAAACCCGCCTCCCCCTGATCCGACGACGTTGCCCCTGGAGGCAATGTGCGCCGCTTCGGCCAGTGGCTGATCAGCCTGCTGGTCCTGGGCTGGCTCGGGCTGGACGTGCTCAGCACGCCGGCCTCGGTGGGCGTGGGGCTGGACGCAGAGGTGGATCCCGCAGACTACCGGGCGGCAGCCCCACGCCAGGCAGCGGAGCCACCCGGGCCCAAGGACCGGCCGCTGACCGAGGGAGATCCGGAGGCCTTGGCGGTCCTCGACGCCACCCTGCAGGGGTCCGCCGCTGGATGTCGCTGGTGGTGCGCCGGTAGCGGCGCCTTCGACGTGCACGTCGCCGTGGCACAGGGTCGGGTGGACCTTCGCTGCGATGGGGACGCGCCCCAGGAGTACTGCGCCTGTCTGCAGGGCGCGGCGGTGGGGGAGATCTCGCCCACTGCGGCCACCGCGCGCCGCACGGTGGGCTGTCACGGCCCCTGGTCGATGCGTCGGGAGCTGGTGTTGCGGCTCGACCAGCTGTCCGACCTGCTGAACAGCGCCATGACGTTGCTCGGAGCCACGAGCGCGGAGGAATCCGCACGTGGGTGGTGAGGCCGTTGGCGGGCCGGGCTCGTGGCTCAACTGGGGGCCGGTCCCATCCGATGGGAGGGAAGTGTGTGCCTGCGCCCGAGCGGGCACCCGGGGGATTGAATGAAATCCGTACTCATCGTGGATGACAGTCGCGTGATGCGGCAGCTCGTGCGCCGCTCCTTGAGGCAGGCCGGGTTCAAGCCGAAGAAGGTCCACGAAGCTGAGCATGGTCGGGACGCCCTGGATCAGATCGAGGGGGGCCTGCGCCCTTCCGTCATCCTGTGTGACTGGAACATGCCGGAGATGAATGGCATCACCTTCCTGCGGGAGCTCCGCCGTGCGGAGTACAGGACGCCCTTCGGCTTCGTGACCTCGGAGTCCACGGCCGACATGCGGGCCGAGGCGGTGGCTGCTGGCGCGTCCTTCCTGCTGACCAAGCCCTTCACGGCTGCCGACGTGCGGCACGCCATGCAGACTGCGGGCTTCCGGCCGAACTCCGGCATGCGCGGCGGCTCCGAGCGGACCACCATCCATCAGCAGGGCTTCGGGCCCCAGCTGATCACCCAGGTGGTGGGGCAGCTCGTCAATCAGCCGTTGATGATCCGCAACGGTCCTGCGTTCCCTGCCAGCGCCAAGCCGGCGATGACGTGCACCTGGATCACGCAACAGGACGATCTGCTCTACGTCGGCCTGTGTGAGCTGCAGCTCGCGGCGGCGCTCGGCGCAGCCATCGGGATGCGGCCTCCCACCGCCGTGCAGGGGTTCATCGCGGACGGGGGGATCCCCGCCGATCTGCGGGCCGACAGCCGCGAGGTGTTCAACGTGCTGTCGCGGGCGTTCACGGACGCGGGCTCCGTGCACGTGCGCCTCGACAAGATCGCCTTCTCCCCCGATCCGCCGCTGCCCGAGGTGATGGAGCTCAACCGCAATCCTCCCTCCCGCAAGGACTACAAGATCTCGGTGGGTCGCTTCGGGGCGGGGCGACTCGCCATCGTCAGCACGGCTCCGGGATTCGTGAAGTACGCGCCCACCGTGGCGTAGCTCGGCCCTCGGGTCGGCTACGCACCCTGCGGCACCCACGTCCCGTGGAAGGTGATCGGAACCGCATGGCCAATGTGCACGCGGGCGACGACCTCCATCGCCGTGGCGTCCACCACCAGCCAGTGACTGAGCTGCTCGTGGGCGTCGAAGACCAGGGTGAGCAGGTGACCGTCCACGTACATGGGCTCCGACGCGACCTGGCCGCGCGGCAGCCACAGCGTGCGCCAGTTCCCGTCGCGAACCTCGCCGATGCCGAACTCGAGCGTTCCGTCCACGAAGCGCTCGGTCTGCACCCACGACGTGTCGTGGCGCTGCCCCGCCACCGCCGGGGCCACGCTCGGGAACTCGCACGCCAGCTCGCCCATCGCCTCGCTCACCAGCTGCTCGCCTCGGATGCGAGCGCGATGTAGCCGCCCCTTCACCTGAACGGCGGGGTCGTGGAACGACAGCTCCTCGCTGCCGGCCAGCTCGTCCAGATCCGGAGCGTCGTAGCGCACGTAGTCCACCACGATGTCGTCGCCGTCGTCGAAGGCGTTTCCGAAGTGCCACTGGTAGAACGCCGGGACGGTGAACCGTCGCATGGCCTCGGGCTCGTCGATGGGAACCACGATCACTTCGGTGCCTTCGTAGGCGTGCCATCGAAAGCCCCGGTGGAACGGTCGCAGCGCGAGCATCATGCGCCACACCACCACCCGCAGGGGGGCGACGAAGAACACCAGGTGTCGCTCCGTGGCCACGAAGTCGTGCAGCATGACGGGGTGCGGCAGCGGCACCGAGGCGATGAGGCGCGCCGCTCCGCGGTCCGGTAGCTCGAACAGATCGAGCTGCGTGTCGCGCCCGTACCGGAGACCGAAGTTGAACGTGGCGGCCCGCGAAGCCACCCGGTGCGGGTGGGCCGAGAAGGTCCCGCCGATGCAGCCCAGATCGGTCTCCCCCAATGTGGCAAGGGTGCTCGGATCCAGCTCGGTGGGGCGCCCGCCCTCCATCAGCGCGAACAAGCGATGCTGCCAGCAGAGCACGCTGGTGTTGGCGGTGTTCTTGGCGCGCCCCTGGTGCAGCTCCCAGAGCCGGGTCGGCCACGCCGCAGCCAGACTGCCGAGGTGGCGGCCCGCGGCTTCCTCGGCGACGTAGCCCGTCGAGCGCACGATCCGGCTCGCGCCCCACGCACGCCCCTGGGACAGGCGCACCGCGGACACGGCGCCATCGCCCTCGAAGAGGTGGTCGTACCGCCGACCGAAGCGCTCCTGGACCCCCGGACCGTTGCGGTACAGCGTGCCCTGCAGATCGGGCAGACGGCCCTCCACGCGCAGTGGCTCGAAGGCGTGCTCGCGCGAGAGGTTGGAGACGAGACCGGCAGCACTGAGCATGGCTCCTCCTAAGTTAGCGATGCTTACTTCGGTTAGCACTGCTAACATGGGTCTGCCATGTACCACCACGGAGATCTGAGACGGGCGCTCGTGGAAGCGGCCGAGGCGCTGCTGGAGGCCAAGGGGCCCGACGGCGTCTCCATGCGTGGGGCCGCGCGCTCGGCTGGCGTGTCCAGCGCTGCTCCGTACAAGCACTTTCGCGATCGCGACGAGCTGATGAGTGCGCTGGCTGCTCGGGGGCACGCCGCCTGTGCGGCGGAGGCGCACACGGCGATGGCCGAAGCCTCGGGGCCGCTCGAGCAGCTTCGGGCGCAGGGGGTGACCACGGTGCAGTTCGCGATCCGCCGACCCGCGATGTTTCGCGTGATGAACGTGGCGAAGTGGATCCGGCCAGGAGCCTCCGCGGAGATGGATGCGGTGCTGGCTGCGGAGGCCACGCGCACGGAGTCGCTGGCGCGCGAGGCCGCCGCCAGCGGCGAGCTGGTGCCGGAGGGGCTCGACGCCTCGGTGCTGGCCTGTCGGGCCCTCGTGTACGGCCTAGCGCGAATGTACGTGGACGGTCACGCCGAGCAGCTGGGGATCCTCGACGCCGATCCCGACGATCTCGTGGTCCGCGTCGTGGACGTGATCGGGTTGGGGTTGATCCCGCGCCCGTGAACCGGCTTCCTCAGTCGGCCAGCACGGGCGTGAGCAGCTGGTACAGGTCGTTCCACGCCGTGGTGCGGCCGTTGTGCTTGCACACGGTGGTGGAGACGGGCCGAACGTTGCAGTCCGGCTCGTCGTTGTTCCAGTCCGCCTCCCACACCACCGTCTTGTCGGGCTGCACCTCGATGAGGCGCCCGCCCGCGCCGAGCACGTGCAGGGTGTTGCCGTTGCTCAGGCGATAGGCCTCGCCCATGTTGGTGGAGTACACCCCACGGCCGATCCCGAAGTTCCAGATCTCGTCCAGCGTCTCGTTGTCGGCATCGAGCGTGTACTCCCGCACCAGCGTCTCGGCGTCCGCCGTGTTCTGCTCGTCGCGGGTGGACACCAGCAGCGTGCCGTCGGGGGTGTAGGTGGGGCCGTGGTTCCACCAGAACTGCGACTCGGGCGGGTCGAAGTCCCACGCCTGGGTGATCTTGCCGTACACAGCCACCGTGGTGCCCGTGGCCATGTTCACGTCGATGACGGTGTCGTGGGAGTACAGCGAGAAGAGCAGCGTGTCGGTGCCCTCCTGCCACCACAGCGCGTTGGAGCCACACGACGACAGGCCCACGCCCTTCGTGCAGGTCCAGATGGTGGACTGCTTGCCCGCCAGGTCCACCTTCTCGAGGGTCTCCCCGAAGCCGGAGCCCTGGATCTTGGCAGCCCAGGCGAGCTCGTTGTCGCCGATGGGCGTGAAGGCGTGGTGCAGCCCGGGGGTGTCGTAGGTGTGCTCGATGGTGCCGTCCAGCGTCATGCGGACGATGGTGGAGTCCGCACCACGGTTGCCGAGCGTCCAGTAGGTGTCGCGGTCCACCAGTAGCGCCCGGCCGTCAGCCGACACGGACACGTGCCGAGACACCCAGTCCACCGATGTCTTCTCCCCCCACACGTAGCGGCCGTTCCGGTCGAGGATGGCCACCCACCACTGCCCCGTGCGGCGGTCTCCGTCGCGGTTGAGGCTGGTGATCAGGTAGGGGGCGTCGGGATCGGTGGCGGTGGTGTCGTTGGCGAGCATGAGGGGCTCGATCAGGTCCTTGGGGAGCGGCCCCGTCTCGATGGTGCGGAGGGTGTCGAAGATGCCGTCCACGTCGAGCTTGGGGTCGGTGTCGCTCACGATGCGGTACTCGACCATCGCACCGTAGGGAACGCCCAGGATCGTGTCCTGAACCCGGCCCTTGTCGCGCGTCTGCGCAGGGCTCGTCATCCACGGCCCCTTGTCGGCGCGGAACTCCAGGTAGGTCTCGCCCGTCGCAGGCTGGTCCCAGTTGACGATCACCAGGGTGGGGTAGGTCGGGTGGAGCGTCGCGAAGACCGGATCATCCGGCTTGGTGGGGGTGGTCTTCCCGGTGTCCGCCGTGGGGGTGGGCGTGTCGATCCCGGTACTGGTGTCGCCGGTGGGTGACGTGGTGTCCGTGTCGTCGTCGGTGGTGGTGTCGGAGGAACAACCGACCAGCAGGGGGACGGCGAAGATCATGCGCACGCTCCAGACGGTGGGAGTCGGTGTGGTCTTACCCTGATCGCGGCCCCTCCTGCGACGTTTGTCCGGTCCGCGTGTGGACGGTCGGGGCCGCTTGCCGGAATCGACCTGCGGCGGTCACAACGAGCCAGTGCAGGACGTCCCCGCCGTTTTGCGCTCAAGACCGCCAGGGTGTCATCGATTCCAGAGACGACGGCACCTGCCGTAGGTCCTCCGAGGATTGCGAGTGTGAACCTGAATGTTGCAGAACTCCTCACCGCCTGGATGCATCAATGTGGGCATTGGGGAACTCGCTGTCGCGAAGTCGGGGCTGCTGGCGACCCATGCGCTCGGATCCTGCGTCGCCGTCTGCCTGTGGGACGTGTCGTCCTGCGTGGGTGGTCTCATCCACATCATGCTGCCGGCACCGAGCAGTCGGCGAAAGGAGCGACCTGCACTGTATGCGACGACGGGCATCCCCATGCTGCTGAACGAGATGCGCTACGCCGGAGCGAACCTGCAGTGCACGACCGCTCGGCTCGTCGGAGGCAGCAGCGTGGCGGGCACCTCCATGTTCGCGGTGGGCCGCCGCAACGTCATGAAGGCCCGTCAGACGCTGTACAGCCAGCGCATCGTCGTCTCCGCGGAGGACGTCGGCGGAAGGATTCCTCGCTCGGTCCGGCTGCGTGTGGCGGACGGACAGGTGCTCGTGACCAGCCCAGATCGGGCACAACTCGTCCTGTGAGACGGAGGCGGTCGTGAAGACGGTTTTGGTCGTAGACGATAGCCAGATGATGCGACGCATCGTGGCCCGCGCAGTCTCTGCAGGTGCCGAGATCAACTTGATCGAGGCCGAGAATGGGCAGCAGGCCCTCGAGATCCTGCAGAAACGGCCCGTCGACGTCCTCCTACTGGATCTCAACATGCCCGTCATGGGCGGTGAAGAGCTGCTCGGCCTGGTGTCGGACATGAACCAGAGGCCTGGGCACATCGTGGTGATCACCAGCACCGCGACGGCGTCGCGGAAGCTTCGGTTGATGCGCCTCGGCGCGAAGCAGGTGCTGTCGAAGCCGTTCAAGCCGGAGAAGCTCTTCCTGGAGCTTCGTCCCTACCTGCAGCCTGGTCGCTCCTCGCTGGACGACGAGCACCTGATGTGGCTCGACACGGCCGTCACCGAGGCAGTCGCCCAGATCGCCTTTCGCATGGTGGAGCCGTGCGACCATCAGGCTCGCATCCGTCCTCCGATCCTCCGCGCTTCCGTCTCCCTGACGGGTGCGTGGGAGGGTGAGCTGGTGCTCATCCTGAGCGAGCGCTGGTGCAGCCTGGTCAGCCAAGAGATCATCGGGCAGAACACGCCGAACGACTTCGCGGGCGAGCTGGCCAACATCGTGGGGGGATCCATTCTGTCGCGCCTCGAGGCGCAGATGGCAGACGAGATCGGGTTGCAGACACCGAACGTGCGGGTGGTGGAGCTGGGGCAGGTGCTGCCTGACCGGTACTACACGCTGGAGGACCAGGACAGCATGGCTGTGCAGTGGTCCCTCACGCCTGCCGTGGCCGCAGGGGCATGACCGTGGGTGAAAACGAAGAGCTGATCAACGAGTTTCTCGTCGAAGCCCGTGAGATCGTGATGGATGTCGAGGTCACCCTCATGAACCTGGAGCGCGTGCGCTTGCAGGAAGGGGTGGTCTCCAAGGAACAGCTGAACGCTGCGTTCCGTGGATTCCACACGATCAAGGGCGTGTCGGGGTTCTTTTCCTTCGAGCGCATGGTCAAGGCGGCGCACGAGGCAGAGAACCTGCTCGACCTGCTGAGGTCCGACAAGCTGGTGCTGGTGGAGGACCACGTCACGGTCCTGTGCGAGTCCCTGGACCTGCTCACCAACGCCATCGACAACCTCGAGGGATCGGGTCAGCCCGGCTTGTCCGAGGAGCAGGTGAGCGCACTGGCCACTCGGATCCGTGCGCTGGCCACCAACCCGGAGGCCCCCGAGTCGGCCGAGGACTCGGAGGCGCCAGCGCCACCAGGCGAGGGCGAGCCGAGCGATGCTCCTGCTGCCGAGCCCCCGCCACCCACCGAGGCACCGAAGGCCGCCGTGGAAGCCGCTGCGGCGCCAGCGACTCCTGCCCCCGCTGCAGCACCAGCGGCTCCTGCTGCCCCGGTGGCTGCCCCGCCGACCCCACCGGCAGCCGCGGCTGCACCGCCGCCCAAGACGCCTGCAGGCGGGGGTGGCTCCGGTGGAGGCAAGGGCGGCGGGAAGAAGTCGGAGTCGTCCAGCGACAAGGCCAACCGTTCGATTCGAGTGGATCTACGCAAGCTCGACCAGCTGATGAACCTGGTGGGTGAGCTGATCATCGCCGAGAACGTGATCACCCACGAGCAGGATGCCTCGACCAGCGAGCCCTCCCAGCGAGCCACGCAGCAGCTCGACCGCGTGACCCGAAGCCTGCAGCACCTCGCCATGTCCATGCGGATGGTGCCCATTCGCACGCTCTTCCGGAAGATGGTCCGCGTGGTGCGGGACGTGGCGCGGCGTCAGGGCAAGGAGGTTCGCGTCACGCTGGAGGGGGAGGACACCGAGGTCGACAAGACCGTGGTGGAGTCGATCTCGGATCCCCTCATGCACCTCGTGCGCAACGCCGTGGACCACGGCATCGAGTCTCCCGACGAGCGGGTCAAGCTGGGCAAGGATCCGGTGGGCGAGATCGTGCTGTCGGCGCGCCACGAGAGCGGTGAGGTCCGCGTCACCATCGCCGACAACGGCAAGGGACTGAACACCGAGAGGATCCGAGAGAAGGCTGTGAGCAAGGGCCTCGTCCCCAACGACGCGGTGCTCGACCACGCGCAGATCTGCGACCTCATCTTCCAGCCTGGCTTCTCCACGGCGCAGACCGTCACCAACATCTCCGGCCGAGGTGTGGGCATGGACGTGGTGCGTCGGAACGTGGAGTCCGTGCGCGGCCGCGTGGACGTGGACAGCGAGTCGGGAGCTGGGTCGGCCTTCACCCTCCGGCTTCCCCTGACCCTGGCCATCATCGAGGGCATGATGATGCGTCTGGGGAACCAGGTGTTCACGGTTCCCCTCCTGGCCATCCGCGAGTCGGTCTCCGTCAACGAGTACGAGCGGCTGAGGTTGCCCTCGGGCACCGAGTTGGTGGACCTCCGAGGCCAGATGGTACCCCTGCTTCCCATGCAGGATCTCGTCCCCTACGTCGAGAGCACGGAGGAGGAGGAGGAGGCCAGACCCATCCTCGTGGTGATCGAAGACGATGGGAAGCGAGCCGGCATCGTGGCCGACGAGCTGATCGGCCAGCGCCAGGTGGTCATCAAGCCGATCCCCAGCTTCCTCGCGCACGTCAACGGACTCACCGGGTGCTCGATCCTCGGGAACGGGGAGATCAGCCTGATCCTCGACGTGAAGCACCTTCTGTCGACCGTCCAGGTCGCCAGTGACGAACGACCTGCCCAAGGCGGGCAGGCGGCTTCGACCCCAACCTTGGAGGCTCGGCCATGAGCAGCACGAGCGCTTTGGACGATGGCTCCCACGAGCCCAATGACGACAAGCACCTCACCTTCGTGATCGGTGACGAGCTGTATGCCTTGCACATCTTGCACGTCACCGAGATCATCGAGATGCAGACGGTGACGGCGATGCCGAATGCCCCGGCCTATGTGCGAGGGATCATCAACCTCAGGGGAAAGGTGATCCCCATCGTGGACGTCCGCCTGTGTCTCGGGATGGAGGAGCGGCCCTACGACAGCCGGACCTGCATCATCGTGGTCCACGAGGACGCTCCCGTCGGCCTGGTGGTGGACACGGTCCAGGAGGTCGTCGACATCCCGAGCGAGGCGGTCCGAGCTGCTCCCGACGTGGGTGGTGAGGATCTCGCGGACTACATCCTCGGGATCGCGAAGATGTCCGACAATGCACAGATCATCCTCGACTCTCGCCGATTGCTGGCCACGAGCTGAGTCTGGAGCCCCTCAATGACCTCGAAGACGCCTACGCCCGAGGCCTTCCGTCAGGCCTTGGAGTTTTCCGCGACCCCTGTGATCCTGACGGACGAGAACCTCATCGTGACCTTCGTGAACGAGGCCACGCGCGCGATGCTTCGCCAGCATGCCGCGGCGTTCGCCAAGGCCTTCCCAGGGTTTCGGCCCGATCGGATCCTGGGGACCTGCATCGATGCCTTCCACAAGGATCCGAGCCACCAGCGACGGATGCTGGCGGACCCGTCGATCTTTCCTCACCGGGCCGAGATCGCGGTGGGTGGGCTGCACTTCTCGCTGAACGTGAGTCGATCCACCGACGACGAGGGCAACGTCACGGGGTTCGCGCTCCAGTGGAGTGACGTGACCCCGCGCGTTCGCTACGCCGAGGAGGCGAGCCGAGTGGTGCAGGCCCTCCGAGACGGAGACCTGACGGTCCGGGGCGACGAAGCTGCCATGAGTGACGAATTTCGTCCGATGTTGCAGAGCATCAACTTGGCGGTCGAGGCCACGGTGGAGCCCATCGTGGCGACCATGGGGGTCATCGGTCGCGTCGCGGTGGGTGAGCCCGCGGACCTCATCGAGGCCGACTACAAGGGCACGTTCGCCGAGCTCCGCGACAGCGTGAACGCCCTCGTGCAGGCCACCGCGCAGATCACGGACGTGGCCACACGCATCGCCGACGGAGACCTCACGGTCCAGGTGGCCCAGCGCTCCAAGGACGACCGGTTGATGGGCGCGATGTCCCGGATGCTGGAGGATCTCAATGCGCTGATGCGTCAGATCCGCGCCGCCTCTCAGCAGCTGGACGGCGGAAGCAAGCAGGTGAACGAGGCCAGCGAGACCCTCGCGAGCAATGCGGCTCGGTCCGCGGCATCTCTGCAGGAGGTCTCCGCGTCGATGACCGAGATCTCGGTGCAGACGGGCGAGAACGCCAAGAACGCCACCTCTGCGCTGGATCTGTCGACCCGCGCTCGAGAGTCCGCGAACGTGGGCGATCAGCAGATGGACAGCATGGTCAAGGCCATGAAGGACATCGACGAGTCCGCTCGCAGCATCTCGAAGATCATCAAGGTGATCGACGACATCGCGTTCCAGACCAACCTGTTGGCGCTGAACGCCGCCGTGGAGGCGGGTCGTGCGGGGGTGCACGGGCGAGGCTTCGCCGTGGTCGCCGAGGAGGTGCGCCGCCTGGCGGCGCGCAGTGCCCAAGCCGCCAAGGAGACCACCGACATGATCGAGGGCTCCTCTCGCTTGGTGAACCAGGGCATCGACATCGCGGATGCCACGGCGAAGTCGCTGTCGGCCATCGTGTCGAGCGTGAGCGAGGTGAGCGATCTGGTGGGGGAGATCGCGGCGGCATCGCAGGAGCAGGCGCACGGCATCAAGGAGGTGAACCAGTCCTTGGGCATGGTGGACTCTGCGACGCAGCAGAACACGGCGAAGGCCGAGGAGATGGCGGCCGCGTCGAAGGAGCTGTCTTCGCACAGCGCCAATCTCTCCGCGAGGCTCGAGCGCTTCCAGCTTGCGGATGGCCAAGGCCAGCGGCCGAGCCGACCTGGTCCGAGCCGGTCGCGTGGGCCCGCCCAGCGGCCGGCACAAGGGGCGCAGCGCCCCGCCCCGAGGCGGCCGGCAGCTGTGGGCCCTTCTCGTACCTCACGCTCGTCCAGTGCTCCTCGACCGCCCAGCGCCTCCCGTCCGTCCGGTCCTTCCCGCCCTGCTGGTCCTTCCCGCCCGTCCCGCTCCGGCGCGAGAGGCCTGACCCTCGATGACCAGGACTTCGGCGACTTCTGATGGACCTCACCGTCCCGGAGTACGAGGCGATCCGTACCTGCGTGCGCAAGCAGCTCGGCATCGAGCTCGGCCCAGAGCGACGGGCGATGGTACGCCGGCGGCTCGGCAACCTACCCAACGGAAGGCACCTGGTGGACTCGGTGGTCAGCGAGGGGCTGGGCTCCGACGAGCTGTCGGTCCTCGCCGACGCGCTCACCACCAACCACACGCACTGGGGGCGCGAGGCAGAGCACTTCGAGCTCCTGAGGAACTGGCTGCGCGACCATCCGGTGCCGCGTCCCTTCCGGATCTGGTGTGCCGCGAGCTCCACGGGGGAGGAGCCCTACTCGCTGTGGATGGTGGCTCGAGAGCAGTCCTCGAACGCGCTCGTCCTGGCAACGGACATCTCGGAGCGGGTCCTCGCCGTCGCACGGGAGGGGGTCTACGACGGAGATGGCCTGCATCACCTCCCCACGGGGTGGCGCAAGCACTTCACCCATCTGCCTGACGGCAAGGTGCAGCTGTCGGATGCTGCGCGCGGGGGGGTGCTGTTCCGCCGCCTCAACCTGATGACGAAGCCCTTTCCCCTACGCCGGTCCCTCGACGTCATCTTCTGCAGGAACGTCATGATCTACTTCGAGCAGGACGTGCGGCTGGACCTGGTGCGCCGCCTGGTCGACAAGCTGGCCCCGGGCGGCCTTCTGTGCATCGGCCTCGCCGAGACGCTCCCGAAGGGCGTGCAGGGGTTGGAGCGCGTGGCACCCTCTGCGTTTCGGAAGTCGATGTGAACACCGCCTCTCGTCCGGCTCGGGTGCTGCTCGTCGACGACAGCGCCCTCATCCGAAAGCTCGTGCAGAAGCACGTGGACGAGGACCCCCGTCTGCAGGTGGTGGGGACCGTGGGCTCGGTCTCCGAGGTGCGCAATGGCCTCGTGCAGCGCGGTCCAGACGTGCTGCTGGTGGACGAGAACCTGCGCGATGGACTCGGCACGGAGCTGGTGCGAGAGCTCATGACCTTCTCCCCGGTGCCGGTGGTCCTGTTCTCCGGCTCCGCCGACGCTGCGATGCGTCGCCGGGCGAGGCGGGCGGGCGTGCTGCGCGTCTTGGACAAGCCGGGCACGGTCACCCAGCCGGCGGCTGCGTTCTGGGTGGAGCTGCGCGCGGCGCTTCGCGATGCGGCGTCGGCGTCGCTGCCACCCATTCGGGCCGCAGAGCGCGCGCCCCTCGTGATCGGCATCGCGATCTCCACGGGTGGGCCGCAGGTGGTGAAGCGCGTGCTGGCGGAGCTGCCAGCCGATCTGCCCCCCATCGTGCTGGTCCAGCACATGCGGGAGACGCACCTCGGCCTGTTCGCCGAACAGCTCGACGCGTTGACGCCGGTGCGCGTGCAGCTGGCCCGGCCTGGAGCGATGCTGGCCCGGGGGCACTGCTACGTTGCGCCGGGGGGGGCTCAGACCCGCTTGGCCCGTCGCGGTGGCGCGCTCACGCTGACCCTGGGACCGCCCGATCCCGTGTCGGGTCACGTCCCCAGCGGCGACGCGCTGCTCTACTCCATCGCCTTCTCGGTGGGGGGCGCCTCGGTGGGAGCGGTGCTCACGGGCATGGGAAGCGATGGCGCGGCCGGGCTGCTCGCCATGCGGCGCAGCGGAGCCGCCACGATCGCCCAGGACCAGGCGACGTCCGCGGTGTACGGCATGCCGCGAGTGGCCGCCGATCTCGGCGGTGTTCAGCGTGTGGTTCCGCTTCAGGGCATCGCCCAGGCACTGATCTCGGCAGCACGACACCGTTGACCTCAAGCGCCGTGATGGCCGAACCGATGGACCGTACATGATCGATCAAGGTGCCGATCAGCTGGCTTTTTCCCATCTGGTGCCGCCGTCTCCGGTGGCGCTGGACCTGCTGCGGCTGTTGTGTCGCCAGGATCGCAACCGGGTGGATCTGGTCAAGCACGTGATGCGTGATCCGGCCACGGTCGCGGCCTTGCTCCGAGAAGCCTCGGCGGCGGGGGTGGCCCGTGGCAACGCGCCGATCGATCTGGACACGGCCATCGCACGGCTGGGCGAGACGCGGGTGCGGCACATCGTGGTCAACCAAGCCCTCGGAGCCATGAAGATCCAGAGCATCCGTGGCTATGCGCTGGACGACTACGACTTCTGGCGCAGCGCGCTGGTGTGCGCCCACGCCGCGGAGCGGATCGGCAAGGCCGCCGGTCTGGACTCGGGAGTGATGTACATCGTGGGGCTGCTGCTGGACGTCGGAAAGGTGGCGATCTCGCGCCGCCTGCCCGACACTCGATGGACGGTGGACGGCGTTCGCCCCGACGTGCTCGAGTCGGATCTCGCGGGGCTCGATCATGCCGAGGCCGGGGCCATCGTGGTGGACGCCTGGGGACTGTGGGAGCCCATTCCCACGTGCGTCCGCTTCCACCATCGTCCTAGCGAGGCGCACTCTCATCAAGCCGAGGTGGCCTGCGCCCACTTGGCCAGCTGGGTCAGCCAGTGGATGGGGGTGCCGACGGGCTGTGATGGCCTGGCCTACGGCCTGGAGCCGGGTGCGCTCGCCACGCTGGGGCTCACGGACTTCGCGCTGGAGGAGGTCGCGGTGGCGGTGCTCGAGGGGATCCAGGCGGCGTGACTGCAAGGAATCCGCACCTGGCGCCGTACCGGCGCCGGGGTGCTGGGCATGCGCGACCGACACGACAGCGGGGCTGCGGAGCGGCTCGTTAGAGGGGGGTGCTGCCGGAGGAGGGTCGTGCTGATCCTGTGTGTGATCGCCGTGCTCTTCGCTCTCCCTGCTGCTGCTGCTGCCCCGCCGGCCGGGAGTCTGGACGAGGCGTCGGCATCGGCGGTGCTCGAGCAGGAGGTGCTGCCCGATCTCGCGGCCCGCGAGGCCACGGCGCGTGCGCGTCGCGAGGCCCGAGACGCCCCCATGGACGTCGGAGGCGCCTCCGCTGCGGAGGTATTCGCCGTCTTCGTCCGGGCCTACCCGCGCCTGCGTCCGGAGGCCCTGGGGCAGCCGGAGGTGCTGCGGAGTCGGCTGGCGACCCTGGACGAGTCGGCGGTGCTGCGCGCCCAGGAGCAGGAGGCGATTCCCCAGACCGTTCGGTCGGCCGGTCACGACGCCTCCCAGCGGTGGCGCGAGGTGCTGGCGGCAGTGCACGAGGCGGAGCAGGCGGCGGATGCAGCAGAGCGGAGTCTGCTGGTGGGCGTGCTCGCCCGACTGCGCAGCCATCCGGAGCTGACCACGGAGGGAGCGGCCTGGTTGGGGGATGCCGTCGTGGGGGTGGTGCCCGGCCAGCGAACGCTGGCGGAGGTGGACGCCGACAGAGCCGCACTCGAGGGCACGCTGCTCGGTCTGCGCCTCGGTGTGCTGCCCGACGCGGCGTCCGTGGCCGACGATCTGGCCTCGCTGGCAGGACCGTATCGCGCTCCGGCGGCGGAGGATCGGCTGTTCCTGCGACTGCCTTGGCTTCAGGCAGACGTCGCGTCGCGGGTGCGCGCCGCCTTGGAGGAGCACCTCGCGTCGTCGGCGCTCCCGCACGCGGGGGCACGCGTAGCGGCAGCCAACGAAGCGCTGGGTACGCCCAGCGAGACCCCGCGCGCGCTCGAGGCGGTGCAGGCCGACGAGGTGCTGGCGCGGGCTCGCCAGGAGGCCGCCGAGGTGCGCGTTCGAGCCCTGGGATCGCCGGTGGATGCGCTGAGCGAGGCCCGCTTCGAGGTGGCGCAGGCACGGAAGGAGGCGGCGTCGGCGGAGCTGTCGGTGCTCGTCTCGCGCAGGCGTGAGCTGCAAGGGCAAGCCGCTCCGGCGAGCGAGGCGTCGGACGAGGCCCGCAACCGGGCGGACCTGGCGCAGGCGGAGGCGGAGGCGGCGCTGAAGCGTGCCTCCGATCCCGAGGATCTACGGCTCGCCGACGCGCTGCGGGGGCTGGCCGAGGCGCGGGAGCGGCTGGCGGAGCGGGAGGAGGCCACGGCCACCACCACCTTGCGCATGGCGGAGCACCAGACCTACCTGACCACCCTGGTCACCCTGGAGCGCGAGGTCGCTCGCATCGCGGCCACCTCGACGTTCGCGCTGGCGACACCGGACGGCCTCGATCCCGACGCAGTCTACGCCAGGCTGCGATCCCTGCTTGGCGATCTGCGGGGAGAAGGGGCGCTGCGCGGTGACCTGCGGCTGTCGGCTCGCGAGGCCACGGCGGCGTCGGAGCGCGTGGCCGCAGCCGACCGCGCCTGGATCGACGAGGATCGAGCGCTGATCTTCTCGCTGGAGCCCGAGGCGCGCGAGGCCCACGAGGCGGTGCTCGACGAGTGGGAGGCCGTGCTCGCCGACGAGCTGCGTGCGGCGCTGGCCTGGGAGACCCACACCGACGAGGAGCTCGACCTGTTGCTGGGGGCGCTGCAGCGTGCGCGGGTGGCCAAGCGCAGCCTCATGGGACGCGTGTCGGTGGAGGTTCGCCAGGCCGATGCCTCCTACCTCATCGAGGACACCCGCGAGGAGCTGGAGCACGTGGTGCCGAGCTTCTGGTCGCTGGTGAGGCGTCGCGCACTGGATGCCGAGAACGCGCCGCAGCACCTCAAGGACTGGAACGTGGTCCGCACGCTGCTGTCGGGGTCGCTGTGGACGATCCTGTCGGGCCTGCTCTGGTGGTGGGCCCGGCGGCGCGCAGGAAGCTGGGCCCTGAGCCTGTCGTCCCGGGTGCGTCAGCTCTGGCCCGAGCTGAGGCTGGCCGACGTGCGCGCGCTGCGCGATCCGGTGGCGCGGGCAATCCGCAACACCGTGGACCTGTCCCTCGGACCGCTGCTGCTCTGGAGCCTCGGCGATGGGCTACCCGAGCTGCAGCTGTTGGTGCGCCTCTACCTGTACCTGGCCACCTACCGAGCGCTGCTCGCCGTGTTCGATCTCGCGGTGGTCCCGAGTGACCAGATGCGGCCGTCCCTCATGGCGGTTCGCCCCAGCACCTATCGGCTGGCGCGCCGCACCGTGCGCCTGTTCTTGGGCTTCTTCGTCGTCTACCGCCTCATGGACTTCGTGCTGTGGAGCGTGCTCGGGCTGGACACGCTGTCGTCGTGGGTGTCCACCGTGCTGCAGGGTCTGCTGGTGGTGGGCGTGGTGGCGCTGCTGTTCCGCTGGGAGCCCGTGCTGCGCGGGCGGCTGGCGCGCCGGTCGCCGTCGAGCAACCCGCTGGTGCGCTGGCTCTTGCGGGAGGACGGGAGCGTGCTGCTGCGGATCCCGAGGGCGCTGGGCCACCTGGTGTTGTTCGGCGCCATCGTGGTCTCGGATCTGTCCCACCGGTTCGCGCACGAGGGCACGTCGCTCGCGTGGGTGGTGAACGTGCTCAACCGCTATCGCCTGCAGGATGCCGATCCCGACACCCTGCGTCCCTTGCCCGAGTCGATGGTGGAGCGCATCGTGTCGGGGGAGATGCCCGAGCGGCACCTGGTGGAGCGCGAGGAGCTGTCCGAGGTGGTCGCGGCCGTCGACGCCTGGCGGCAGTCCGGGCGGCGGGGGCTGGTGGCGGTGGTGGGGGACCGTGGCACGGGCAAGGGCACGTCCTGTGACGTGCTCGCGCAGCGGCTCGATGCCGTGGGGCTCGAGGTGTCTCGGGCGGTGATGGACCGCAGCGTACGCACCGATGCGGCGTTGTTCGCGTTCGTGGGGCGCGCCGTGGGCGTGGACGGTCGGCTGGACCGTCCCGAAGAGCTCGTGGAGCGGCTGAGGTCCGTTCCGCCGAAGGCGGTGATCCTCGAGGAGATCCACCGCTGCTTCGCGCGCAAGGTGGGCGGGCTGAACCAGGTCCAGGCGCTGCTCTATGTGCTGAACGCTGCCTCGGATCACCACTTCTTCGTGGTCTCGGTGCACGGTCCCACCTGGGACTACTTCTCGTCGACGGGCTCGATGGTGGACTGCGGCGTGTTCCACACGGTGGCGCGGCTCGCGCCCTTCGGAAGCCAGCAGCTTCGGGCGATCACGATGGCGCGGGCCGGTATGGCTGGCCTGAAGGTGGACTTCGACACGCTCACGCGGGAGACCGCCCTGGGCGGGGATGCCGAGCTGGAGCGGGACCGCACCGTGGACGTGTTCTACCGGCTGCTGGCCGAGGCGAGCAACGGCAGCCCCACGGTGGCGGTGGATCTGTTCGCGCGCTGCCTGCAGCTCACGGACGATCCGGTCAGGGTGCAGCCCGTGATGGGTCAGGCGCTGTCGCTGGACACCCTGCCTGGCCTGTCGGACGACAGCTTGTTCGTGCTGGTGGCGCTGAACCTCCACGACGCGCTGGGGGAGGCCGATCTGGTGGAGGTGACCAACGTCCCCACACCGGTGGTGCGCGCCACGGTGCGCGATCTGGTGTCGCGCGGGCTGGTGTCGCGTCAGGATGGGCACCTACACGTGACGCCGGGGAACCGGTCGGTGGTGCAGCGCACCCTGCGGCGACGACACTTCTTGCACCTGGGGCCTGGCTGATGGACGCGCTCGATCCAACCTCCGTCTCTGGGCTGCAGGAGCTCGTGCAGTTCATCGACTTCGACCGCCTTCCCTACGCCGTGCTGGTGGCGCTGGTCGGGTTCGCCCTGCTGGTGGGCTTCTCCCGGTTGCTCGACGACATGGGCGAGCGGTTCACCGATCGGCGCCTGACCTTCAAGCAGATCAAGGCGCTGGGTCGCTTCTTCCTGTATCTGGCCATCCCCACCATCGTGGCGTCGTCGGTGCTGCGGCTCGAGAGCCAGGCGCTGTTCGCGGTGGCGGGCTCCATCTCCGTGGCGGTGGGCTTCGCCTTCAAGGACCTGCTCGGCTCCCTCATCGCAGGCGTGATCCTGCTCTTCGATCGGCCGTTTCAGGTGGGGGATCGCATCAGCTTCGGTGGATTTTACGGAGAGGTGCAGGAGATCGGCCTGCGCTCGGTGCGCCTGGCCACGCTGGACGACAACCTCGTGACCATTCCCAACAGCAAGTTCCTGACCGACGAGGTGGCGTCGGCCAACGCGGGGCAGCTCGACGCGATGGTGGTGGTCCCGTTCTACGTGGCTGCGGCCGAGGACTTCCAGCGGGCCCGCCGCATCGTGGCGGAGGCCACCTCCACCAGCCGCTACGCCTACCTGAAGAAGCCCGTGGTGACGGTGGTGGAGGACCGGTTCCTGGGGGAGCGCTTCGTGACCGTGATCACGGCCAAGGCCTACGTGTTCGACGTGCGCTACGAGAAGGCGTTCGTCACCGACGTGACGGAGCGGGTGAAGGTGGCCTTGCGCGCCGCGGGGGTGCGCACCCCCGATCAGCAGTACCGCGACCTGGATCTGCACGACGGTCGCGAGGCGCGGTAGAACCCGCTGTGTCCCATCGACTGCACGACGCCTTCCTGCGACGGGTGACGACGAGCCCGGAGGCAGATGCCTTCACCCTCCGTGGAGGGGCGCTGATGCGGCTGGCGCACCCTGCGATGGGGCGCACCGCACGCGACGTGGACCTGCTGTGTGCGCTGCCCTTCGACGAGGCCTCCGTCCGCGACGTGCTCGCAGCCGTGCTCCAGCGCGACGTGGGCGATGGCGTGCGCTTCGCGGAGCGCTTTCGGACCGACGCCATCTGGACCGAGACGGCCCATCCGGGGATCCGGGTGATGGCGCCAGCGCTCGCCGAGGGACGCTGGGGGGAGGTCCATGTGGATCTGACGTTCCAGCTGCCGCCGTGGCCACGGCCCCACCGCCTGCAGACGGAGGGGATGTCGCTGGCGGCGTGTCGCCCGGAGACCCTCGTCGCTCGCAAGCTCACGGTGTCGGAGGGGCTGGGCCCCCAGGCCTGGCGCGCCAAGGACCTGGCCGACGTGTGGTGGCTGCTGCACCACGGCGGGGCCGAGCTGTCGGCGGTGGGACAGGCCATCGAGCAGGTGTCGTCCCTGCAGCGCCTCGCGGAAGGGCCGGGACGGGCGGCCTTCTGGCGCCAGCCGCGGGCGCTGTGCGGCTGGGCGCGGCTCGGGCAGCATCAGCGAGGGCTGGCGGTGCCGCGCGATCCAGAGGTGGTGGTGGGCGACGTGCTGTCGCGCCTCGCGCCGCTGATACCGGAGGAAGCATGTCGCTGAAGGAGCAGCTGTGGGCAGCCGCGCGGGAGAGTCCCGACGACGATGCCCATCGGCTGGTGATCGCCGACTGGCTTCAGGATCGGGGCCAGTCGGATCGGGCCGCCTTCGTGCGACTGCAGGTGCTGCGGGGGCAGCTCCCCGACGACGACGCCGAGCAGATCACGCTGGAGCTGCAGGAGCGACCGCTGCGCACGCGCTCGGAGCAGCGGTGGCGGGGGGAGCTGCCGGCCATCGACGGCGTGCGGTGGGGGCGCTTCGAGCGGGGCTTCGTGCGCCGCGTGGCCTTCGAGAGCGTCGCCCACGCCCACGCTCACCTCGCCGCCTGCGTCGACGCCACGCTGGTGCAGGGGGTGGCGCTGCCGTGGCCGCGCCTGGGTTCTCCGGAGCCGCTGCCGGCGCAGGAAGGGGTGCGTGAGCTGATCGTCACCGGCACCCTGGTGGACGACACCGACGCCGACTGGTTGGCGGCGAGCCCCATGCTGTCGGGGGTGCGGCGCCTGACGTTGCTCGGAAGCCGGATCGGTGCCGAGGAACTCCTGCGGATCCTGGGATCGCCTCACCTGAAGCAGCTCGAGCAGCTGGCGCTGCCCCACCACGCGCTGGACGCCCAGGGCATTCAGGTGCTGGTGGAGCGTGATCTGCGGGGGCTCGTGGAGCTGGATCTCTCGGCGCTGACCCAGGAGCAGCTGGGCAGCGGCGGGCGAGACGCGCCCACCATCGGGCCCGAAGGTGCTGTGCGGCTCGCCGATTGGGAGGGCATGGCCTCGGTGCGTCGGCTGATGCTCACGGGGCAGCAGTTCCAGGAGGCGGGCCTCGCAGCGCTCCTTGCCTCTCCACACCTGGCGGATCTGCAGCACCTGGCGATCTCGGGAACCGCGGACTGGGACTGGGAGACGGACCTGCGGCCCGACGTGATGGCGGCGTTCCGCCACGCGTCGAAGGAGCTGTCGCTGTCGTCGCTGGAGCTGGGTGAGCTGGAGCTGACCGTCGCCAACGTGGCCGCGCTCGCAGACGGTGGCGCGGCCGATGCACTACGCACACTGGTGATCGATCGGCAGTTCGAGGAGCAACCCCTGAACGCCCTCGCTCGACTCCCGTTCGTGTCCACCTTGAGGCGACTGGAGGTCCTGAACGTGGCGCAGGACGGCTTCTTCGGTGAACTCCTGGCGCAGCCGCTGCCCGAGCTGCACTCGCTGATCACGTTCTCCGCCTTCCACTGGTCGCGCCAGCCAGCGCTGGTGGGCTTGCTGTCGCGGGCACCCGGCTTGCCCACGCTGCGACGGCTCGGGCTGTCCGACGACGCGCTGCTGTCCGACGAGGTCGTGGAGCAGCTCGGCCGGATCGACACGATGCCGGCCCTGGAGGAGCTGTGGCTCGCCAGCGGCGCTCTGTGGAACAACGGGAACACGATGAGCGAGGAGGCCGCAGGCGCCTTCCTCGTCAGCCCCTTGGGACGGAGGCTGACGAGTGTTCAGCTGCCGGTGGACGGCCTCGACCGGCTGCCAGCGCCGACGAACCCTTCGCTCCTGAAGGCGAACAGAGCGTTCCTCGGCGAGTGGTGACGAGACCCGCTCAGGGCTGGGCGTTCTCGAGCGGCGTCTCCGTGGTGGCCGTCGGGGCGGCCATGACCTTGTCGTATGCGTCCTGCAGCCAGTCCCCCGAGCGTCGAGCCGCTCGCTGGGCTGCCCAGGCCACGATCACCAGCGCGTCTTCCTTGCTCGCGCCCGCGTCCACCACGTCTTGGATCCGGTCGTCGGTGACACGGTAGGGCGCCATGGCGGTGAGCAGCGCGAGATCCGCTGTTGCCACCAGCGCTTCGTCGAAGTCCTCGCCGCGCATGTCGTCGAGCCACTGGTCACCCATCATCGGGGCCGTGCCGTCCCAGCGGTCGATCTTGCCTCCGATGATGGTGCGGACCGCCTCGGGGACCTGCTCCCGGGCAAGCTCCTCGATGGTGCCCGACCAACCCGACAGGGCCGTCGCGATGTGCTCCGCGCCCTCTTCCTTGGCCCAGTCCGGGCACCACGCCAGCGAGGCGTCGTAGTCGGGGAGGAGCGAGGCGGACTCTCCTGGGCGATTGGAGCGCCGGATCATGCCCCCCATCATGATGGTCGCCATGAAGTTGGTGACCCGGTCCATGAAGTTGGGCATCGGCATCATCTTGTCGTCGAGGAACACGCTCACCATGCGGTTCAGGTAGTGGAAGGCCACCACCGTGCCGTAGTGCTCGGCCCGCCCGGAGGCCTCGAAGGGAGGCTCCGCCAGCTCCGGGGAGTGGGCCCAGCCGGTGGCCTTCGACCAGGCCTCGAGCTCGGGATCCTCGGCACTGGCGGCGTGCACGGCCGCCTCGTGGGCCCCCACGCAGTACGGGCACTCGTTGGCCTCCGACACCGCCGATGCGATGATCTCCTTGTCGCCACGGGCGACGTCGCCCGTGAACAGCGTCTCTCGGACCAGGCCCCACACCGCCGCCAGGAGCCGAGGCTCGGGGGCATGCAGCACGAAGGGGGCGGCGATCATGAAGTCGCGCCGCATCTGCTTGTAGACGTCTGCTTGCAGGCCCTTGGCGCGGTGAGGACTGTCGGGCTCCAGGATGTGCACCGAGCTCGGGGACATCCGCTCCATCATGACGCTCATGGCACTGATCAGCATGGGACTCCTGGGGCGCGGTCGGCGGATCCGAGGAGCTGGCCGACGTCGGGGCCCGAGAGTCTACCGCAGCCAGCTGCCAACGCGACAGGCGGCTCGCATTGCCGCCCAGGCCACGAGGGTGAGGACCTGGGTGCGGTTGGCGCCCGTGCGCAGGAATCGCTCCACCCGCTCGTCGGTGACCTTGTAGGGCTCGATGGCCGCCAGCAGGGCGAGCTTGATCGCCGGCGAGTGCCGCTCGGGAGCCCTGGCGCAGAAGCTGTTGAGCCAGGTCTCGTCGTTGGGCGGGCGGGTGCCGTCCCAGTGCTCGATCACCGTGCCCACGATGCGACGCACCTTGGGATCGATGTGGAGCATCGCCACGCTCTCGATGGTGGCGGACCAGGCCGCAAGGGCTCCCTCGACGTGGCGGTTGCTGTGCGCCCAGTCGGGCCGGAAGGCGAGCTCGTCGATGTGGGGTGGCACCAAGGCCACGGCCTCGCCTGGCGTGTTCCGCTTCACGATCATGGCCTCCATCATGGTGACCGCCATGCGGTCGGTGATGGGTGACATGATCTGGGGCGTGGGCATCATGGCCTCCGACAGGAACACGCTCACCACCCGGTTCAGGTAGTGGAAGGCCACCACCGTGCCGAAGAACTCCGGCGCGTGGGCCTGCTCGAAGGGTCCCTGGGTCTGCTGGGCCGTGCGGCTGGTGGCCATCGCCCGGGCCCAGTCCTGCAGCCGGGGCGCATGGGCATGGGCGGCTTGCATGGCGGCATAGTGGGCATCCACGCAGAAGGGGCACTCGTTCGACATGGACACGGTCCAGGCGACGGTCTCCTTGCCTCCGCGCGGAGCCTTGCCCACCATCAGCGTCTCGCGGAGCAGAGCCCACACCCCCGCGAGCATGGGCGGGAACTCGCCGTGGAGCACGAACGGGGCGGCCACCATGAAGTCGCGACGCATCTGGTCGTACACCCGGCCAGCGAGCCCGGTGGCCATTTGTGGATGCGGGGGTTCGACGTGGTAGATCGTCGTGCCCGCGATGGTCTCCATCATCCGGCTCATCGTGCGGATCAGCATGAGCGTGCCCTCGTGGCCTGAAGAGGCAGGTTCCCGCGGCCCGAATCCTACGACAAAGTCGGCTCGTGTTTCGCCTGGGTTTCGACAGCTGGCCCCATCGACCCTCGCCGGCCTATGGAGAATGCCGGAACGAGGAGTACGGTGAAGACACGTCATCTGGTCGCGCTGGATGCGGATCACCCCGGCTTCCGAGACCGCGCCTATCGGGCGCGTCGCGATGCCATCGCCCAGGCAGCCCTGCAGCACCGCGAGGGGCAGCCCGTCGAGGAGGTGGCGTATACCGACGAGGAGCAGGCCGTGTGGCAGGAGGTGGGCCGGTGCCTGGGTCCACTGCACACAGCAGGCGCGCACCCCGAGATCCTGGCGCTGATGGAGCGGCTCGATCTGTTCGGCGGGGCTGTGCCGCAGTTCGAGCCCTTGAACCAGCGCCTCGGCGCCACCGGCTTCCGCATGGAGCCAGTGGCGGGCTTGGTCTCTCCGCGGGACTTCCTGCAGGCCCTGGGGCGCGACACGTTCATGGCCACCCAGTACATGCGCCACCCGTCGCGTCCGCTGTACACCCCCGAGCCCGACGTCGTGCACGAGATCGTGGGCCATGCGGCAAGCTTGCTCCACGAGGGCGTGGCGTCTGTCAGCCGGTGCTTCGGTCGAGCGGCCGCGGGGGCTTCGGATGACGAGATCGTCGGGCTCGTTCGCGTGTACTGGTGGACGCTGGAGTTCGGTCTGGTGCGCGAGGAGGGCCAGGTCTACGCCCTGGGGGCGGGCCTGCTGTCGTCGGCCGGCGAGCTGGCGCAGATCGCGTCGGGCCCGCAGTGGAAGCCCTTCGACATCGACGTGATGGCGGCCACGGACTTCGATCCCACCCAGCAGAATCCGGTGCTCTTCGTGGCGGACGGGCTGCAGCCGATGCTCGAGGCGCTGACGGTGTGGCTGGAGGCCATCGTGCAGCAGCCCGCGAGCTGACCTAGCTCGTGCGGAGGCGGGCTCGCAGCACCGCCGACAGCGCGTCGCCCACGATCACCAGCAGCGCACCCAGGACGACGTAGACCATCATCTCGTCGTAGTGGGTGCGGGCCCGGGCGTCGCGGATGAGCCAGCCGAGGGAGACGATGCCCAGCAAGCCGATGACCGTGGACTCCCGGATGGCGGACTCCCAGCGCGTGAGCACGTACAGCGCATAGCGGCCCCGAAGGGTGGGCCACAGCGCCGACAACGCGATCTGCCCTCGGCTCGCCCCCAGCGCACGCAGCGTTCGTGCGGCAGCGGGCTCCACGTCCTCCACGAGCTCGGCCCACAGCCGCCCCAGGATCCCCGCGTTGTGTAGCGCCAGCGCGATGAGCGCGGGCCACGGACCCAGCCCCAGCAGGAGCACCAGCAGGAAGGCCCACAGGTACTCGGGCAGCGCGCGGGTGATCACCAGCAGGGCGCGACTCGCGGTGCGCAGCGTGGTGAGTGCCGCGCGCTGAGGCCACGACGGGGCACGCGCGCCCTGCAGGTACGGCTGTGGCGTGGTCAGGGTGCGCGCCGCCAGCAGGCCTCCGACGAAGCCCAGCGCGCTGGCCAGGGCGATGCTCGTGATGGCCAGCGCCACGGTGTCGGCCACGGCGGCGAGGGTGGTGGCGTCGAAGAGGTCGGCGAGCCACGGCCCGAGCCCGCCCGCGGCCGAGGTGTGCGGTCGGATCTCCTGCAGGAATCGACCGAGGTTCGCGCCACCGCTCGTGCCGAAGCCGCCGTCGCGCAGCTCCGGCGCCGCCCAGCTCCCGAGAACCAGGGCCGCGAACGCCATGGCGCTCACGGCCACGAAGGGACGCCGCGGTCGACTGCGTCGCAGCTGCTCGGCGGTCATGCCACCACCAATCTGCGTCGCACCGCAGCACTCCAGGCATCGGCGACCAAGATCAGCGCCAGCAGCGCATACAGGTACAGCCACACCTCGCGGTAGGCCAGGTTCGACGCCGAGGCGGCCAGCGTGTAGCCCAGCGTGGGGAACCCGAAGAAGCCCAGCACCGCGGACGACCGCAGCGCGCACTCGAAGCGGTAGAAGGTGTAGGCCACGAGATCGGGGGCCACGCGGGGCAGGATCCCCACGGCGAAGGCTGCGATGCGCCCAGCACCGGCCGCCTCCAGTGCCACCGCGGCGTCGCGATCGGCCTCGTCGATGAGCTCCGAGTACACCTTTGCGAGGATCCCGGTGTAGGGGATCGCGATGGCGAGCACCGCGGACGTGGGCGACAACCCCACCGCCGCGAGCAGCAGCATGGCCCACAGCAGCTCGTGCACCGAGCGCAGCGCGGCGATCCACACTCGGACCATCGGTACCGCCACCGAGCCCACCGGGTGTCCTCGCCAGGTGACGGGGGAGGCCAGCACCCCGAGCACCAGGCCCGCCACCACCGAGATCCCCATGGCAGCGGCCGCGAAGGCCACGGTCGCGCGGGCCGCGCGCAGGGCCACCGGCACCAACCACACGCCGCGTCCACCCTCGTCGACCCAGGCGGGGTGCAGCGCGGCCGAGGCGAACTCGGTCAGCGTCTGCCAACCGCCCGTCGTCCACAGATCCGACGGATCGAGCCGCAGCCACGCCACGCACGCCAGCACCACCCCGGCGGCGGCGAGGCGTCCTGTGATTCCGGTCACCTGGCGTCCAGCGCGTACAGCGCGTCGAAGTCGGCGGCCGACAGATCGGCGGGGGAGCGATCGAAGGCGAGGCGACCGGCGCGCAGGCCCACCAGGCGCGGTAGCGTGCGCGCGAGCTGCACGTCGTGCAGGCTCACCACGACGGTGACGCCGGAGTTCCGCGGGCCTTCGGCCAGCGAGACGATGCGCGCCAGGATCTCCGCACCTCGGGCCGGATCCACCGACGCCACGGGCTCGTCGGCGAGCAGCGCGCGCGGGTGTTGGTGCAGGGCACGGGCCAGGGCCACCCGCTGCTGCTCGCCTCCGGACAGCTCCGCGGTGAAGGCGTACAGCTTCTCGGCGATGCCCACGGAGGCGAGTAGGCGATGCACCTGCTCGCGCTCGGAGGCATCGGGCAGGAACACGTGGCGCAGCGACGCCAGGAGGCTCCTGCGTCCGAGCTGGCCGGCGAGCACGTTCTGCAGCACGCGCAGGGTGGGCACCAGGCCGTGTTGCTGGGGCAGGAGCCCGATGTCGGCGCGCAGCTGCCGCAGCTGGGCCTCCGTGCGGTCGCACAGCGGGCGTCCGCCCACCCGCACTTCGCCCTCGTCGGGGCGAACGGTGCCGTTCAGCAGGCCCAGGAGCGTCGTCTTGCCTGCGCCGCTGGGGCCCACCAGGCCCACCACCTCACCGGGCTCCACGGCCAGATCCACCTCGTCGAGGATCGTGGTGCCGCCCCGCCGTACACACACGCCCCACAGCTCGAAGGCCAAGCTCACCGGAGCATGTCCAGCTCGCGAGCCACCTCGGCCACCTGGGCGAAGTCTGCGTCGGTGGCGGGCACGAGGGCCGATCGGGAGAAGGCGTCGAGCAAGGTGGGGGCGGTGATGCCCGTCAAGATGCCCGTCAGCTTCTCCGTGAACCCTGCGCCGTATCGCTCCTCGAGCACGGGGTGGGCCGTGAAGTTGTAGTCGGCGTAGGTGGGCGTCTGCCAGATCACCACGGCCTTGGTGGGGTCGAGGCGCCCGTCTGCTGCGAGATCGTCGTAGGTCTTGTAGTTCATGGCGCCGGCCAGCACGCGGCCGCTCTCCACGAGCTTGGCGGTCTTGTCGTGGGCGCCAGAGAACCCGTAGGGCTCGCTGAAGAAGTCCCCGGGAGTCTTGCCGGTGTGCTGTCGGATGAAGAACTCGGGCATCAGCCGGCCCGACGTGGAGGACTCGGATCCGAAGGTGAAGGTCAGCGACGCGATCGCTTCGGGGAAGGCGTCGCCGCGCTCCAGGCCGGTGGAGGCGTGGGCGATGAAGTACGAGGTGTACTGCTTGTCCTCCGCTCCCGCAGCGATGGCCTTCGCCCCCGGCACGGCCGCGCGGGCCTGTACGCCGGTGAGGCCGCCGAACCAGGCCAGCTGCACGTCACCGTTCTTGAACATCTCCACGGACGCGCCGTAGTCCGCGGCCGGCACGTACTGGACGGGGACGCCCAGCGCGTCCGAGAGGAACGCGGCGACGGGCTCGAAGCGCTCGCGCAGCAGCGACGTGTTCTGATCGGGGATGGCGGAGAACCGCAGCGGCGCAGGCTCCGTGGCGTGCTCGCCTCCACTGGTGCAGCCGAGGGTGAGGAGCACGGTCAGCGGTGTGATCATCGAGGGCCCTCCGCGAGCGCGTCGTTTGTAACGACGTTCGGGGGAGGCGCACGCGTTCGGCGTTCAGCCCTCGCACAGCTGTGCGAGCAGCGCGGCGGCGTCGAGGGACAGCAACGCGGCGACCCTCAGGCGGAGCCCGGGGAAGGCTTGGCTGTGGATCACGCCGTCGAGCACGGGGAGCGGCTGGTAGGAGCCGTCGTGCAGGTGCCACCAGTGGACGACCTGCCCAGCGGGCTCCACCACCAGGTACTCGGTGACGCCTGCTCGCTCGTACATCGCCCGCTTCTGGTGCAGGTCGTAGGACGCCGACGACAGCGCGATCTCCGCCACGAGTTCGGGGGGGCCGGTCAGGTAGCCCTGGTCGTCGACTCCCGAGGTGCCTCCCTCGAGACGACGGAGCACGCCGTCGGGCTTGGGCTCGTTGAGGTCGTCGAGGATCAGGGTGACCTCGGTGGAGGCGCGAACGTTGGCGGTGCGGGCGGCGTAGGTGCCGAGCCACAGCACGACCATGGACTGAAGATCGCCGTGCTGCGCACGTGCGGGCGAAGGCATGTAGACCACTCCGTCGATGAGCTCCGCCTTGATGCCGGGGCACGCCAGGTAGCGTGCGTGGAAGTCCTCACGGGTGAGGACGTCTCCAGGCTCCAAGGGGGGCAGTTCGGCGGGGGAAGTCGCGGCTCGCGTCATGTAGGAAGCGTAGCGGATGCCTCGGTCGAACGCGAGCCAAGGGGCGGACCTACCTGGGGCAGGTCCGAAAGCCAGCGAAGATGTCGCGGCGGTCCGGCGTGAAGAAGTTGCGGTAGCCGTTGCTGATCAGCCGCGCTCGCGTCGCCCACGAGCCGCCCTTCAGCACGCGACGCCCCTCCGCGAACCACGGCTTCGAGTAGTCCTCGTACGGATCGGGGGTGAACTCGGGGAACGGCTGGAAGAGGCTGCTCGTCCACTCCCACACGTTGCCCAGCATCTGACGGCAGCCGAAGGCGCTGTCGGACTCGGGCAGCGCCGCGACGTCGAGGCAGCCGAGGGCGTAGCCGTCGAGGTTCGCCACCTCTTGCGTGGGCTTGCCGGGACCCCACGGATAGCGCCGCTTGTTCGGGTTCATCGCAGCACCACCCATCTTGCGCGACGAGGCCACCTCCCACTCCACCTCCGTGGGCAGTCGTCGACCTGCCCAGCGGCAGTAGGCCTGGGCCTCGTGGAAGTTGACGTGCACCACCGGCTGGTGCGGAGGCAGCCCCTCCGAGGTCTTGAAGCGCCTGTGGGTCCAGCGGCTGCCGTCCTTGAGCCAGTAGACCGGGTGCTCGGCGTTGGCCGTCATGCGCCACTCCCAGCCCGCATCCGTCCACCAGCGCCGGCGCTGGTAGCCTCCGTCGTCCACGAACGCGGCGAACTCCTCGTTGGTGACGGGGGCTCGCGCGATCTGGAACGCATCCACCGACACCCGATGGCCCCACTTCTCGTTGTCGAACACGAAGGGTCCCGGCACCGGGATGGCCCCCAGCACGTGGGTGCAGGACGGAATCTCCACGTCGCCCTGCAGGGGCCCCGCAGTGGCCCCGGAGGGTCTGCCCGGACCCGTCAGCAGCGGCACGGGATGGGCCAGGGTCTGGCGCGTCCACAAGAAGGCCTCGCCGTGCATGTCCTCGTGGAACGTGGTGAGGTGCACGTGGTAGGTGTCCTGTTCGCTGGCTTCTCCATCCGACAGCCGTGCCAGCAGCTGGTTCAGCACCTGCCGGAGGTAGTCGAGCGTGTCCTTGATCGACGGGAGCGGCAGACCCCAGCGGGTCTCGTGGGCCACCTTCATCGAGTCGTACAGCTCGTCCGCGCCCTGCAACAGCGGCGGAGCACGGTCCAGCCCTCGCAAGATGAAGTGCTCGTGGAACCAGCCGATGTGGCCCACCTCCCACAGCAGCGGGTTCACGATGGGCATGTACGGGCCGAACAGATCGTCGCCTTCGATGCCCTGGACGAGCTCGACGGTGCGCTGGTGGGCGTCCTGCAACATGGCGGCCAAGGCCTCGGACGGCAGTGGGCGAATCGCCGGAAACGTGGACACGGTTGCCCTCGCGGTGGATGGGTCCAGTGCGCATTAGTGTCATCACGCCAGCCGGGCGACAGTCAAGGAATGGCAATCGTGCGACCGCCGACCGATGGGCGGCGTTGCTCGCAGAACAAGGCCACGACGTGATCGTGGATCGGATCTGGGACGGATCGGAGGTCGACGGCATGGTCGCGATCCATGCCTGGAGGAGCGCCGACTCCATCGACGCCTTTCGCCAGCGGTACCCGGATCGGCCCCTGGTGGTCTGCTTGGCGGGCACCGACGTCTACGGGTTTCAGCACAGCCATTCCGAGGTCACCCTGCGCTCCTTTGCCCAGGCAGACCGGCTGCTGGGGCTGCACGATCGCGTGGCGAACGACATCCCCGCGGCGTTTCGCCCGAAGGTGCGGGTGGTGATCCAGTCGGCGGAGCCTCCTCCTGCCGACCTGCAGCGTGCCCGAGGGTCGGGCCTGCAGGTGGCCGTGGTGGCGAACATGCGCGACGTGAAGGACCCCTTCCGGGCAGCCCTGGCCGCTGCAGCACTGCCCGATGCGTCCACGGTGGAGGTGGTGCACGTGGGAGACGCCGACGAGGACTGGGCAGCGCGCGCACGGGCCCAGATGGCCCTCACGCCCCGCTACCGCTGGCTCGGATCGGTCCCCCCCGACGAGGCACGGTCCCTGGTGGCCACCAGCGACGTGCTGGTGGTGTCGTCGCGCAGTGAAGGGGGCGCCAACGTGGTGTCGGAAGCGGCCGCGGCCCACACCGCCGTGCTGGCCTCGCGGATCAGCGGAAACGTGGGGCTGCTGGGGGCGCGCTACGACGGCTACTTCGACGTCGGCCACACCGACCAGCTGCGAGCGCTCCTCGTGCGGGCCGAGGCGGATCCGACCTTCCTGGGGAGCCTGCGGCAGCAGATGGCGGCGCTGGCGCAGCGCGTGCAGCCAGCTGCCGAGGGACAAGCCCTGCGGTCGCTCCTGGCGGAGCTGGGGGTCACAGGGCGTTCAGCATCAGCTCCTCGCTCGCCTGAGACTTGAAGCGACGACGGTAGGTCTCCTGGTCCTTGGCCTGCTCGGATCCGAGGCGGGAGTCCAGCTGCTTCAGCGGCAGGGCCTGGGCGGCAGGGGCGGGCCTGGCCGAGCCCGAGGGATCTGCGTCGGGGTCGGTGAAGGCCACGTGCTCTTCGTCGAAGGCGAAGACGGGAGAGCCGGCTCCCACCTCCGCCACACCGCGCACGTCGGTGGTGGCGCTGTCGACCCGGCCGCGCGCAAGGGCTCGGACCTCCACGCCCGGCGCCGGTCTGCCGTCGCGCTGCACAGTGACGCGTCGCACGCCTGTGTGATCGGACACGGCGAGCTTCAGGCCGGAGCGGACCACGAGCGAGGAAGCGCGCACGCCGTCGCCCTCCAGGTGTACCAGCCAGGCACCGCGGTCCGACAGCGGCAGGGTCAGCGTTCGCTGCACGGGGAACGGCCCCACGCCCACGCGGCGAGTGGCCGCCCAGGTGGGAGACACGCCCGCCACGGGCATGTCCCGCACCTCCGACAGCCCCTGGTCGCGCAGGAAGATGCTCTTGAGGTCGACGGAGTAGACGCGGATCTGCAGCTCGTCGATCCCCTGGAGCTCGGTCTCGAGGGTGGCAGGCTGCCCCGGCATCACCCGCACCAGAGCGGGGATCTCGATGCGACGAGCCTCGAGCGCGGTCACCGAGCGGGCCGCCTCCGGTACGTCCGCCGCGATGACGCCGTAGGCCTGCAGGGCCCGGTCCACCTGGCCGCGTGCCTCGTACAGGCGCCCGAGCACCAGCTGGGCCTCCGACCGGTGGGTCGAGGGCTCCAGGGTGCCCATCTGGTTGGGGAAGGGCTCGTCCACCAGCCGCTTCAGCAGGGTCTCCGCGCCGGGCTGCTCGGATTCCGTGCGCGCCAACGCCTCGAGGTAGGTCAGCGCGTCGACGAGCGGGTCGTCGGGGTGGGCACGGGCGATGGCCCGAGCCCAGTTGGTGGCGCGCTCCGGTGCGCCGAGGGTGAGCAGGCTGCGTGCCAGGCGCAGTCCTGCCGCCGGTGCACGGTCGTGGTCTCGGTTCAGCGCGAGGAACTCTCGGTCCCAGGCTGCCGCCGTCAGCCGCAGGTCCATGGCCGTGATCCCAGCGGCGACCACGGTCTCGTCCAGCTGGCTTCCGGCCATGGAGCGAAGCTCCGTGGGCAGCAGGTACAGCGCCTCGCCCACGGCGTTCCCGTCGGGGTAGCGCTGGGCGGTGTCGCGAATGAGCTTGGACGTCGCCAGCGTGCCCACGGCGCCTTCCAGCTGGTTCAGGCCAGCGGCCTCCGCGTTGAAGGCGGCGTCGAGCCCGGCTCGCCACACCCGCGCAGCTCCTTCGTGTCGACCCTGGGTCGCCATGGCGCGGGCCACGGTGGCCACGTCGCCCAGCGACAGCGGTGTGGAGGGCTGCACGGCCACCAGCCGCATGAAGTGCTCCACGATGGCGGCCTCGTCCTCGGCCTGCAGCGCGCTCGTCAGCCCCACGAGGGCGAGCCGCCCCTCGGGCACGTCGGTCAGATCCGACAGATCGGGGACCTGCCCTCGTGCCGTGGCCACCTCGGCCATCTCCAGGCGCACCAGCGGGTGCAGCGGTGACTCCGCCTCGGCGCGAACCTCGATGCGGAGCGGCTCGGACCAGGAACCGTCGCTGGCCTCGATTCCTCGCAGCTGCACGGAGGCTGGCGCCGACGTGTGCAGCACCGTCGCCGATCCGCGCCCCTCCGCGCGCACACCTGGGCTCGACCAGCCCACGGGCAGACGCACGTGCCCGGGCAGGCGCACCGCCTCGCCCACCGCCACGACACACGGGTTGCAGCCCACCAGCGACTGCGCCTCTCGATCGCGGGGCACCGCCTGTGACCAGGGGCGCCCCGAAGGATGGCGCGGCACACGCAGCCCGCTCAGGGGCACGTCTCCGATGGGGGGGAGCGACGAGCGCAGCACCACGGCACCAGGCGCGTCCACGTCCACCGCACCGGTGGCCGCCACCCGGGCGAGGCCACCGCGCGTGAGATCCAGGGTGGCGACCGCCTCGCCCTCGACCCGCACGGTGGCGCGCGTCGTGGTCGTCTGCAGCCGAGGCGTTCCCGCCAGTCGGATCCAGTCGGCGCGCATGGGGTCTCCCACCGGTGGCGGTCCGTCGGTCCGCAGCTGCCGTGCGTCCACGGTCCCGCCTCGGGCGCTCGCAGCCACCGCCGCCCACAGGCCTCGGCCCACGAGCGTGGGGCCCGGGCGATCCAGGGCCGCCAGCGCCTGCGCGTGCA
>JAHQVJ010000093.1 GCA_019634415.1 Myxococcales bacterium
CGCCGACTTCATCGTGACGCGCAACCCCGTGGGCATGGGGATCGCAACGCGCACAGACATTCGCTTCGGGTTGTACCACCACGGAACCCAGTCGTTCTGTGAGGGGTGCAGCCCCACGGGCAACGTGAACGCCATCGAGGTGTCGGTGGCGCGTCAGGGCACGAACTCGGTGGACCTGCTGCTGGCCCCCATGTTCGGGGTGAACACCCACGACGTGACCGCCCGCGCCCTCACCGCACAGCAGCAGCGCGCAATCATGTTGGTGCAGGACTTCTCCTGCTCGATGAACGGTCCTCTGGGGACCGGAGCCATCGACGTGTCGCGAGAGGCCAACTTCATCTTCCTGGCTCATCTCGTGAACCGCCCCCAAGAGGACGACTTGCTGGGGCTGGCCGGCTACGCCGAGCTCGGCGCCATGGAGGGGGGAGGCGCCGCCACCGACATGAACGACCCGCCCTGGGCCCGACTCTCACCGCTGGAGACGGAGCTTCCGTATCTGACGGGCCAGCTCGCGGGCGTCTGCAACACGGACCTGGGCTGCCCGACGGATCCGGCCACGTACACCGATCCCACGGTGCCCTACCCACTGATGACCGACATCGGCGCCTGCACCAACCCCTCCATCGCGATGGAGCAAGCCATCGACCAGCTCCGCGATCACACCGATGCGACCTTCTTCCGCGGAATGGTGGTCATGTCGGATGGGGTGTTCAACTGCGGAGGAGGGAACACGGCAGCCAACGACGCCGCCGACTTGGCCTGGGACGACTACGACATCCACATCTGGACCATTCTGTACACCAACGGCTCGGTGAACATCACCCAGATGGAGAACATGGTCCGCGGCGTCGGCTTCTTCCAGAACAGCCCGAGCGCGCTCGACCTGCCAGAGATGTACGAACGGGTCGCCGAGTCCCTTCCCACCGCCATCGTGGATTGAGGGCACCCATGACGACGACGCGAACGATGGCTCTGCCGAGCCAGGTGACTCAGCGCTACGCCCTGGTGCGCCCGCTGGCCGAAGGGGCCACCTCCATGGTGTACCTGTCGATGCACGCCTCCACCCAGCGACTGTGTGTCGTGAAGGTGATGCCCTCGGATCCCGACGGGCGATGGCTACAGCGCTACATGCGCCAGGCCGCCGCCGCCCAAGCCATCGACGATCCGCACGTGCTGCAGGTCTTCGACGTTGGACAGGCGGGAGACAGCGCCTTTGTGGTGTCGGAGTACGCCGAGGGTCGCTCCACGCTGGACTGGGTGGCCCGACACGGGCCGATGCCCGCGCGTATGGCGGTGGCGTTGGTGCGTGACGCCTGCATGGCGGTGCAGACAGCCCACGACAGCCGCATCGTGCACGGACGCCTGTCTGCAGCCAAGCTCCTCATCGACGGCAAGGGGCGCTGCAAGGTGACGGGATTCGGCGGCGAGCCGGATCGGGACGCACTGTCCCAGGCGATGCTGTCCGACACGCGCGGACTGGCCACCACCCTGTACACCCTGCTCACGGGCTACCCACCCCCACCGCTACCGTGGGGCGACGTGCCCGAGGCCCAGGTGATCCCACCCTCGCTGCGCATGGTGCTGGAGCGCCCCCACACCACGGCCCTGGATCTGTACCGAGATCTCGGGGAGGTGGCGTGGATGCTGCCGGCAGCCCCGCTGCAGACGCCGTCCATCCTGGCGGAGCAGCCGGTGGTGGACCTGTTCACGCCCACGCTGTCCGACCGTGGCCATCGTCCCCGACCCGTGTCCCCCACTCCGTTGCCCAGCCTGGGGGCGGTGCAAGCGCCACAGTCCTCCCTGGATCTGTCGCGGGAGGATCTCACGGAGGGAGGTAGGATCCGCATGCTCGAGGCAGCGGCGGAGCCTGTTGCCCCTCGTCGCTTCGAGTGGCACACCCTGGCCTTCCCGGTAGTCGCTGCGGCCCTGGTGACCGTACTGCTGACGGCGAGCCTGGCCACCATGGTGTACGCCCGCATGAGCGTGCTGTCGGAGCAGCACGCCGAGGTTCAGCAGTACACGTACAACGAGATCCGCCACCAGATCACACCCGCCATCGTGCAGGGCCTGCGACAGACCAAGGAGGTACGCCCTCCGTTCACCTCCACGCCTCAGGTGCTGGCCCTGCTCGAGCACCTCGCCGCCCACGACCACGGGGGTCGGCCCCACGAGGTGGTAGCCACGGCCACGAGGCTCCAGGTCGCGCTCGAGCACGACCTCATGCGAGAGGTCCTCATGCGCGCCCAGAAGGAGCGCTCCAGCGAGCTGGAGGGCGCCTACTGGGAGCTGGAGGATGCCAACCGAAAGCTAGTCCGCGCCCTGCACCGGCTCCAGCGGTGACAGCTCGGCCCAGCTGGGTCCGGCCTTGCAGCTGACCTGCAGCGGCACCCGGAGCGCGAACGCCCGCCGCATGGCGTCGGACGCGATGCGCGCCGCATCCAGCAGGGCGGCCCTGGGCACCTCGAACAACACCTCGTCGTGGATCTGCACCAGGGGCTCTGCTGGACACCCTGCCTCGCGCAGCGCCCGATCGGCGTGGAGCAGACCCCGCCGCGTGACGTCGGCCACCGAGCCCTCGTGGGTCCCACGCTTGGCGAGGCGCTCGGCGTAGCCGCGGTCCTTGGGCTCCAGTGACGCGAGATCCCCCACCCGCCAGCGTCGCCCCGCGAGGGTGGGCACGAAGCCGTGCTCGCGTGCGTGCGCCAGCTGCGCCTGCTGAAAGGCGCGCACCCCCGAGTAGCGCTCGTAGAACCGCGCGATGCGACGCTTGGCCTCGGCGGGCGTGACCCCGAGCTGCAGCGCCAGCGCGCTGGGCCCCTGACCTGCGAAGGTCGCGAAGTTCACCACCTTGCCCATCTGTCGCTCGTCGGCGGTGACGTCGGCCGCTGGCTTGTCGAGCACGGCTGCCGCAGTGGCGCGGTGGATGTCCGCCCCCTCCGACAGCGGCGTGACGAGGGCCAGATCCTCGGTGAGGTGGGCGAGCACGTACAGGCCCAGCTGCTCGTAGTCCACCGACAGCAGCACAGAGCCCTCGGGCGCGCGGAAGGCGTGGCGGATCCGGGCCAGCTCAGGCGTGCGCCCCGGCACGCGGCCGAGATCGGGATGGCTGTTGATCAGCCGCCCTGAGAAGGAGCGCGCGGGATGGATGGTGGAGCGAACGCGTCCGTCGTCGTCCACCGCTCGCGTCAGTGCCGTGATCCAGCTGTCCTGCAGACGACGCAGCTGACGCCAGCGGATCACCAGCGGCACGATGGGATGGGCGGCCGCCAGTCGCTGAAGCACGTGGGTGGCCGTGCTCCAGCCGGTCTTGGTGCGGTGGATCACCTCCAGGCCGAGGTCCTCGAACAGCACCGATCCCAGCTGCTTGGTGGAGTTGATGGCGAAGGACTTCCCGGCGAGGCGGAAGATGTCTGCTTCCAGCTCCTGGCGGATGGCGGCGAAGTCGACGCTGGAGCGCGCCAGGTCGTCGGTGTCCACCGGCATGCCCTTGAGCTCCATGCGCACAAGCGTCTCCGACAGCTGCAGAGCCTCGCTGATCAGGGCATCGTCGTCGGGTCCGAGCAGGGGCCACAGCTGCCCGGCCGCATCGGCGAGGTGGCACGCATAGGCGCCCGCTCGCGCGACGGGGAGGTCGGCGAAGCCCACTCGCTTCGCCCCTCGCCCGAGCAGCCCGTCCACGGGCTGCAGCGCGCGGTGCAGGCACACGCGGGCCACCCGGTGCAGGTCGTGGGGCGCCATGCCGCTGGGATCGGCCAGGTGCGACGCCAGCGCCGAGTCCCCCACGACGCCCCGCAGCTCGACCTGCCGCCTGGCCAGGGCCACGGCGGCGGCCTTGGTGTCGTGCCCCACCTTGGCAGCCTCGGCATCTCGAAGCCAGGGAGCCAGGGCCTGAAGACACGCCTCCCCCGACGCTCCGAGCAGCGGCACGTACACCGCCTCGCCAGGCGCCCGGCTGAAGGCCAGCCCCACCAGCTCGCCCCGCACCGGCGACGGCTCCTCGGTGAGCACCTGCAGGCTCACGGGGCCCGTGCCGAGCTGGGCCAAGACCTGCCTCACCGCCTCGGGGGTATCGGCCACCGCGTAGCGGGTGTCGGCACGCGCCTCGGCCACGCCGGTGGCCGCCAGCATCGAGAAGAACCCCAGGCGGCGGTACGTCGCGTTGAGGGCCTCCGCCTCGGGCGCTCGGAAGGCGCAGTCCGACAGCGGCACCGGCAGCGCGAGGTCGCGGCGGAGGGTGGCCCGCTGCAGCTGGTCGCGGGCCACCGGCAGCGCCGCTCGCAGGGCGCGACCCACCCGACCCTCGACGCACTCCGGATCCGCCAGCGCCGCGGTCAGCGAGCCGTGGGCCTGCAGCAGCGACACCGCCCCCTTCTTGCCGATGCCTGGCACGCCCTCGAGGATCCCCTCCTCCCCCACCAGCGCCAGCCAGTCGCCGCACTGCGCGGGGGCCACGCCATAGCGCTTGCGCAGCGCCTCCGGCGTGTAGCGAACGTCCTTGTGGCCCTCGTACCACCAGACCTGATCGCTCACGAGCGGTGCGAGGCGCTTGTCGCTGCCCACCACCATGCAGTCGCCGTCGGACAGCGCCGCCGTGACGTAGCTGGCCACCACGTGCAGCGGCGCCTCCGCGCGCACCACGCACAGGCCGTGCTCCGCGAGCAGCTCCGACAGCGCTGCGCTCTGGCTGCGGAGGTCGGCTGGCCAGTCCGCGGGCGGCTCGGAAGCATCCACCACGGCCACCGCGCGCTCCGGCTGCTTGAACGCGAGCGCTCGTCGAATCGTGCGCACGGTGCCGAAGAGCGCGTTCGTGGGGAGGCCCTGCGGGGACGCCCGTCCGGGCGCCACCGACAGGTAGCTTCGGGCGAGCACGTCGGTGGCGTGCACGACCAGCGTCCGCGATGCCATGGCTCATGCTCCCGCCCGAGCTTACATTCCCAGCATCGGCACGGGGACGTTCCACGATGAGTTCCAGGAAGCCCAGCAGGTCGCGATCGAGGTCGAAGCGATCCGGCGGCTCCCGCGAGGGTCCGCGCGTCACACAGCGCGCGCGCCGCCGCGATCCGCGCACCGTGAGCCGGCGGACCACCGCCGTGCAGGATCCGCCCCCCGAGTCGGGGATGTGGGTGGCTGCCGAGCTGCTCACCTGGGTGCTGGCCATCGCCGCGGGGCTCACCATCACCGCAGGCTTGCTGTGGATGCGAGCGCGCAGCGACGTCGCCGCCTACCTGGCCGCGCCCCCGCGCACCGTGGAGAGCACCGTCTGGTCGGCGCCCATGGTGGTCCGCAAGGGCATGCCCGCCAACGTCGGCGTGCTCGAGGGCGATCTGCTCGCTGCCGGCTACGAGCGGGTGGAGTCCGTGTCCGACAGCCAGGACGCCACCGGCGACGGCGTGGGCCTGTTCTCGCTGCACGACGGCACCTTCGACATCTGGACGTCCCTGTCGGAGCCCGTGCCGGGCGTGCTGGTGGACGAGGGCCGCACCACCCTTACCGTGAAGAGCGGCAAGGTGGCCAAGCTGTCGCGTGAGCGCGTCACGCTGCCGCCCACCGTGCTCGGCGTGGTCACCGACCTCGACACCAAGCGGGAGCGCGTCGATCTGTCGAGCATGTCCACCTGGGTGGAGCCCGCGCTGCTGTCCATGGAGGACGTGCGCTTCCGCCAACACAACGGCGTGGACCCCATCGGGATCCTGCGCGCCATCTTCACCAACGCCACCACCAACGAGCTCGCCGGGGGCTCCACTCTCACCCAGCAGCTCGCCAAGAACCTGTTCCTGTCGAAGGACAGGACCATTCGGCGCAAGGTCCGGGAGGTCTTCTTCGCGGCCGCTCTCGAGTCCCACCTCACCAAGGACCAGCTGCTCGAGCTGTACCTGCGCGAGGTGTACCTGGGGCAGATGGGCGGCCTGCCGCTGCACGGCGTGGAGCAGGCGTCGCTGGCCTGGTTCGGCAAGGGCGCGAGCCGCCTCGACCTGCACGAGGCCGCACTCATCGTGGGTGTGATCCCCGCGCCCAACACCTACTCCCCCATCCGCCACGAGCAGGCAGCCCTGGAGCGCCGGAACCTCGTGCTGCAGCGCATGCACGATCTGGGCGAGATCACCGAACAGGACCTGGAGCGGGCCAAGGCCAAGCCCATCAAGCTGTCGGGCCTGCCGCCGAGCAAGGTACGCCGTGCACCCTATGCGGTGGACGCAGCCATCGAGCGCGTGGAGGGTGAGCTTGGCCAAGGGGCCCTGTCGCGCGGAGTGCACCTGCACACCACCATCCACCCCCTGCTGCAGCGCGCCGCCGAGGAGGCCGTGGCCGAGGGAATGGCGGAGCTCGACGAGGAGTATCCGAAGGCCGCTGGAGCCCAGGTGGCGCTGGTGGCGGTACGCATCGAGGACGGCGCAGTGGTGGCCATGGTGGGCGGCCGCAGCTACGCAGACAGCGCCTTCAACCGCGCGGTGGATGCCAAGCGGCAGGTGGGCTCCACCATCAAGCCGCTCACCCTGGTGAAGGCGCTCTACGACGGCGTCGTCACCCCTTCCACCCGCCTGTCCGACGAGCCCATGACCATGGATCTGGGCACCGAGCTGTGGTCTCCCAAGAACTACGACGGCAAGTTCGAGGGCGAGGTCAGCCTGCGCCGCACCATCGAGGCGAGCCGCAACATCCCGGCGGTTCACCTCGCCGAGCACGTGGGCATGGCCCGGCTCCAGCGCTTCTACCAGGCCACGGGCCTGTCGGAGTCCACGGGGCTGCCGAGCGCCGCGCTCGGCTCCTTCGCGGCCTCTCCCCTCGAGATGGCGGGCGCCTACACCCTGTTCGGCCATGGCGTGGCCCACCGGCCCGAGGTGGTGCAGGAGGTGCGCACGGTACAAGGCGATCCGCTGCTCACCATCGAGCCCCTGCGGCGTCAGGTGGTCGACGATCGCGCCGCCACCCAGGCCATGGACGTCCTGCGTGGCGTGATCACGTCGGGTACGGGCGCGAGGGCTCGTCGCTACGGGATCGAGGGTCACGTGGGCGGCAAGACGGGCACCACCGACGAATACCGCGACGCCTGGTTCGTGGGGCTGACCCCCGAGCTGGCCGTGGCCGTGTGGGTGGGCCGAGACCGAGGCACCCTGGGTCTGTCGGGCAGCCGCGGTGCGCTGCCCACCTGGGCGCGCTTCGTGGAGGCCTCGGGCACCCAGCACATCCCTGCCCCGTCGGTCCCGGGCGGGCTGCAGAGCGTGGAGCTGTGCGCCACCTCCGGGCTGCCCGCGCGCGATGTGTGCGACGAGACGGTGCAGGAGCTGTTCTCGGTGGGCTCCGTGCCCGACGACAAGTGCGACGAGCACGGCGGACCCGGCGTGCAGCTGGGCCGGCTGTTCGGGGGCCTGTTCAAGAAGCGCAAGAAGCGCGACGAGGACGGCGAGGTCATCGGCGAAGGCGAGGACCGCACGCAGAAGCGGCGGCGTCGGCGACCGCGCCCGGAGCCTGCGCCCCCACCGGAGTGAGCTGTAGCGATCCGCTGGTCTCTCCTGCATAGTGGTCACACCAACGGGAGGCACCATGACTGGCTGGGCATGGATCTCCGTGGGCCTGCTGGGCTGCACGGACCACACAGAGTCGACATCCACCACACTCGATCCCCTCGTGCTCGATCCAGCGAGCACGACCGCGGCGGGCGGCGCCGTCACGATGCTGGCAGACGGCCGCACGGCGGCTGTGAGCGACACGCGCTCGAGCCGAGTCTTGCTGGTGGACACCGAGCAGCCGGACGTGATCATGTCGACTCAGCTGCAGCGCCATGCTCAGCCGGGTCAGCTGGTGGAGGATCACGAAGGTCGACTCTGGGTGACCCTGCGGCGAGGCGGTCGCGTGTTGGTGCTCGAGGGAGGCACCCTACGGGTCGTCCGGGAGCTCGCGCCGTGCCCGCAGCCTCGCGGCCTGGACGTCGACAGAGACGGGAGCGTGTGGCTGGCGTGTGCGAGCGGAGAGCTCGTGCACATGGACGTCACGGGAGTCCTCTCGTCCACCTTGTTGGACGTCGATCTGCACGACGTCGTCGTGGACCAACTCGAGGATCGCGTGTGGGTGAGCCGGCGAACGTCCGCCGAGGTGCTGTCCTACCAGCCCTCGGCCCCCCAGGACGTAGCGCGCTTCGAGCTCGAGGCGCTCGACACAGCAACCGCCACGTTCCTGCCGAACGTCGCGTGGCGAATGATCGCTCACGAAGAGGGCGGCATCCTGCTGTTGCACCAGCGAGCGAGCACGGCAGATCTGATCATCACACTCCCCAGCGGGTACTACTCGGGGGACTGCTTCGGCATCGTTCACGCCGCCATCTCCCGCGTCACGCCCGATGGCGACGTCGAGACCTCTGGGGCCCTCGACCACCTGCCCGTGCCGACGGACCTGGTGCGGCATCCTGATGGCGATCTGGTCATCGCCGTGGCAGGCACGAACCCCGGAGGCCTGGTGAACCCGGCATCGGTGGTCCGGCTGGCGCCCGGCTCGCTGCGCAGCGACCCGGAGGGCTGTGTCCAGACCGGTCGTACCGATGGGTTCACGAGCACCTATGACATCGTCAGCAGCGTGGCGGTTGCTGCGTCCGGTCGGATCGTGAGCGTGTCCGCGGACCCCTTCGTGGTGCGGGTCGCAGGCGAGCCCGTGATCGAGGAGCTCGACGGCAGCTACGGCTACGAGGTGTTCCATCGCGCGACGGTGTTCGGCGACGGCAACGTCGCCTGCGCGTCGTGCCACCCCGATGGCCACGAAGACGGGCACACCTGGTCGTTCGAAGACATCGGCGAGCGACGCACGCAGGATCTGGCAGGCGGACTCTCCCAGTCGGCGCCCTTCCACTGGCAGGGAGAGCTGGCCGATCTCGGTGAGCTGATGAACCAGGTCTACACCGATCGAATGGGCGGCCTCGAGCAGGATGCGTTGCAGATCTCCGCGCTGCAGGAGTGGCTCGACGACCTGCCCACACGGTCCGTCACACCGCAGGGTAGCCAGTCGCAGATCGACTGGGGTCGCGCACTGTTCCACTCCGACGAGGCGGGGTGCATCGAGTGCCACAACGGACCCACCTACAGCGATGGTACGCGTCGCAACGTGGGTACTGGCGGCAGGTTCTCGGTCCCCCACCTGCTGGGTGTGGCCAACCGCCTACCGCTCATGCACGACGGCTGCGCCGACGACCTGATGGCACGGTTCAGGCGTTCCTGTGGCGGGGCAGACCATGGCGCGAGCGACCAGGAGCTGTCGCGCCAGGAGAGGCTGGCTCTGATCGCGTTCCTCGAGACGCTGTAGACCATGGCACGAAAGCTGATCTGGAGTGTGCTGCTGTGGGGCGGCTGCACCTCCAGCGCGCCGTCCCCGTCGCCCCCCATGGAACACCTGCCGTCGGACGACGCGCCGGACGAACGAGACTGCTCCTCGCTCGACGTGCTGCCGGGAGACGCGACGCTGTCTGGTGGGAGTGCGCACGATCTCGCCGAGGCCCTGTGTGACGAGTGGAATGCCGTCGGCGGCACGCTGACCCTTAGGAACACCCCCTTCGAGGATCTGGAGCCGCTGTCCTGCCTGTGCCAGCTCGGCGGACTCGTGCTCAGCGACAACCCACGGCTCGTGGACGCCACGGCACTCACCCACGCGACCCTCGTGGCGCCAGACAGCTCCGAGCTTGAGCCAGCCGTGCTGCGAGTCGAGAGCAACGACCGCTTGCAGAGACTGGCAGTGCCCCGGGTGACGGCAGAGGCTGCGGTGGTGGTCTTCAGCTACAACGGAGCACTGGACAGGGTGACCGGGCTGCACGACCTGCGAGAGATCGAAGTGCTCCAGCTCCGAGGACGGAACCGCCTGGTGCCCCTGTCGACCTTCCGGGGCGTCGAGCGCATCGGCACGCTGGACATCTCCGGTGGCGCCATCCCCTCCCTGACCGGACTACAGGCCGTCGAGGACGTCGCTCGGATCAACATCGTGGGTGTCGAGGGGCTGCCCGATCTGGCGGGACTGGAGCGAGTGACCACCAGCGAGCTGACGATTCGGCAGAACAGCGATCTGGCGAGCCTGCGAGGCCTGGACTCGCTGCGGGCGGCGGCCGACATCCAGATCACGGACAACCCCTCCCTCTCGGACGTGTCGGACCTCCATTCCCTGAAGGAAGTGACGGATCGCCTGACCTTGGTGAACAACGCGGTCTCCGCGGAGGACCTCGAGGCTCTGGTGGCCGCCATCGGAGAGGAGAACATCGGGTGGATCGAGGTGTCTCCGTAGTCGGGCAATTTTCATTTCATATTGAATAATCTGAAGCACCCGATAGGAGATCGACAGCACCAGGAGGGACGATGGCGACGCTGCGCACACCGGCTCTGGCTCACGTCATCCTGGGAGTCCCCGTGGTGCTTGCGAGCGCGCTGCTCGTGGGATCCACCATGCCCAGCGCAGCACTGGCGTTCTTCTCGGCCCTGGCCACGGTGGTGATCTCGCTGGGACTCGTGGAGGTGTGGCGACGGGACCGCGCCTCGCAGCGGGCGACGGTGCTCGAGGTGCTCCATCAGCGCCTCGCCGTCCAGGAGCGCGACCACACCCCCATCACCGACCCGCGATGGGAGCCGGCGCTCACCCTGATCCGCCGCGTGGCGGCCCAGGACAATGCGGCCGCCGAGGAGGTCCGGCGCAGCCTGGCGCACCAGCTCCGCGCTGCCGCCCAGCTCGCAGCCCTCGAGGACGCCGAGCACGCCCTGGGGATCGGCGCTTCGGGGCTGACCGAGGTGCGCCAGCGTCGCGACGTCCAGGTGGAGGCCCTGCTGAAGGGCCTACGCGACCTGGTGGCGCAGGTGGAGCACGAGGACCTGGACGCCGCCGACGTGGCCATGGACGCCCTGCACGACGCCGCGGCCAAGTCGGCCGCTCGGGCCGAGGTCACGCGCGAGGACCGCCTGATGGCGGCGCAGCATGCCGCCCGAAGCCGAACCTCCGCCACGGCCTGAACGGGTCGTCACAGCGTCGCGGTGATCCCGAGTAGCAGGTCTCCCTCGGGGGATGGACGTTGGGCGAGGTTGAGATAGGGGCGGCCGTCCGAGCCGATGCCGAACGGGATCACGTTGATGTATGCGTCGAAGGACACGTGATCGAAGGCGTGCCACTGGAGCAGGGGCGTCCGACGTCCGCCACGCCGCCCTGGCGACAACGTGACGAACGCGCCCGACGAGGGAGCCCATGGCCCCACGACCACGCCCACGTTCAGGGTGAGCCGGTCCGCCCAGGTCTTGCTCCACACCAGCTGGGCTTCCATGGAGAACCGACCAAAGGGAGGCAGGTTGGGGCCAACGGGATTCTGGCCCGACTCCGCGTAGTAGGGAAGCGCAGCGGACAGACCGATCAGGAGTCGAGCGTGCTCCCCGATCCGAGCGCGGTGGTCCATGCCCACGCGCAGGCCGAGCGTCCACCGGGTGTATCGAAAGTCGCGATGGATCCCGACCGAGTCCACCCCGCCCCACGGCATCCAGGCAGCACGGTCCTTCGGGCCTGGCTGGCGCACGGTGACCACGGCGGGGGTGGCGACCTGCACGCTGCGGTTGACGCTGTAGGCCACCGAGCCATCGAGACGCCAGGCGGACCCCAGCCCCAACACCCAGAGGCGGCCACGGACGTCGCCGTGGCGGGCAGGCAGGATGTCGTGGGTGCTCGCGATCCGCAAGCTACGCCCCTTGGGAGCCAGCTCGTCGACCGCACGCAGCTGTAGGCCCGACTCCGCCACCGACACACTCTCGCCCGCAGCCAGCTCGATGCTCGTGGACAGCACACCCTGGTCGGTGCTGCGCCGGATCACGTAGCCCCCTGGAGGCAGCGCCAAGCGCACCTCCTGCTGGCCAGGGGGCAGCTCGAGCAGCACCACCCCCGACTCCACGTGCAGCACCTGCAGCGGCCCGTCCGTCTGCGTCACCGTCAGCGTGGTGGGCGCCGTCTGCAGCTTGCTGAGGACCACGTCCCGCTGCCCCCGCAGCTGCAGGTGGAAGCTCGGCGTCTGCTTGGTGTCCGCGAAGACCGCCGCATCGCGCGCCGTGCGCCGCTTGGCGTAGTCGAAGGCCTCCGACAGCGTGACCTCCCCCTCCGCGGAGTGGTCCGCAGCCCCGCGCATCCCGACGACGAGGTGGTGGGTGAACAGCGAGCCGTGCACCAGCTCCGCTTCGTGGGCCGACTCGACACCCGAGGTCGACGCGATCCAAGCGGCCCCCTCGCTGTCCAGCGGATCGGGCAGCTCGAAGGGCACCGCCTCGGGCACCAGTCCCTTGGTGCCCGTCCAGGTGCCCCCGCGACACGCATCCACGATGCCCAGCTGCAAGCGAGCCCCGGTGGCGTCCATGGCCTGTCGCAGCGAGGACACGGTCAGCGGACGCCCTCCTGGGTACAGCGCATCGGCCTCGGCGTGGCCCGAGTAGTAGAACAGCAGCGTGGTGTCCGGCGTGACCGGCACGTCCTGCAGCAGCTCCAGCACCCGCTCGGGTCGAGGGTCCCGCAGTACGTGCACGGCATCGTCGGAGAACCCTCCGACCTCTCGCAAGGCAGCCGCGACGGAATCGACGTCGCTGTGGGCGTAGCGGAGCCGACGGGCGCCGGGGATGGCGCTGTTGGATCCCACCAGGACGGCCACACGGTCCGCAGCAGGCTGGGCCGCCGCCCCCAAAGACAACCAACATCCAAGCATCATGGGGCGACTTCCTTGTCGATGAGCAACGTGGTGGACCAGCTGGGCCGGTCCGGGTGGGAAAGGGTGATCTCGATGCGCTCGGGACCCGGCGCGTGGTCGAGCCGCCAGCTCGCGGGCAGGTCCTCGGGGCCGTGCAGCTGGCCCGTGTAGAGGACGTCGCGCCCGGTGCGCACCTCCACGTGGTCGAACCCGGCGGGATCCACACGAAGGCGGATCGAGTCGCCCGCAGACAGCGGCCTGCCATCGAAGGCGTACACCCGCTGGTCGCTCCGCACCCACACCTCCACGTGCGGGTGGCCCTTGGTGGCCAGCCAGGGGTCCTCGGCCACGGGTGACCACAGGATCGCGGCGAGCGCCGCACCGACCGCCACGAGAGGCAGCACCAAGGCCGGCCAGCGCCACCAGCGCCGCTCGGCACGCTGCATCAGGCCAAGCGGAGCTGGCCCAGGATCGCGGCGGATCGTACCGACGTAGGCCCGACACTGATCGCACTGGTGCACGTGGGCCTCCACCTCGGCGGTGGAGTCGCCCAGGGCGTGTCGATCGAGGGCTAGGAACGATGGATGTGGGGTCACACGACCTCCTCGAGCTGACGGTCGAAGGCGGCGAGGGTGCGGCGCACGTGGCGGTCGCTGATGCCCAGCAGCTCGGCCACCTCGGCCTGGGTCAGGCCGTCCACTCGATGCAGCAGCACCACCTCGAGCTGCTTGGGGGGCACGCGCCGCACCAGCTCGTCGAGCGCGATGCGACCGGGTCCTGCCGGTAGGGTGACGGGGCTGACCGCGGCTGCCGCCTGCTGGGCCAAGGTACGACGACGGATCTGGTCGATGGACAGGCGCGTGGCCGTGCGGTGGATCCAGGCGGTGACGGTGGCCACGGAGCCCTGCACGGGTCCGCGACGCCACAGCCGCAGCAACGTCTCTTGGGCCACCTCCTCGGCCTCGCCGGAGCGGCCGAGGATGCGGCTGCACTTCTCGCGGATCAGCGGGAAGAAGCGTCGGTAGACGGGGTCCAGTCCAGCCACGTGGCTCCCAGGTCACCCCCTAGACGGACGAGAGGCTCCGATGCGGACCTGCGTCGGCCTATCGAGGGGCGTGCGCGCGAACGAGGTAGTCCGCAGCACGCTCCACGGCGTAGCGCTGCCAAGGCGCGAACCACCAGAACGGATCGAGGTGGCGCGTGTAGTCGATGCGCCAGCGCACCTCGGTGCCTCCAGTCACGGGCCGCCAGCTCACCGTGGCGCGGTCCCACGACAGCCAGTGGGCGATGTGGCTGCCGTCGTGCACCAGCTCGAAGACCGCGTGGTCCTCACCCGAGCGCGTGACCTCGAGCAGCATCTGCCCGGGCTCCCCCTCCCCCCCTGCGAAGTCGATGGCCCGCACGTCTCCGGGCGCGAGCCCGGCCCCGCTCGCGTGCACGGGCCGCGGAAAGCCCATCCTGAGGTAGGCAGGCAGCGGCGTGGACACGTCGGGCGGCTGTGCCAGCGCCTGCCGCACCACTGCGGACTCGGCCTGCACCACCCGCACCACCTCGACCTGCTCCTGGCGACCCACCTCCCAGGCGGTGCCCTCGAGGGACACGGGCAGCAGCGGCACCACGAGCAGCGCATAGGCAGGCGCCTGCCGCTTCCGCGCTTGGTCCACGGCCCAGCCCACCAAGGCCGCGACGCCGTAGTACAGCGGAGCACCCATCAGGATGCAGATCACGCCCTCGCGAAACACGATGGCGGACATCAGCAGGAACAGCGTGATCCCTCGCAGTGCGATGCCGAGCGCGCTGCCCGGTCGCCCAGCCAGCGACAGCATGATCCCGAGCACGGTGGGAAGGGCGACGAAGAGCGCGGCGGTCTGCTCGAGACCCGCGCCGTAGAGCGCCTGCAGGAGCAGCGCACCGACTCCCAGAGCACCGAACACCCCGGCGGTGGCCCACTGGGCGGCGTGGGGCCCCTCGGCGTCCACTGCGTCGTCGGCGACGGCCTCCGGATCGAAGGCCTCGGAGGGCCCGCGCTGCGTCTCCGCCGCCCGCGCCTCGCGGGCGCGGCGCTGCTGAGCCGCACGGCGCTGCTGTTCGTCTTGCTCCATCGCGCGGCAGCGTAGCATCGGCTCGGAGGAGACATGTCGGTGGCGGCCCTTCGTGCGATCTCGCTGGTGCCGCTGCTCGTGGTGGGACTCGCGCTCTGGCTTCGCGACCGGTGCGGTGCTGCCGAGAAGGGACCGCTCCGAGGCCGAGAGCCCGCTGCCTGGGTGGGCGCAACCGCGGCATGCGGCACCGCGCTCCTCGCCGCCAACCAGATCGCGCTGCACCAGGGCTGGTGGCGCTTCGAGGCGGAGGGCGGCTTGCTGCTCGGTGTGCCCATCGACCTGTGGCTGGGATGGGTGGCGCTTTGGGTGGGCGTGCCGCTGCTCGTGTGGCGCGAGCGGCTGCCCGTGCTGGCGCTGGCGCTGGCAGCCCTGTGGCTGGATCTGCTGCTCATGCCGCGCATGGCGCCGCTGGTGCAGCTCGGCCCCCACTGGGTGGCCGCCGACGCAGGGCTGCTGCTGGTGGCGGCCGTGCCCGCCTGGCTGTACGCCGACGCCACCCGGCGCGACCGCCACCGGGGATTCCGCGCGGCGGTCCAGGCGACCACCTACCTGGCCGTGAGCCTGTGGCTGGTGCCCGAGGTCGCGCTGGGCGGCACGCTGCTGGACACCGTTCGCCAGTGGACGCTGCCCGTCCGCTGCGGGCTGGCGGCTGCGATGATGCCGCCACTCGGGCTGTTCCTGGGCGGCGTGCACGAGCTGGTTCGCGCCGGACGCGGCACCCCCATTCCGCTGGATCCACCCACGACGCTGGTGACCACTGGGCCCTACGCCTACGTCCGCAACCCCATCCAGCTGGGGGCGGTGGGGATGTGGGCGGTGTGGGGCGCAGCCCTGGGCAGCGGGTGGGTGGTGGCGGGGGCGGTGGTGGCTGCAGGCTACAGCGCCACCTTCGCCGCGTGGCACGAGGCGCAGACGCTCCCCCGACGCTGGCCGGGCTACACCCGCTGGGCAGGGGCGGTCCGGCCGTGGTGGCCCCGATGGCGGCCCCACGTGGCGCAGACCGGCACGCTGTGGGTGGCCAGGGGCTGCGATCCGTGCAGCGAGGTGGCGGACTTCGTGCAGCGGCTGACACCCGTGGGGCTCGCCCTTCGCCCCGCCGAGGAGCACCCGACTCCCCTCACCCGTCTGCGCTGGGAGCATCCGGTGGCTCCCGACGACGGAGGGGTGGCAGCGCTGGCTCGCGGGCTGGAACACGTGAACCTGGCGTTCGCCCTGCTCGCCTGGTGGGTGCGCCTTCCGGGCATCGCTCACGTCGTCCAGCTCGTCGTCGACGCCTCGGGTGGGGGTCCGCGCCGACTGGACCGAAGAAACAGTGGGCGTTAACCCGCCGGGTCGTCGGAGGAACCATGCGACGTATTCTGACAATGGGACTTGCGGGCTTGGTCGTGCTGCTCGGCCTCGCCGTGGCAGGCACGTTCCTGCTCCCACGCGAGGTCCGCGTCGAGCGCACCGTCACCGTGGAGCGCCCCGCCTGCACCGTGTTCGCGGTGATCAACGGCTTCAAGCGCTTCAACGAGTGGTCGCCCTGGGCCTCCATCGACCCGAACACCGAGTACGCCTACGCCGGAGCGGCCATGGGCACCGGCTCGTCGATGTCGTGGACCAGTGACCACCCCCAGGTGGGCAACGGCAGCCAGGAGGTCGTCGAGTCCACCCCGTGTGAGCAGCTGCGCACGGCCCTGCGCTTCGAGGGCCAGCCCGACTCCGTCGCCGGCTGGGAGCTGCAGCCCACCGAGGGAGGCACCCAGGTCACCTGGTGGCTGCAGGCCGACATGGGCAACAACCCCATCGGCCGGGTGATGGGCACCCAGATGGACGGCATGATCGGCCCCCAGTACGAGGAGGGCCTGTCCAACCTCAAGGCACTGGTGGAGAAGCTCCCCGACACCGACTTCGCCGGGCTCGAGGTGGAGACCGTCGACGTCGAGGGCGTGAGCGTGGCCAAGACCGTGATGGTCTCGGCCAAGGACCCGCTGGCCGTGGGGACCGCGCTCGGGCGTGGCTCGGCCACCCTGGACGCTGCCATCGCCGCCCGGGGCATGACCGCGGTGGGCGCCATGCGTCAGCAGTACAAGTCCGAGGGCGAGTCCTGGGTGATCACCTTGACCCAGCCCGTCTCCGGAGAGCCCACCGGCCCCGCCGTGGTGCCGCAGGTCACGTTCGAGGACGCCTACGCCGGCACAGCACTCAAGGCCATCGCCAAGGCGTCTCCGGACTCCCCCGAGGCCTTCGCCAAGGTGGCTGCATGGGCTGCCGCCACCGCGACCACCCTCGACGGTGCCCACTGGACCGAGCAGATCTCGGACCCGGCCACCACGGCCGAGGCAGATCGCACGATCGCCCTGTTCGTGCCCGTCTCCGCCACAGAGTGAGCACGTATTGCTCGGCGTCGGTGGCTGGCATAGGACACGCTCCACCCTGGCGAGGAGGCGGCAGTGGACGCCGAGATGCACCGGCGATGCGCGAACACCATCAAGGGGCTCGCGATGGACGCGGTGCAAGCCGCCAACAGCGGCCACCCGGGCATGCCCATGGGCATGGCAGACGCAGCCATCGTGCTGTGGACCCAGTTCCTGCGATTCGATCCGGAAGCCCCCGACTGGCCCGATCGCGACCGCTTCGTGCTGTCGGCGGGCCACGGCTCCATGCTGCTGTACGCCCTGTTGCACCTGGCGGGCTACGACCTGAGCCTCGACGACATCAAGGCGTTCCGGCAGTGGGGAAGCCGCACACCGGGCCACCCGGAGGTGGGAGAGACGCCGGGCGTGGAGACCACCACCGGCCCTCTGGGGCAGGGCTTCGCCAACGCCGTGGGGATGGCCATCGCCGAGCGCACCCTGCGTGACACCTTCGGCGCCGAGCTGTGCGATCACCGCATCTTCGGGATCTGCAGCGACGGGGACCTGATGGAGGGGATCTCCAGCGAGGCAGCCTCGCTGGCAGGCCACCTGGGGCTCGGCCGCATCGTCATGCTGTACGACGACAACAAGATCAGCATCGACGGCTCCACCGAGCTCACCTTCACCGAGGACGTTCCCGGCCGCATGCGGGCCATGGGCTGGCACGTGCTGCAGGTGGACGGCCACGATCCGGCCCAGATCGCCCAGGCCATCGAGGCGGCCATCGCTCATGCCGAGCAGCCCTCGCTGGTGTGCTGCAAGACCGTGATCGGTCAGGGCTCGCCTTCCTTCGAGGGCACCTCCAAGACTCACGGCGCCCCCCTGGGCCACGACGAGGTGCGCGCCACGAAGACCCGGCTCGGTATGGATCCCGACGCCACCTTCGCCGTTCCCGCCGATGTCTCGACGGCCTTCCGGAGCGCCGCGGCGGCCGAGCTGCGCGAGTCCTGGGAGGCCCGCGTGGCGGATCACCCACGCGGCTCCGAGTTCCGCGCCTGGCTCGAGCCCGACTGGTCCGCTCTGGCCGATCGTGTGGAGTGGCCGAGCTTCGAAGCCGGCACGTCGCTGGCCACCCGCAAGGCCTCGGCAGCGTGCCTCAAGGCCATCACCGCCGCGGTCCCCTTCCTGATCGGGGGCTCCGCCGATCTCGCGGGCTCGAACGGCACGGCCATCGGCGCCCAGGCCTTGTCGTCCGCTGGCTTCGCCGGCGCCAACACGGTGCACTTCGGCGTGCGCGAGCACGCCATGGGCGCCATCTGCAACGGCATGGCGCTGCACGGCGGCGTGCGGCCCTACAACGCCACCTTCCTGGCCTTCCACGACTACCAGCGACCGGCGGTTCGGCTGTCGGGCCTGATGCACCAGCCCGTGCTCTACATCTACACCCACGACTCGGTGTTCCTGGGCGAGGACGGCCCCACCCACCAGCCCATCGCCACGCTGCTGGCGCTGCGTGCCCTTCCCGGCGTGGAGGTGTGGCGCCCCGCCGATGCCACCGAGACCGCCGTGGCCTGGCGCGAGTCGTTGCTGCGCGTGCAGGGTCCGTCGGCGCTCATCCTCACGCGGCAGGGCTTGCCCGTGCTGGACCGCGAGGCGCTGGCACCGTCGAGCGCTGTGCGCCGCGGGGGCTACGTGCTCTCGGAGGCCCCGACCACCGAAGACGGCAGTGCGGACGAGCCACAGGTGGTCTTGATCGGGACCGGCTCCGAGGTCGCCACCTGCATGGCTGCTCAGCAGCTGCTGGCCGACTCGGGTGTGGCCGCGCGGGTGGTGTCGATGCCCTGCCGTGAGCGCTTCGCACGCGAGGACGCGGTCTACCGAGACGCAGTGTGCCCTCCGGGCGTGCCGCGGGTGAGCGTGGAGGCAGCCGTCACCTTGGGGTGGCATCGCTGGATCGGCGACGGCGGAGTGGCGCTCGGCATCGACCACTACGGTGTCTCCGCCCCCGCCAAGGTGATCGCCGAGCGGCTCGGGTTCACCCCCGAGCGTGTGGCCGACGCCGTGAGGAGCCTGCTTTCGTGAGCGACCCGCGGGTGGAGGTGCGGCTGCGCAGCGGCGTGCCCCACCCCACGGTCGCATTCGATGCAGCGAGGCACCTGGGGCGTCAGGTGGCCTCCCACCACGGACTGGAACACTGCACCGTGGTGGTCAACGACAACCGCAGGAACGTGATGCGCTGGCGCACCCCACCCACGGAGGTGAGCGTGCACTGGGCGCTGCTCGAGGCCCCCGACGACGTGGTCGCGGTGCTCGGCGGTGACGCCGAGGCCTGGGATCGCCTGCAGGAGCGACTGCCGCGGCCGAGCGCGGCCACCCTGCGCGCAGCGGGCGAGGTCCACGATCTGGGAGCGCTCCTGCAACAGGAGCGAGCGCTGTACGCCCGCCTGGCACAACAGCCAGCCCCTTCCCTGGCGGTCACGTGGGGTCGCTGGCCCACCGTCGCTCCACGCCGCGGGCTGCAGCTCGGATCGTGCGAGGTGAACACGGGCTTGGTGCGGATCCACCCCGTGCTCGATCACGTCGACGTCCCCGCCTGGTTCGTGGGCTTCGTGCTCTACCACGAGCTGCTCCACGTCGTGCATCAGCCCGTGCGCTCCCGCAAGGGCAGTCGCCGCGCCGTGCACACCGCCGCGTTTCGGGCCGCCGAGTCCCGCCACCCACAGGCCGCCCGAGCACAGCAGTGGGAGCAGCGACACGTGCGACACCTGCTCGAGCGGTGCCGTCAGCGCCTTCGGGGATCGAGCCGATGACCGTGCGCTGGGTGAAGCTCGAGCTGGACCTTGCACAGCTCGACCTCGAACCGCACCGTGCGGCCGTGCAGCGAGTCCTCGAGACCGGCGTCGAGCTGGTCTCGTTGGCGAGCCTCGGCAGCCAGGAGGAGAACCTCCGACGGCTGTACGAGCTCAACGCCACCTGCTCGGCGGACATCCCCGACCGTGGGACGTTCCATACCTGGGAGGCGTATCGGAGACTGCGGATCGACGTACCTGGGTTCGATCCAGCGCTCGTCACCTTGGCCCGCGCGGACCAGGCGTGGATCGGCATGGCCGCCACCTCCGACCACGGGGCCCGCGGCTTCGCCTTCAACGAGATGACGGGCGTGCTCCGCCCCCACCGCCAACGTGGAATCGCGATGGCCCTGAAGGTGGTCAACCTCGAGGCCACAGTCCGAGCCGGTGTCTCCGTGGTCCGCACCATCCACCATCCCGACAACGAAGGGATCATCCAGCTGAACCGGAGCTTGGGGTACACGGAGCCTGCCTCCCCTTGGTGAGACCCGCAGGGAGCTTCCCGCATCAGCCCAGGCACGCTACAAGGCGGGATGCCACAGCACGAACCGCTGGAGAAGCTCGTCGCCCATCGCGCCGCGCTGTCTCGCCGCCTCGCCAAGCACGCCATCCGCCGCGGACGCGTGTCGGTGGATGGCAACACGTGTACCGAGCCACGCCAGCGGGTGGCGCCCACCATCGCCCTCACGCTCGATGGCGCTCCCCTCGCCGCTGCTCCCCCGGTGGCCCTGTGGCACAAGCCCGCCGGCGTGCACTGCACCGTGCGCGATCCCCACGGCAGGCCCTCCCTGGAGTCCGCCGCCAAGGATCTGCTCGACCTCAAGCTTCATCCCGTGGGCAGACTGGACGCCGACACCAGCGGCCTGCTCTTGTTCGCGGCGGAGGGGAAGCTCACCCAGCGGCTGCTGCACCCCAAGCATGCCGTGCCCCGGACCTATGTGGCCGCCGTGGAGGGCAGCCCCGGACCAACGCTGACGGAGTGCCTGCAGGAGGGTGTGCGCACCGCTCTGGGCGTGTTCGCCGCCGAGAGCGTGGAGATTCACGGCACCACGGTCACCCTCACCGTCCGCGAGGGCAAGCACCGAATGGTGCGCCGCATGCTCGCCAACGCTGGCCACCCCGTGGTGGATCTGCGTCGGATCGCCTTCGGTCCCTTTCAGCTCGGCGAGCTGCCCACCGGCCAGTGGCGACCACCGGAAGACGACGAGGCCACCTGGCTCGACGCCCTCACCTGACCCCCACCACCCCCCAGATCCGGATCCGCCCTCCGTCTCCTGCGGTGGCCAGGTACGTCCCGTCCTGGGAGAACGTCGCTGCCAGAACCCGCCCCATGTCGGCCTTCTGCTCCTTGAGCAGGGCACGGCCTGCCGAGTCGTAGATCAGCACCTGACCCGTCCAGGTGCCCACGGCGAGCAGGTCCCCCGTTGGATGGTAGGCCAGCGTGCTGGCTGCTCCCTGGATGGGTGTCTGCAGCCGCGTCTCCAGCAGTCCCTCCCAGACCGTCACGCGGGTGGTGGCCACCGCCAGGTGGTTCGCGTGGGGGCGCACGGCCAGGGCGAAGGTCTTCTCCTCCCGCTTGGACCACGACTCCCCGGGGGTGAGGGTGTCTCCGTGCAGCGCGTGGGTGCCCAGGCCATCCCCACAGACCACGATGTCGTCCTCGCGCACCGTGACGTCGAGGATGCTCCCTCCGGTGTTCCGACGGGCCAGCAGCGCCCCGTCCGCCACGTGCCAGCGCCGCACCCAGCCGTCTGCGCCACCCGAGAAGACGTCGTCGTGCTCGTCGCGAACCGTGAGCGCCGAGGCACCGCCCGTGTGGTGCTGATCGGCCTTGGTGGTCCACCTCAGCTGGCCATTGAGGTCGTAGGCACGCAACGCGCCGGACTCGAACCCCAGCACCATCTGGGTGGCCCGCGACGACCACGCGGCCGAGCGAACGGGCTCGGTGGTCGGGATGCTGCGGGTGGTGCCCTTCGAAACGTCCCACCGCTGGATCTGGTTGATCTCCCCCACCGCGTACAGCGATCCCGCTGCATCGAAGACCTCGTGGATGGCGCCACTCTCGCCGGGCACACACAGCGTGCCGACGAGCTCTAGGCGCTCGGCGTTGGCGGTGGTGATGGGCGCGAGGGGGACGTCGATGGCAGACAGCTCACATCCACCTCCATCCGATCGGGTTGCCGGAACCCAGTCGGTCTGGGTTCCGCGACAGGCCATCATCCACAACATCGCCCACACAGCTCGTCCCTCCGCCGCGCAGCATAATCGAGGAATGCAGGTCAGTAGGCCCGCGCGAACAACGCCCACTCTCGTGCCGGCTTCCCAGTGAGTGGACACGTCAGGCCCTCCACGGAGTCCTGTTCCTGCGGGAAGCAGCGGATCGTGGCCTTGGTCTCTTCCTTCACGCGATCCTCGTCGGCGTCGTCCCCACCCCAGGCCACGCGGTAGAAGCCGGGCCGCTCCTCGAGTCCCTTGACGAAGTCCTCGCGAGACTCGGCCGTGAAGGTGTGGGACTCCCGGTGGTCCAGCGCGCGCTGCAGCATGTCGCCCTGCATCTCGTCGAGCACCTGCTGCACGGTGGCCAGTGCATCGTCGAAGGCGATGGCGAACTTGTCGCCGCCGGTGCGGCGCTTCGCGAAGGCCTGCCCCTTCGCCACGTCCCGCGGCCCCACCTCCAGGCGCAGCGGCACGCCCTTCTGCTCCCACTCGAAGAACTTGGCGCCCACGCGCAGGTTGTCGCGGTCGTCCACCCGCACCCGAACGTGGGGCTTCAGGGTCGCATGCAGTCCGTCCACCGCAGCCATGACCTCGTCCCGGTCCTTGGCCTTGTAGACCGGCACGATCACGACCTGGATCGGCGCAACCGCCGGGGGCAGCACCAGCCCTTCGTCGTCGGAGTGCGTCATCACCAGCGCGCCCACCAGGCGAGTGCTCACACCCCAGGAGGTGGCCCACACGTGCTCGCGCTCGCCGTCCACGTTCTGGAAGGTGACGTCGAAGGCCTTGGCGAAGTTCTGCCCCAGGAAGTGGCTCGTGCCCGACTGCAGCGCCCAGCCGTCCTGCATGAGCGCCTCGATGGTGTAGGTCTCCACGGCCCCCGCGAAGCGCTCGCGCGCGCTCTTGCGCCCCTTCACCACCGGAATCGCCAGCACCTCCTCGGCGAAGGAGGCGTAGACGTCGAGCATCTTCAGCGTCTCCTCCTCCGCCTCCTCGCGGGTGGCGTGGGCGGTGTGCCCCTCCTGCCAGAGGAACTCCGACGTGCGCAGGAAGGGACGGGTCTTCATCTCCCACCGCATCACGTTGGCCCACTGGTTCACCAGGATGGGCAGATCCCGCCAGCTGTCGATCCAGCGACCGTACATGTGCCAGATCATCGTCTCGGAGGTGGGCCGGATCACCAAGGGCTCCTCGAGCTTGCTGGCGGGATCCGGCTCCACGCCACCGCCCTCCTTCGAGCGCAGGCGGTGGTGCGTGACCAGCGCGCACTCCTTGGCGAACCCCTCCACGTGCTCCGCCTCGCGCGACAGGAACGACATCGGGATCAGGAGGGGGAAGTAGGCGTTGACGTGGCCCGTGGCCTTGAACCGCTCGTCGAGCCCGCGCTGGATGGCCTCCCAGATGGCATAGCCGTGAGGCTTGAGGACCTTACATCCGCGCACAGGGGCGTCGTCCACCAGGTCACCGCGTGCGATGACGTCGCGGTACCACTGGCTATAGTCTTCGGAACGCGGTGTAACGCCCTTGTCCTGGGCCATCGTCTTGCCTCCGGGTCGTCCGAGAGTGAGCAGCTGCCCCTAACTACCTGGCCGCGCCGACGGGATAGAAACGTAGATGTCTCAAGCTCCCACCAAGACCATCCAGGTCCAGGACCTTCCCCGGATCAACGAGATCTCGATGGTGTTGGCACGCAACGGCTTCGGCCACCTGCTGCACCTGGTGGGCATGGCCAACATGTTGCCCGGCGACGCGAAGGTCTCGGCCGACACCCTCGCCCGCCGCCTTCGCCAGGTCCTGGTGGAGCTCGGTCCCACCTTCGTGAAGCTCGGCCAGGTGCTCTCGGTCCGACCCGACATCCTGCCCCGCGACGTGCTGGTGGAGTTCGAGTCCCTGCAAGACCGTGTGCCACCCATGGCTCCCGAGGACGTGCAGTGGATGATCGAGCGAGAGCTCGACCAGCCCGTGGACGACGTCTTCACGGAGATCCATCCAGAGCCGTTGGGCTCGGCGTCCATCGCCCAGGTGCATCGCGCCACCCTGAAGACGGGCGAGACGGTGGCCATCAAGCTGCAGCGACGAGGCATCGAGCGGACCATCCGCAGCGACCTGTCGATCCTGTACACCCTGGCCAACCTCGCCGAGGACCGGCTGGTGCTCCCGGGCATGCACACGCCCAGGGCCATCGTGCGGGAGTTCGACCTGGCCATCAGCCGAGAGCTGGACTTCCTGCAGGAGCTCCAGAGTGCGGAGCGCCTGCGCAAGCACTTCGCCGAGCTCGACGTGGACGTCGGGGTTCCCCGCATGTTCCGCGAGTGGAGCAGTCGCCGGCTGCTCGTGATGGAGCTGGTGGAGGGCCAGCCCCTGAAGCAGGTGATGCGCGAGCTGGACCCGCAGAGCCAAGCCGCCAGTCGCCTGGCCCACGCCATCATGGAGTGCACCTACCGCCAGGCCTTCGACTTCGGCTTCTTTCATGGCGACCCCCACCCCGGCAACCTCTACGTCACCGACGAGGGCCGCCTGATGTACCTCGACTTCGGCGTGATGGGCACGCTGACGGGGGCCATGCAGGACACCATCATCAGCGCCTTCACGTCCATGGTCTTCCGAGACGCCGAGACCCTGGCGATGACGATCTACCGCGCAGGCGCCACCCGCGGACGCGTGGATCTGAAGGCCTTCGTCGACGAGCTCGAGCGCAAGATGCTTCAGTACTACGGCGCGAGCCTCGACGATCTGGCCGACCCCACGACCTTCATGGAGATCGTGGAGCTGTGCAGCAAGTACCACATCTCGCTGCCCCCCGAGTTCGCCGTGCTGTCGCGCACCGTCACCCTGGTGGAGGGCGCCATCCGGCAGCTCATGCCGGACGTGGACATCGTGGAGGAGGTCACGCCGTACGCGCAGCGGCTCATGTCGCGGCGGTTCTCTCCAGAGCGGGTGGCCCACGACGCTGCCCGGCTGATGACGCAGTTCCAGGGCCACTTCCGCGATCTGCCCACCCAGGTCAATCAGACGCTGATGGACCTGGAGGGGGGCAACATCACCATCGTCACCAAGGACCCCGACGCCGCCTTGCTCCGCGAGGAGATCCGAAACGCGGTCCTCCGGCTGTCGATGGCCGCCGCGGCGTCCACGGTCACCCTGGGGTCGTTGCTCTTCCTGGCGGCGTGGTCCCCTGCCCCCTTTGGCATCCCCGTCTTCGGCGTGCTCGGCTTCGGGGGACTGCTGCTGGGCCTGTCCCTGTTTGGAGCACTGGGCATCCACGTCGTCTTCTTCCGCTTTTTCTCGCTGACGTACTGGCGGCGCATCTTCCTCGGCATCGTGTACTTCTTCCGCTGGCGACGCGTCGACTCCGACTGACGAAGGGCGCGCTCGACGGACCGATTGCCTCAGCCCTCAAGTGCGCCGCCACGGCACCGATTGAGGACCGAACCTCCGTGCACGGCTTGTGATAGGTTTCCGGAGGGCCCCCAGACGGGGTTGCCACGCGTGCACTCGCGGCCCAGGAGCATCCACCGGTGGCGACAAAGCTCGAGTTCTCGCGGGGCGAGGTGATCGCTCAGAAGTACGAGGTCGTCGATCTGCTGGACGAGAGCCCGCTGGGCGTCACGTACCGGGCCAAGCACCTCCGCAACGGACTGTACGTCCGCATCACGATGCTCAACCCGAAGTGTGCCGGTCCCGAGCACAAGGCTCGCATCGTGTCGAGCTTCAACTCGGTCCAGAGCCTCGATCACCCCCACCTGTGCAAGGTCGGGGAGCTCGGCGAGCACAACGGCATCGCGTTCTACACCTTCGAGGACTTCGAAGGGCAGACCCTGCGGGAGCTCCTGCAGGAGTACCGCATCAACAGCAAGACCTTCGCGGTCAAGGAAGCGGCCCAGATCTGCATGCAGATCCTCGAGGCCCTAAGCGAGATGCATCGCCACGGCCTGGTGATGCGCGCACTGCGGCCCGAGTACGTGCTGGTCAACGTTCGCTGGACTGGGCCGCGCCGCCAGACCTTCGTGGCCCAGACCAAGCTCACCGGCGGGGGCCTGCTCGATCTGGTGCCCACCGAGGTGCTGGCCGAGGACGAGTTCACTCGCGGCGAGGCCCAGTACCTGGCGCCAGAGCTCAAGAGCTTCGATCCCGTCCCCACCCCCCGCTCCGACGTCTACTCCGTGGGGGTCATCTTCTACGAGCTGCTGGTGGGCCAGGCCCCCATCGGCACGTTCCAGCTGCCCAAGATGCGGCGCCCCGATCTGCCGGACCACGTCAACGACGTGGTGGACCTCGCCCTGGGACAGGCCCCCGAGGACCGCTACCCGAGCACGCAGGACTTCATCTACGACATCCAGCGCACCTTCCAGGACGCGAGCCTCGACGAGGATCTGCCGCGGCGACCGCTGGTCACCCCCATCGGCTGGGGGCTGGCGCTGGTCCTCGTCGCCTTCATCGGGGTCATCTTGTTCAACCTGCGACCAGACCAGGCCAAGCTCGACGAGGCACGCGACGCGGAGCTCCGCAAGGAGGTCTTCGATCAGATCCAGGCGACGCGCCCTCCCCCCGAGGTCTTCAAGGCCATGTACGCGCGGCATCCGCAGAACATGATCTACATCCCGGAGGGTCCGTTCCTGGCTGGCCGCCTCAACTCGGAGCCCGACATCGGGCTGGGGGCAGGCCCCATCGCCGAGAAGCGCTCCACCAAGGGCTTCTTGATCGACGTGTTCGAGTACCCGAACCTCAAGGGGGCCAAGCCGACCTTCGGCCTGACCTACTCCGAGGCCGAGGCGCTGTGCGAGGAGCGAGGCAAGCGCTTGTGCACGGCCGACGAGTGGGAGCGGGCCTGCAAGGGCCCCTGGTCGAGAATCTACAGCTACGGGGACTATTTCGACCCCGAGTATTGCGGTAATGGGGTAGAAGACCCGTACCCGTCAGGCACGCGCGAGCAATGCAAGTCGGAGTACGGCTTGTTCGACATCTCGGGGGGATTCCGCGAGTGGACGAGCACGTCTCCGAAGAAGGGTCGCGCGTTGGTGAAGGGTGGTCTGAAGAGCTCCCCAGAGAAGGGCACGCGCTGCTCGATGGCCACGGACGAGTCCACTGGATTCGCCGATCAGTCCATCAGCTTCCGCTGCTGCCGCAACCCCGACGCGCCCCCGGTCGCGCAAGAATAGGCTTCCCTCATGGCATCCTCTCACAGCCTGCTCGACCCACGGCGGGCCTACGAGGCACTGCGCGACCAGCTCGGCAGCATCCGCGGCGTTTATCTCGCCTCCGATCGGGTCCGACGTCGTGACGACGCAGGCCACAAGCGTGATCTGGTGGTGCTCCTCCATGGGTTCTTCCAGACCCGCAACATCTGGGAGGTGATGGAGGACCGACTCCGCCACGACGGCTTCTCGGTCTTGTCCTTCAACCTGTCGGGCGCACTGTGGCGATTCAACACTCAGCCCGTCGACACCTCGGCCCGCACCATCGCCGACAAGATCGAGGGACTGGCGGAGCGGCACGGATTCTCGCAGTTCCACCTGCTGGGCCACAGCAAGGGCGGACTCATCGCTCGCCGCTACGTGCAGCACTACGGCGGGGATCGTCGCTGCAAGTCCGTGGTGACCCTGGGCACGCCGCACCACGGCACCCCCACCGCCGTGCTCGGTGTCGCTCTGATGGGGGTGGCCGCACTGTCGACCTCGGCGCGCGACCTCCTCCCGGGCTCGAGCGTGGTGCGGGCCATCGGGCGAGATTCTTTCCCGCCTCACATCCCGATGACGTCGGTCTACTCTCGGTCGGACATCGTCTGTCCGTATTGGTCGAGCCAGCTGCGCCCCCGTCCCGGCCAGGAGAGCCACATGGAGAACGTGGAGGTGCCGGGCAAAGGTCACTCCCAGCTCGTGTGGGATGCGGGTGTGTACAGGGTGGTGCGCAGCCGATTGGAGCGCGCGAACGACATTTGGCAGGAACGCGCGGCGCGTTAAGTCCGCCGGCCGGAGGCAGGGAATGGACGCGTATCGCCGCGCTGGAGTCGACATCGCGGCTGGAGAGGCCTTGGTGGACCGCATCAAGGGCGCCGCCACTCGCACCCACCGACCTGGGGTGATGGGCGGGCTGGGGGGCTTCGGCGGGCTGTTCTCCCTCGCCGGCTACACCGATCCCGTGTTGGTGTCGGGCACCGACGGCGTGGGCACCAAGCTGCTCGTCGCCCAGCAGCTCGGACGCCACGACACCGTCGGGATCGACCTGGTGGCCATGTGCGTGAACGACGTGGTGGTCTCGGGCGCCGAGCCGCTCTTCTTCTTGGATTACTTCGCCACGGGTGCGCTGGACGTGGACGCCGCCGCCGAGGTGGTGGAGGGCATCGCCCGTGGCTGCGAGCTGGCGGGATGCGCCCTACTCGGTGGCGAGACGGCCGAGATGCCTGGCATGTACGGCCCCGGCCACTACGATCTGGCCGGCTTCTGCGTGGGCGTGGTGGAGCGCGACCAGCTGATGGATCCGACCTCGGTGAGTGTGGGCGACGCCCTGGTGGGGCTTCCCTCCAGCGGCCTGCACAGCAACGGCTTCTCCCTGGTGCGGCAGGTGTTGCTGGAGTCGGGCGCGCACGACCTGGACTCGGATCCGGCCGAGCTGGGCCACTCGCTGGGCGACGAGCTGATGCTACCCACCCGGATCTACGTGCGTGACGTGCTCGATCTGCGACAGCGCTTCGAGGTGCGGGCCATGGCGCACATCACGGGGGGCGGCCTGCCGGGCAACGTGGCACGCGTGCTGCCCGACGGGTGCGGCGCGGAGCTGTGGCGTGGCAGCTGGCCGGTCCCCGACATCTTCGCGCTGCTCGCCACCACGGGCTCGCTGTCGGAGGCCGACATGACCGAGACCTTCAACTGTGGGATCGGGATGGTGCTGGTGGTACCACAGCCCCTCGCCGAGGAGGTGGCCGCTGCCGCCGAGGGTCACGTGATCGGTCGCGTGATCGAGGGCGACGGGGTCTCCTTCACATGACGCCCACGGACCGCGTGCGGGTGGGCGTGCTCGCCAGCGGTGGCGGCACGAACCTGCAGGCTCTCATCGACGCCACCGCCGATCCGAGCCACCCCGCCGAGCTGGTGGTGGTGGGCGCGGATCGCCACAAGGCCCATGCCCTGCAGCGCGCTCGGGACGCCTCCATCGGCACCTTCGTGGTGCTCAAGCGAGACCACCCGGACCGCGCGTCGTTCGATCGAGCCATCGTGGAGCAGCTACAGGCCCATGGCGTGCAGTGGGTGTGCTGTGCCGGCTTCATGAAGGTGGCTGGCCCCCCTCTGCTCGAGGCCTTCCCACAGCGGATCTTGAACATCCACCCCACCCTCCTCCCTGCGTTTCCGGGTCTGCGCCCCCACGAGCAGGTGATCGAGGCTGGCGTCCGCGTCTCGGGATGCACCGTGCACATCTGCGACGAGGGCACCGACACGGGGCCCATCGTGGCTCAGGCGGTCGTGCCGGTGCTGCCCGACGACGACGTGCAGCAGCTGCAGGCGCGGGTGCTTCGCATGGAGCATCGCCTGTACCCGATGGTGCTGCGCTGGGCGGCCGAGGGCCGCCTACAGGTTCGGGATCGCACCGCGACGGTCCATTTGCGGAACGGTGAGTCCACCACGCTGTTCGGCACCGACGTTTAAGCGCTTAATCGTCGCGTTCCCGTGCTCCAGGCCGCACGGACCCGGCTCGCACTGGGGACTGCTGTGGCCACTAGTGGGTTGCAGGGGCATGCTACAGACCATTCACGCGTTCAGGGAGTCCCGATGACCGCCAGTCGCATCGTCCTGCTCACCAGCTTGCTGCTGGCCTCGGCGCCCGCCTTGGCCGGCTTGACCATCGAGGGCAAGCCCAAGGTGGTGTTCCACGCCGAGGGCTCCCCAGGGGTGCTGACCTTCGACGGTGTCACCAAGCAGATCAACCTCGCGGACGACGGCGCCAACCTCGTCTTCACCGTTCCCATCGACACCGTTCAGACCGGCATCGAGCTGCGCGACGACCACATGCGCCGGAACTACGTGCAGACCGACCAGTTCCCCAACGTCACGCTCACCCTGCCGCGCGGCGAGATCACCTGGCCCGAGTCGGGCGACACCGAGGGCAGCGTCACGGGGACCTTCAACGCCCACGGCGTGGACCGGCTCGTTCAGGTCGCCTACACCATCAAGAAGACGAAGACGGGGATGCGGGTGAAGGCCACCTTCCCGTTCAACACCTCCGACCACGGCATCGAGATCCCCTCGTACCTCGGCGTGACCATCAAGCCCGACATGACGGCGGACGTCACCGTGGACCTCGTGGACGCAGGCTGATCGAATGACATCGGACCGCACCCTGCGATGGCTCTTGGTCGTCGCCGTCGCCGTCGCGTTGGGTCTTCCCGGTGAGGCCGCCGCCTATCCGTGGATGATCCAGCACCAGTACACCACCTGCAGCCAATGCCACGTGGATCCGTCCGGCGGCTCGGCCATGACGCCCTACGGCCGCGCCCAGACCGAGGTGCTCCTGCGCAGCCGCTACGGCGAGGACGTCGGTGAGCCTGGCCCCATCAAGGACTTCCTCTTCGGTGCCGTTCCCCTTCCCGACACAGTCATCGCCCAAGCCGACATCCGCAGCCTGCTGATCCCGCAGCCCGGAGACTTCCGCGCCATCTTGATGCAAGCCGATCTCCGCGGCGGCGTGCAGACGGACCGTGTGGTGGCCTACGCGAGCGCTGGCGTCGTGAGCGACGGCGCCCGAGGTGCCCGGATCCTCTCCACGGAGGGCCGCGACAACGAGTTCATCACGCCGGTGCTGCGAGACTACTGGGTGGGGATCACACCGCGCAACGGACTGTTGATCCGGGCAGGTCGCATGAACCTGCCGTTCGGGATCCGCACCGATCAGCACATCCTGTTCACCCGAGCCGTCACCCGAACCACCACCAACGACGACCAGCAACTGGGCTTGGCCGTGGCCTACGAGGCTCGCCGCTGGCGAGCCGAGCTGATGGGGATCGCAGGCAACCTCCACGTGGCTCCCGATCGCTTCCGCGAGCGTGGCTACTCAGGCACCTTCGCGTATGCCCTGAGCAACCGGGCCGAGCTGGGGCTGTCGTCGCTGGTCACCTCGTCGGGGGCCGACGTGGACACCCTGCTCCCCACCACCCGCCAGGCCCACGGGGTGTTCAGTCGGGTCTCTCCGGTGTCGAAGGTGGCCCTGTTGGGCGAGGCCGATCTACTGCTGACCCACGCTGGTGAAGGCACCCGCACCACGGCGGTGGGGGGCGTGCTGGACGTGCACGCCGACATCGAGGCGGTCCAGGGCCTGCACATCAAGGCGGGCGGCGAGTTCTGCGATCCCGCCTGGTCCGACGACGAGGCCTCGGCCACCGGGCGAGGCTGGGCAGCGCTCCAGTGGTTCTTCGCCCCCCACGTCAACCTCCGCATCGACATGATGGGAGGTCCCATCAACTGCCTGCCAGATACCCTTCGCCCCACCGGCTTCGCCCAGCTCCACGTATTTCTGTAGGGAGATCACGTGATTGTCGCCTTGCTCGCCTCCGCCGCGATCGCCTCCCCCAACTTTCCGTCACAGCTGGCCACCCTGACCGACGCGAGCTGCACCCCCACCTGCACTGCGTGCCACGACACCCTGGCGGGGGGCTCGGGCACGGTGATCCAGCCCTTTGGGGAGGCCCTCGTGGATCGTGGGCTCACCTCGAGCACCGACACGCTGGCACCCGCCCTCGAGGCCCTCGAGCTGGACGAGGTGGACAGCGACTCGGACGGCACGCTCGACGTGGACGCCATCACCGCTGGCCTGGATCCGAACGACGGCACTGGCGTGTGTGATGCGGACGGTCCCGTCTACGGTTGCCTGTCCCACAGCGGCTGGCCCCCAGGCGCATGGCTGGCCACGCTCACCCTGCTCGGGCTCCGCTCACGCCGCAGCGCCTGAGCTTCACCCGACGGTGCGGTGAACCGCTTCGACGCCGGGCAGCTTCTCGATGTTGCGCACCAGTCGGGTGAGCTCGTGCACGTCGCGCAGGCTCAGCTCGAGGATGACGGAGGCAGGCACGGTCCCCTCCTCCGTGGTGGCCTCGGCCCGGTTGATGTTGACCCCCACCTGCTCGCAGATCTTGGTGATGTTGGCCAGCATGCCCGGACGGTTGGAGCAGAAGATCCGGATCTCACCGGTGTGCTTCACCTGAGCCTGATCGTCCCACTCCACGGGGATCCGCCGCTCTGGATCCATCGTGGACAGCTGCTCGCAGCCGGACCGATGCACCGTGATTCCTCGCCCTCGGGTGATGAAGCCCACGACGGACTCGCCGGGCAAGGGACTGCAGCATCGGGCGAACGCGACCAACAGACCATCCTCGCCGCTGATGAGCACGGGACTGGTCGTGGGGCGCCGGAAGCGGTTGAACAACGTGGACAGGGCATTCTGACGGGCCTCGTCCTGGATGGCCTGCCAGGTGCCCTCGGGCAGCAGATCGGCGACCAGCCGCCCCAGCACCACCTGGCCTCGAGCCACCTCCACGAACAGGGCCTCGATCTCCTTGTGGCCCCGAGCCTTCAGGCACTCCTTCAGGCGCCCCTCGAGCTTCACGCGAGCGAGGTCCCAGCCATGCTTGCGCAGCTCCGCGTCGAGCATGTGGCGCCCGAGGCGGGCCCCGAGCTCCTGCTCCTCGTCGCGCAGGTACTTGCGGATCTTCTGGATGGCACGACCGGTCCGCGCCACCTCGAGCCAGTCACGGTTCGGCCGCTGCTGCTCGGAGGTGAGCACCTCGATGGAGTCACCAGACTGCAGGACATAGCGCAGCGGCACCTGCTTGCCGTTGACCCGAGCACCGGTGCAGTGGTTGCCGACCTCGGTGTGCACGGCGTAGGCGAAGTCGAGGGCGGTGGCGCCCATGGGAAACCGCTTCACGTCTCCCATCGGGGTGAAGACGAACACCTCGTCGGCGTAGAACTCGACCTTGACCGCTTCCATGAAGTCGGCAGCGTTGTGAGAGTCCTGCACGGACTCGAACAGCTCTCGGATCTTGCTGATCCGCAGCACGTCGTCTGGCGACAGCGCGAGGTGGCCCTCTTTGTAGCGCCAGTGCGCAGCGATGCCTTCCTCGGCGATCCGGTCCATGTCGTGGGTGCGGAACTGGATCTCCACCCGCCGATCCTCGGGGCCGCAGACGGTGGTGTGCAGCGACTGGTACCCGTTGGGCTTGGGCCTGGCGATGTAGTCCTTGATGCGGTCGGGCACCGGCGGCATGTTCGCGTGGACCAGGCCCAAGGCGGCGTAGCACGTGCCGAGGTCGTCTACCAGGACGCGAAAGGCCAACAGATCGGGCACCTCCGAGACCTGGATGCCTCGGTTCACCATCTTGCGGTAGATGCTCGCCGACTCCTTGGCCCGCCCCGTGACCTTGCAGGACACGCCGTGGCCCTCCAGGTGGCCGCGGATGGTCTCGATCACGGTCTGGGTGTACCGCTCGCGATCGGACTGTGTCTCCTCGAGGTAGTCGAGGATCTCCCCGCGCGCCTCGGGATGCAGCGCCCCGAAGCAGAGATCCTCGAGTTTGGCCTTCAGCCGCGACAAGCCCAGCCGGTTGGCGATGGGGACGTAGATGTCCATCGTCTCGGTGGCGATCTGAATCCGCTTCGCTTCCTTGTGGTGCTGCAGCGTGCTCATGTTGTGCAGGCGGTCCGCCAGCTTCACCAGGATCACCCGAAGATCCCGGCTCATGGCCAACATCATCTTGCGGAAGTTCTCCGCAGCGAGCTCCTCGCGAGACCGGAATCGCAGCTTTCCGATCTTGGTGACGCCATCCACCAAGTCGGTGACCGTGGCGCCGATCTCGGCCCGCATCTCCTCCTTGGTGATGGGATTGTCTTCCAGCGCATCGTGCAACAACGCCGTGGCGATGGTCTCCACGTCCATCTGCAGATCGGCGAGGATCATCGCCACCGAGAGCGGATGCGTGAGGTAGGGCTCGCCGGACTTGCGCATCTGACCCGCGTGCGCACGCGCAGCCAGCAGATACGCCGTCATCACGGGTTGGAGATCTGCATCGGGCGAGTAGGCCTGGATGCGCTCCATGATGTCGGAGATGGTGGGCGACAAGGACAAAGCTCCAACGATAGACATATCCACCCTGACCGACACTGGAATCACACTGGCGGACATTTTTCAACCGTCGGGGCGTTTCTTCGATAAAAGCTAGGTTATCACTCCACTCAGATGGCAGCTTCGAGGTGTTCCAGGACCGCACGGGAGTGCGCGAGGAGATCCTCTCCGTCGTCGGTGCGAGCCAGCAGATGGCGCACCCAGCCAGCCGCTCGCCAGGCCCGATAGGCACCGCGAGCATTGCCCGTACGCCACAGTCGCTCTGCGAACAGCTCCTCCAGATCCGCCACGCGAGCGACGCGCCAGCTGTCTTCCCAGGAGGTCGATGCCTGTCGGTACACCTCGAAGCGGGCACGCTCCAGGAGTTGATCGGCCTCCGCACGGTCCGTGAGCACCGCCTCCCGTGCCCGGCTCAAGGTGACGAGGGCTGGACGCGCCGCGTCGTCGGGTGCGTTCAGCGGCAGCGACCAGCGGAACAGCGGCCGGGGGATGTCAGGGTTCGAAGCGATAGCCCGTTCCGTGCACCGTCAGGATGTGGCGTGGGTGGCCGGGCACGTCCTCGATCTTCTTGCGGAGCTTGAGGATCTGGTTGTCCACGGTGCGGGTCGTGAGCGCTGCGGTGTAGCCCCAGACCTCTTGCAGCAGCTCGTCGCGACTCACGTCCCGACCCCGATGCGTGATCAGATAGGCGAGGGTCCCCGCCTCGTGTGTGGTGAGGTGGGACTCCTCCTCCCCCTTCCAGAGCACGCGCCGCCGCAGGTCCACCTTGACGTTCCCGAAGTGGAACACGTCGGGCGTTCGGGGCTCGGCCGACCGCTCGCGGAGCCTCGCCTTCACTCGCGCGATCATCTCCCGGACGGAGAAGGGCTTGGTGACGTAGTCGTCGGCCCCCATCTCCAAGCCCATCACGCGGTCGATCTCGTCGGTCCGTGCGGTGAGCATGATCACTGGCACACCCGGGAACTCGGACTTCACGGTGCGCATCACCTGCAGCCCGTCCACGCCAGGTAGCATGATGTCACAGATCACCAGGTCGGGCGTGTGGTCGCGCACGGCGGCCAGCGCTGCCTCTCCCGTGTCCACGTGGCGCACGGTCATTCGCTCGTGCTCCAGCGCCGCCACGAGCCCCATGGCGATGGTGTTGTCGTCCTCCACCACGAGGACGTCGGTACCTGCCAGGTTGGGCTCCAAGGGCGCCTCCGGTTTTGTCGTCATCGATTCAGGGCAACACGATAGATGCGGCTGTGCAAGTGCAAGGGAGCCGCAGCGTGGCCGACCGGTGGCCTTCATGAACGAGTGGACGTACCACACCGGGCCGCGGGGGCTGCTGCTCCGCTGCTGTGAGTGGAACCCCGAGGCCCTGGGGCCATGCACGGTGATCCTGCACGGATTCCTCGAGCAAGGGGCAGCGTGGGACGCCGTGGCGCGTCGGCTGACCCGGCGGGTGGTCGCGCCCGACCAGCGCGGGCACGGCCGCTCCGGGCACGTCGGCGGCGGTGGCTTCTACCACTTCTGGGACTACGTCTCCGACCTCGATGCCCTCGTGGAGCACCTGGGCGCCCCCATCCGATTGGTGGGCCACTCCATGGGGGGGACCGTCGCGTGCCTGTACGCGGGCACCAGGCCGGAGGCTGTGGAGCGCCTGGTGCTGGTGGAGGGCCTGGGACCGCCCGACATGGCGGACACCGCGGTGGATCGGGCGCGGCGATTCCTGGCCGATCGGCGCCGGGGCTCCTCCCATCGACCTCTCGCCGACGCTGCGGAGGGAGCCGCGCGCATGCGCGCCTTCAACCCGAACCTGGCCGAAGACGTCGCCCTCGGTCTCGCACGGCGCGCCACACGCCCCGCCGAGGAAGGCGTCACCTGGACCTGGGATGCACTGCATCGGGCGCGCTCCCCGGTGCCCTTCCAGGCGGACCTCTTCCGCCGCTTCCTGGCGAACATCACGGCCCCCACCCTGCTGGTCCGTGGCGGTGTCTCCACCTTCGTCGTCGAAGACGAGGCCGACCGCGCCGCGGAGCTGACCGATGCCCGCTCCGTGGTGATCGACGGCGCGGGCCATCTGGTGCACCACGACTCCCCAGCGCAGCTGGCCCAGCTGATCGAGGAGCACTGCTCGTGATGGAGGACGTGCCCGAGCTTCTGGACGCGCTGGCCGACGCGGACGCGGCACGGAGGACGGCGAGGCACACGAGCTGTCTGCGAGGGATCCGCGGTGTGCCCCCGGGAGACATCGCACGGGTGACGGCGGAGCTCTATCGCGCCGATCCGCCGCGCCTGCCTCGAGATGCCACGGACATCGACCGAGGGTTCGGCGGAGCCTTCGAGGACGGACTGGTGGCCATCGGCCTGCTGGCCACAGCGGTGGCAGACGCCCCGAGCCACGCCCTTCGACTCGGCCTGGACTGGGCGGAGCGCACCGACGACGTGACCACGGCCGATGCGCTGGGTTGGCTGATCCTCGCCCCCAGCACCTTGATGACCTCGTCCCTGACGGAGGCCCTCACACGCCTCGCTGGCCACCGGCGACCCGAGACTCGGCGTGTGGCGGTGGCGATGGGGCTGGGGTTCACCCCCACCTCGGTGGAAGGTCCCGCTGCGGCAGGACTCCGGGAGAAGCTCGGTGAGCGCAGCATTCGCATCGTGGATCACGCCCAGTCCGACGCCCTGGCACGCGTGTGCTCCCGGTTCGTGTCCGACGCCGCACCACCGGTTCAGAAGGCGCTGCGTCGTGTGGTCCGCGCGTGGGCCGACGACGATCCTCGCCGCGTGGTGCGCTGGGCGTCCACGGTGAAGGCAGGGCTGCCTCGCATGCTGCGCGACGAGGTGCGGCGCGCGAAGTCTCGGGAGCGGAGATCGTCATGAGCGAAGCCACCGCGTTGCTGGCTGCTGGGTGCTTGCTGCAGATCGCCGAGACCGAGCTGTCGGCCGAGGCCGAGGGCTGGCTGGAGCGCACCCACCTCGAGGTGGCGGCCGATCCGGTGTGCCCGAGGATCGTGCTTCCCCTTCCACCACGATCGGAGCTCACCAAGACGAAGGCACGCACCCGCCTGGGAGATGGCTCGCGGAGCCGACTCGCGGACACGCGCTGGGAGATCACACCACGCTCGGTGCACGGTGACCGGCTCGCCATCTTGCACCTGCCGGAGCTGGTGGGCGGCGATCGCGTGGTGCTCGATCTGGAGCGCAGCTTCCCCCCAGGCGAGCTGGCCTGGCGTCCGGGCGCCGCCCGGTACTGGCAGGTCGACGCCGGCAGCTCGGTGGAGATCCGCACCACGGGACCCACGAGCGCCCACGAGCGCAAGGCCCGCCAGTGGGCCACGGGCACCGAGGCCGATCTGGCCGCCATCGCGACCTCGCCCCTGCACACACCGCTACCCCCCATCGAGACCCTGGGTCCACCCGGCCAGGTGGACGTGCGCCGTGACCTGCAGATCACCGTGCCTCCGGGCGATCCCCAGATCGGGCTGTTCCCGGGGGCCGGGTCCACGGTGCGCGTGCAGCTCGAGCTGGCCTTCGCTCCGAGCACGCGGCTGCGCGCCTTCCCGGTCCCCGCCCCAGCCGGTGCCGAGGTGTCGTTCTCGGCCGAGCCACGGCGTGTCGCCGAGCTACTGACCGACACGGGCGGGCCCCGAGTTCGCGTGGCGCCCTCCGAGGGCACGGCTCACGTCACGGTGAGCTGGGTTCAGCCCGACGCCCCCACCTTCGGCGAGCGAGCCCCCCACGAGAGCGAGCTGACGGTTCGGGTACAGGGCGGAGAGGTCGCTTGGGAGGGCGACGCCTGGCGGCTGGTGGAGATCCGAGGGCGCCCCATCCTGCCCCACCGTGACGGGCTGGTGAAGGCACTGGGGAGCCGATTCCGGCGAGCGGCGCTGCCCGAGCCCTCGGTGCCTCCAGCCTTGCGGGGCCAGCCGCCGTCCTGGGAAGCGGCCGCTCAGCTCCGGGCCCAGCTGCTCCAGCGTTCCCCGATCGGGGACTGGCCCACGGATCCGGTGTGGGTACGCCCGCTGGTGAAGGCCCGTCGCAGCGGTGCGCTGACGCCCACCGAGGCGGCCATCGTGCTGGTGCTCTATGCGCGACAGCTCCAGCTGCAGGCGGACTGGGTGCTGGTGCGACCGGCCTGGCGCGGAAAGGGCCCAGAGCAGGGTCTCAGCGGCTACGTGCACCCGCTGGTCCGGCTCGTCCTGGAGGATCAAGCCGCCTGGGTGGATCCAACCTGTGACGTGTGTGGGCCCTTCGAGCTTCCTGCCCACCTCCAGGGAGCGAGCGCCCTGAGCCCGAGTGTGCAGAACACGCCGAGCCCACGTCCCGGCAGCTGGCACGTCACCGTCACCGAGGCCGAGGTCCGCTGGGAGCTGACTGGCACCGCAGCGCTGGAGCTCAGGCGCTGGCTCATGGGGCTCCCTGCGGCTGGTCGCACCCGAGCGTTGGCTGCTCGCATGGCCGGTGCAGGCGCCAGGCTCGGCGCCATCGAGGGGCTGGCCGAGGCGGGTGAGCCCGTTCGGGCCGTGGCGCGGCGCGGCGCGGGGCTGTTCGCGGATCCCCTCGACCTTCCGAGCCCGGGTCCGGCGGGCGATGTCTGGCTGGACTGGATCGGAGAGCGCCAGGTGACCTGGCTGGATCGACCGCAGCCCGCAGAGGTGACCGAGGCGGAGCTGTCCGAGGGCATCACCTACCGCCGCGTCGCGGCGGAGGAAGGGTGGTCGGAGGTGTTGTCGGCCGATCGCCGTGGGCTCGGGGCAGACCACCTCGCGCAGCTACGCGAGCTGCGCTACGGGGCGAGCTCGTCGGAGCCGTCCTCCGCCGAGGGATCTTCCCCGAAGTAGTCTTCCTCGGGCAGGACCTCCTCCGGGTCGCTCTCCTCGATGACCACCGGTGCCGTCGGAGCGGACTCGACGGTCACGGCCCCAGGAACCTCCTGCGTGTTCACGGGTGCCGCCTGGGCTGGCTCCACACCATGCCGCAGGGCACTGGGCCGCTCGGAGGGCCCAGCAGGCAGCAGCCGCCCCCGCTGGGGGGTGATGTCGGTGCCGGGCCCCCCTTCCTCCGAAGGAGTACGGCCCTCACCAGGGGGACCCTCCAGCCCGATCCCACGGAAGGCGGGCACGTTCGGCTGAGCCGGCACCTCCACCGCCACGTCTTCACCGTCGGTGGTGAGGGCGACCACGATGGCGTTGCCAACCACCCAGCCGATGGCGCCCACGGCCAGCAACAGCGCTCCCACACCCACGGCGATTCCCACCCGAACGGCCCACGGAGCCACCGGAGGCGCCGCGGGGGACTCCTTGGAGGACGTGTCGCTCTCGGTCTCCTCCCAGCCGGGCGCCGACTCGATGCGATACGCCGGAGCCTTGGTGTCCACGACCGCAGGTGCCGGAGCACCCCGTGGGTGCCGCGGCCGCGGGATGGGCGGCGCATCGATGGCGGGATCCGTGCCCTCGGCGGGCTTGCGCCTCGGAGGCTTCGGAGCATCCGCAGGCTGCCGCGCCATCGGCGCAGGCGCCCGCATCGGGGCGTGCACGGGCTGACGACGTTCCTGCCTCGGCTTGGCGGTGTCCTTCAAGGTACGGCGCGCCGGCCCAGGTGTGGAGGTGATCTTCAGCTGCGAAGGATCGGGAGCGTCCCAGGGGTTTGCACCATCTTCCGTTGCCACGACTCGCCCTTCACGATGGAGTGGGTCTCCGCCCTCCATTACCCGATTGGCGGAACCCCGGTCGGAGCGATGGTAACCTACAGGTTGCCTCCGGCGGATGCGAGCACCTTGCCGGTGGCTGGGTCGATCACCACAAGGTCCCCGCCCATCCGAGTCAATGCGGCCACCCCCGGCGCCATTCGAATCTCGAAGACGTCGTCCGGAGCGTCGAGGACCTGGGGCTCCCCGTCGGGCAACAACATGCTGCGCAAGACCACGGGCCCTTCGCCGTCCTCGCCACCCACGGCCCAGAGCACCCGGATCCCCTCCCCCTCGATCACGGCATCCAGGGCCACGACGCCCGGGTTGTGGTCGACGGCCTCGGCCACCGGGGCATGGCGCGGGCCGATACCCGCGATGCGCAAGCCGCCTTTCTCGCGGTTCCCTACTCGCGGCTGCACCCAGACGGCCATCAGCATGTCCTGTCCGGGCAGGGGCGCCACGAGACCACGTGCCCCGGGGAAGCCGTCGGGGGTTCGGCGCGGCGACCCCGCTCGATTGCCGGTGATGGGGATCACGACGTCGCCCTTGCAGGCGAGCACTGGCTGTCCACGCAGGAACCCTCGAGCCGTGGCCACCTTGCCGCTGCTCACCGGGGTGGGCCCCTCGTCACCCAGGTCGGTGACCACAAGCGTCGGTCCGCGCCGAGCGAGACCGAGCATCTGCACCCGGCCGTCCACCTCGCGCAGGACTGGCTTCACGACGGGCTCGTAGCCCAGCGGAGCGGCCATCGGCGCTCCGAGCTGACCGTCTCGGATGGGGTACGACGTCACCACGGCGCCCTCGGGGCGGTCGCGCAGCACGGACACCACGAACCCCTCCGAGCTAGCGGCCACCTGTAGGTCCAGCACCGCCTCGGCGGGCACGCCGATCACGCCGTGCGCCTGGGGCCCGTCGCTGCTCAACAGCGCCCACCGAGCAGATCGCTGCTCCTCGCCGTCCGGGTTGGTCCACACCACGGCCAGCAGATCGCCGCGTCGCGCCACGCTGGCGGAGGTGAACACCCAAGGTGCGTCCGGGTTCCAGGCCACGCCCCAGGCGGTCAACGACTCCACGACCTCCTCGTCGAGCCCCAGCGCCGCGGGATCCAGGCCCGACAGATCGGCTTCCGCCAGCTGTGCCCCGGTGAGGTCTGCGCCCTCCAGGTTCGCGTCTGCCAGCACCGCACCCACCAGGATGGCGTTGGTGAGGTTGGCACCTGCGAGGTTGGCCTGGGTGAGATCCGCCAAGCTCAGGTCGGCGCCGGTGAGGTTGGCATTGGACAGGTTCACGCGCTGCATGCGTGCCTGCGCCAGACGGGTGCCCGTGAGGTTCGCGCCGGGGAACTTCGCCTCGTTGGCCTGGGCTCCTTCGAGGATGGCCTCGGAGAGATCGCACTCGGCACCACTGGCCGCCGTGAAGTCACCGTTGCGGAGGTCGGCACCCCGCAACACTGCCTGATGCAGCTTGGCTTCCGACAGGTCCACCTCGGGCCACGAAGCGCCCTCGGCGTTGCATCCACGCAGCCTGGCCTGGGCCATTCGCACGTAGCGCCCCTTGCTCTGCGACAGGTTCGCCTCGGTCAACACCGCCTGGGCGAAGTCGGCCCGCGTGAGGTCCGCCTGATCCATCCAGGCTTCCTTGAACCGGGCTCGCAGGGCGCTGACATCCACCAGCTTCATCGAGGTGCCATCGATCCCCGACAGGTTCGCCCGCGTCAGGTTGGCGTCGGTGAGATCCGCCTCCGTCAGATCGGACTTCTCGAGGTTCGCGTTCGACAGATCCGCGCCACGCAGCGACTTGCCCGCCAGATCCGCCGCGAACAAATCAGGCCGCGACCGCTCGGAACGCTTCTCGTTGAACCCTTCTACGTCACCCGACGCGAGCATGGCTGCCCAGTCGACGTCCGCCAACCGCCCCTCCCCGTTTTGGTCAGGCCCGTCTATCGCGCGAGCCGCGTCCGCCATGTGAGGATCGGGCTCGCCGCCACAGATAAACCGCTAGGGCCGCCAATCCCAACCCAACGCTGGCGCCCGCGATCGCATTGTAGCGTGCCACGAACGCCGCGAGCGCCTCGACGTTGCGCCCCGCTGCGATCCCCAAGCCCACCAACGCCCCGTTCCAGGCGACGGCGCTGATGCTGGCCGCGAGCAAGACACGCGGCAACGGCATGCCCGCCATCCCGGCCGCCACGAAGAAGAAGGCGCGCACGCCCGGTACGAAGCGGTTCAGCAACAGCAACCCCAGGCCACGTCGCCCGAACGCCTCCACCGCCTCGTCGAGCGTGGGTCGCAGGCTCGCGGGCACGAAGCGCTCCACGCGATCGCCAGCAGCGAGCCAGCGCCCCAGGGCCCAGTCCAGCGCCGCTCCCCCCACCGTGCCCGCCGTGCAGCTGAGCACCACGGGGGCGATCGGCCAGTGCAAGGATCCCACGAGGGCTGCCCCGGCCACCACGACAGTGTCACCCGGAAACGGTGGAAAGACGTACTCGATCAGCGCGCCGAAGAACAGGCACACCCACACCCACTCGGGGGGCAGACGGGACAGCGCCTCCAGTAGCTCGGTGACCGACATGACACGGCTTTAGCAGGAGTGGCCATTGCACGAAGGGCGTGGTACTCGCCTGACCTTCCCCCAAAGGAGCCATACATGGCGGTTGGCACCGTGGGCCATCTGGAGCTGGATCCGGAGGGTCGCCCGCAAGATCTGGACGAGATCCAAGTCTCCAAGGAACAGCTCCTGGGCTGGTATCGGCAGATGGCCTTGATCCGTCGGGTCGAGGAGCTCGCTGCAAAAGCGTACACCCAGCGCAAAATCCTCGGCTTCTGCCACCTGTACATCGGACAGGAGGCCGTAGCCGTGGGAGCGACGGCGGCGCTCGAGCCCGAGGACGTGATGGTCACGGCCTATCGCGACCATGGCCATGCCATCGCGCGAGGGGTCACCCCACGCGCTGTGATGGCCGAGCTGTTCGGCAAGGCCACGGGCGTCACGCAGGGGATCGGCGGCTCCATGCACATGGGCTCGGCGGAGCACAACTTCTTCGGAGGCTTCGGCATCGTCGGAGGCCACGTGCCCCTGGCTGCGGGCGCGGCCTTCGCGTCGAAGTACCGCGAGGACAACGGCGTCTCCATCGTGTTCTTCGGAGACGGCGCGGCTCAGCAGGGTGCCTTCTTCGAGGCGCTCGCGCTCGCCCAGCTGTGGAAGCTGCCGTGCATCTTCCTGTGCGAGAACAACTACTACGCCATGGGCACCAGCCTGGAGCGTCAGTCCTTCCTCACGGACATGTCGCGCCGAGGTGACGGTGTGGGCATGCGTCGCTGGCAGTTCGGCGGCTTCGACGTCGTGGACGTGTACCGGAACGTCCGTCGAGCAGCCGAGATCGCTCGATCGGGCCAGGGCCCCGTGATCCTCGAGGCCGTGACCTACCGCTACCGGGGCCACTCCATGAGCGACCCGGCGAAGTACCGCAAGGCGGGCGAGCTCGACGAGTACAAGGCCAAGGACGCGTTGAAGAGTGCGATCGCGCGGCTCACCGGAGACTTCGACGTTCCACAGGCGGATCTCGACGCCATCAAGGCCGAGATCGAGACGGAGGCCCAAGACGCCTACCGCTTCGCCGAGGAGTCTCCCGATCCCGATCCGGCCAAGCTGTACGACTACACCTACGCCGACACGACAGACGGAGGCACCTGATGGCCCAGCTGCAGCTTCGAGAAGCGCTGCGGCGCGCGATGACCGAGGAGATGCGCCGGGACGAGCGCGTCTTCCTGATGGGCGAGGAGGTGGCCTACTACGACGGCGCCTACAAGGTGTCGCAGGGCATGCTCGCCGAGTTCGGCGAGAAGCGCGTGGTCGACACCCCCATCGCCGAGAACGGCTTCGCGGGACTGGGGATCGGAGCAGCCATGGCTGGCCTGCGCCCCATCGTGGAGATCATGACCTGGAACTTCAGCCTCGTGGCATACGACCAGATCGTGAACAACGCGGCGAAGATCTACCAGATGACGGCGGGTAGCTACACGGTGCCCATCGTGTTCCGCGGCCCCACCGGAGCCGCCGAGAACCTGGGCAGCCAGCACAGCCAGGCGCTGGAGTCCATCTACGCCCACTTCCCCGGCCTCAAGGTGGTGAGCACGTCGGATCCGGCCGACGCCTACGGCCTGCTCAAGTCGGCCATCCGCGACGACAACCCCGTGGTCTTCATGGAGTCGGAGCTGACCTACGGAGCCAAGGGCGAGGTTCCCGACGAGGAGTTCCTCATCCCCTTGGGCAAGGGCGCCATCAAGCGCGACGGCTCCGACGTCACCCTCGTGACCTGGAACAAGCAGGTTCACACCTGCCTCGAGGCCGCGAAGGTCCTGGAGAAGGAGCACCGGATCAGCGCGCGCGTGCTGGACCTGCGCACCATCCGCCCACTCGACGAGGCCTTGCTCTACCAGTGCGCAGCAGAGACGCACCGCATGGTGGTCGTGCAGGAGGGCTTCCCGTTCGCCGGCGTGGGCGCCGAGATCGCCGCGCGCGTGCAGGAGACCTGCTTCGATCACCTCGACGCTCCCATCCTGCGGGTGTGCAACCGCGACGTCCCCCAACCCTACGCCACCAACCTCGAGAAGCTGGTGGTCCCCTCGATCGAGCGCGTGGTGGACGCCGCCCGCTCGGTGTGCAACCGCTGACAGGAGGATCTGTGGCCGAGTTCTACGAGATGCCGTCGATCTCCCCCACGATGGAGGTGGGGACCCTGATCGAGTGGAGGGTCGCCGAGGGTCAGACCTTCGAGTCGAGTGCGGTGGTAGCCGAGGTGGGCACCGACAAGGCCAACATGGAGGCCGAGATCTTCGACGCCGGGGTGATGCTCAAGCACCTCATCGGCGAAGGGGACGAGGTTCCGCCTGGCTTCCCCATCGCCATCTGGGGTCAGGAGGCCGGAGAAGACGTCTCGGCCCTGGTCACGGAGTTCGAGAAGCGCAAGGCCGACCTCGCCAGTGGCGCAGCCGCGCCACCACCCGCGGAGCCCGAGCCCACAGCACCCGCACCAGAGGCCACTGCTCCGGCAGCCCCGGCAGTGGTTCCTTCGGGCACCGTGGATCGGGACTGGGAAGGCCGGGCCATCCACGAGCAGTTCATGGATCCACCAGGCGACATCCGCTTTGGTGGCACCTCGGCCACGGCACCCGCCTCCACGGGTCGGGTGGCCGCCTCTCCCCTCGCCCGCAAGGTCGCCGCCGATCTCGGCGTGAGTCTGCCCTCGGTGCGCGGCACCGGCCCCGGAGGGCGGATCACTCGCGCCGACGTGGAGTCGGCCCCGCGCGGCGGTGGCACCCGGCGCACACAGGTGGCGCGTGCCGATCAGGTGGTGCGGAACAGCCCCATGCGCAAGACCATCGCGCGCAGGCTGCTGCAGTCCCACACCGACATCCCGACCTTCTTCCTCACGGCCACCTTCGACATGCAGGGGTTCGTGGAGCTGCGGAAGGGCCTGAAGGCGCACCGGCCAGACGACAAGGTCAGCTACAACGACATCCTGATCAAGGCGGTGGCCGCCGCCCTCGAGGAGCACCCCTGGGTGAACGCCTCGTGGGGCGAGACCGAGGTCACGCAGCACGGTCGCGTCGACGTGGGCGTGGCCGTAGCCATCGACGGCGGGCTGATCACGCCGGTGGTGCGCAACGCGAACCACAAGAGCGTGTTCGAGATCGCCACCGAGGTCCGCGATCTCGCAGGTCGCGCCCGCAAGATGAAGCTGACGCCGGAGGAGTACACCGGCGGCACCTTCACGATCAGCAACCTCGGGATGATGGGCATCGAGCACTTCACCGCCATCATCAACCCACCCGAGTCTGCGATCCTGGCGGTCGGCGGCATCAACCGAGTGCCCGTGGTGACCGATGCCGGCATCGAGACCGGTTGGCGTATGAAGGTCACCATGACCTGCGACCACCGCGTCATCGACGGGGCCGTGGGTGCGGCCTTCCTGCAGACGCTCCGCGCCTACGTCGAGCACCCTGCCCTGATCAACCTCTAGGAGCCCTGCTTTGGCTGACTACGACGTTGTTGTCATCGGTGCCGGACCCGGCGGATATCCCGCCGCCATCCGGGGCTCCCAGCTCGGCCTGCGCGTGGCCTGTGTGGAGAAGGAGAAGCTCGGCGGTGTCTGCCTGAACTGGGGCTGCATCCCCAGTAAGGCACTGCTGAAGACCGCCGAGCTGGCGCGCAAGATCACCAAGGCCACCGACTTCGGGCTGTCGGTGCCCGCCTTCGACATCGACTTCGAGGCCGTCATCGGACGCAGCCGCGGGGTGGCCGAGCGTCACGAGCGAGGGGTGGGCAGCCTCTTCAAGAAGTACGGCGTCACCCACCTCACGGGCGAGGCTCGCCTCGAAGGCCCTGGCCGGGTGTCCGTGGGCGGGCAGACGATCACGGCCGATCACATCATCGTCGCCACCGGTGCCCGGGCGAAGACGCTGCCTGGCATGGAGCCCAACGGCGACCGGATCTTGAGCTACCGCGAGGCGATCGTGCGCACCAAGCGCCCCGCCTCCGTCACGGTGCTGGGTGCCGGCGCCATCGGTCTCGAGTTCGCCTACTTCTGGTCGGCCATGGGATCCGAGGTCACCGTGGTGGAGGGGCTGCCGGAGATCCTGCCCCGCGAAGACGCCGACGTGGCCAAGGAAGCCCGCCGACACCTCCGTAAGGCGGGGATCCAGTTCAAGCTGGGCACCTTCGTGGAGCAGGTGACCCAGCAGGGCGACACCACGGTCACCCGGCTGCAGGACGGCACCGAGCTCTCGGCCGAGCTCACGCTGGTGGCGCTGGGCATCACCCCGAACACCGAGGAGCTGGGCCTCGAGGAAGCTGGCGTCACCCTCGAGCGGGGCTTCGTGCCAGTGGACAGCTCCATGCGCACCAACGTGGCCGGCATCTATGCCGTGGGCGACATCACCCCCCAGGGAGGGCTGGCACACACCGCCACACGCCAGGGTGAGATCGCGGTGGAGCGGATCGCGGGCCACACCGTGCCCGACCTCGACTACAGCAACATCCCCTCCTGCACCTACTGCCAGCCGCAGGTCGCCAGCGTGGGCCTCACGGAGAAGGCCGCGACGGAGGCGGGGATCGCCTTCAAGGTGGGCAAGTTCCCGTTCCTCGCCAACGGCAAGGCTCAGGGAGCGCTGGAGCCCGAGGGCTTCGTGAAGGTGCTGATCGGCGAGCAGTACGGCGAGATCGTGGGCGCCCACATCGTGGGCTACGAGGCCACGGAGATGATCGCCGAGTTCGGGCTGGCGCGGTCGGCGGAGCTCACGGCAGACGAGGTACTCCACACCGTACATGCCCACCCCACCTTCGGGGAGGCCATGTACGAGGCCGTGGCACAGGCCCTGGACCGCACCGTCCATATCTAGATCGCCGGCAGCTCCACCCGGACGTCGGCGACCGCGGCCAGAGCCTCGTCGGACGTGGCCATCCACACCGTGGCGCCATCGTCGACGAGCTCGCGGAGCAGCTGCAGCAGGTGGGCCACGTCCTGCGGGTGCAGCCCCGTGGTGGGATCATCGAGCAGGTACACGGTGTCCGCTGCCCCGCGTCGCGCCGCTCGCGACAGCTCCCGCGCGAGCGACAGTCGCATGGCCTCCCCTCCCGAAAGCGTACGGGTGGCCTGGCCCAGCGGCACGTAGCCAAGCCCGACACGCACCAGCGCTCGCAGTGCCCGATCGAGATGCGGATGCCCAGCGAGCAGCACCTGAGCCTCAGCTGCTCTCAGCGCTAGGATCTCGCTGGGATCCAGACCCTTCCACCGCACCTCCAGGACGTCCTGCTCGAAGCGACGCCCCTCGCACACCCGACACGGGAGCACCAGATCCGGGAGAGGTCCGAGGTTCATCACCTCCTCCCCCGAGCCGGCGCAGGCCGCACACCGCCCGCCCTTGGTGTTGAGCGAGAAGGTGGAGGCCGACAACCCACGTACCCGCGACTCGCGGGTGGCTGCCAGCAGCTCCCGCAGCACGTCCCACAGCCCCACATAGGTAGCGGGGTTGCTCCGCCCCGACTTGGAGGCGCCCCGTCCCACGAGGTTCGAGCGCGACAGCCCCTCCACGCCGGTGAGGGTGACCCCCTCGGGCAGCGGTCGCTCCTGCAGCGCGGCCCCGATCGTGGCGAGCAGCGTGCTCTTGCCGCTGCCCGACGGGCCCGTCACCGCGACCACCCGAGCGCGCGGCAGCACCAGTCGCTGCGTGCGCCCCAAGCGCCAGGGCCCGTCCAAGACGACGTCGTCTGCCCCCTCCCGAGCCGTCTCGGGAGCCGGCAGGACGGAGCGACCCGAGAGCCAGCGGCCCGTGGGGGTGTCGGCCTGCATCAGCGCGTCCACGGTGCCCTGGAACACCACCTTCCCGCCGGCCGCACCAGCGCCTGGACCAAACTCCACCACGTGGTCCGCCGCGCGGATCACCTCCGGCGCATGGGCCACGGCGAGCACCGAGTTGCCCCCGTCCACGAGCTGGCGGATCACCTGCACCACCGCCTGGGCCATCTCGCGATCCAGCCCGGCGGCCGGCTCGTCCAACACGTAGCACACGCCGGACAACGGGTTGGCCAGCTGGCGCGCCAGCCGCAGCCGCTGCAGCTCGCTGCCCGACAGCTGATCCGCCCGTCGATCCAGGGGGAGTGTGTGCAGCCGCAGCGACGCCAGCCGCTCGAGCCGCACGCGCACGTCAGGGAGCACCAGCGCCTCCACCGGGTGCTCCCCCTCGGGCAGCCCAGCCACGCGCTCCAGCAGTGCTCGGGCGGACAGCGCGCGGACCTCGCCGAGGTGACTGCCGCGCCAGCGCACGGCCCGTGCCACCGATGACAGGCGCGTGCCCTCGCACGCGCCGCACTGCGCGTCGGCAGGCGCCACCGTCCCCGTCCCCTCACAGGCGGGGCACGCGCCCGGTGGCTGCAGGGGCGACAGCAGACTCGGCTCGAGCGCCGGCAACCGGAGGTCGTCGTACCAGCACAGCGGTCGGTCCACCATCACGTCGTCCTGGTCGTCGTCGCCACGCACGATCAAGACCCCCTGACCCGCCGTCGCGGCGAGCCGTACGGAGTCGGCGAGGCGGTCGCGGCGATCGGGGCTCACCTTGAGTCGGTCCACTACGATCCGCACGGATGCAGCGCCCTCCACCTCCGCGAGGCGAGCCTCGTCCAGGCGCACCACTCGATCATCGAGCCGCAGCCGGGAGAAGCCGGCGCGCTCCACCTCCTCCAGGATCCCGGCGTGGGTCTGGCGCAAGGGGGCTTCCAGCGTGAGGCGACTCCCTTCCGGGCGGCTCAGCACCTGGGCCACGATCTCGTCGTGGGTTCGCACTCGGATCTCGCGATCACACCTCGGGCAGTGCTGTACCCCCGCACGGGCGAACAGCACGCGCAGCACCGGGTCGAGATCCAGCACCGTCGAGACCGTGGCGCGACGACTCGCGGCAGCGTGACGCTGCCCCAAGGCCACGGTCGGGGGGAGCCCCTCCACCTGATCCACCCGCGGCGGCATGCCCCAGGTGACCAAGCGGTCCACCGCCATCGCCTCCAGGTAGCGTCGCTGGCCTTCTGCGTGCACCGTGTCGAAGGCCAGCGAGGACTTGCCGGAGCCCGACACGCCGCACAACACGACGAGCTGCCTCGTCGGGAGGTCGAGATCGAATGCCGCCAGGTTGTTCTGGCGCGCACCGCGAATGCGGATCATGCGGTTCTCCGAGGGGCCAGGCATGCTGCTCGAACCTAGCGTGCCGCGGGCGGACCCGGTCCGCTCGAACCGTGCTAGGAGGAGTGGCTGTGAACCACCCCCGAGCCACGTGGCGCCTCGCATCGTTGCACCTCGCACTGTTCCTGTCGGGCTCGGCGCTGTGGATGGCGTCGCTGGTCAGCACCGTGGCGCTCAGCGGCGTGGCAGGCGACAGCGCAGACGTCGCCAGCCTGGGGCCGGGGCTGCTCGGAGCGATCACGGCGCTGCAGATGGCAGGCCTGGGCACCTGGGCGGTCTTGCTCGCGCGACTGGCATCGGGGGCGGGCCCATGGGCACTCCGAACGTCCGAGGGTACACCCCACCTGTGGCGTGACGTGCTCGCCCTGCGGCCCGCGCCCTGGATCTGGTGGAGCTCCGCCGTCGTCGGAGGGCTCACCCTCTGGATGCTGCCGAGCTGGTTCGCTTCGTGGCTCATCGACACCACGGGAACCGACGACAGCGCAGTCCAACACGTCACAGAGCTCCTCAGCCAGCAGCCCCTGGGGGCCTCCTGGCCCCTCGTGGGGGCCATCGTGGTGGTGGCCCCCCTGTGCGAGGAGATCATCTTCCGAGGCTATCTGTGGCGAGTCGTGGAACACGCCACGGGGAGCGTCGGAGCCTGGCTCGTGACGACCCTGCTCTTCGCGCTCTACCATCTCGATCCCATACAGTCAGTGGCCTTGCTGCCCACGGCCCTGTTCCTGGGCTGGCTGCGCCTCGCCACCGGCTCCATCGCGCCAGCCATGCTCGCGCACTGCGCCAACAACCTCGTGGGGGTCGTCGTGGCGCGAAGCCTCGACCCGGGGGCCACGGCGGATCTGACCGCAGGCGCGCCACTCGCCGTGCTCGGCGGTGTCATCACCCTCGCGGCCGCCACGGCGCCGCTGCTCTGGACGAGACGCTCATGAGACCCAGCTTCCGATTGCTGCAGGCCCGCGAGCCGGACGAGCCCGTCCGCGCCGAGGAGCACCACGCCTTCGCGCTGCGGCTCGACGTGTCGCCCGAGCAGATCCTGCTCTTCGATCTCCTCGAGCAGCCGATCTCCCTGGACGCCGTGGCCACCGGCGTCGACGCCGTGCTCGTGGGGGGCAGCGGGCGCTACAGCGTGCTCGACGACACCCCCTGGATGCCTGGATTCGTAGACCTGATGGGGGAGCTCGCGCAGCGGCAGGTCCCCACGTTCGCCTCGTGCTTCGGCTTCCAGGCCCTGTGCCTGGCGCTGGGTACGGACGTGGTCACCGATCCCGACGGAAGCGAGCTCGGGACCTTCGACATCTCCCTGACGAAGGCAGCGGGCTCGGATCCGGTCTTCGGTGCGCTGCCCGGGACCTTCGCAGCCCAGCTGGGACACAAGGATCGCGCCGTCGACGTGCCCGACGCTGCCGTGCACCTCGCGTCGAGTGCCCGCTGCCCCGTCCAGGCGCTGCGGGTGGGGGCGGCCGTCTACGCCACGCAGTTCCATCCCGAGCTGACGGAGGAGGACAACCGGATGCGATTCCGCAGGTACCTGGTGGAGTACCGAGGCTCCACCGGGCGCTCGGACCTGACGGAGGACGACCTACCGTTTGCTCCGAGCGACCATGCCAACGCGCTGCTCGGAGCATTCGCCAAGCACGTACTCTGAAACGATCCGGCTTCGTCCTGGCCCCCGCGCGGGGTAACCTCGGCCCCACGGAGGCGGCGTGCAGGTCCTGCTCACCCTTGCATCAGTGGTTTGCGCCGGCGTTCCGATGTTCTCGTTCCTCGCCATCGTGTGGTGGCTGGATCGGTACGACCGCGAACCCATCTGGCTGCTGGCCATCACCTTTCTCTGGGGAGCCGTAGGCTCCGTCATCGCCGCCGTGCTGGGCTCCGTGGCCATCAGCACGGTGATCGAGATGGTGGTGTTGGTGGGCGCATCCATCGGCGTGGACCTCACGATGGCCCAAGCCGTCAGCGGCCCGGTGGTGGTGGCGCCCCTCGTGGAGGAGCCCGCGAAGGCGCTGATCCTGCTCTTCGTCATCTTCTCACGCCACTTCGACAACATGACGGACGGCTTCGTCTACGGCGCTGCCGTGGGGCTCGGCTTCGGGATGACCGAGAACCTCATGTACTTCGTGGGAGTCAGCGACGACTTCGGGGCCTGGGGCTCCACGGTGCTGATCCGCACGTTCTACAGCGCCGTGATGCATGCCACCGCGAGCGCCATCGTGGGGGCGAGCCTGGGGTTCGCCCGATTCCGTGGCCTCGCCACCCTCGTCGCATCGGGGATCGTCGGGCTCACCTTGGCCATCGCGGTGCACGCGCTGTGGAACGGGTTGATCACCGTCGCGGGCCTCACCGGCGGCGACACCCTCTTCTTCGCCAACCTGGTGCTGTTCCCAGTCGAGGTCGCGGTGGTCTTCGTGGTCTTCCAGATCTGTCTGCTGGAGGAGTCGTGGACCATTCGGCGGGAACTCACCGAGGAGTCCGAGGCCGGACGGCTGCCCGAGGGGCACCCCCGGATCCTGTCGAGCTGGACCCGTCGACTCTCTCGCAGCTGGGTGCCTGCCGGAGTCAACCACGGGCTGTACGTGCAGACAGCCACCACCTTGGCCATGCGCAAGAAGCAAGTGCGGCAGATGGGGCGCCGCGCACCGCCCTTCTACACGGCCGAGGTGGATCGGCTCCGGCGCCGCCTGAAGGGCGTGCTGAAGGGCGCCGGACGGCGGAAGCCGAGCTAGCCCCCCGGCTGTGGGTCCGACAGCGCGGCCACGCCTCCCTCGTCGAGCCAGACCAGCACCGAGTCGCTGGCGACGAATCCATCGGAGTCGGTCGCCAACACCGTGATCACGTTGGTGCCCGGCTCCAGCGCCACGTCTGCGGTGAACGGCAGGCTGCGCAGCGACGAGGTGGGACCGCTGCCCTCGAAGAACACCTTGTCGTCGCCCGCGAAGACCATCACGTGCGTGACGCCTGCGTCGTCCGTGACCACGCCCGACAGGGTGACGTGGGATCCCGAGGCCGCAGGCTGAGGCGCCCGCGTGATCTCCACCTTTGGTGGCTGGCGGCGATGGGAGGCAGGGAGGGCCATGCCCGGCTGCAGCTCGATGGTGTCGTGCTGGGTGAACCAGTCGTAGAAGCCCCCCCGCACCACCGTCCCATGATCGTAGGCCTCGGCGTCGCCGATGGACAGCTCCAGCGACAGCTCGCCCTCTTCGGGCAGCTGTCGGACGTCCACCTCGAACGCCCCCGTCCACCGCTCACCAGGTGCAATGACGCGACGACACCCCGGCGTGTCTGCCGAAGCACACTCACCGCCGCCCGGAGTGGCTTGCATGAGCTCGCCGGGCTCGAGGTTCGCAGCCACCAGATCGAGCGCCTTGCCGGAGTGATTGACGAGGCGAGCGAACGGAGCTGCCGTGGGGCCCGGGCCCGTGTTGTACAGCTCCAGGTTCACGCTCAGGCGCTCCCCTTCCTGCAAGATCCCGTCTCCGTTGCCCTGGTCGTCGTGCACGGCCCATTGCCACGACAACGCTGGACCCGACACACCCTTCACCCGGACGGGCCTCTGCCAGGTCCCCATGGACGCCCCGCCGCGGTCGCGAAGGTCCACCGCCACGCTGCTGTGCTCCGTCGCCCAACCCACAGGGAGCCGGACCGGTTGCTCGAAGCGGCGCGTCTGCCCAGGGTCGATGCGACCGAAGAAGAACTCCCGCCCGCCGAGCACGTCGGACTCCGTGAGGACCGCTGCCACCCGGTACAGGGGGCGGTCCGACTTGTTCGTCACCTCGACGGCGATGTCCTCGATCTCACCGGCCACGAGCTGCCCGTCTTCGCCGAGGTCGAGGTTCACCTCCACCTGCAGCTCGGAAGGCCGAGGGGACACGCCGTCGGCCCAGTCGATCCCATGGTTCGCGAAGAGCTTCACGAGCTCCACGTCCGCACGCTTCCGGTAGGTCTGGATCACGGGGCCCGCCGCCGCCAGGACGTCCGCCCGGCGCGACATCCCACGCGCCGCCAGCAACACGTCGCGCGCCAGGAGGACCTGCGGGTCCTCGAGGTCCAGGTCGTCGGACTTCTGCCGCTGCGCAGCCCGCTCGACGTAGCGCAGCCGATACGCCGGGTCCTCCGGAGTGTAGCTCCCGCGCTCCAGCGCCCGCTCCAGATCGGCTTCCCGACGCACACGCTCCCGCTCGAAGAGACGAATCGCCTGATGCGGCTTGCTCTTCAGAGGTGCCGGGACCTTCGAGGGCACCAGCTCGATGTCGGCTGGGATCCCCGAGGCCTGGATACTGCGGCTCCCCGGCGTGAGATACTTCGAGATCGTCAGCTTGAGCTTCGAGTTGTCGGCGAAGGGATGCAGGTTCTGCACCGACCCCTTGCCGAACGTCCGCTCCCCGATGATCACGGCGCGTCCGTTGAATCGCAGCGCCCCGGCGACGATCTCCGATGCCGAGGCGGAGTTGGAGTCCACCAGGACCACGATGGGGTAGCCAGGCTCCGCCGTCGGCCGCGCCGGATCGCTGTCGGTCTCGCGTCCGTCGCCGTCCACCGTGGACACGATCTGGCCCTTCTCCAGGAAGGTGTCCGCCACCTTGACTGCCTGGTTCAAGAACCCGCCGGGGTTGCCTCGCAGGTCCAGGATCAACCCCGCGAGCCCCCCGGCCCCCGCGTTGCGCCGGAGCTTGTGCAGCTCCTCGTGGAGCTTCTGCTCCACCTTCTCGTGGAATCCGACGATGGAGACGTAGCCGATGTCGGACCCACCCACGAGCTCGGACTTGACAGGGTGCAAGCTGATCAGCTCGCGCTCCAGCCGAAACTCGAGGGGCTCGAAGTGATCCGGCCGCATCACCTCGATCACCACGGGCTTGCCCACCGGTCCGCGGAGCCGTCGGACGGCGTCGTCCAGGGACATGTTGACGGTGGACTCCCCGTCGATCCGCACGATGTGATCGTCGGCCTGGAGTCCCGCTCGGGTCGCTGGCGTGTCCTTGATGGGGTAGTCGATGATGAGGCGCCCACGGTCCGAGTCCACCGAGATGGTGATCCCCAGGCCGCCGAACTCCCCTTGGTTCTCCACGTCCATCTCCTTGGCGTCCTCCGGAGGGAGGAGCACGGAGTGGGGGTCGAGGGTGGAGAGCATGCCGTTGATCAAGGTGTACTCGATCTTCGCCATGGGCTCGGGGTGGTCCTCCGCATGCGGCAGGTCCGTCGGCTCGAGGTGCTCGGTCAACAGCTCCGCCACCCGTCGGAGCTCCTTCTGCAGGTCCTGCCGATGTTCGATGGGCGGGACCTCAAGGACCGTCCGGTACTCGCCGATTTCGACGTCGAGCAGATTCCCGCCTGGCTCGCGGGAGAACATGCAGACCGGAACCTCATGCTCCACCGCATCCAGCGCAGCGATGAACATCTCGTCCCAGTCGAGCCGACTCTGGTCGACATAGCTCTCGGACACGTAGTAGAGGGTGGGGTCGACGAGGTCCAGCTTGGCCAAGTCGTACCCTGGAAAGAAGGCCGACGCTCCGTAGTCACCCGGACCGTCGTGCCCCCTTGCTCCCCCCACCAACAACTGCAGGGCGACTGCCAGGCTCACGCCGCTAGCGATGCTAAACACGGCCAGCGGCCTGAACACACGGCGCATACATGCTCCAGCTCTCTGATCCGCTTCTCACGCGAGTTTCCCTACCTTCACCCTAGGCTTGGTATCCATCGAAGTCAACAATGGACCGACCTGTGGGATTGTCTGCAAACACTCTTCCAATCGCGACGAACGGAGCCAGCTTGAGACGGTCCGTCAGATCCTGTGTCATCGAAGCGACCCCATCGGTTCGGACACCGTACCTTCGTCAGACCAACCTTGACGCCTGTCGTCATGGAAGGGATCGCCACGCTGGGGTACAGTCCCCCCGTTCTCATCGGCCTCCGTCCGTTCTCATTCCTCAAGCCGTCGGGTCGCGCCGATGCCGCTGAAACTCTCCTGTCCCAACTGCCAAACGGAAGTTCCGCTCCACGAGCCCCTTCCCCTGCCCGGAGCCACCGTGCTCTGTCCGGGGTGTGGTGCCACGGTGGCGATCTCCTATCCAGATGGGGTGATCGATCAGCTGCGGGCCCGTGGCAAGCGCTTCGCCGACGAGGCGCCCCCTAGCCAACCTCGCTTCTCGGCGAGCGGCGAGATGGGCACACGGCGGAACCAGGGTCCACCACCGACGCCGCAGCGCCACTCCCCCGCCCCCATGCCCACCCGCTCGCCTCGCGGCGCGGACCTGGCGGCGGGTGCAGGCGTCGCGACCCAGCGTCGTGTGAGCCCGGCACCCGCTCCCCGGCAACCTCGCGACCAAGGGCGAGGGCCGTCTCCTCGCAGCGCGAGCCCCAGGGGTCCATCGGCTCGCCCGAGCGCACGGATCTCCCCATCACCGCGTCCGCAGAAGCGGACCCCGAGCTCCACGTCAGGCCGTCCTCCGGGCCGAGGTCGGACGCTGATGGGCGCCGCCGGGTGCGTGGGGTCCCTCGGTCTGCTCGGCGTGGGCGGAGCCTTCCTGCTCGTGGTCATGGGCCTCATCGGTGCAGGTGCCGGGTACTGGTACTTCAGCAAGGACCTCCCCACGGTGGATGCGCTGAGGGGCTACCAGCCGCCCACCGTCACCGTGCTCGAGGACGTCAACGGCATCGTGCTCGGCGAGATCTACGAGCAGCGCCGCTACGTCGTGCCCACCGAGGCCATCCCCGACCACGTGCGCAAGGCCTTCCTCGCCGCCGAGGACGCCAACTTCTACAACCACGGCGGCGTCGACTACATGGGCATGGTGCGCGCCTTCGGCCGCAACGCCGTCAAGGGGCGGATGGCCCAGGGTGCGTCCACCATCACGCAGCAGGTGGCACGGAACTTCCTGCTCACGCGCGACAAGACCCTCGTGCGCAAGATCAAGGAGATCATCCTCTCGTGGCGGATCGAGGCTGCCTACGAGAAGGACCACATCCTCTACCTGTACCTCAACGAGATCTTCCTGGGCTCCCAGTCCTACGGCGTGGAAGCGGCCTCGCGCTCCTTCTTCGGCAAGCACATCCAGGACGTGACCGTCGCCGAGGCCGCCATCTTGGCGGGTCTCCCTCCAGCGCCGAGTGCGTACAACCCGTACAAGGACTGGAACAAGACGCGCAACCGGCAAGAGTACGTGATCCGGCAGATGGTCTCGAACGGCTACCTGTCGCAGTCGGACGCAGACGCAGCGCTGGCAGAGGACATCCAGATCATGCCCCGGGGCAACGCCTTCCTGGAGCAAGCGCCCTACTTCACCGAGCACGTACGCAGGTACCTCGTGGAGAAGTACGGTGAGGAGAAGGTCCTCAACCAGGGCCTGAAGATCAAGACCACGTGCGACATGGCCCTACAGACGGTGGCACAGAAGGCCGTCTACCACGGCGTGTTCGACGTGGACCAGCGCATGGGCTTCCGCCGTGAGGGCGTCGAGAACGTGGGTGCTGGCAACATCGACGCGAAGCGTGCCGAGCACGAGGAAGCGCTCAAGGCCCAGTGGGTTCGCGAGAAGGATCCGGCCAAGCGCATCGAGCCACCGGCCAAGTCCGAGCTCGAGGTGGATCGGGTCTACGAAGCCGTCCTGGTCGATGTCAAGAGCAACTACGCCATCGCGGGGATCGGCTCCCATGACGTCGTGATCCCGATCGCGTGGAGTCGCTGGGTGTACGACCCGAATCCACGCCTGTCCTGGCGCAAGCGAAAGGCGACCAACCTCACCGCCAAGGTGGACACCACCGGCAACGGCCGCCGCGACGCTCCCATCTTGCAGAAGGGAGACATCGTCCTCGTCAAGGTGGCTGCTCTGTCCACCCGCGACAAGTCCGTGTCGGCTGCCTTCAAGGGCACCCCCGGCGCCAAGACCCAGTACGTGGCTGGGCGGCTGTGGCAGGATCCCGAGATCGAAGCCGCGCTCATGTCCATGGACGTCGCCACGGGCGCGGTCCGGGTGATGGTCGGCGGCTCCGACTTCATGAAGAGCCAGTTCAACCGGGCCATCCAGGGCCGACGTCAGGTCGGCTCCACGTTCAAGCCGCTCGTGTACGCGGCCGCCATCGAGTCCAAGCGGGCCACGGCCGCGACGCTCTTCGCCGACGCACCGCTGGCCATGGAGACGGCCAACGACTTCATCTGGAAGCCTGCCAACTTCAGCCACTCCTACGAAGGAAACATGACGCTGCGGCAGGCGCTGGCGAAGTCGAAGAACACCTGTACCATCCGGATCCTGGAGGCCACCGACCCCGGGATGAACGACGACATCATCTACAACTTCGGTCGGCGACTGGGCATCGGCGGGCCTCCGCTCCACACCCTTCCCGACGACTGGGTCCCCACACCCGACAACGACGTGCTGTGCCCCTGGGTGCGCGAGACGGCGAAGAGCACCATCTGCATGGACCGCTATCCACCTAAGGACGCGAGCCTCACCGACTCACAGCATCGCGCGCGGCTCGGTCCCGACGACAAGTACATGTGCCGTGCCTGCGACATGAGCATGGGTCTCGGATCGGCCTCGCTGACGATGGAAGAGATGGTGCGGGCCTACTCGGCCTTCGCCTCGGGCGGCAACCTGGTGCAGCCCTACTACATCGAGGAAGTGCGCGACCGCGACGGTGAGCTGCTGGAGTCCCACGAGCCCATCCCGCCGCATCGCGTGATGGACCCCGCCGTGGCCTCCATCGGCACATGGCTGCTGCAGGGCGTCGTCTCCTACGGCACCGGGATCGACGCCAAGCGCAAGCTCAAGCTCACGGGCTTGGCGGGCAAGACGGGCACCACCAACGACGAGAAGGACGCCTGGTTCGTCGGGTTCACCAACGACGTGATCACCGCCGCCTGGGTCGGGTACGACAAGCCTCGCTCCATGGGACGCTCGTCCACGGGTGGCCGCACGGCGCTCCCCATCTGGATCGAGTACATGAAGGTGGCCGCCCCTCGGAGCAAGGACAGGCCGTTCCGTGCCCGCGGCGACATCGGCTACGCCATGATCGACGAGACCACGGGGCGTCGCATGACCGACGGTGGTGTCCAATACCCGTTCCTCCCCGGCACCACGCCGGAGTCCTCCGGACTCAAGGAAGGACAGGTGGACATCAAGGACTTCTCTGGAGAGCTGTGAGACCCCCCAACGTTGTGTGCATCGTCGTCGCCTTGCTCGGCTCCGGATGTGGCGCCACCGCGATCGACGTCTTCGAGACCTGCGACCTCGACGTGGTCCTGGAGCCCGCAGCGGCCTCCCCAGGCGAGCAGGTCACCGCCTACGGCGGCCCCTACTCCGAGGTCCGAGACACGCGGCTCACGGTAGGCGGGGTGGACGCTGTCGTGGTGTCCGTCGAGAGCCGAGACGATCGCGGCAAGAAGTCCGTGGATCTGTCGGAGGCCTGTGACCTCTGTGCGGCTTGTCGGCTCACCGCTGGATGCGCGCCGTGCGGCGCCTGCACCGGGGTACTGCTGGACGCCTCGGACCGGGTGGAGTGCTTCGGCGACACGAACGTGGTGCCCGCCACCGAGGGCGCCTGCGACCTGTGTGTCGAGCAGGTGGTGTTCGAGGTCCCCGAGGTGGCCCCCGGCGAGCAGCTGGTGTGGATGGTGAACGAGTTCGGAGCCAGCTCCTCTCTTCCCTTCGAGGTGCTCGGCGCACCGGACACTTCCGACACCGCCAGCCCCACCGATCCCATGACGGCCGACACGGCTCCGTAGAGCACGGGGCGCGCGGTCGGCGGGTCGGATCAGACTCGCGGCGGATCAGCCCAGCTTTCGACGGCGCCAAATCCCGGGACCAGCCTTAACGACCTCCGTCGAGACGCCACTCCCTCTGCGAACCGCTTGAACCCACCACCACGGTGAGGTATCAAAGGCGACGCTTCGGGCGGTCGAAGCTTCCATCGGAGTCGAAATGCGTCAGGTGATCGGTGCTGCCCTAGTCCTCCTCACCGCCGCGCCCGCCTACGCCGGCGGTATCGGCATCATGGGGATGGGCGGTGCCCACAACGAGCAGGTCTACTACTACTCCCAGCGTGGCCCCGACGGGGACCTCTACAACAACATCGACGACTTCGACCAGTACGAGCTCGACCAGGTCTTGCCGCACTTCGGAGGCGGCCTCGAGCTGGTCCTCGGAGATCGCGACGACAAGGTGATGGGCAGCATCCGCGTGCTCTACAACCTGGATGCTCCAGTCCGTGATCCTGCGACCGTCACCACCGAGGTGGAGCCCGACGACGTGGTGGCGAACGTCCGCGACGAGCCGCGCCATCTCGGATTCGCGCTGGTGGGTCTCAGCTGGGGGCTCGTGGGAGATCCGGGCGGCTTCCAGCTCACCGCCGTGGGCCACGTGGGGACGGCATTCATCACCGCCGACCACACGGAGTTCCTCGCGGTGCAGATCGGACCAGGCTTCACCTACCGGATGGCCCGGCAGATGCAGCTGTTCGGAGACGTGCAGTACCAGGGCCGCTTCCGCAAGCAGTGGTCGAACTCGGTGCAGGCCCACGCGGGCATTCGCTACCTCTTCGACTGATCGCGATGCCACGGCCCTGACTGGGGGCGCTGGAGCAGCGCCCTAGGGTTCCACCACCGCGATTGCAGCGATCTCCACCGACACATCCTTGGGCAGACGGGCCACCTCCACGGCGGCCCGTGCCGGATGGGGTTCACCGAAGGCTTCGGCGTACACCGCGTTGACCGCTGCGTAGTCGTCCATAGACTTCAGGTACACCGTGCACTTCACCACCGTGCGCAGCGACGCACCCGCTGCTCGGAGCACCGCCGAGAGGTTGGAGAGCACCAAGCGCGTCTGGGCTGCCACGTCTCCCGTCAGCAGCTCTCCCGTGGCAGGATCCAAGGGGATCTGACCCGAGCAGAAGACGAAGCCGTTGGCGACGATCGCTTGGCTGTAGGGACCGACGGCGGCTGGCGCATCGGAGGTCTCGATCACGGTCATGGGCGGGTACCCTCCTCGAGCAGACGCTCGATGGCAGTAGAAAGCGTGGACGCAGCTGCAGCACCTGCGGTCGCGGCCATGCGCGTCACGTCGTCGTGGGACAGGACGTCGTCCGAGCGGCCGGCCCCGTGGTTCGTCACCATCGACAACACGCCGCAGGGCATCGACATCGCTGCTGCCGCCAGGACCTCCGGCACGGTGGACATGCCCACCACGTCGGCACCCATCGTACCCAACATGCGGACCTCGGCGGGTGTCTCGTAGGAAGGTCCGAGCATCGCCGCGAGAACACCCTCGCGGACAGGCGCACCCACGGCGGTGGCGGCATCCAGTAAGGCTCGGCGGAGCGTGGGATCATAGGCGGCGCTGACGTCCACGAAGGTGCGCGGGTAGCCTCCCCCCACCAAGGGACTGGTGCCCTGCAGGTTCAGGTGATCGCGCACCACCACGAGCGTGCCCGGATCGAACCCATCGCGAACCCCTCCCACGGCATTGGTGAGGATCAGCCGCTCGACCCCCCATTCACGGAATGCCCGCACCGTGCGCACCACCTCCTGTGCCGTGTAGCCCTCGTACAGGTGCACGCGGCCAGCAGCGACAGCCACGGTATGACCGGCACATCCACCCACCCACACTCGGGCCCCATGGCCGGCCACCCGCGGCTGCAACAACCCCACCGAGTCGGTGTCCACCTGCTCCGCGGCATCGAGCTGCTCGAGGAATCCCCCCAGACCCGATCCCAAAACCACAGCCATGCTAGGGGCTGCACCGAATCGCTGCTCCAGCAACTCGCTCGCTCGTTTCACTGCGTTCGACTCGGCGTTCACCACACCCTCCGACCCGATGCTGCCACATCCGTCGTCCGTCCGTTGCCCCGTTGTTGTGCCAGCAGCCATGGTCCGCTATGACGCCGAAGAACGCTGACCGAGGATCCATGTTCGGAGATACGCCGCTCGTAATGGTGGAGGATGCTGCCACCCTCGTTGAGGTCACGGAAACCCTCGCTCGAGCCAGCGTCATCGGAATCGACACGGAGAGTGACTCCTCGTACGCGTACCAGGAGAAGGTGTGCCTGATCCAGGTCAGTGACCTGACGACGGACTACATCATCGATCCGCTGGCCATCGACGATCTAAGCCCCCTGGCCCCCCTCCTTGCCGATCGCAGCATCACCAAGGTGCTGCATGGCGCAGACTACGACGTGGTCTGCCTGCGCCGAGACTTCGAGTTTCGGATCCGTGGCCTGTTCGACACGCTGATCGCCGCCCAGCTCCTGGGCATGCAGCGTATCGGCCTCGCCGATCTGATCACTCGCTTCTTCGGATTCGAGCTCGACAAGCAGTACCAGCGGCACAACTGGGGACTGCGTCCGCTCGAGCCCGAGCACGTCGAGTACGCGCGGGGTGACACCCACTTCCTCCTCGCCCTGCGCGAGATCATGAGCCCCCGCCTACGCAAGCTGGGCCGTGCGCGCCACCTGCGCGAGGAGTGCCGGCTACTCGAGCGTCGGCAGTGGACAGCGCGCCCGTTCGATCCCGATGGGTTCATGGACATCAAGAGGGCCAACGAGCTCGACAAGTCGGGCCTGCGTGTGCTGCGCCACCTCTACCTGTACCGAGACAAGCAGGCACGACGGATGGATCGCCCGGTGTACAAGGTGATCCCAGATGCCGTGCTGTGGACGATCGCGAACCGCAAGCCCACCACGGCCGATGATCTGAACGGCTTGTTCCGGAGAAAGTCTGCGCTGCGGCGCCGCCACGGGCACGCGCTCCTGGAGGCGGTGCTGGAGGGGCTCGACGACGAGCGTCCGCTCCCGAAGGCTCCGCGTCGAGCACCGCGCCGCCGGCCGAAGACGAAGCTACGCACCCGGCTGCGTGGCCGACAGGCAGAGCGCGTCATGGCCTGCCTGAAGCAGTGGCGCAACGACCGCGTCGAGGGCGACCCTACCCTCACGCCCTTCACGGTGGCGTCCAATGCCACCTTGAAGTGGATCGCGAGCATGCGCCCGCACAACCTGGAGGAGCTCGAGCAGGTCCCCGAGGTGCGGCGCTGGCAGGTGAAGGACTTCGGTGAAGAGATCCTCGCCCTGCTCGACCAGATCGCGCCCGTTCAGCCTGCTCCTCAGGCGTAGGGCGCGACCCGACTCACTGGATGGTCGCGCGCGCCCTGAGGTCGGCCACCCACTCCTCGAAGAACTCGTTGCGGCGGTTGGCCAGCAAGGTCTCCCGCAGGGTCTCCTTGTCCTCCTCGAACTTCTCCATGTCGGCGTCGACGCGCTCGACGAGCTGAGCCACGTACAGCGTGCCCCGCTCCTCGAACACCTCCGGCAACACGGAGCCGACCTCGGCGGTGCGCGCTGCATCCAGCACGCTCTGCGGTGGGCCGAAGGGCCCCCCGGAGGAGATCGTGGAGATGGGACCCAGATCGGTGGCCACCAAGCCGTTCGCCTGCAGCAACTCCTCCGGGGCCTCCCCTGCCGTCTGCCAGCCTGCGAGTAGCTCGTCCTGCGCAAAGCTCGCAGCCATCTCCGGCACCCGCTCGGAGCGGATCAGCCGATCGGCGATGGCATCGGTGACGTCCTCGAGCGTGTCCACCCTGGGCTCCTCGCGCTCCTCGACGCGAACCAGGCGCACATCGCTGTCGGTGGTGAACACCTTCGACATCTCACCGACGGCGAGCCCCTCGATGGCCTCCGACGCCGGCAACGAGAGCTGCATGATCGGTCGGAGGCCGAGGTCGCCACCGTTCAGAGCAGACGGATCCTCGGACCAGCGCCGGGCCATGTCGGCGAAATCCTTGCCCTCGACCACCGACTCCCGTACCGCGTTCAGCTTCGGCACCAGATCCGCGAGCGAGGGGCCATCTCGGAGCACGGCGAGCCGGATGAGGCTCAGGCGCACCTTCTCTGGGTGGTTGTAGAGGCGATCGAAGTCGCGCTCGTAGGTCTCCCCCACCAGCTCGCTGTTCTGCTCGAGCCACGACGCGCGGTCCTCGTCGGTGATGGTGACCTTGTCCTCGAACAAGGAGGGTCGCAGCTCCACCATCTTCACGGTGACCTGGGTCTCCCGATCCACGTAGGCTTCCCGCAGTGCCGGCTCCGACAGACTCGCTCCGATGGTGGCGAGACCAGCCAGCTTCGACGCCAGCAGATCCTCGCGCAGGCGTTCTTCGAACTCGGCCTGCGTGAACTGCTGTCGCTTGAGGAAGCGCTGATACTCCTCGCGCGAGAAGCGGCCCTCCTTGTCGGCGAGCCCCGGGATCTCCATGACCTGGCGAGCGACCTCCTCGTCGGAGACGTGCAGCCCGAGGCGTGCAGCCTCCTGGAGCAGTAGCTCCCGCCGGATCAGCTGTTGCTTGACCTGCTCCCCCATGCTCTTCTGCTCGGCGTCGCTCAAGGTGCGGTTCTGACGACGCTCCTCGGTCGCGAGCTGCGATCGGTAGGCACGCCCGTACTGCGTGTCCATGATGCGCACACCGTTCACGGTGGCCACGATCCCGCTCTTCTGGCCTTGTGGGCGCATGTACATGCCCACGAACGCCACCACCACCATAGCGAGAATGACTTGCATGAAGGTCGAGTCCGAACCCGACCTCATCTGCTCCAGGACGCCCATCTTGGCTCCGTTTCCAGACTCCGGGAGGTATCGGGTGGCCGTGTGTCGCGCTACCCCCTCTCGGCGAAGCTCTCTATCCACCCCACAGGGTGTTCAGGGTGTCGTGTGGCAACTTGTTGCGCTGGTACTTCTTGCGCGCGTTGGGCAGCCACTCCTGGAGCACACCCTTCCGCTTCTCGTTGGTGGGATGGGTGGAGAGAAATGCGGGCACGGAGTTGGGTGCGTGCTCCGACATGCGATCCCAGACCCGCTGGGACTCCTTCGGGGGATAGCCAGCCCGCGCCATGTACATCATGCCGATGACGTCCGCCTCGGACTCGTGGGTACGGGAGAAGGGCAACAACACGCCGAGCTGCCCACCGACGCCCAGCGCCCCCAAGACCGCCGCCCGCTGGGCTGGCTTCATCTTCGTCTCGTTGGCCAGGATCAGCTCCAGCCCCGTCAAGCCTCCGAGGAGCGTGAGCTGCTGGCTCATCCGCTCGGATCCGTGATTCGCCGTGGCGTGAGCCACCTCGTGCCCCATCACGAAGGCCATTCCAGCCTCGTTGTCGAGCACGGGGAGGATCCCGGTGTAGAAGCCGATGTAGCCACCCGGCAGACACCACGCGTTGATCTCGTCCTGGTTGATGAGGCTGTACTCCCAGGCGTAGTCCGGGCGCTTCGCCACCCCCGAGATCCGGTTGCCGACGGACTGCAGCGTCTGGTTGTTGGAGCCCTTCTTCTGGACCGGCACCTCCGCGAGCATGGATGCGTAGGACGACTTGCCCAGGCCCAACATGATGCTGTTGGGCACGAGGTTGAACTGCTTGCGGTTGGTATAGGGGACCTTCTGACAGGCCACCCCCACCAGCGCTGCACAGCCCGTGACCAGGGCCCATGTGCGCAGGGTCTTCGGGTCTGTCATTGCTCCTCCAGTGTTCCGCCGACTTTAGAGGGATCGACCCGCGCACGCCAACGTTGCTGACGCACCTTCGGGAAAATAGGCTGTGATCCCGCTGCCCGGCCCAAACCCCCACCCCCACCGCGGTCTTCCCTTTGCTCGACACCGTCCTCGGTCTGTTCAGCCAAGATCTCGCGGTGGACCTCGGCACCTCCAACACCCGGGTGCACCTCTCGGGCCGCGGCCTGCTCTGCGACGAACCCACGGCACTCGCGCTGCAGGTCCTGCCAGACGGATCGAGAGAGGTGATCGCCACGGGTGTCGAGGCACGGGCCATGGTGGGTCGCACCCCTCCCGACATCGAGGCGGTCCATCCCGTTCGCGCGGGGCGGGTCACAGAGCACGACGTCACCGAGGCCCTCATCCTCGCCCTGATGCGGCGCGCGCACGGGCGGAACGGGTGGATGCGGCCCCGGATCGTGCTCGGGGTGCCACATCGTGCGACCGCTGCCGAGCTGGACGCGGTGGCGGACCGCTTCGACGCCGTCGGCACGCGTGAGGTACGTCTGATCCCCCGCCCCGTGGCGGCCGCGGTGGGGGCAGGCCTTCCCGTCTGGGAGGCCGACACCGTGATGGTGGTGGACGTGGGCGGAGGCACCACCGAGATCTCGATCCTGCAGTCCTCCGAGGTCGTGTCCTCCACGATCCTCGAGCAAGGGGGCCTTGCCATGGACGCCGCCGTGGCCGCCTGGGTGGAGCGGGAGTGGGACCTCCGGATCGGACCCCGCTCCGCCGAAGCGCTCAAGATCGACGTGGGCAGCGCCATCGAGGAAGGCCTCATCCACAGCGGCGTCGCCAAGGGACGCTGCCTGCGACGCGGGCTGCCGCGGGCTCAGTCCGTCACCCCTTCGGACGTGCACTCGGCCCTCACCTCTGTGGTGGACGCCATCGCACAGGCCACGCGAGACCTACTCGACGAGGCCCCCCCGTCTGCCGCGGCCGCCGTCCGCAGCCAGGGGGTGATCCTGGCCGGCGGCGGCAGCCTCCTGCGCGATCTCGACGTGGCCTTGCGCGATCGCCTGCAGATCCCCTTCATCGTGGCGGAGTCTCCGCAGCGGGCAGTGATCACGGGCCTGGCTCGGATCCTCGAGGACTCTGCCCTGCAGCACACCATCGCGCGAGTCGACCGATGAGCCAGGCCCCCGTGATCGTGCACGTCAGCAGCGAGGTGGCGCCGTTCTCGAAGTCCGGTGGCCTCGCCGACGTGGTGGACGCGCTGGGACGGGCCTTGGTGGACGAGGGGCATCGGGTGCTCACGGTGTCGCCGCGGTACCGCGGCGTGGCCCCCGACGCGGCGGCAACCGACCTACACGTCACGGCGACCCTGGGCGGACATCCACACCGTGCGGAGATCGTCCAGCTGAACCGCGAGGGGGTGGAGCACTTCTTCGTCGACAGCCCCTTGTTCGACCGGGAGGGCCTCTACGACGATCACCAGGGCCCCTTCGGCGACAACCACCTGCGGTTCGCCCTGCTCTGCCAAGCAGCGCTACACGTCGCTCGCCGCTGGACGGACGGCGACTGTGTGCTGCACGTCCACGACTGGCAAGCTGCCCTCGTCCCCATCTACCTGAAGGGGCTGTGGCAACCCCTCGGCCTGTTGACCGACGCCACCACCGTGCTGTCGATGCACAACCCGATGCACCAAGGGCGCTTTCCCGCAGGCCTGTTCGCCGATCTGGAGCTGCCACCGCGCTGGTTCTCTCCCGGCGCCCTGGAGTTCCACGGCGACCTTTGCCTCCTGAAGGGAGGAGTGCTCCAGGCCCAGCAGATCTCCACCGTTTCTCCCACCTTCGCGCGTGAGATCCTCACGGCCAGTGGAGGGTTTGGGCTGCACGACGTGCTCGCGAGTCGCGCCGTGGACCTCACCGGAATCTTGAACGGCCTGGACACGGCGCTGTGGAACCCGGCCACCGATCCCCACCTGCCAGCCTCCTTCGACAGCGACGATCTCTCGGGCAAGGCGATCTGCAAGGCGGAGCTGCAGGCAGAGCTGGGGCTACCGGTCGACCCCGACGCTCCCTTGTTCGGCTCCATCGGGCGCCTCGATCCGCAGAAGGGCATCGAGCTGGTGATCGACAGCGTCCCATGGCTCGCCGAGCAAGGTGCTCAGCTCGTCGTGCTGGGTTCGGCGGCGGCGAGCCATCGACACCTCGAGGCGCAGCTCGGGGCTCTAGAGGATCGCTACCCGAGGCACGTTCGGGCCTGGATCGGCTTCTCGGAGCCCCTCGCCCACCGCATCCAGGGAGCCGCCGACTTCTTCCTGATGCCGTCGCTGTTCGAGCCGTGCGGCCTCACCCAGATGTCCGCCCTCCGATACGGTGCACCGCCCGTGGTCCGGCGCACGGGGGGCTTGGCCGACAGCGTGCACCCAGCCGACGCATCGGGCCAGAGGGGCACCGGGTTCGTGTTCGGCCCGGCCACGGGCAGCGACCTACGAGAGGCGATGTGGCGTGCGCTGGCGGTGTTCGGCGACCCGAGCGCCCTCGAGGGGCTGCGCCTTCGGGGGATGGCGACGGACTTCGGCTGGCGAGCGGTGGTCCCCGACTACGAAGCGCTGTACGATCGAGCCAAGGCGCTCGCAGGTGAGCGGGCCTCGTGAGCAGGCTCGTGATCACGGCCCACGGCCCCGGATAGTCCACCATGTGCAACCCATGACCGACCTGGCCCTACAGGTGCTGGACCGCGCCGACACCCAGCTCGTCGCTGGCTGGTACCACGCGGTGAGCGTCTCCACCGAGCGTGTGCGCGCCTGGCTGCGGTCCACCGGCCTGCAGTTCGTCGACCCTTCGCGGGACACCCTCCCCACCCTCGCCGATCTCGACGTCACCACCGAGCGCATCATCGGGCAGGCCATGCTCGGTGCCGGAGCTGTGTCGGGCATGGCGGGTATCGCAGGGGCCGCCTCGATCCCCCCTGAGATGCTGGCCTCGATGGTGAGCGTGCTGCGACTGGGGCAGCGGCTGTGCATCGTCTACGGCTTCGACCCGGGCACGGACCGCGGCCAGATGGCCCTGTGCCGCGCCCTCGCCGCCGCCTACGACGTGGAGCTTCCGGCCGCGGGCCCCGTGGGCATGCGAGTGTCGGACCTACCGCGCCTGGCCAGCCCCAACACCGATCCTCGCAGCATCGGCGCGAGTCTCGCCAAGGCGGTGCTGGTCCAGAGCGCCTTCTGGGTCGCCAACCGCCTCACACGACTGGTGCCCGTGATCAGCGCCACGTCGAGCGCGGTGGACGCACGCAACCGCACCGAGCGCGCCGCACGTCAGATGCAGGCCGTGCTCGAGCGGCTGTCGGACCTGCCCAGCACGCCCGCCGGCGAGCTCGAGGACGCCCTCGAGCTGCAGCGCACCCCCTGAAGTTGTCCGGCACCTGCGCTACGACTGCGCGATGGGGAGCCCGCCACCTGCACCATCGGCCTCACTCGCTGCGGAGGACTTCGAGCAGCTGCTCACGCGCGGACTACAGCGTGGCCAGGCGCTGCTCAGCGCAGGCGAGGCACAGATCGTTCGCCGCATGCAGGTGCTGCCCTTCGCGGCCTTCGTCACCTACGCGCGGCTCACGGCTCGGGTGCCACAGCCCTTCGAGCTCGACCGACTGCAGCTACCGGGGGTCGACGATCCGTGTGCGGCGGTGGAGGCCCTGAAGGCCTCCGAGCTCGCTGACCACCTGGTTCCATGGCGTGTTCGGGCGGCACATCTCCCGCGGGATGCGCTGGTCGGTGCGGCGCGCACGCTGGGGGTGGCGACGTCGGGCCGCAAGGCCGAGTTGTTGCAGCGGCTGCTCGACCATCCCGAGCCCGTTCCCCTGCCCCGGGCGGCGAGCGCCCATCAGTGGCTGCGCCTACGCCATCGCTCGCTCGTGCAGCGCCTGGCGCGATTCGCCTCCCTCGAGGCGCACCCCGACCGCTCCACCCCCGTGATCGCACGGCTGGGCATCGTTCGCTGGCCCACCTACACCCTCACCGACGGCCCCGGCCCCCACGCCGACAGGCGACAGCTGCTGTGCTGGGAGGAGCTGTGCTCCTCGGAGCTGTCGGCGGAGGAGGCGCTCACGGCACTCGCCGCGGGACGTGGTGCCGCCCCTGCGGGACTCGACCTGCGGCGCCGCCTCAGGCGAGCGGTGCGCGGCGCCGCCCGTGAGCTGGAGCGCGACGGGCACCCGAAGGCAGCCGTGGAGCTGTACCGACGCCTGGTGGACGGCGGCGGAGAGCGCCTGGGTCGTGTGGCGTTCCGCTGGGCGAGGGCCGAGGAAGCTGCGGGCGCCCCGGAGCGAGGGCTGGCCGTGCTGCAGCGGGCGCGCGCGCACGCCGATCCCGTGGAGCGCCTCGCCATCGCACGTACCGGAAAGCGACTGGCTCGGTCGCTCCGGCGCTCCTGGCCGCCGGATCCGCCGCTGCGCGCTGCCCCAGCTCGCCACCTGCGCCTGCCCATCTCCCAGGAGAGCCCAGAGGGCATCGAGCAGGCCACCTGCAGCGCCCTCGCGGCCGTGGGCCGACGTGCCGTCCATGGGGAGGGTCGCCCATGGAGCACGCTCTTCGCGCTGCTGTTCGCCGACACCTACTTCCTGCCCGTGCCTGGGGCCCTTCCCGTGCCCTACCTGTCCGGGCCGCTGGACCTGGGAACCCCTGCGTTCCGGCGACGTCGAGCGAAGGCCGTGGGCGATGTGCTCGAACGCATCCGTGCGGGTCGTGCCCCTGCCCTCGTGCGAAGTGCCCATGCACGCTGGCAGGGCACGGCCCTGGCGGGCGCACGATGGCACGCAGCCGACGGCCCCACGCTGGAGGCGCTCGCCCTTGGCCTGGGGCCCCGCGGCCTGCTCACCATCCTCGAGCCCATCCTGGATCACGGTCGACGCGCAGCAGCAGGGTTGCCCGACCTGGCCATTCTGCCCGGCCCCAGCGTGCGCCTCGACGACGCAGTGCCCGGAACGCTGCCCGAGGGGTTGCTGCTCGCCGAGGTGAAAGGCCCCACGGACAGCCTGCGTGACGCACAACGGGTATGGCTCGATCGCCTCGTAGGGGCCGGAGTCGCCGCGGAAGTCTGGCACGTCAAGCCAGCCACGCGCCCTCGATCTTTCGCTGTGTGATATGCCGGGGGCATCCCTGGAGGGCATACCGTGGAACCCGTCGTCGAGGTCACCCTCGCCGCCGTTCAGGCAACCGAAGAGCCATCGATCTGGGCACTGATCTGGGAGGCGGACTTCATCGTCCAGATGGTCCTGCTCATGCTCGTGGCGATGAGCCTGGCGTGTTGGGGGATCATCTTCCAGAAATACATGCGCATCAGCTCCGCGTCGCGTCAGTCCGCCCGGTTCCTCGAGGTGTTCTGGGCCAGCAAGCGTCTGGATGCGGTGTACGAGAAGGCAGGCTCCTTCCGGGGCTCGCCCGTCGCCGAGGTGTTTCGTGCCGGGTACCAGGAGCTGGCCAAGGTCACTGCTGCTGGCGCCGAAGGAAAGCGCGGAGACGCCACCGACAACCTCACGCGAACCCTTCGCCGCGCCTCGGCCGTCGAGTCCACCAACCTGGAACGGTACGTGACCTTTCTGGGCACCACTGGCTCCACCGCGCCCTTCATCGGGCTCTTCGGAACCGTCTGGGGCATCCTGCGCGCCTTCCAGAAGCTCGGTGGAGGGGGGGCAGCCACCATCGACATCGTCGGCCCCGATATCGCTCACGCGCTGATCGCCACCGCCGTGGGCTTGGCTGCTGCCATTCCCGCCGTGATCGCCTTCAACTACTTCAACAACGGCATCCGGGTCCTCAACACGGAGATGGAGAACTTCTCGGCAGACTTCCTCAACATCGTCAAGCGCCACCTGCGGTGATGCCATGGCGATGAGCGGAGGCAACGCCGGCGGAACGATGTCCGACATCAATGTCACGCCCTTGGTGGACGTGATGTTGGTGCTGCTCATCATCTTCATGATCACGGCACCCATGCTGAACAACGCGGGTGTGGAGATCGATCTCCCCAAGTCCGATGCACCCCCCCTGCCCATGGAGCAGGACGACCAGCTGATGCTGTCGATGACGGCCGATCGAAAGGTGTACTTCAACGACCAGGACACAGCCTTCGAGCTCGACGAGCTCCTGCCGCGCCTGCGAGCCATCGCACAAGCCAACCCCGACCAGCCCGTCTTCCTGCGCGCCGACGGGGACCTCCCCTACCGCGAGGTCGTCGGGCTGCTGGATCTCGCCAAGCAGGCGGGCATGCCCCGCGTGGGTCTGGTGTTCGATCCCACCGGTGAGCCAGTTCAGGGGGCTCCGTGAAGGAAGCATCGTTTCGCACCGTGCTCATACCCGAGCGACAGTCCCTCGCTGGTCCGATGGGGTGCTCGGTGCTGTTCCACGTGGGCACCATCGTCATCGCGGTGGTGGCCCGGTGGGCGGGAACCCTGGTGATGGCCGTGATGGCCGCGCTGTTTCCATGGTGTGCCTCGGATCCGTCCCCCATCATCCAGGACTCCCTGGAGGTGGCGGTGGTCAGCTTGCCGAAGTCGCCCACGAAGATGCCAGAGCGAGCGGCGGCGGCACCCAAGCAGGAGGGCGAGAAGCCCGCTCCCGTGGAGAAGCCACCGCCGGTGCGCGAGTCCGATCTGGTTCACCGCGTGGAGAAGCCGCCGCCGGATCCCGGGAACTCCAAGGCCCCCACCCGCGAGATCCCACAGCCCGACCAGAAGCTCCAGGATCTGGTCGAAGACTTCCTCGATGCGCCCGAGGGCCCCGTGGATCGCTCTGCGACCTCCCCCGAAGGCACGGGCGATCTGGCCATGGCCACGCTGTCCGCCGAAGCCATGGGTGATCCTGAGTACGCACGGTGGTTCAGCCAGATCCAACAGCTCTATCGCAGCAAGTTCAATGCGCTGGGGAACACCTCGGGACTGCGAGCCATTGGAAGCGTGACGGTGGACCCAGACACCGGCAAGGTGCTCAAGCGCAAGCTCACCCAGCCGAGCGGCACTCTAGTGTTCGACTCCGCCGCAGAGCGGGCCATGGGGTCCGTCACCGAGATCCCACTTCCACCAGAAAAATATCGCGCCAAGCTTAATTTTCCGCTCCTCATCGAGTTTACTCCCAACTGACCCGAAGCCCCCGAAGCCCATGATTCGCACTGCACTGTCGATCGTCGCCCTGGTCCTCGCGTCCGCGCTGGCGGCCGTCGAGCCGGCCCATGGCCAGGGCGTGGGGGTGATCCGTGTGACCCCGTCGGGGGACGTCCCCCTCGCGGCACCACCGTCGAAGGCCGTGGCGGGAGCCACCTCGGAGGCCGACACGGTCTACCGCGTGATGTGGCGAGACCTGGAGATGTCCGGGTACTTCAAGATGCAGCGGCCCGAGTCGTACGTGGAGAAGGGCAAGGGCGTGGAGCTCGGCACCTTCGACTTCTCGGCGTGGGAGATGATCGACACCACCGTGCTCGTCAAGACGCGGGTCCACGGCTCCGGCGATCCGGGCTGCGCCCCCGAAGGCCAGCGCGTGTGCGCCGATCTGTTCGTCTACTACGTGCCCACACAGGGAGCGCTGGCGGTCAAGCGCTTCCGCGGCACCGCCGAGTCGGCGCGGCACCTGGGCCACGCCATGGCCAACCACGTGCTGCTCGTCACCACGGGCACCCGCGGACACTTCGGATCCCGGCTCGTGGCCGTGGGCACCCACACCGGCAACAAGGAAGTCTACGTACTGGAGACCGACGGGCAGGGTGTGCGACCCGTCACCCGCAATGGCTCCATCAACCTGTCCCCCGCCTGGTCTCCGGACGGCGCCGAGATCGCGTGGACGTCGTACAAGCGGGCCAACCCCGACCTCTACGTGAAGAACCTCGCCACCGGGCACACCCGGATGATCTCGAGCGTGAAGGGGGTGAACACCTCGCCCGCCTTCTCGCCGGACGGCCGTCACCTGGCGATGTCGCGAAGCGTGGCCAGCGACTCCGACGTGTTCGTCCTCGACGCCAAGACGGGCTCGGAGCTGCATCGACTGACCACGGGCGGAGGCATCGACGTGTCTCCGTCGTACAGCCCCGACGGCACCCAGGTGGCCTTGGCCTCGGAGCGCGCCGGCGGGGCTCAGGTGTACCTGGTGTCCGTGGACAGCGGAGAGTCCAAGCGCGTCACCTTCAACGGCGACTTCAACATCGACCCCGTGATCTCCCCAGACGGCAAGCGCATCGCCTTCGTCGGTCGCTCGAAGGGCGGCTTCGACATCTACGTGGTGGGGATCGACGGCCGCGGCATGATCCGGCTCACCCAGGACATGTCCGACAACGAGGATCCCACCTGGAGCCCCGACAGCCGCTACGTGGTGTTCAGCTCCACCCGCACCGGTCGCAGCGAGCTGTGGATGAGTACCGCGGATGGCCGGCATCAGAGCCAGGTTACTCAAGGTGGAGGCTGGACCCAGCCTTCTTGGGCGCCCGCACTGGAGTAGCGTTGCCACCCCGCGCAGCCATCGACGTCGGCTCGAACTCGCTGTTACTCACCATCTGCGACGAAGACGAGCAGGTGGTCCACGACGAAGCCCGCGTGGTCGGCCTCGGCAAGGGCCTCGGCGACCGCGGCTTGTTCGCTCCGGACCGCATGACCGCCGCCACCGAGGTCTTCGAAGACTACGTGCGCCTGGCCAAGGATCAAGGCGTTCAGCCCTGGTCCATCAAGGCCGTCGCCACCTCGGCGGCCCGGCGCGCCATGAACGCCGAGACGTTCTTCGGCCGGATCCACCAGCGTCTCGGGTTGAAGATCCGCATCATCGACGGCGACGAGGAGGCCCGCCTCACGTGGGCAGGCGCCATGCGCGACCTCGAGGTGTCGGAGGGCCCCTTGCTGGTGGCAGACCTCGGCGGAGGCTCCACCGAGGTCGTGCTCGGTCAGCAGGGGGAGATCCTGCAGCGCGCCTCCCTCGAGCTCGGAAGCGCGAGGCTCACCGAGCGATTCCTCACAGGAGACGAGCAGGGTCGGGTGGACCTGTCGGCTCTGGAGCCGATGCGGGACTACATCGATGCCGAGCTGGCGCGCTTCGAGATGCGCCCCACGCCCACCACGGTGATCGGGGTGGCCGGGACCGTCACCACGTTGGCGGCCACCCACCTCGGGCTGGACGCCTACGACGCGGATCGAGTCCACGGCTGTCGGCTCAGCCAGAGCGACCTGCTGTCCTTCGTGCACACCCTGGCACCCATGACCTCCGAGGAGAGGCGCGAGGCCATCGTGGTGGCTCCTGCGCGAGCGGAGTTCCTGGTGGCCGGCTCCACCGTGCTGCATCGCGTGCTCACGATGGCGGGAGCCACCGATCTGCAAGTGAGCGACCGCGGACTGCGCTTCGGACTGCTCGGCTGACCACGGGCTGATGCGCACAATCCGGCATCACGTGCCGTAACGCAGTCCGGCCCCGAGGTCGGATACCGAGGCGGTGTGAGCGGGCGACGAGACTCGAACTCGCGACGCCAAGCTTGGGAAGCTTGTACTCTACCAACTGAGCTACGCCCGCTGACCCGTGCCACGTAACCCACTCCCCCCTTCATCGCCTTTGGTAGAACGCGCACGGAGGTCCTCATGAACTGGCGCGTGGCGCTCACCAGAGCAGCAACCGTGCTCGGCGCTGGCCTGGTGGCCTTCGGCTTGCTCCTGCTCATCCTCGGCCGACCCCGTGGCACCGCTCCCGACCGGCTGGTGATGGACGTCACCCAGCTCGTTCGCATCGACGTGGAGCGCGTGGTCACCCCCTACGACACCGAGGACGTGCAGCGGCTGGTGGCCGCCCACCGCGGTCCCGTGTCCATCGGCGGCGGACGCTTCTCCATGGGGGGACAGATCGCCACCGACGACACGCTGTTCCTGGACATGCGACAGATGAACGACGTGCTCGAGCTCGACACGGACGCACTGCGCATGCGGGTGGAGGCCGGCGCTACCTGGCGACAGCTGCAGGACCAGCTCGACCCGCACGATCTGTCGATCAAGATCATGCAGTCCTATGCGAACTTCACCGTGGGCGGCTCGCTGTCGGTCAACGCCCACGGTCGCTACGTCAACCTCGGCCCGGTGGCCCACAGCGTGCGCAGCCTCGTGCTGGTGCTCGCAGACGGGCGGCGACTCGAGGTGAGCCGCGACGTCGATCCCGACCTGTTCTTTGCTGCTATCGGTGGCTACGGGGCCCTGGGTGTCGTCACCGAGGTGGAGCTCGATCTCGCTCGGAACGAGCCCGTGGAGCGCACGGTGGCGCGGATGCCCGTGGGCGAGTTCCGCGGCTGGTTCGACGAGCACATCCACAGGTCCGACGAGGCCGTGTTCTTCAACGCGGACCTGTACCCACCCGCCTACGACGATCTGGTGGCCATCACCTACAGCTCCACCGACCGTGACGTGACCGTCGAGGAGCGCCTGCAGCCACGAGGGGGGAGCACCGCCACGGACCGCTTCACCTACTGGTGGGTCTCCGAGGCCCCCCTCGGCAAGCAGGCTCGGGAGGAGGTCGTCGATCGACTGCGCCTCCAGGGCAACCCCGTCGTCTGGCGCAACTTCGAGGCCTCCTACGACGTGTACGGCCTCGAGCCCTCGTCGCGGGAGACCAGCACCTACGTGCTGCAGGAGTACTTCGTCCCGGTGGATCAGTTCGATGCGTTCGTCCCTCGGATGGCCGAGATCTTCGAACGCTACGACGTCAACGTGGTCAACGTCTCCATCCGCCATGCCACCGCAGACCCCGACACCCTGCTCACCTGGGCGCCCACCGAGGTGTTCGCGTTCGTCATCTACTACAAGCAGGGAACCTCGGATGCGGCCCAGACCGAGGTGGGGGTGTGGACGCGCGAGATGGCCTCGGCACTCCTGGAGGTGGGCGGCGTGTGGTACCTGCCCTACCAGCCTCACCCCACGCCCGAGCAGTTCGCTCAGGCCTATCCACGCTCCGCCGAGCTGTTCGATCTGAAGGCCGCCCTCGACCCCCACTACGTGTTCCGGAACAAGCTCTGGGATCGCTACCTGCCCGCCGCCGAGGCTCGACGTGCCGTGGAGGTGGAGGCCCGGATCGCCGAGCGGCTGGCAGCCAGGGATGACTGGAAGCGCCCCGAAGATCAGACGTTCCTCACGCTTCCGGAGTGGTACATCGTGTACAGCGCCGACGAGCTCGGCGCCCACCTCGCCCAGCAGCCGCCGAGCACCTTCCGTTACTTCGCAGCCATCGGTCAGTTCTGGCGGCTCTATGGCCACGTTCGCGGCACCATCCGCACGCGCTACCCCGCCAACGTCGGCTACCACTCGATGATCTGGGTCATCGGAGTCAGCTACACCGTCGAATACGCCATCAAGGGCATCTGGGAAGGCACCGTGGGTCGCCTCACCGAGTGGGCCTCGGGCGACGCGTGGAAGACCACCGAGGAAGACCGCTACTACGCCCAGATCGCCGAGGAGTACGGCGCCTTCATCCACCACACGCCCTGGTTCGCCTTCGACTGGGCAGACCGCCGACGCGCCATGCCCGGCGGCGACAGCTCCATCCGCTCCCTCGAGCGCACCTTCACCGTCTGGGCCGAGCTGGCCGCCAAGGGGGTGTGGGGCTGGGCCATGGGCGGCGCGAGCGAGGCCGCCTACGATCCCGTCAGCTCCACCGTGAGTGCCTGGGTGATCCCCCACGGCGTGAACGCCGACAGCCTCGAGGGCGTCGAGGTGATCGAGGATCTGGGAGATGACTACGAGCTCATCTCCGTGCCGCGCTACGAGCCCTTCACCCGTGCGGTGGTGGACCTCGCGAGCCGAGGGATGCAGTTCGTACAGATCGCAGGCTGTCGCACGCTGCTCGTTCAGATCGTAGCGGACGAGACGTGGTCGGACGCTCACCTGTGGGGCGACGAGGTAGTATCCTGGCCGATCCTCACCCAGCCCGGGAAGCAGCGCATCGCGATGGAGGTCTCGGTCGGGCGCCTGCACGAGGTGCTGCCAGCGCTGCAGGACATGGGCATCACCATCGAACATCTCTACGACTACTGAGGCATCGAATGACCGTTCCCACCACCTTCACGCGCCGCACGTTGCTGGCTTGGATGGCGGCGTTCCTGGTCACGCCCCCGCAGGCGTGGGGAGCGACGAGCACGTCCACCTTCCGGCGCATCTATGGCGACCAGGCCCTACGAGACCGCTTCTTCCTGTTTCTCCAGAACGTCTTCAACCTGTTCCCCGAGGACCGTTTCCATCAGCTGATCATCGAGCAGGTGGAGCGACACGAGACGGACGAGGCCATCTACCGGGGGATCCTCGCGGGCCTGGGGGGCATCAAGCCGATCGCCTCGGAGCTGACCTATGCCGTGCCGGCGCTGCGCAAGCAGAAGCGGGAGATGGCACGCCAGGCCGCAGCATTCCTGTCGGACCTCGATCGAGTGGACGGGTACCTCGAGATGGGCACCACGGGTCGATACGTCCGGCCACTGGGTCAGCACGTCGACGTGAAGGGCCCCATCTTCGTCCTCAACGACACCAGCCCCTCCTACGGACCCGTCGACATGCTCGAGCGCGGAGGCGCACGCAAGATCGGCACCTACGTGCCCATGGGTGTCTACGATCCCCTCTCGTCCACAGCCGTGCCGGACGGCTCCGTCGGCGTGATCAGCAACTTCATCGGATTCCACCACTGCCCCCCCGACAAGCTGGGCGACTTCGTCACATCCCTCCGCCGAGCGCTGCGCCCGGGCGGACGCCTGCTCGTCAGGGAGCACGACGTGGTGGACGGCACCATGGACACCTTCGTCGCGCTGGCCCACGACGTCTTCAACGCTGGCGTAGGCCTGACCTGGGAGGAGAACGCGGGTCAGCGTCGCCACTTCCGGTCCATCTCCAGCTGGACGTCACTCCTCGAGGGCCACGGGTTCTCTCGGACTCCTGGCACCCAGCTGCAGGCGCACGATCCCACCGACAACGCCCTGTTGCAGTTCGTCAAGGTGTGAGCTTTCGTCTACACGGGTGCGCGCTGTCCCGTGGCAGACAGGTAGAGCACCGCCGCCTCACGACTCGGCGCTCGGTCCCACACCTCCACGGCTGCCTGGAGCAAATCCCGCCGGCTGATCTGCCCGAGGAGAAGTCCCTCCTCGCTCACCACCGGTAGGCGACGCATCGGCCGAGTCACGAACAGATGCGACACGGTCAGCAGATCGGCATCTGGGGACACGGTCACGGGCTCGGGGGACATCACGTCTCGAACCTGCGAGGAGGGCAGGCGCTCGGACACTGCTCGCAGCAATGCCTGGATGCAGTCCTTCTCCGACAGCATTCCGACCAGATGGTAGCGATCGTCCACCACCGGCGCTCCAGAAACCCTCTGTTTCAGGAGAAGCTTCACCACGTCCAAGACGGGTTGATCCGAGCGGACCGTGTGAAGGCGTGTGGTCATCATGTGGCGGGCGGTTGGAACGGAAGGGGTGGTTGCGACTGGCATGTTGGCCTCCGAGCCAACCATCATCATGTCACAGTCGTCCAGTCGGACCTGCGATCGTGCCGGGGGGATCGTCACGAGAGTCAGGCGCACTCGTCTTCTCAGACGTCACTCAGCGAACTGTGGGCCTTGGCCTTTACGAATCGCGGCGCGGCGCAAAAAAGTCCCAAATCGTTGTGATCGAAGTCGAGTCAACGACGCTGAGCAGGTGCGAGTGCCGGGAGAGGCGATGACATGTTACCCCGCCCCAGCTCCCCTTTGTCGCGGTTTTAATTCGATCGTGCAGCATAGCCCCACCGAGCTCGCGCGCATTCTGGCCACGGCGAACACGCCGGGGACGGACGCTGTTGCGACGGACGAGGTCATGCTCCAGGTAGACGCTCTGTTTACCGAGTACCGCGACCACGTCTACGCCGTGTGCTACCGGTTCATGGGCAACCCCGAGCGCGCCCTGGACCTGGCGCAAGACACCTTGCTGAAGGCCTACTTGAAGCTGCCCACGTTTCGGGGAGAGGCCAAGTTCAGCACCTGGTTGACGGCCATCGCTCGGTTCGAGTGCCTCAACGCCCTGCGCAAGGGCCGGGATCTGCTCACCGAGGACGGCGTGCTCGACGCTGCCGATCCGGCGCGGTCCGTGCTGTCGAAGCTGCGGCGGCAGGAGCGCGAGGATCTGCTGCGGGAGGCGGCTGCGGACGTCCTTGAGCCCCACGAGCAGGAAGCTGTGTACCTCCGCTACACCGAGCACCTCCCCTTGGCTCAGATCGAGACGTTGCTGCAGCTCGACTCGGCCAGTGGCGCTCGTGGCCTGCTGCAGCGGTGCAAGCGCAAGCTCACCCGTGCGCTTCGCTCCCGCCTGGAGCAGCTGGGCCACGGCACCTCGTTCCTGAGGGACAGCAACGGATGACCGTGCACCCGGACCTCGCCGACCTGATCGAGCGTCAGGACGAGCCCGATGTGCAGTCCCACCTGGCGCAGTGTGCCTCCTGTCGCGCCCGCGCACGCCTGGTCTCCTCCGATGGCGGCTCCACCTGGCCGCCGCCGGGCCTCGAGCAAGCTAGGATCAAGCTGGCCTCGGTGCGTCGCCGCGCAGGTATGTCCCTGTCGTCGTCGCTGGAGAACAGCGCCTCTGCAGGGGTTGCTGCTCCGCTCGACCTGGAGCCAGGTCGCGACCTGGGGCGCTACGTGGTCGAGGCCCGCGTCGGAAAAGGCGGGATGGGGACCGTCTACCGTGTGCGTCACACCCGACTGCGCAGCCCCCACGCCTTGAAGGTGTTGCACCGCAGCTCGCAGAGCCTGCGCCAGCGACTGGAAGCGGAGGGTCGCGCACAGAGCCAGCTTCGCCACCCCAACGTGCTGCCCGTGACGGACCTGATCGACGTGGGAGGAGCCACGGGGCTCATCATGGAGTTCGTGGACGGGCCCACGCTGCACGAGCGCCTGCGCCAGGAGGCCCTGTCGATCACCCAGGTGGACCTGCTGGCTCAGCAGATCATCCGCGGAGTGGCCGCCGCTCACGAGGCAGGGATCGTCCACCGCGATCTCAAGCCCGCCAACGTCCTCCTCGTGCCCACCGACGAGGGCTACGTGGCGAAGGTGGCCGACTTCGGGCTGGCACGCTCCATCCGCGACGACCTCGAGGAGGCCGTCGGCGGGTCGGCCCTGGGCACCCCCGCCTACATGGCCCCCGAGCAGATCCGTGACGCGAGCCGCGCCGACGAGCGAAGCGACGTGTTCTCGCTCGGTGCCGTGCTGTACGAGCTCGTGACGGGACGCCGAGCGTTCGCGGGCCTCGATCTGGCGGATGTCTTCGACCGGGTGAGGTCGGGCAACTATCCCCCGATGGATCCCGAGATCCCAGCCCGCATGCGTGCCACCATCGAGCGCGCCCTCGAGGTGGAGCCGCAGGATCGCTTCGCCAGCTGCCGCGACCTGCTGGAGGGGTGGCGTGGGCCCAACTTCCACGATCCCGCCACGCTGCATGGCCCCGGCAAGCGGCAGCGCCCGCCGCGCCCCTGGCTCCCCCTCGCAGCTGGGCTGGTGGCCGTGGCGCTGCTGGTGCTGGTCGCCCCGGCCCTGGTGTCCGATCTGACCAGCCCCCCCGAGGCACCGACCACCACCACCTCGGCGGTGGATCGCCGGCTCACGGCGCTCCCGGACGACCTGCAGACCTACGACTTCGCCATCAGCCCAGACGGTACCGATCTCGTGCTGGCCAACGGGCGCGGCGTGGTTCGACACGCACCCGACGGATCCCTGGAGAAGGTGCTGCTATCGGGCGGCCCCTATCACCACGTGGACTTCCTCGACGACCAACGCGTGCTGGTGTCGGGCTGGTCGGAGGGAGAGCCCGGAACCTGGGTGCTCGACACTCGGACCGGCGAGGTAGAGCACCTGTTCGACCGCACGGGTCGCTGTGTGCGTGTCTCGCCCGACGGATCGCGACTCCTCGTCGCCGACGCGGAGGGGCTGTGGGTGGCCGAGCTGGCCACGCGCGACGTGCGGCGGCTCCGTGCACACCCAGTGGGCAACATGACGTCGGCCGTGGCCTGGTCACCCTCGGGCGAGTGGGTGGCGGCGATCCATCGCAGCTCCGTGCAGGGGGAGCCCTGGCTGGAGATCACGTCCGCCGACGGTGCCCACTCCCGGCGCGTGCACGAGTCGAGGGGGCTGGTGGCCTACTCGCTGGCAGCGCTGGACTGGGTCGCCGACGACACGTTGCTGTACACCCTCAACGAGGGAGAGGAAGGAGGGGCCACCCTCTTCGCGCTGCCGGGCGCCAGTCATGCCATCTCCACCCAAGATGCGGTGGCGTTGCACCACTGGCCGACCATCAGCATCGTGCGCGTTCGGGCGTCCCGCGATGGCAAGCGGATCGCCTACTCCCGCGTCACCACCCGCCGCAACACGCACCTCGTGTCGCTCGATGGAACGAACACGCTGTCTCGCCTCACCCAGGAGGACTGGCGTGAGGAGCCGGTGGCTTGGCGCTCCCCCGACGAGCTGATCCTCCACTCCAACCGGGGGCAGGGAGGGCTGTTCGTCAGAACCCTGGGCCAGGAGGGGGTGACCCCACTGCCGGTGGCCAAGCGCGTGGGTCGCGCCGAGATCGTGCACGATGGCTGGGTGGTCACGAAGCTCGAGAAGAACGCCGAGGAGCGCCGATGGGTCGTGGCGCACATCAGCAACGGCGTGGAGCGCACCATCTTCGACAGCGCGCCCTACGCCATGGGCTCCTGCAAGGACTGCGGCCATCCCGATCTGCGCTGCCACGTCGACCGCTGTCTCGTGCGCACCAAGGCAGGCTCCACCCTTCGCTTCTCCTGGCTGGATCTCGACGCGCCCGGTGCCCTGGGTCCACCGGCCTTCGAGCTCACCGACACCTCCCCCATGGTGCTGTGGGACCTCGCACCCAACGGTGAAGACCTGGCACTGATCACCGTGACCCCCATGAAGCTCATCCGGCACAACCTCCGCACCAAGGAGACGTCGGAGGCGCGCGGCCCCATCGAGTGGCCGCAGTGGCTGACGTGGGGTCACGACAGCGCCACGCTGTTCGTCTCTGGCCTCGACCTCGCCACGGACAGCCCCTACCAGCTGCTCCGGATCCCGCCCGAAGGCCCCCGCGAGGTGCTGTGGAACTCCCGCAGCTCGCTGGTCTACCCCATCGTGCCCTCCCCCGACGGCAAGTGGTTGGCCGTGGGGATGATGCTGTTCGACGACGACACCTGGATGCTCGAAGACGCCCTGTGAGGCGCTAGAGCACCGAACGGGTAGACTCCCGTCGTTCGCTGGGCCCATTCGCCCGTATCGGAACTTCCTCCTCGGTCACATGCCTCGGCATGCTCCCTCGTCGGAACCGGTCAGACCCTTCGGGTCTACCTGTTCCCCTACGGACGAATCTCCCTCAGCGCCCTCGGTCCGTTGACCTGTTCGGTGCTCTAGTCGGTCAGGTGGAGCGAGCGGCCAGGGGGCGAGGACAGACTGGACATCCAGTCGCCGAGCCAGCCTCCGAGCTGATCCGCCCGACCATCGCTGAGCGCCCAGACCGCCGCCAATCCACCCGCCGCGATGGCAGTGACCAGGCCACCCGCGGCCACCCAAGACCGACCTCGACCGCGTGTGGTGCTGCGTGGAGAGTCGCGGCGTGCGCTCTTGAGAGCGTCGGGCTGTAGCACCGTGGCGGCCACCTCCTTGTCGAGGTGACCATCCGCATACAGGAACTGAACGACGCGCTGGGCGTGGTTGGTCGGCGCTCCATAGGCCGTCAGCTCCAGCCGCAGCGAGCGGCTGAACTCCCCTGCCGTCTTGTGGCGCTTCGCCGGATCCGTGGCCAGCGCCTTGTGGATCACGTTGGCCAGTGTGCGTGGGACGGCCTGGTTGACAGTCCGCAGAGGACGGATCCGCCCCTCGAGGATGTTCCGGTAGATCACCTCGGGTTGCTGGCCCTTCGCGAACATCGGCTGCCCAGCCAGCACTCTGTACAGGGTGGCAGCCAGGCTGTAGATGTCTGCCGGGACCCCGGCCTCCTCGCCACGCAGTACCTCCGGGGCCATGTAGGTGGGCGTACCCACCAACATCCCGGTGCGGGTCAGGACCTCGAGCTCGTCGCCCCGGGCAATGCCGAAGTCCATGAGCTTCACGTCGCCCCGCCGCGACAGCATCACGTTCGCGGGCTTCACGTCACGGTGGATGATGCCGTGCATGTGAGCATGCTCCAGCGCCTCCGCCATGTGCACACCCACGATGAGCCCGACGTCGATGGGCAATGCGCCCTGCTTGATGAGATCACGCAGGTCGTACCCGTCGACGTACTCCAGCGCGATGTACTGAGTGCCTCGCCAGGAGAAGAGGTCGTACACACCGCAGATGGCGTTGTGGTGCAGCTGTGCCAGCACCCGGCCCTCTCGCTCGAATCGCTCCTCGAGCTCGTTGAGGAGATCCTCCTCTGCGTCGTCGGGCGGAACGAGACGCTTGAGGGCGGCGGCCCTGTTCAGGGTCTGGTGGTAGCCCAGAAGGACTTCACCCATCCCCCCCGAGGCGATCTTGCCCTCGATGTCGTAGGCGCCAATTCGTTTGGGTAGCCTCTTCGTCGCCACCACATGATCCTCGCGTGCCCCCCACCGTATCACGATGGCCAGGATCTGCGCCCCGACGGTACCATCGCAGTAACGCAGCCGTTCGAGCCAGGTTCCACCTGACGAATCCACCGAACGTGAAAAGCGAGAAACATCCAGCCAAACCGGCAAACAGGCCCACCCAGCGCGGATCGTGGCACGTCGAACCTGAAGAGAGACCCGCGTTCCCGAAACCGAATCGCTACGATTCGCATCACCGTCGATGTGCATCGTTGCTCGACTGCATCGCGCCGTGTGTCGGGTGCCCCTTGCCCGCTGGCCCGAGGTTTGCTTACCTGCCACACATGCCGACCCAAGAAACCCCAGGCCCTGCTCGCTCAGGTCGTGTGAACTTCGTTCGCGCCTTCCTCGCCTCCGCCCTCGGGACGGGCTTGGCACGGGTGCTCGGAGCCCTCCGCGACGTCGCCATCGCGGCCTTCCTGGGGGCCGGCGTCGCCTCCGATGCCTTCTGGATCGCCTTCCTCATCCCCAACGTCTTTCGGCGGTTCGTCGCAGACGAGGGGCTGACGGGAGCCATGGTCCCGGCACTCGCCAAGGCCGAGGCGGAGGAGGGACCGGAGCGATCCCGCAGCCTCGCGGCCAGCGCCTTCGGCATCCTGATGGTGGCCAACGTGCTGCTCTGCGTCGCCGGCGTCGTCTTCGCGGAGCAGCTGGTGCTCGCGTTCGCGTGGTCCTGGCGGGAGCAACCCGATCAGTTCGAGCTGACCGTCACCATGACGCGCTGGATGTTCCCCTTCGTGGCCATGGTCAGCATGGTGAGCTTCTTCGAGGGGCTGCTGAACTTCCGCGGCCACTTCTTCGTGCCCAAGCTCGCTCCCGGCGTGGTGAGCGGCGGGCTCGTGGCCGGGGTGGTGCTGTTCGGAACCCGGTTCGAGGAGCCTGCCTACGCCCTGGTGCTGGGCCTGATGGCGGGCGGTGTGCTGCACGTGCTCATCAACCTCCCCCCCTTGTGGCAGCGCTGGGGTCGCGTGGGCTTCTCGCTGCGCGTGGACGACCGGATCCGAGCCGTGCTCTGGGAGATGGGCAAGGTCGTGGCCATCGGGATCTTCGCCCAGATCAACATCATCGTGTTGCGCCAGCTCGCCACCAGCTTGCCCGAAGGCGCCGTCACGCACTACCACAACGGCACACGCATCGTGGATCTGGCGCAGGGCATCGTGGCCGTCGGGATCGGCAGCGCGCTGCTGCCGAACCTGGCCACGTCGGTGGCCAGCAAGTCGTGGGACCAGTTCCGTCAGGATCTCGCGGGCGCACTTCGGCTGGCGGCGTTCCTGCTCCTTCCCATCGCCGTGGTGATCTACGTGTGGGCGGAGCCTGCCACCGCCCTGCTCTTCCGGCTCGGCAAGTACACCTACGAGGACGTCCAGGTGACCGCCGACGCGGTTCGCTACCTGGTTCCCTTCCTGCTGGCCTTGGCAGCGGTGAACATCATCAAGCGCGTGTACCACGCCCTCGACGATCGCACGACGCTGCTGGTGGTGGGCGCCATCGGGGTCGCCCTGACCGCCACCCTGGGCATGCAGTGGGTGCAAGTCCTCGGCGTGCCCGGCCTGGCGCTGGCACTGTCGGTGGCCACCGTGGCCCAGCTAGCCGCGTATCTGTTGGTGCTGCAGTGGCGCCTGGGCGCCCGAGCAGGCCTCGCCTCCACGCTGTGGCCCATGGTGCGGATGACCGCCGCCAGCATGCCGCTGGTGCCGCTGCTGCTGTGGCTGGAGCCCTTCGGCAGCTGGGAGAGTGGGCCGAAGGAGCCGCTGAACTGGATGGTGTTTGTCGGCGGACTCTCGTTGTCGGGCGTCGGCTACCTCGTGATGGCCCGCCTGCTGGGCCTGCCGGAGGTCGGTCGCCTCACCCAGGCCTTCACGCGACGATTCCGCAGAGGCTGATCCCCAGCAGGGGGTCATGGGTTGCCACAATGCGTGGCACGCGGTGTCTTTCGACGGTGGGGCGTGCCACGCCCGGATAGTCGGAACAATGCGGGGTCGTGCGCCAGATGACGCAGGAGACGGACAACACGGACAGCTCCACTGAGGTGCCCACCTCGGTGACCGGCGAGTGGGTCGACTCCGACCCTCCGGATCCGAGACGTGTGAGCCGTCTGCGTCGTCAGCGCCTCGCGCTGACCCTCATCCGCGCCCTGCGTCGATTCTTTCAGGGCACCTTGGTACTGCTGGTGCTGTGTGCAGCGGTCCTCCTCGGGTGGCTGCAATCCGACGATTTCCAAAGACGAACGGTCACACTGGCCGACCAGCTCCTCGAGACTGCGCTGGGTGAGCAGGTCACCATCAGCCGCATCAACGCCCGCTACTGGCCGCCCGGCCTCACGGCGGTGGGCGTGCACGTGTTCCACGAGCCCACGGGCGAGACGATCTTGAGCGCAGAGCGGGTGCGCATTCCCCTGCGCATCCGCATGGGCGGCGGCCCAGCCATCGGACGCCTCCACCTCCAGCGACCCACGGTGCACCTGCACGTGGCGTCCGACGGGAAGCTCCGTGAGTTCCGCGACATGGCGCGTCGCCCGCCCGAGCAGCGACAACCCCTCCGCAGGCTCCCGTTCTCCGGGATCAAGATCATCGACGGCACCGTGCGGCTGGACTTCGCCGATGGGTTCGTGATGCTCGATGAGCTGTCGGCCACGCCGACCCGCTACGGCACCGACCTGTCGGGCAACGTGCAGCTGAAGGTGCGCGACCTCGAGCAGCGCACCCACTTCGAGTGGCCGCAGGTGACCATCGGGCCCGAGCGCATCGACGTGCCGCGCCTCGCGCTGGACTTCGAGGCCATCAGCCTCGGCGGTCGTGCGACCTACGATCTGGGCTCCGACGTGGACGTGGCGCTCACCGCGACGGCGCGCCTGGAGCAAGCGCAGGAGCTGCTCGTGGCCCCGCGCAAGATGTACGGCCACGTCGATCTCGACCTGAGCGTGCGCGGCCCCGTCGAGGATCCCGTGGCCCAGGTCACGGTGAGCGGCCAAGAGCTCGGCCTGGACATGCCTGGCGTGCTCACCCCCTTGCTCACCTACGAGTTCGGGGACGCCACGGCGTCTGCGACGGTGCAGCGCGACGGCGCCGACGTGGAGCAGCTGGTGCTGCAGTGGGGCGGTGGCAGCATCGTCGGCTGGGGTCGGATCACCCCCGATCTGCGCTTGGTGAACGGCCACGCCGTGGGCAGCGCCGTGCACCTGGAGCCCCTGCTGCGCAACTTCGACGCGGCACCGACCCCGTGGGTGGATCTGGTGGCCGACGCCGAGGTGTCGGCCGAGGGCACCCTGAACCCCCTCGATCTGGACGGCTCGTTCGACTTCGCGGTCGCCGATCTCCAGGTGGCGGACCGTCCCATCCGGAGGGCAGATCACGAGCTGCACCTGGACCTGCCCCACGCCCATGCCGTGGGCTCCATCCACATCGACAAGCAGGTGGTGCGACTCATCGCGCCCACGGTCCAGGCGCCTCGCTCGAAGGGATCGGCCGTGGTGGACATCGGGCTGGGTCCACGGGGACCCCTCAACCTCGAGTTCGACCTGTGGCACACGGATCTGCAGGACTTCGTCCCCCTCAACGACGTCGGCCTGAAGGGTGTGGGGGCGATCTCGGGCCGGATCTTCGGTCCGTTCAATGCGCTGCAGATGACGGGCGAGGGCCAGCTGGATGGCTTCGAGGTGCTGGGCATTCGCTACGCGGACCGACTTCAGGCCAACCTCAGCAGCCCCGACATGCGCTCCATCCACCTCGAGGGGGCCAAGGCCGAGCTGGGCGCCTCTCGCTACGGAGGGCGCTACGGTATCGACTTCAAGCCGCCGATCTCCATGGTCACCGACGTCACCATCGACCGTGGTCGAGTGGAAGATCTGGTCGGCATGTTCGTCGAGCTCGAGGGCCTGAAGGGCGACCTGACGGGCACCCTGCTGCTCGATGGTCCGTTGTTCGACCTGGACGGAGAGGGTCACCTCGCGCTGTCGGACGTGGAGATCTACGGAGAGCGCTTCGAGACGGGCGAAGGGCACGGCTTCCTGGACGACGGGCGCTTCACCCTCGACGACCTGAGGGTTCGCCGCGACGCCGGCCGAGCAGGCATCACGCTGCGCGGCTCGGTGGACCGCGCGTGGGCGCTCGATATGGAGCTGGTGGGCGACGGACTGCAGCTGGACCGACTCGATCAGCTGGAGCCCTACGAGCTGCCGCTGTCGGGGCGACTGTCCTTCGACGCCCGGATTCGGAACACGCTGTACGACCCGAGCCCAGATGGCCGCATCCGGGTGACCAATGTGCGCTACATGGACGAGCCCGTGGCGTCGAGCAGCGTGACCTTCCGCACCATCGACGGCGTGGCTCACTACACGGGCTCGGTGATCGGAGGTTCGGCGAAGGTGAAGGGCACCCTGGGCCTGTGGGACGAGCAGCCCTATCGACTGGTGGCGGACCTCGACGAGCTGCCCGCCCACCTGCTCTACCCCTTGGCCGCGAACGGCGCGAAGCTCACGTTCCTGGCGTCGGGCGAGGTGAAGGTGGCCGGTCACTTCGGGGAGACCTGGTCACCGGTGGACCTATCGGCCAAGCTGCCCAAGGTGGAGCTGGGCTTCCTCCACCACCGACTGACCAACCGCACCCCCTGGCACTACGCCCAGAGCGGCAACGCGCTGGAGCTGCGCTCCTTCAACCTGCACGGCGGCGCCACGCACCTCACCCTCGAGGTGATCAAGGACAAGTCGCTGCTGATGTCGGGCAACGGGACGGTGGACCTCGACCTGCTCCGCGCCGTGGTCCCCGGACTCGAACGTGCCGCGGGCCGAGGCGACGTCACCATCGAGGCCGTGGGTAGGCCCCCCAACGTGGAGGCGGTGGTGGCCGTGGACGTGGCGGCGGACCTGCTCCGACACAGCTCCGCGCCCGTCACCTTCGAAGACACCGACGCGCGAATCGAGGTCCGCCGGGATCGCATCGATCTCGTCCGATTGAACGGCAAGCTCGGAGGCGGCACCGTGGCTGGCTCGGGCCACGTCATCTCGGAGGACTGGCTTCCGCAGCGGTACGACCTCGGCATGCAGGTCAACGACGCCCAGGTGCAGTGGGTCGAGTCGCTGCCCCCGGCCATCGGCAACGGCACCTTCTCCTTCGACGGCCCAGTGGGATCGCTGCTCCTGTCCGGCAACGTCGACGTCACCGACATGACCTTCGTGGATCGCATCGACTGGGAGGACTGGGTCGTCGAGTTCCGCGACACCATGCTGGTGGATCCGGCGATGATCGACGACAGCGAGCCTCTGTTCAACCTCAACGTCGCCATCGGGGCCGCCAAGACCGTCCGCCTGCAGAACAACGTGGCGGAGGGCGTCGCATCCGCGGACCTGCGCGTCATCGGCGACACCGTACGGCCCGGGATCGTCGGCACGGTCACGGTGGAGGAAGGCCTGGCCTTCTTCCAGGATCGCCAGTTCCGCATCGATCGCGGCCACGTGCTCTACGACGATCCGTGGACCTGGGACCCGCAGCTGGACTTCTCCCTGCTGACCGACGTGGAGAACCGAGACCAGCGCTACCGGGTGAACTACCAGGTGATCGGCCCCTTCTCGGACTGGCGCACCATCACGCGCAGCGACCCTCCGCTGCCCCAGTCCGACGTCAACGCCTTGCTGTGGTTCGGGGTCACGCTGGAGGAGCTGTCGGAGACGGGCGAGCTGTCCATGGCCGTGGCTCAAGGCGTGGCCGACCTGCTGGTCACCGACTTCTTCATCAGCGGCCAGGCCGGCGGGCTGCGCGAGGAGCTGCCTGGGTTCCTGCAGTTCGATCGCATCGATCTCGCCACCGGCGTGAACGTGCGAGGAGACTACTCCCCCGAGCCCAGGCTCGTCGTCGACAAGCGACTGCACGACTTCGCCGACCTCGACCTGACCTGGGAGCTGAACCTGATTCGCCCCGACGAGACCTTCGTGTCTGCCCAGAAGCGCATCGGCGGGCGCTGGAGCTTGTCGGGCTGGTACGCCACCCTGCAGCGAGATCGCGTGCTGCCCATCGGCGGCGCCTATGGCGTCGACGTCACAGCCCGATGGGAAATCGAGTAGACCCCCGTCGATGGTGACCTGGCTCCTAGGCGCGCTCGTGGCGACCGCAGCGGACGACGTTCCCTGGTGGGACGGCGACCCGCTGGCCGCAGTGGCGCTGTCCGCCCCCGCCGGGGGACTGCCCGACGAAGACCTGGCCCCGCTGTTGCGGGTTCGCCAGGGGCAGCCCTTGTCGCCTGCTGCCTTGCGCACGGATCTCGCCACGCTGTACCGGGTGGGCAGCTTCTCCTCCGTGGAGGCACACGTCCAGCCCTGGGTGGGCATGCACGCCGACGGCTCGATCTTCGATGGCGTACAGCTCACCTATGTGGTGCACCCCGCTCCCGTCGTCACCAGGGTCCGCGTGCAAGGGAACCGCGCCTTCCCGGATCGACGCCTACTCGACGTGGCGGGCCTGGCCACCGGGCAGGTGTACTACGAGCAGCTCGATGCGGACTTCGTCGCCGAGCGCCTGAAGGCGTGGCTGTCGCGGCGTGGCTACCCCCGAGCCCTGGTGTCGCTCAGGGCCACCGAGCCCAGCCCCGGCAAGGTGTACGTGGTCATCGACGTAGACGAAGGCGAGCCCGAGATCGTGGCGCACCTCGCCTTCGCCTGGAGCTCCGAGGAGCCCCGCGTCGAGGAGCGGCAGCTGCGCCGATGGGCGCGACGGGCGGGGGTGGCCGAGGGGGAGCCACTGGCTCCCGAGGACGTGGTGGCGGCCCAGGATCAGATCCGCTCACACCTGGGCGCGATGCAGCGCGGGATCTTCCGGCGGCGTCGCGGCTACACCAGCGCCCGCGTCACGCCGGCCGTGATCCCGGAGCGAGACGGCCCCCACGTCACCTTCACCATCGAGCCGGGGCCCAAGCTGCTCCTGGCTGTTCGAGGCGTGGGCTTTCGCGGCGACCGCAAGGCACGGGAGGCGCTGGGGATCGACCATCGGCTCCGCATCACGCGTGGCTACCTCGACGGCGCCGACGACATGATGACCACCTACCTACAGGAGCGTGGCTGGCTGCGAGCCGAGACCTCCGTCACCCTCACCGAGCACGACACCTCGACCCATCCCGTTCCCTCTCGCACGCTCGCGATCACCACGGAGCGCGGAGCGCGCCACACCATCGGAGATGCACCGGACTTCGAGTTCCTCGACTTCGAGGTCACGGTGCGAGACGGTCCACCGGGCTCGGAGGGCGAGCGCCTCAAGCGGGACGTGCAGGCCGTCTTCGACCAGGCCTCCGTGGAGGTGATCCGCAGGGAGTTCTATACCGAAGCGGAGATGGAGAAGGGTCGCCAGGCCGCCGAGCTCCTCTTCAACGGACGTGGCTACCTCGACGCCGAGGTGACCGTGGGCGAGCCGAAGATCCGCCCTCGGTTCACGCTGGGCAACCTGGCCCGGGCCATCGCGGGCACGCCTCGGCATCAGCGGGTGCGCCCTGTGGTGGACGTCACCTTGGGCCCCGTCACCACGCTCACGGACCTCGTCGTCGTGGGGCAAGCGCCCGACGTGCCCATGGACTGGCTGGAGGAGGAGCTCGACGAGCGCATCGGCGCTGCGTTCTCGCCCCAGGCCGCCGACACGCTGGCGCGCCGCATCGTGGAGGCCCACCGGGCCGAGGGCTACCTCGAGGCCGACACCGAGGTGTCGCACCAGGCGCTGGACGAGCAGCTGCGCACCACCACCATCTCCGTGGTGCCCGGCGACCAGATCCTGCTGCGATCCATCACCACCCGCGGCCGACGGCTCACACGCCGGCCCGTGCTGCTCCGCACCGTCAACCTCCGCACGGGCATGCCCATCCGAGCGGTGCCCCGGCCCGAGCCCACCGGCCGCGCCGATGCCCCCCGAAACCTGGAGGAGGTGCGCTCGGATCTGTACGACCTCGGCGTGTTCCGCACGGTGTCCTTCGAGCTGCTCGGCGACGAGGCCCCGCGAGACCTGCTGGTGGCCGTCAACGAGCGCCCCCGCACAGCGGTCGAGGCGGGTGGCGGCGCCTCCACCGACCAAGGCGTGCGCGCGTTCCTGCGCTTCACCCAGCGCAACCTCTTCGGCCTCGCCCACCAGTTCCAGCTCATCGGGCAGGTGGGTCTCGACTACCGCAGCGAGAACGTGAGCGACTGGACGCCCGACGTGGCCAACCCGGAGTGGCGGGCGGCGGCCTACTACACGGCCCCTCGCTTCCCCGGCTCCGGCCAGCAGCTCACCTTCGACGTCACCTTCCGCGAGCGGCGACAGGAGCGCACGCTCAGGGTGGACCGCAGCGGGGGCGGCGCCTCGCTGCGCGCCAGCCTGGGTGCGAGGGAGCGCACGGTGGTGAGCCTGGGGGCTCGGCTCGAGCGGCGACAGCTCAACCAGTTCGACGCCAGCGCCATCCTGAGCACCGAGCCCTGGGCGGAGCTGGTGGACCTCGACGACCCGGGAGAGCCCTCCCGGTGGCGCTGGCAGGAGGCGCTCACCCTCACGCTGCTCCACGATCTCCGCGACGATCCGCTCCGCCCCACGACGGGTGCGCTGTTCTCCGTGAACGCAGAGCTGGCACCGGGGCTTCCCTGGGCGGATCAGCCGCGCACCGCCTTCGTCAAGACGGACGCTCGCGTGAGCGGCTACGTGCCTCTCGGCGGCTTCACCCTGAAGCTGGCAGGTGGGGGCGGCACCATCTTCGGGTTGTCGGGTAGCACACCGCCCCTGGAGGATCGCTACCGCCTCGGGGGCACGGGCTCGCTGCGGGGCTTCGTCCGCGACGGCGTGGGCCCACACAACATCGCGCTGCAGGTACCCGTGGACTGGCCTGGCGGGATCGGGCCCGTCGTGGACTACACCTCACGCAACGACGAGCAGCGCTGGGTGCCCACCGGTGGCGACACCTCGGCCGACGGCACCTTCGAGCTGCTGCTCCCCCTCCCCGAGCTCGGCTTCACCGCCTGGGAGGGCTACGCCGGCGCCCTGTTCCTCGACGTCGGCAACGTCTGGATGCTCCAGGGCGAGGGCACCACGGGAGATCTCGTGGAGCCCACCAGCAACGATCCCGTGTACCAGCCCCTCATCCCCTTCCTGCGCTGGGGCTTCGGCGTGGGGGCACGGGTGGCCACCCCCGTGGGCCCGCTGCAGCTGGACTGGGCCTTCAACCCACAAGCCCTGCTGGCACAGGGCGAGACACGCCGTCTGCTGCGCACGAGCTGGGAGGAGCCCTGGACCCGGATCCACCTCACCCTCGGGGACCCCTTCTAGGAACGCCTCACCAGCGCTCGCCCGCGGTTCGCACATCCAGCTCGTGCACCCAGGCGCGAGGCGACTGATCGAGCAGCTGCCCCAACAGAGTGCCCACCTCCGCGGGCTCGATCCGACCCGATCCCGCGCCGAAGCGCTCGGTGGTCTGCGGACCCTGGATCAAGCCGTCCAGGATCAGATGAAGCACGTGCACCCCCTGTGGGCCCAGCTCTCGCGCCAAGGCCTGCGCCAGCCCTCGCAGCGCGAACTTGGCCGATGCGAAGGCCGAGAAGCCAGCACCTCCTCGCACGGAGGCAGTGGCCCCCAAGAAGATCAGGGCCCCCTCCTCCCGTGCCACGAAGCCAGGCACCAGCGCGCGGATCACGTGCACGGCGGTGAGCACACTGGTGCGCCACGCATGCTCGTAGTCCCCCGGCACGAGGGACGAGACGGAGCCTCGCACCAGGGCATGGGCGTGGTGCAGGTAGGCCGTCACGGGACCATGCGCAGCCTCCACCTCACGAAGACAGGCGCCCACTGCGTCGGCATCCAGCAGATCCACGGACATGCCGCCCCCGCCGCGGCGCGACAGCCCCACCACGGTCCAGCCGCGTGCCCGGAGCGACTCCGCCACCCCGGCACCGAGCCCCTCCGCGTAGCCGCCGATGACAGCGAGGCGGCCACTCATAGGAGCGCACCGTAGAGCACCGCCAAGGTGGCGCCCCACCCGCCCGCGAAGGTCAACGTGCGAAGCACCGGGATCCCCAGCACGTAGACCACGTAGTGCCCCGTGCGACAGGCCACGTAGACCGCCGCCGCCCCCACCACCAGCGGCACGTCCTCGGCACCACGCGCCACCGCGACGCCCACCGCAGGGGCGAACAGCACGAGGTTCTCCACCGCGTTGCGATGGGCCGCCGAAGCTCGAGCGACCCACCCCGAGGGCGGCTCCGCATCCAGTCTCGGGTTGTCGAGCACCGCCCACACCCCCTCGGTGGCCATCCGAGCCAGCACGTAGGGAATCCACAGCAAGGCCGTCAGGGCCACGGCCAGCGCCAACCAGTGCACCGCACTCATGCGTCCTCCAAGGATCGTGGGAGCGACGTATGGGTCCGCCGATTCATCGGGTATTGCAGGCCAGCTGATACAACGTATAGACATTTCCTATGAAACTGACGTGGATGCGCTGCGTGGTGGCCGTCGCCGACCACGGCTCCTTCACTGCGGCCGCACGTGCGCTGGGCCTCAGTCAGCCCACGGTCTCGGCGGCCGTGTCGAACGTGGAGGACGCCACGGGCGCCCCCCTCTTCGCGCGCTCCACCCGCAAGGTGACCCTCACCGAGTTGGGGATCCGACTGCTCCCTCGCCTTCGGGCCGTGCTCACTGCAGAGGGCGAGATCTACGAAGAGCTGGACCAGTATCGGCACCCTGCAGTGCCCATGCTTCGCCTCGGCGTGTCGACGCTCGTGGACATGGGCTTGCTCCACACGGTGCTGCAGCCCTACCAGCAGCAGCTGGGCACCGTCGACGTGGTGTTCAAGGGCTGCTTCGTGGCCCACATGGACGGTCGCCTCCTCGACGGAACGCTCGATCTAGCGGTCGGCGTGGGGATCGCGAGGCGCCCCGGCCGCACGAGGCTGCCCTTCTACAGCGAGCCGTTGCGCTACATCCCCCCTCACCACGAGGGAGGTGCTTCCGAGATCGCGCTTCAGCAGGTGATCCGTCATCCCGTCTTGATGCCCGTGGCCGACTGTGGCCTGGCGACGGAGATCGACCGCCTGCTCCACGGAATGGAGGCCACTCGCTACGCGGGTCGCGCCATCAGCTACGACGTGCTGATTCAGTGGGCCGAGCTCGGCATCGGGGGGGCGCTGCTCCCCGACAGGAAGGTGCCAGACCGATCCTTCCCTCTGTTGGTGGACGCAGACGGTCGACCCATCCACATCACGCACGAGGTGGTGTGGCAGCGGGATCAGCGGCATCGAGCCCACGTCGACGCGGCCACCGATCACTTTCGCCGCACCGTGCCCGCACTCGTGGAGGGGGCGAGCCGCTAGAGTTCGGGCACGCACCAGTCCACGGGATCCCGTCCGGCCTCACGCAGCGCCTCGTTGACCACGGAGAAGGGCTTGCTGCCGAAGAACCCGTTGCGCGCGCTCAGGGGCGAAGGATGAGCGCTCGTGTGCACCACGTGCTGTGAGGCCGTCACGAGGCGGGCCTTCTTCTTCGCGTAGCCACCCCACAGCACGAACACGACACGCTCCGACTGGTCGTTCACCACCCGGATCACGGCATCGGTGAAGCGCTCCCAGCCCTTGTCCTTGTGGGAGTTGGCCTCTGCCGACCGCACCGTGAGCACCGCGTTGAGGAGCAGCACGCCCTGCCGGCCCCAGTGCTCCAGGTGGCCGTGGCTGGGCACCGGACAGCCGACGTCGGCCTCCAGCTCCTTGTAGATGTTGCGCAGCGACGGCGGCACCTTCACGCCGGGCCGCACCGAGAAGCACAGCCCATGAGCCTGGCCCTCGCCGTGGTAGGGATCTTGACCCAGGATCAGTACCTTCACCGACGACAGCGGCGTGAGCTCCAGCGCCCGGAACACCTCGTCCTCGGGAGGGAACACGGGCCCTGCTGCGCGCTGCTCGGCCACGAAGGCGTCCAGCTCGGAGAAGTAGGGCTCGGCCATCTCGCCGCCCAGCGACGAGCGCCAGCTCTCCGGCACCTGCATCATGAGTCGTCCTGCTCCACCCACTGGTCCACGAAACGCGTCCAGTGGGTCACCTCGATGAACTCTCGCGTGGTCAGCAGCGCGCGCTGCAGCGGCAGCGTGGTGCGAATGCCCTCCACGATGAACTCGTCCATCGCACCCAGCGTGCGCGCGATGGCCCGCTCGCGGTTCTCCGCGGTGCAGATCAGCTTGGCCGCAAGCGAGTCGTAGTAAGGCTGCACCATCGCGTGCTCGTGAATCGCCGAGTCCACCCGTACGCCGGGACCGCCCGGCTCGTGGTAGCCCGTGACCAGGCCAGGCGACGGCATGAAGTTCTTGGGATCCTCGGCGTTGACCCGGATCTCGATGGCATGCCCTCGCTGGACCACGTCGGACTGCTCGAGGGGAAGTGGCTCTCCCGCGGCCAGCCGGATCTGCAGCTGGATGAGGTCCACACCCGTGATCTGCTCGGTGACCGGGTGCTCCACCTGAATCCGAGGGTTCACCTCGAGGAAGAAGAACTCCTCCCCTTCCACCAGGAACTCCACCGTGGCCACCGTCTGGTAGCCCACGGCCCGGACGAGCTCGGCCGCGGCCTCCTGGATCCGCTCGCGCAGCGAGTCGCTGAGGGCGGGCGCCGGCGCCTCTTCGATGATCTTCTGGTGCCGCCGTTGCATGGAGCAGTCGCGCGTGCCCAGGTGGATCCCGCCGCCGTGGGCATCTCCGGCCACCTGCACCTCGACGTGGCGAGGGCGACGCAGGTAGCGCTCGATGAAGACGTCGCGGCTCCCGAAGGCAGCCATCGACTCGGCCTGCGCGACCTCGAACACCCGCTCGAGCGTGTCCGGATCCTCCACGACCCGCATGCCCTTGCCGCCACCGCCGGCAGCAGCCTTCAGGATCACGGGGTAGCCGGCCTTCTCGGCGGCCTCACGAGCCTCATCGAGGGTCTCCACGGCCCCGGCACTGCCCTCGAGCAGTGGCAGGCCAGCACTGCGCGCCGCCGCCTTGGCCGACAGCTTGTCGCCGAACATCTGCAGGTGGTCCACCGAGGGGCCCACGAAGGAGCGCCCCATCTGGCGCACTGCAGAAGCGAACTGCGCGTTCTCCGCCAGAAATCCGTAGCCAGGATGAACGGCGTCGGCCTTGGTGATGTCCACCGCGGAGAGCACCGCCGGCTGGTGGAGGTACGACTGCATCGCCTGGGGTGGCCCGATGCAGACGGATTCGTCGGCGAATCGCACGTGCAGCGCAGACGCATCTGCGCTGCTGTAGATCGCCACGGTCTTGCAGCCCAGCTCTCGGCAAGCCCGGATCACCCGCAGCGCGATCTCACCGCGGTTGGCGATCAGGACCTTCTCGAATGGCGCGCTCACTGCGGGCGGATCTTGACGAGGGGCTGCCCGAACTGCACGGGCTGCGCGTTGTCCACGAGGATCTCGACGACGGTGCCGGACACCTCGCTCTCGATCTCGTTCATGAGCTTCATGGCCTCGACGATGCACAGCGTCTTGCCGGCTGCCACGGTGTCGCCGACCTCCACGAAGACGTCGGCGTCCGGTGACGGCGCCCGGTAGAACGTGCCGACCATCGGCGACTCCACCACCACCAACCCGTCGTCGGGAGCGGCGGCGGGGACTTGGGCGGCAGCGGGGGCCGCTGCCACGGGAGCCGCAGCCACCGGGGCCGCAGCGATCGTCTGCACCGCGGCGGGGGCAGCCACCGGGGCCGGGGGCGGCCCCAGCCTCAGTCGAAGGGTCTGCTGCTCATCCTTGAAGTGAAACTCACTCACGTCGTGTGCGACGAGGAGCTTGAGCAACGTTTCCATGCGCTCGAGGTCCATCTAGGGCTCCATAGCGGCCGCAGTCATACCTCGTTCAGGTGGTGGAGCAAACCGCGCAGCGCAAGCTCGTACCCGATCCCCCCGAGCCCGGCGACCACACCGACGGCCACATCGGACAACAAGCTGACGTGACGAAAGGACTCCCGCGCCCACACGTTGGACACGTGGACCTCCACGAAGGGCACGGCCACCGCGAGCAGCGCGTCTCGGAGGGCCACGGAGGTGTGCGTGTAGCCGCCGGCGTTCACGATCAAGCCGCTGACGCCCTCGGCACCGGCTTGCTGCACCCAGTCCACCAGCTGACCCTCGCCGTTGGACTGCATGGATCGGATCTCGATCCCCAGCTCGGGCCCCAGCGCTTGCAGGCGCTGCATCCAGTCGTCGAGGGAGACGGTCCCGTAGGTCTGCGGCTCGCGAGACCCCAGGAGGTTCAGGTTGGGACCGTTGAGGACCCACACGCGCATGGTCAGCGACGCACCTGACCACGATGGCCGGGCTCCGTGGGCTCGTCGGACCCATCCACCTCGAGCAGCTCCGTCTCGATGAAGTCGGCCTGGCTCAGGCGCCGAAACGTGGACTGGGGCGTCTGCTCGGGCTGCGCCGGAAAGGACGCGGGATCCACCAGATCCTGCGACAGGTCGTCCGACAGTGCAGCGTCGTCGGCGGTCAGCTGGCGAAGTCGGCTCCGCAGCCCGTCGTTGTCGTTGTTGTAGAGCAGGATGCGCCGATAGGTTCGGATGGCGCGATCCACCCGACCACACTGCACGTACATCTCGGCTCGAGTGACGGTGTAGAAGGGATCGGCCCCTCGCTGCTGCCCCCCCTGGGGCGTCGCTGGCCGATCCAGCCGCTCCAGCACGGATCGCACCACCACGTCGGTGGGCTCCAGCGCCAAGAACTCCTCGGCCCGCGCTCGCGCGAGGTCGTGACGCCCTGCTCGCTCCAGCGCCAGCACGAAGAGCTGGGCATTGGAGGGACTGCGCTTCGGGTCGACGTCGACCGCCTCCAGGGCCACGAGCGCCTCGTGGTACTGCCCCACCTCGACACACGCCCTGGCCAGCAGCGCGGATGCCTCGGGCATGGGGGTGCCCCGCACGCCACGAGCGAGCACACCGGCCGCCTCGGCCCAGCGCCGCCGTCGAACCAGCTCCTCCCCCACCTGCACGTACGCCATCGCCGTGGGATCCTCGGAGAGGATCTCCATCAACAGGTCGAGCTCTGGGTCAGACAGCGGAATCGCGCATCCGGGGAGTGGTCGAGCGGCTCACCGGGGAAGGAGCAGAAAGCTCTCCTCGGTGGACCCCATGGATACTAGTACCACGAGGTCGCCGAACGCGCGCCCATCGGCGCCTTCGGGAAACGAGTCCACGTACAGATAGAGCCGTGCGAGTCCGTCGTCGTCGGTGCTCAGGGTCAGCTCGTCGCTCATCGGAAACGGCTGTAGGAACTCGTCGCGCTCGGCATCCCACAGCAGCTCGCACTGAACGCACTGATCGGGCTCCACCACCACCAGCTCTTCGGCGGCGACGGGCCAAGCAGCGCCCTCCTCGCTCATCCACACCACCAGCTCCACCTCGGTGACGGGCTCGCCAGTGGCGCTGTCGTAGACCATCACGTCCACGGGCACCAGCGCCCCGAGGCCGTCGTCTTCCCCGTCGTAGGGAGCCTCCCACGCCACGGGAACGGGCTCGGGGAGCAGCAAGGTCTGAGGGGGCTCCTCCTCGCCACACGCCGCACCCACGGCCAACAGAGCCGCGTAGGGGAGAGCGGAGAAGAAGGAGCGCGTCATGGGTGGTGGCTCCACAGCAGGGGGGCATGGTCTCTGGAGACCGGCACCACTGTGTATACCCCGGCGCGCACCGGTAGGGGCACCGAGATCGACGAGGCGGCGCCCTTCTTGTCTGCCTGGAGTGCCCGCAACAGGCGCGATTCGTCGACCTCGTCGAAGCTTGTCAGCGCCCCGACCCGGTCGAGCACGTCGCGGAGCATCTCGGGAAAGGCCCCGTCCTCGCACACGCCGCGTGCAAGCGCATAGCGAGCCTCGGCCACCAAGCCGACGGCCACCGCGCACCCGTGGGGAAGCACCCCGTGGCCCAGCGCCGTCTCCAGCGCGTGCCCCACGGTGTGGCCCGCGTTGAGCAGCATGCGCACGCCTGCCTCCCGGGCATCCTCGGCCACCACGCGCGCCTTGACCGCCACGCAGCGCGCCACCACCTCCATCGGATCGTCGAGTCCGGACAGGCCGCGGCCCGACCGCCCGAGGTCCTCCAGCAGCGAGGCATCACCGATGGCGGCGGTCTTGACCACCTCCCCCAGGCCCGAGCGCACCTCGACGTCGGCGAGGGTGCCGAGCGTGTCGAGCGCTGCCCAGACGAGGGAGGGCTGATGGAACGCGCCCAACAGGTTCTTCCCGGTGGGGTGGTTCACCGCGGTCTTGCCGCCCACCGAGGCGTCCACCATGGCGAGCAGCGTGGTGGGGAGCGTCACGAAGGGCAGCCCGCGCAAGGTGCATGCTGCAGCGAAGCCAGCCACGTCCCCCACCACCCCACCCCCTAGGGCGATCACGGGGGTCGTGCGCCGCACACCGTGGGCCAGCAGCTCGTCCACCAGCCGCAGCCAGGTGGCGGACGTCTTGTGCACCTCGCCAGCCGGGAGCGACACCTCGGTCAGGGGCACGTCCCCGAGTGCGGTGCGCACGGCCCCGGCCCACAGGGGCCCCACGGTGTCGTCCGTCACCAGCACCGCACCGTCGCGAGCCCCCGGTACTGCGGCCAGCAGCGCCTCCTGCAGGCCCGCGTAGCCCTGGTCGCTCACCACGACGTCGTAGGGGTCGGTGGCCAGGGCGACAGGCACCCGTCGCAGCGTCACATCGCCTCCATCACCAGGTCCACGACCTGCTCGGGCGTCCGGCCGTCGGTGACGATCCGCACGGCTGCCTGGTCGTATGCCGGCTGGCGCGCTGCGTACAGCTCGGCCACGCCAGCACCCCACAGCGGACGGTCCCCTGCAGCAGCGCCGATCCGCTTTCGCAGCGTGTCCAGGGAGGCCTGGAGGTGCACCGTGAGGTAGCTACCCTGCAGCAAGGCGCGGTTGCGGTCGCTCGCGAAGGCGCCGCCCCCGGTGGCCAGCACGCGGTGCGCCCCGTCGCACAGCGTCTCGATCACCGCCGTCTCCCGCGCGCGGAACACCTCCTCCCCTTCAAGGCGGATCTGGTCCGCCACGGCCCCGTGGCGCGCCGCCAGCACGTCGTCCGTATCCACGAAGGACCACCCCAGACGGCGTGCGAGCTGCATTCCCACACAGCTCTTGCCCGCGCCCATGAACCCCACGAGGGCAACGCCCCCTGCCCGTCCTTCCCCAGGGTGCTGCTGCGCTGTCATCGATGCCCCCACACGCGGTCTTCCCCGCCCGTCCCGCTCGGTGTAGCCTCGACATCATCGTGACAGGACGACGCGACCCATGAACCGCCTGAAAATCCTCGAGGAGCGTGTCAACGCCTACCTCGGAGAGATGAACCTCGCCCCCGAGCGGGAGTCCGACGAGCTGTACCTCTTCAAGTACGGCTCCACCGTCGTGATGATCTCGCTGTTCGAGGAGGGGGAAGACACCTTCGTGCGCTTCGCCTCCATCATGCTCAAGGACTTCGAGCCCAGCCTCGAGCTGCTGCAGCGGATCCTCCGCCTGAACACCGAGGTTCTCTTCGGCAGCTTCTTGCTCTTCGAAGACAACACGCTATCGTTTTCCGCGACCCTACTCGGCAATCATCTGGATTACGACGAATTCGAGCGCACACTGCGCTACGTCGCCAAGGTGTCCGACGACTACGACGACGAGTTTCAGGTTCTGGGTGGCGGACAGCGCGCGGAAGACGTGCTGCGCGAAGCCTAGAGCCCGCCGCCCGAGGAGCCCCCGCCCATGGCCCAACGACCCCGCTTCTCCCTCCCCGACGGCCTCCGCATGGAGATCACCCCCGACGGGCTGGACGTCGAGTTCGACGGGGACGTGGAGCTGTCGCAGGATCTCGACGCGGGGCTGCATCGGGTGGTGGCCACGGGCGACCTCACCGTCACGCTGCACCGGATCACGGGCACGCTGCGAGCGGGCGGCGTGCTCACCCTGAAGGGCAACGTGGAAGCGGACCACCTGCACGGGAAGCGAGTGGTGCTCGGGGATCAGAACATCCGCTGCACCTCCATCTCGGCCGACGAGTGCATCGAGATCGGCGCTGCCGGGCTGGCCGTCGACGCGATCATCGCACCCGAGGTCCAGATCCACGGTCAGGCCTCGGGACGAGTCACGGTGATCGAGAGCGACAACCCGCGCGGCCCCACCCTCATCAAAGGTGGGTTCAGCGTATCGGACTACAACGACATGTTCGGCAACGCCGACGCGTTCCTGGCCCAGCGCGGCCTGCGTCGCCTCGGGCCCGAGGGCCCCGCACCCAGCCGCACCGTGCCCCCTGCCCCGCAGCGCAGCGCCGAGAACCGACCGGCGGGCCCGAGCACGTCCCGCACGAGCCCGAGCCCGAGCCCGGAGCAGACCCAGCCGCTGCCAGCCTTGCGCGACGCCCCCCCCCAGGGCCTGCCCTTCGACGACGATCAGGAACCCACCGTGGTCAAGGAGCCCGCCCAGCGGCGCCCTGCCCCACCCACGGTGCCCCTGGATCCCGAGGAGCAGGAGCGCAGGCAGCGCCTCGCCGACGCGCTCCATCGCATCACCAGCTGCTACCAGGGAGGCGAAGCGCCGCCCGCGGTGGAGCAGCTGCGCATCTTGGTGGAGAGCGGCGACACGGGTGCCCTGAAGCGCAACATCACCGAGGTGTGGAACGGGCTGCTGGGCTACCACCAGAAGCGCGGCATCCGCCCCCATCATCAGGTGACCCACGCCTTCAACCTGATCCACGGGCTGGTGCAGGCCTCCGTCCCCTGAGGGACCGCGCTGCGGCCACACCGGCCCTCGCTCGCCCGACGGGGTTCAGCGACCCGCGGAAGATGATGTCACGATGAGGCTGTTCGCAGCGGGATCGTCGACGCGAAGGTGCGTCGAGTTTTACCGCTGCTTGACTGGCACTAAGATAATGTGCCGCCTCTCGGAGACACCATGCGCGCCCTGCTCTACGCCTCCATCCCCTTGGCTCTCGTGGCCTGCAACCGCTACGACCTCTTCCGGGTCGCGGGCCACCAACAGGAGACCTTCACCAACAGGGCAGACGTCCTCTTCGTCATCGACAACTCCGACTCCATGGTGGAGGAGGCGGAGTCGCTCGCCGTCAACTTCGCGACCTTCATCAACGAGCTGGAGACCGTGGAGGACACGCGAACCTTCGACGGCCTCGGAGACGCGGTCGCGAACTACGTCGACGAGGTGACCCTGCGGACTCAGTTCGTGGACTACTCCTTCGCCGTCACGAACACCGACCCGGACCGGACCGAGGGTCGGATCGAAGAGGTCATCCGGCGCACCGACGACGACGTGCCCACGCGGTTCATCCGTGAGCTGACCTGCAAGAACACCTGCTTCACGGCCAGCTCCGCCCTTCCCGCGGCACCTCCGGGCTACTCCTGCGGCGACCCCCTCGGCGGCTTCCTCACCCAGGACTACCTGGACTGCACCTGCGGCGAGGACGACTGGCAGGGCAACTGCAGCGGAACGGGCATCGAGGAGGGGCTGGAGTCCGTCTTCCTGGCCATGTGCCGCGCCGTGCCGAACCCGCCCACCGCCTGCTTCGAAGATGGCGTGAACTCCGAGGGGATCAAGTACTTCTCCCCCATCCGCGAGGGGGCGACCCTGAGCAACGAGGGGCTGCTCCGAGACAACGCGAACATGATCGTCGTGGTGGTCACCGACGAAGGAGACAGCTCCCGCCGGCTCGGTCGCGAAGAGATCCCGGTGGAGTACGAGCGCCTGTTCGCCCAGTTCGGGGACCGTCGGATGACCTGGGTGTTCATCGGCCCCGGCCAAGACGAGACCGGCGACGTGGTGTGCCCGGGCACCGCCACCAACTTCGCCGTCACCCGCTACGCCTACATGGCCTTCACCACCGGCGGGCGGGTCATCGACATCTTCGACAGCTCCTGCGACACCAAGGACTTCGACGGACCACTGGGTGAGCTCGGCGAGCTGCTCACGAACCTGCTCACCGCCTTCCCACTCCAGTCCGTGCCCGTGCCCGGCACCATCACGGTGGTGGTGGACGGCAAGAACGTGGGCGAGGCCGAGAACCTCGGCGCAGGTCTGTTCGGTCTGGACGAGTTCTCCGACGGCTGGAGCTACCAGTCCTCCGACAACAGCATCAAGTTCTGGGGCGCGGCCATCCCGCCCTACGACAGCAACGTCGAGGTCTTCTACCAGCCCATCGACGGGATTCCCCGCGACCTGCCCTTCTAGTCGAGGACGCCGTGCTCAGATACTTCCTTGCCGCGCTCGCGGTGGTCACCACGCTGACCGCCAGCCCCGCCGTCGCTCAAGAGACCATCGATATCGGCATGATCCGCAACGAGGACGTTGCGGTGGTGCAGCAGCTGCTGTACCCGAAGGCCGGGCGCGTGGAGATCGGGCTGCATGCCGGCGTGATGCCCTTCGATGCCTACCTCACCACGCCCAACGGCCAGTTCTCCTGGACTCAGCACCTCTCCGAGCGCGTGGGTCTGTCGCTGGTGGCCGGTGCGGGCTACGGCCTGAAGTCCGGGGTGTACCGGGAGCTCGAGTCCCCCACCTTCGGGGTGGCCCCCTTCGCGTACCGCTACCTCGGCTCCGCCCTCGTCGGGCTCGAGTACGCGCCGATCTATGCCAAGCTCAACTTCAACGGCGCACGCGTCATCCACTTCGACGTGTACTTCCCGCTGCGCGGCGGGCTCACCGTGGAGAGCTCGGTGATCCCCGACGGCGGCCTGGCCTTCGCGCCAACCGTCTCGCCGGGGATCGGCATGCGCTTCTTCCTGGGCAAGGTCGGCGCCCTGAAGTTCGAGATCCGCGATGATCTGCTGCTGCAGTACCGCTCGCTCACCGAGAGCTTCGAGTTCAAGCAGAACGCCAACGTCACCCTCGGGATCACGTTGTTCTCCGGGAAGGGCAAGTGATCGCCCTGACGCTGGCCTGGTGGTCGGGGCTCGCCTTCGCCCAGCCCGCGGACGCGCCCGAGGAGCCCGAGCCCCCCGTCGTCACCATCAGCCCAGGTGAGGTGGGCAAGCTGTTCGCCGACGTGGCGCAGGCCGCCGCCACGGGCAACCGCGACGAGGCCACGCAGAAGCTCGTGGCCATCGTGCGCGACCCAGCCAAGGCGCCCGCCCACGGACAGGCCTGGGTGATGCTCGCCGATGCCTTCGCCGAGTACGAGCTGGATCTGGCCGCGGTGTCCGCTTGGGGCAAGGCTCTGTCGCTGGTGCCCGACACCGCCGCCCCCAGGGTGGAGGAGATCCTCGATCTGGCGGAGTCCACCGGGGAGACCCGGCCCGTGGCCGCCGCACTGGGGGGCAACGCCGCCATCCCGGTGGATCCCTCGCTGCGCAACCGCGTGGCCTACACCGCTGCCCGCTACCACCTCGGCGAGGGCAACTACGGGCCCGCGCTCGGCATGCTCATGATGGCCGACTCGTCCCAGGGCAAGTTCGAGGACATCGAGCTGTTGCGCGGGGTGGTGCTCGCCCAGCAGGGCCGGCACTCCGACGCCGTGGCTCCGCTGATCACGGCGGAGGCCATGGGTCGCAAGGTGGGCCGCAACACCCGCTTCGTGAACCGGGCCAACCTCAACATCGCGCGCGCCTACTACGCCTCGGGCAACTACACCCAGGCCATCCTGTTCTACGCGAAGGTGGAGCGCTCGTCGGAGGTCTGGCCCGACGCTCAGTTCGAGCGGGCCTGGGCGCACTTCCGCGGCAACGACATGAACGGCACGCTCGCGATGCTCTACACGCACGAGTCGCCGTTCTTCGCCGACGACTACCACAACCCCGAGGCCGATCTGCTGCGGGCCTACGCACTGTTCATCATGTGCAAGTTCCCGGACGCCACGCAGGAGATCAACCAGTTCCAGGAGAAGTGGGAGCGGATCCGCGACGACTACATGGCCGTGTCGATGACGCCGGAGGAGGCCTTCGCCGACACCCGCGCCTTCGTGCAGGGTGCGTCGCACACGCTCCCCGTGGCCCTGCTCCGCCGCTACAAGGCCGACGACCGCATGGCCGACGCCCTGAAGGCGGTGGCTGCGGCCGACGACGAGCTCGAGCGAGCCGAGACCGTGGGCGGCCCCCAGGGAGAGCTTGCCAGCGAGCTGATCCGCACCTTGCGCGACGAGCGGATCCGCATGGAGGGGCAGCGCGTGCTCGAGCGGGTCTCCGCTGCCGCGAAGGAGCTCGACGGCATGCTCACCGACATCGAGATCACCCGGCTCGACCTGCTGAACCTCGAGTCCGAGATGTACCAGCGCGCCGCGGCCACGGGGGTGCTGGAGTACGGCGACCACGTGGGGCAGCTGCGCGACCTGCGGAAGTCCCGCAAGGGATTTCGGGTGTGGCCGTGGCAAGGAGAATACTGGGCCGACGAGGTTGGCTGGTACGTGTTCTCCGCGCGTCCCGACTGCCCGGACTCCATGGCCGTGGGAGAGGATGGATAGGCCTGTGACCCAGACGCTGGAGTCGGGTCTGATCTTGGCGGTGCAGCCGCTACCCGACTCCACCGTGACGTCTGCGCACCTGTGGTTCGAGGCCGGCTCGGCCGACGAGAAGCCCGAGGAAGTGGGCGCGGCCCACTTCGTCGAGCACCTCCTGTTCAAGGGCACGCCCTCGCGCGGCGTGGGCCAGGTGGCAGCGGAGATCGAGGGGTTGGGCGGCGATCTGAACGCGTGGACCAGCTGGGACGAGACCTGCCTGCACGCCACGGTGGCGGCCGACGCCACCGACCAAGCGCTGGACGTGCTGTTCGACATGGCCACCCGCTCGGTCTTCGACGCCGAAGAGCTGGAGCGGGAGCGACTGGTCGTGCTGGAGGAGCTGCGGGGCTACGAAGACGATCCCGACGCGGTGGCCGAGGATCGACTGCACGCGCGGCTGTTCGGCAACCATCCCTACGGCCGCCCCGTGGTGGGCACGGTGGACGGCGTGCAAGGCGTGTCGCGCGATGCGCTGATGGCCTTCTGGCGCAGGCACTATCACCCCGGCCGCGCGATCCTGGCGGTGGCCGGGCCCGTGGACCTGCCGTCGGTGGCGGAGTCGGCCGGCCGCCTGATCAACGGCTGGCAGCACGGGTCCAAGCGGCGTCGGATCCGCGCCGTTCGCCCTCGACGTGGCGGACGGGAGCTGGTGCCGCGCTCGTTCTCGTCGGTGGCCGTGCTGCTGGGCTGGCCGGGCCCTCCCATGGATCACGAGGATCAGGCAGCTCTGGACGTGCTCGCCCACGGACTCGGCGTGGGCGCGGCCTCGCGGCTGCAGGTGGCGTTGGATCTCGAGGGAGGGCTGGCGAGCATGGTGTGGGCGGACGCCAGCGCCTGGCTCGCGGGCGGCATGTTCACCGTGGGCTTCCAGTGCGGCGACACGCAGGGCGCCATCACCCGCGCCCTGTCGGAGATGCACCGCGTGGTGCGAAGTGGGCTGTCGGCGCAAGAGGTCCACAGCGCGCGCACTGGCGTGCTCACGGACCTGCTGTTCGCCACCGAGACCACCCACGGCGTGGCCTCCGAGCTGGTGTGGTCGGTGGCGCGCCGGCGCGATCCCAGCGATCTGGCGGTCTACCGCAAGGCGGTGGCCGCGGTGACCACCGGGGACGTGCGGCGGGTGGCCGCCCGGTGGCTCGATCCCGGCCGGGCACAGGTGGTGGTGCTCGATCGTGCACTGTCCACGCGGCAGCTCTCGGCGGCCGTGCGCCGAGCGGAGCCGCCGGCCACCGTGCCGCGCACCAGCCGGACCCTCGGCCGCAGCACCGTGCACGAGGTGGGCGGGCTCAGGGTGGGGCTGCTTCCCGATGGCGGCCCCCTGGTGGGGGTGCAGATCCTGGCGGGAGGCGGGCAGCTCCTCGAGAGCGCGCGCACCGCCGGCCTGACGGAAGCGTGGGCGCGCAGCGTGGTGAGGGGGGCTGGCCGCTTCGACTCCGTGGCATTGAGCACCCGGCTCGACGAGATCGGCGGACGACTCGATGCGGGCTGTGGGCTGTGCACCCAGTGGGTGCGGGCCACCTTTCCCGCGCAGCACCTCACCGAAGGGCTCGATCTGCTCGGCGGCGTGCTGCTCGAGCCGCACTTCGCCGCGGACGACTGGGCGAACACCCGAGAGGCGATGCTCGACGACATCGCAGCGCTGTCCGACGACGCGGCAGCGGTGGGTGGGCTGGCCCTGTGGCAGGCGCTGTGGCCCAAGCATCCGTGGCGGCTGCCGTTCCTGGGTACGGCCGCCTCTGTGTCGCGCACCACGCCGGCGAAGCTGGCCGCCGTCCACACGGCGACGATGACGGCCCCGAACCTGGTGGTGGCGCTGTCGGGCGGCTTCGAACCCGAGGAGGTGCTGCACACCATGGAGCTGTGGGCCGAGCACCTGCCCAGCGCGCTGCCTCCCCTGCCCCGTCCGGAGGCCGGAGCCCCACGCTCGGGTCAGCGCGCCCGACGGGCCGGCACCCGCCAGGCCCAGGTGATGTGGGGGGCGCGTGGCGTGGCCGCCACCCATGGCGACGCCCTGACGCTCACGGTGGCGGAGCACCTGCTGGACTCCCAGGCGGGCCGGCTCTTCGTGGCGCTGCGCGAGACCCGTGGGCTCGCCTACTCCGTGTGGGCGCGCAACACCGCGGCCATCGGCGGCGGCACCTTCTCCGCCGGCCTGTCCACCGATCCCGAGCGGGCGGCGGAGGCGGCCAGCGGCCTGCGCGAGGTGATCGCCACCCTCGCCCACGAGGGCCCCACCCCCGACGAGCTCGCGCGCACCACGCGGATGCTCGCTGGGCTGGAGGCCATGCGGCTACAGCGCGTCAGCGCGCGGGCGCTGGCCCTGTCGCGCGCCATGTTCCACAACGGTCGGTACGGGATCGAGGCGCTGCAGGAGCGCCTCGCGCGCATCACCCCTGCCGATGTCCAGCGGGCGCTGCAGGCGCTGACCTTGGACTCCGGCGTGGAGATCACGGTGATGCCGCTGCCCGATGGAGACTGACGGGCGCTGGGGCTGCTACGTGCACGTGCCGTGGTGCCGGGCGCGCTGTCCGTACTGCCACTTCTATGTGGTGACCGAGGGCGAGGAGCGCCAGCCCGCCTTCGTGGAGCAGGTGCTCCGCGAGCACCACTGGCGATCGAGCGCCTTCGCCGGCCCTGCCCACACCCTGTACCTGGGAGGCGGAACGCCCTCGCGGCTGCAGCCCGACGTACTGACGCGCCTGCTGCGCGGGATCGCCACGCAGCCCGGGGCCGAGATCAGCGCCGAGGTGAACCCCGAGGACCTCACCCCACAGTGGCTGCAGGCCGCACAGCAGGCGGGCCTGAACCGGATCTCGCTCGGCGTGCAGACGCTGGGCCCCGCGGCTTCGCGGCGCCTGGGCCGCGCACACACCCGTGCACAGGCGCAACAGGCCATGCAGCTGCTGGCCCGCAGCTCCCTACGCTCGTGGTCCACCGATCTCATCTTCGCCGTGCCCGGCCAGACGCTGCCGGACCTCGACGCCGACCTGCAGGCCGTGATCGACGGGGGAGCCCCCCACGTGTCCATCTACGGGCTCACCATCGAGCCCGACACCGCCTTCGCGCGCGCCCGAGCGCGGGGCTCGCTGCCGGACGTCGCTCCCGAGCTGTGGCGACGCATGTACGACCACATCGTGCAGCGCCTCACGGACGCAGGCCTGCAGCGCTACGAGGTGAGCAACTTCGCCCGTCCCTCGCATCGGTGCGTCCACAACGAGCTGTACTGGACGGCACGGCCCTACATGGGACTGGGTCCCGGGGCGCATGGCTACGCACCCGACGGCACGCGCACCATCAACGCGCCCGATCTGGCGGTGTACCTCGACCGTCACCCGCCCCCTGCGCAGACCGAGCACCCCACCCCACGCCAGGCCGCCGCGGATCTCGTGCTGTGCTCGCTGCGCGGCGTCGATGGCCTCGATCTGGACCGCCTACAGCGCACCGGACACCGCCTCGACCCCGGCACGCTGACCGCGCTGGTCAAGGGCGGACTGGCCGTGCGAACCGCGAATCGGCTCTCCCTCGCCGACGCAGGTTTTCCCGTCGCTGACGGTGTCGTGCGTCGACTCCTGGATACGCTGATGCAGGTGGGGGCCCACCCGGGCGAACCCGATCGCCTGGGTTAAGGTCACGGCCCGTGTGGGCCACCCCGCCAGGTTGACATCGTCGAACGGAGGGGCCTTCGTGGCAACGCGCGACTACTACAACATCCTGGGCGTCGAGCGCGGAGCGTCGTCCGACGACATCAAGCGAGCGTACCGGGTCCTCGCGCGCCGGTGGCACCCCGACCGAAACCAGGACGACGCCGACGCGGACACCCGGTTCAAAGACATCACCGAGGCCTATCGCACGCTGTCGGATCCCGAGAAGCGCGTGCGCTACGACCGCCTCGGCCCCTTGTACACCGAGGACGGCCGTCCTCCGCGCCCCGAAGACATCAACGAGGTGGTGGGCAACGTGTGGAACAACATCTTCCGCCGCAAGAAGGGCGATCGCGGCGAGGACCTGCGCTACACGGCGTCCTTGAGCCTGGAGGAGGTCGCCACCGGCACCGACAAGGAGGTGGTGGTTCCGCGGTTCGTGCGCTGCGCCACCTGCGACGGCGACGGCGCGGATCCCGAGGGCGGCAAGGAGACCTGCGAGGTCTGCAGTGGAAGCGGTCGCGCCACCGGGCCACGGATCCTCTCCACCAGCTGCTACCACTGCAAGGGCAAGGGCTACAACGTGGTGCAGCGCTGCTCCAGCTGCGGCGGAGATGGCCGGCAGGGTGTGGAGGACACCATCCGCGTGAAGGTGAACCCAGGGGTGAGCACCGGCCAGAAGCTCAAGGTGGCCGGCAAGGGCAACGCGGCCCGCGGAGAGGGAGAGTCGGGCGATCTGTACGTGATCGTCAGCGTGGAGGATCACCCGCTGTTCCGTCGACGCGGAGACGACCTACTGATCGAGCTGCCCCTCACCTTCCTCGAGCTCACCGAGGGAGCCGACGTGTCCGTGCCCACGCTGGAGGGAACCACCACCATTCGCATCCCCAGTGGCAGCGAACCCGGTAAGGTGCTGCGTCTCGCCGAGCGTGGTCTGCCCAAGCTCGGCGGCACCACCCGAGGCGATCTGCACATCCAGCTCATGCTCGAGGTCCCCGCAGACCTCACCCCTGAACGCGTGGCGGCCCTTCGCGACTGGGCGGATCAGCTCCCCCCCTCCGCCCATCCACGCCGCGCACAGTTCGACAAGCTCGTCGAGGACAGAGGATGAACGTGTCTATCAGAACAGCTCTCTGCACCGTGATCATGGCTGCATTGGTGTCGTTGGTGCCAGCGGACGGCCACGCCAAGCGCCGGAAGGGTCCACCCGACGTGGTGCAGAACGCCCTGGCCACCGCCCCCTCCGATCGCGCCTCGGCCATCAGCATGCTGGAGGCCTCCCTGGCGGGACGCAAGCCGGGAGCCGAGTCCCTCGAGATCATGCTGCACGCCGGCGAGCAGCGCCGGCTCAACGGCGACACCGAGGAAGCGCGCACCTGGTTCGCCAAGGTGCTCGAGGCAGACGCCACCTCCGAGTTCGCCCAATCCGCCCGGCTCGGCCAGAGCCTGATCAAGGCGGCCAACGGACAGATGGGCCGGCGGGTGATGAACACCCTCAACGACGCCTCCGCCAGCGACGTGCTCGACACCCAGAACGCCGATCGGTACTTGTTCCTCGCCATGGATGCCGCGGCCAAGGATCAGTCGGGCAAGGTGTCGAGCTACGCCAAGAAGTCGCTGCAGTGGGCCCAGTCCGATCGGGATCTGCTGCAGCGGATCCAGAGCACCCTCGACACCTTGGCCGAGACCCCTCCCGACGAGGTGGACCCCACCTTGGCCGAGGGCCCCGGCGGGCCGCTCGAGAAGGCCATCGAGGCCTACATCGCGGGCGACTTCTCCAGCGCGCGGCGCCTCGCCGAGAAGGCGAGCAAGGACAACGATCCGCTGATGAGCGAGCGCGCGACCGGCATGCTCCAGACCCTGGACGCCGCGCCCGTCCGACGCGACCTGATCACCGTGCTCCTCCCCCTGTCCGATCGCTACGAGGCCGTCGGCAACAACATCCGTGAGGCCCTGAGCTACGGCTACGGACGGGGTGCCGCACGCCTGCAGTTCGTCGACTCGGGAAGCACCGCCGAGACCGCCGTGGCCGCCATGGAGCGCGCGGTCCTCACCGACGGCGCCATCGCAGTGGTGGGTCCGCTGCTCACCGACGAGACGGAGGCCGTGGTGCAGGCGGCCGAGCGCCTGGCGGTACCGCTGCTGTCGCTGTCTCAGGCCTTCGAGACCCCCGAGGAGGGGGTGTGGGGCTTCCAGGCCATGTACACCCGCGGAGACCAGGTCACGGCACTGCTGGACTGGGCCATGGGGTCCATGGGCATGACCGACTTCGCCGTGTTCTCCCCCGACAACGACTTCGGTCACAACGCGGTGGACCTGTTCAAGGCCGGTGTGGAGGAGCGACAGGGCAACATCGCCGCCCACGGCACCTACTCCGCCGAAGAGCAGAACCTGCTTCCCTTCGCGTCGGAGTTCGGTGAGCGCGAAGGAGACCTCGACGCGCTGCGCGAGCGAGCGCGTCGCAACGGCGGCAACCCCGACACCGTGGTCGTGCCTCCCGTGGTCAACTTCCAGGGGCTCTTCCTGCCCGAGAACGCCCGACGCACACCGCTGGCTTGCGCAGCCCTGGCCTACAACGAGTTCCCCATGGGCACCTTCCAGCCCAAGCGCGACAGCCCCGAGATCCCGCTGCTGGGCCTGTCCACCTGGAACACCAAGGAGCTGGTGAGCACCGGCAACGAGTACACCCGCAACAGCCTGTTCCCCGACGTCTTCTCGTCCACCGTGGCCGGAGACGACGACCCCTTCGTGCTGGCCTACCAGGCCGCCACCGGCCGCAGCCCCTCCGCGCTGGAGGCCGCGACGGTGGACGCCGGACGACTGCTGGCTGCCGCCGTCGCCAGCAACCCGGGTCATCGTGGGGCGTTCCGGCAGGCACTGCTCGAAGCCAACGTCGCCGAGTCGGTGACCGGAGCCTCGGGCTTCGATCCCGAGACCCTTCGTGCGAAGCGGAACATGATGATCCTCACCATCACCCGCAGCACGCTGGAGCGGGTCGGCGAGGTGCCCCTGTACGGTGCCGAGCCGCGTGTCTATGAAGAGCCCGACCCCAAGCAGCGCTGATGGGGGCGGCACCCTTGTGGCATCCCCGCACCCGTTTCGGTAGCATGAAGTCGATGCCGTACGTGGTATGGCGACACTGAGCGACTCGTTATCCTGGAACCCTCAGAACCCAGCCCTTCCATCGTCACCGCGGACGATCCCGAGCAGCGAATCATCGACCTGCTGCTCAGGGGTCGATCCACGCGCCCGGACTGGCTGACGGTGGACGCTGGAGACGACTGCGCCGTGGTGGGCTCCGATCAGGCGGTCACGGTGGACACGCTGGTGGAGGGTGTGCACTTCGACCACCGCCTGTCGCCCATGGACATAGGCTACAAGGCCGTCGCCGTGTCCGTGTCGGATCTGGCCGCCATGGGAGCCATGCCCCAGTGGCTGCTGCTCGGACTGTCCCTGCCCCGCACGGGGGTGCAGGGCTGGGCCACGGCCTTCTCCGAGGGCCTCGTCGAGGCGTGCGACCGGTTCGGGGTACACCTCGTGGGAGGAGACGTCACGCGTGTTCCCGATGGCGCGCCCCGCGTGGTGAGCACCACGGTCGCCGGCCGCGTGCCCGACCCACCCCTCACCCGCAGCGGTGCGCGCCCCGGCGATCGGATCTGGGTCACGGGCACCCCCGGCCTCGCCGGAGCTGGGTGGATGCTGGACGATCCCCCCGCCCCCGCGCTCGCTGCCTTGAGGCGGCCCAGGCCACCCCTGGCGTTCGCCGTGGCAGCGGCGCGACGAGGATGGGTCACGGCGGCCATGGATCTGTCCGACGGGCCCATGGCCGACCTCCCGCGGTTGGCGGCGGCGTCGGGCGTGCAGGCCGTGCTCGACCCAGACGCCCTGCCGGTGCCCGAGGGGCTGGCTCGTCACCCCGCGCTTCGACGCGCACAGCTGTGTGGCGGCGATGACTACCAGCTGTTGTTCACCGCCCCCGACTCCGCCGACTCGGCCATCGAGACGCTCGCGGCGGAGCACGACGTGCGCGCCACTGCCGTAGGTCGGATCCGCGAGGGCGCCGGAGCCGTGCTGGCGAGCGGCGTCTGGCCCACGCCAGTCTTCGCGCACTTCGCGCCGGACGGTGCACCATGACCGGGTTCGTGGTGGTGTGGGCGGCCGGAGGCTCGATCACGTTGGGCAGCGAGCCCGTGGCCTTGGCCGTGCTCGTCGTGCTGTTCGGGGCCTCCTTCTTCTTCTCCGGCAGCGAGACCGCCTACTTCTCCCTGCAGAAGGTGGATCTGGAGTGGTTCTCGCGCAGCAACGCCAGCGGCAGGCAGGTGTCGTGGCTGCTCGGGCACAGAGCCCCGCTCATCACCACCATCCTGCTCGGCAACGAGACCGCCAACATCGCCATCTCGGCCACCTGTGCCGGTCTGATCTCCGCGTGGTTGCCCACCATGCCTTGGCTCAACGTGCTGATCCTCACGCCCGTCCTGGTGCTCGTCTCGGAGATCACCCCCAAGGTCCTGGCGTTTCGCTTCCGTCGCTCCTGGGCGCGCACCGCCGCCTGGCCCCTCACCGCCTTCTTCTGGGCCGTGATGCCAGCCCGAGTGGTGCTGTCGTGGATCGTCGGAGCCCTCGCCAGCGCGCTCGGAGCGAGCCGAGAGGTGGCGGAGGGCATGCGTCAGGAGGAGCTGATGGTCTACGTGGACCACGGCGCCGCCGTCGGGGCACTCGATCCGTTGGAGCGCGACATCATCGAGGCGGTCTTCGAGTTCGACGGCATGACCGTGGAGCGACTGATGACGCCGCGACCCGACGTCTTCAGCGTGCCGTTGACCATCGACTGGCAGGATCTCCTGGATCAGGCACGCCTCAACGGGCACAGCCGCATCCCCATCACGGGCAGCCACTCCGACGACATCATGGGCGTGCTCCTCCTCAAGGATCTGCTCCGCTTCCGCCAGCCACCCGCCGACGAGGCGGTGAGCAACGCGCTCGCCAACGGAGCCGATCGCAGCGCCTCGGCCACCCCACCGATCCCCGCGGCGGCGCTGGGAGCCCCTCCAGGGCCTCGCCAGCTGCGCTCCCTGCTGCTGCCACCCGTGTTCGTACCGGCCAGCAAGCCCGCCGACTCCATGCTCGAGGAGTTCCTGGAGCGGCGCTTCCACATGGCCTTCGTGGTGGACGAGCACGGCACCCTGGTCGGACTCGTCACCCTCGACGACCTCCTGCGAGAGCTGCTCGGCGAGGACGAGATCACCGACGACGGAGAGATCGCGCGACTGCGCCCCGACACCCTCACCGTCAAGGCCTCCATCGACGTGGAGGACTTCAGCGAGGAGACCGGGATCCATTTGCCCGAGGGCGACTACCACACCCTCGGTGGCTTCGTGTTCCACGAGCTGGGACGACTGCCGCGCAAGGGAGACGCCGTCGCCCATGGAGACCATCGCTTCGTGGTGGCGAAGATGGAGGGCCGGCGCATCGCCGAGGTGGTCGTCCGCTCCCCCGCCGTGGGCCAGGAGGCCGTGTGAATCCCGCAGTCGGCCTCCCCCTGGTCGGTGCCTGTCTCGTGCTGCAGGGCTTCTTCTCGGGCTCCGAGATGGCGATGGTGAGCGCCAACCGGGCGCTGCTCCAGGCGCGCGCCGACGACGGGAACGCCGGCGCCTCGCTGGCGTTGCGGCTCCTGCGACAGGAAGACCGCCTGCTCGGCACCTGCCTCATCGGTACCAACGTCTGCCTGATCGGTGGAACCACCCTCTTCGGCCTGGTGATGGTGCAGCAGGGCCTCCCCCAGGAGTGGCTGCAGACCCTGCTGTACGTGCCGCTCGGGCTCCTGCTCGGCGAGGCCGTACCCAAGCTCGTCTACCGGCACTACAGCGACGCCCTCGCGCCGCGACTGGCAGGCCCGCTGTCGGTGGTCCAGCAGCTGCTGCGTCCAGCCCTGTGGTGCGTCGCCCAGTGGTCGAAGCTGCTGTCGCGGCTCGTGCGACGAGACGAGGAGCGCAGCGTGCGGCGCGAGGACATCGTGCAGATGCTCGACGGTGAGGCGGGACCGATCGATCCCGAGGATCGCGCACTGATCCAGCGGCTGCTCGCCATGAACGAGACCACGGTGGAGGAGTGCATGACTCCACTGGTCGACGTGCACGCCCTCGCCGAGGACGCCACCGTCGCCGACGGCGTGGACCTGGTGCTCAAGGAGGGCTTCTCCCGGGTGCCCGTGTACCGCGAGCGCATCGACAACCTGATGGGACGAATCGAGCACCGCGATCTCCTGTTCAGCCCAGCAGACACCGAGTCCATCGCCGATCTGGTCCGGCCGGTGCGCTTCGTGCCGGAGAGCAAGCGGGTCGACGAGCTGCTTCGACAGATGCGCGAGAACTCGGATCCGTTCGTGGTGGTGGTGGACGAGTACGGCGGCTCCGTGGGCATCGCCACGCTGGAGGACCTGCTCGAGGAGATCATCGGCGACATCGAGGACGAGCGGGATCTGCGGGCCCCTGGCGTGCGGCGCCTGGGGGAGCGAGAGTGGCGCGTCCCCGCTCGCACCGAGATCGACGAGCTCGAGGAGGCCATCCGGCGCCCCCTGCCCCAAGGGGACTACGAGACCGTCGCAGGGTTGCTGCTGGCGGTGAGCGGCCGCATCCCCCAGACCAACGACGTGATCCGAGTAGGTCGCCTGACCTTCCACGTGGAGGCGGCCTCGGATCGAGCGGTGCACCTCGTTCGGCTGGTGCTGCCGCTGGACGGCTAGTCTGCGTCCTGCTCTAGTCGGCTTGGCGCTGCTCCCGCTTTTGAGCCCTGCGCTCCCGACGCTGCCTGCGCTTGGCCTCCTTGCTGAGCTTCGCCCCCAGCCGCATCTTCTCGCCGCTGGGAACCTCCTCCTCCTCCTGACCCCTGGGCAGGTCCGCGGGATCCCCCGGAGGATCGGGCGTCAGGATGTCCGCCACCATGGCTCTCACGTCGTCGTAGGACGGCTCGGCGCCGAACATCCCGAAGGTCTGGTGCGCGGAGCCATCCGGGCTGTAGCCATCGAGATGGTACTGCCGCTCGTCCGGCCCGATCTGCCCTAGCTCACGCGCAATGGCCGTGGTCCCGTCGTAGGAACCGAGGCTGATCGTCCCCAGCTCCTCCTCGGTGTCCGCCTGGAGCAAGAAGAAGATGTGGATCTTGCCCACGGGCCCCACGAGCTCGAACGTCTCGACGGCGAACACCCGCACGTCCTCCACCCGGAACTGCTCGCGCACATAGGAGGGTGCGGCACTCAGGTCGGGCACCGTTCCCCCTTCCCTCAAGGCGAACAGCTCCTCCCGAGCCGAGTCTCGGCCCTCCAGGTCTCCCACGGCATGTCGCAGCTGGACGATCTTGGCCAGGGCCCGCCAGTCCTGTTCGTTGGTCGCCCACACGGACTCGAACGCCGCCAGTGCCTCGGGGTACCGCGCAGCGAGCTGCAGCGCCTGTCCGTGGTTGAAGGGAGCCTCCACGACCTCCGGCCCCACCGCCACCACGCGAGCCCAGGTCGCTGCCGCCTGGTCCCACTCCCCAGCCTCACCCTGCAGGAGCGCGAGGTTGTACAGCGCGCCCAGGTGACCGTCGCGCAGCTGCAGCACGCGCTCGAAGGAAGCACGGGCAGCCTGATGGTCTCCCTGCTCTTGCTGCGCCGCCCCCAGCTCGTAGTGAGCCTCGGGATCCGCTGGGTCCTCGTCGACGGCCTGCCGAAGCGCGGCCAGCGCCGCCTCACTCGGCTCCGCCACCTGGGCGGGCCCCCCATGCGCCAACACGATCCACAGCCAACCAACCACGCCATCTCCCTTGCCGACCGAGGATACGCCGAGCGGCCGCGGGAGTCAGAGGGAGCGACTCGGGGGCGCCCCTGAACCGTCGGGGTCGGGTTCCGAGGGGCGCGGCAGCCCGAGTGCAATCACCAGCAGCTCCTCGATCCCCTGATCGAACAAGGGGATCCGGTCCTCCTTGAACCGCTTCTTCCGCTGGTACACCCAGCGATGGCCCAGCTCCGGCTGACGGTACAGCGTGTGCTGGTCGTCGCCCGTACCCTCGAACTCCACGGCGACGTCGCCCTCGCCCCGCGGGGCGAAGTGCACGTACCGCTCGCCGTACCGCAGCGTCAGCCCATCGCGCGTGGACCGCACGGTCAGGAAGCCGATGTCGCGCGCCAAGGCAGCCAGCTCACCCATCAAGGCCGTTCGTGCTTCCGCGGCCGCCTGGGTGGCTCGCTCCGCCGCTTGGGCATCGCGCTCCTTGGTCTCCTGTTCGTGTTCGACGGCCGCCCGGAATCGGGCTGCCAAACGCGAACGCCGCTCGCTCATCCACCCTCCCGTCAGGTGCGTCCCTCAACCGGAAGCTAACCGCGTTTATGGCGTTGTCGCCTGCACGAAGAGCCGGTGCCCGTCGCATCACTTGCCTGCGTTCCTCCGCGCAGCTACGGAGAGGGCTGCAGCGGTCCGAACTTGCCGTGGCAGCTGTAGAAGGCGGTCCATGGGTAAGGCGATCGGTATCGATTTAGGCACGACGAACTCGTGCTGCGCCTACGTGAGGAATGGCAAACCCCAGGTAGTCACCTACCGTGACGGGTCTCGCACCATTCCGAGCGTGTTCGCCATCGACAAGAACGGCAACCGGCTGGTGGGCAACGAAGCCCGCGATCAGGCCGTGGCGAATCCAAACCACACCATCGCGGCCTCCAAGCGCCTCATCGGGCGCAACTTCGGCTCGAGCGCCATGCAGAAGATGCAGCAGGTGTTCACCTACGAGCTGGTGGAGGGCGAGAGCAGCGAGGTCCTGGTCCGGGTCGCCGATCAGGTCTTCACCCTCGAGCAGATCTCCGCGGCCATCCTGCGCCGGATCAAGGACTCTGCCGAGGAGGCGCTGGGCGAAGAGGTCGACCAAGCCGTGATCACGGTGCCGGCCTACTTCAACGACCGGCAGCGCCAGGCCGTTCGATCCGCCGGGAAGCTGGCCGGCCTGAAGGTGCTGCGGGTGCTCAACGAGCCCACCGCCGCAGCCCTGGCCTACGGCCTGGGGCGCACCCTGAACCAGCGCGTCGCCATCTACGACCTCGGCGGCGGCACCTTCGACATCTCGATCATCGACATCAAGGACAAGATCTTCGAGGTGATCGCCACCGGGGGCGACACGTTCCTGGGCGGCGTCGACTTCGACGACCGCTTGATGCAGTGGGTGCTGCAGGAGTTCGTCGACGAGACGGACATCGACGTGTCCTACGATCGCTCCGCGGTCACCCGGATCCGCGAGGCCAGCGAGCTCGCGAAGATCTCGCTGTCCGACACGCACGAGACCGACATCGATCTGCCGCAGATCTGCAGCGACGAAGACGGCAACTCGGTGGATCTCCGGATGACCATCAGCCGCGAGAAGCTCGAGGAGCTCACCGAGGACCTGATCGATCGGTCCATCGCCACCTGCGAGCGGATCCTGCAGGAGGCGGGCACCTCCCGCGAAGACGTCGACGAGATGTTGCTCGTGGGCGGTCAGTCGCGCATGCCCCTGGTCCGGCGCAAGCTGCAGAGCTTCATCGGGCAGCCCCCGTCGAACAAGGTGCACCCCGACGAGGCCGTCGCCATCGGCGCGGCCATCATGGCCCACAGCCTGTCGTCGAAGGCCGGCCCGCAAGACATGACGCTGCTCGACGTGCTGTCGATGGCCATCGGCATCAACAAGGTCGACGGCACCATGCACGTGCTGTTCGCCAAGAACCAGCCGCTGCCCGACTACAAGACCCGCGTGCTGACCACGAGCAAGGACAACCAACGCTCGATCATGCTGCGGATCTACCAGGGCGAGTCCAAGTTCGTGGCGGAGAACGAGCTGCTCGGGACCTTCGTCTTCAGCGGCTTGCGCGAGGCTCCCAAGGGGCAGGTGAAGATCGAGGTCACCTTCCACATCGACTCCGAGGGCATCCTCAACCTCACCGCACGCGACATCAACACGGGTCAGCTGGTGGAGTCGCGGCTGAAGCTAGGCAAGGACGACAGCAGCTCGCGCCGTGGCGGGGAGAACCGCAGACGGCGTCGGCGCAGGCAATCGCAGCCGCAACAGCCGCAGCAGCAGCAGAGTGCCCCCCAACAGCGCCAGCCCGAGCCCGCGTCCCAGACGCCACCTCCGGCGTTGGACATGCCTCGGCGGTCCTCCTTGGCGGCCGAGCGGCCCGATCGCCGCGGTCCCCCCACGATCCCGCCCCCCGTGGGTGCGCACGGACGCAGCGCTCACGACGACGTGGATCTGCTCGAGCCCGAGCCCGCACAGATGGCGGCCGCCACGCCACTCGGTAGCGCCCATCACACGCCCGCATCTGGTCCTGCCATGGACCCCTTCCCCATCGGGCGGACGCCCGGCGGAGGCCACCGGATGGACGGTGAGCCCGACCTGCCGGTCGCCCCGAAGGGATGCCTCGGCTCCTTCTTCGGCCTCTTCAGCTAGACGATGCCCCCCCGGGTGGTCATCGTGCTGGTGCAGCCGCTGCACCCTGGAAACGTCGGCGCCGCAGCCCGCGCCATGCGCAACTTCGGGCTCGAGGATCTGGTGTTGGTGGCGCCGCCCGCCTACGATCCCGAGCGTGCCCGGTGGATGGCACCGGGATGTGCCGATCTGCTGGCGCGAGCGCGCATCGTCGAGACCCTCGACGAGGCGCTGCAGGGCGTCCACCGCGTGCTGGCCACCACCGCACGCCATCGGCGAGATGGACATCCCGTCCTCGAGCCCGCGGCTGTCGCCGCCTCCGTCTACGACGACGCCGAGCGCGTGCACGCGCTGCTCTTCGGGCGGGAGGACCACGGACTCGATGCTGCGGCGGTTCGGCGCTGTGATGCACTGGTCCGGATCCCCACCACCGAGCACGCGAGCCTGAACCTGAGCCAGGCGGTGCTGCTGCTGTCGCACGCCCTGTTCGAAGAGGGTCGGCGCCGGGGAGCCGCCGCGAGCGGTCGCACCTTGTCGGGCTCGGGGCCCGATCGGTCTCGCTCCACCCAGGAGGCCTCCAAGCCCTCCCCTCGGGATCGCCTCGCCGATCTACCCACGGTGGAGCCCGCAGCACAGGAGCTGGTGCAGCTCCTCGGCCGTGTGGGCTACCTACGCGGCACGCCCGCCCACAAGGTGCTGCTGACGGCCCGCCAGGCCCTGCAGCGCGCTCGGCTGTCGGTGCGCCACGTCGAAGCGCTGCGCGGCATGGTCAACAAGGTCGGATGGGCGTTGGACAACCCAGGGCTCGACTGGGCCGGACCGCGCAACTCTGAGGACGACACGTCTACGAATCGTCGCTAGCCCATCCGATCTCGTTCCGTCGCTTGGCTCTCCAAGCGGTCTGTGCGTGGCACGATGGGTGCAATGCCCCAGGGCGAGGAACCCAATGGAAAAGATCGTGATCGACGGAGGACGGCCCCTGCGTGGCACCATCCACTGTGATGGCGCCAAGAACGCAGCACTGCCCATCCTCATCGCCACCTTGCTCGCGCCCGGTGAGCATCGTCTCACCAACGTGCCCGAGCTCGCCGACACCTCCTCCACGCTGTCCCTGCTCGGCAGGATGGGCTGTCCCAGCCTGGTGCACGACGACGCCCTGCGCGTGGACGCCACGCGGATCGCCTTCTGCGAGGCGCCGTATGACGTGGTGCGGAAGATGCGCGCCTCCGTGCTGGTGCTCGGCCCGCTGCTGGCGCGATGTGGGGAGGCCAAGGTGTCGCTCCCGGGCGGCTGTGCCATCGGCACCCGCCCCATCGACCAACACCTGAAGGGCCTCGAAGCCCTCGGCTGCCGCTTCGAGCTGTCGGGGGGCTACATCCACGGCATCGCGCCCGCCCTGAAGGGGGCCGAGATCCACCTGGACATGCCCACGGTCACGGGAACCGAGAACATCCTGATGGCTGCGGTGCTGGCGAGCGGCACCACCCGGATCCACAACGCGGCGCGCGAGCCGGAGGTCACCGACCTGGTTCGCTTCCTGCGCACGCTGGGGGCCAAGATCGAGGGAGACGGCACCTCCACCCTCACCATCGAGGGCGTGTCCCGCCTGACGCCGGCGTCCAGGCCCTACTCCGTGGTCGGGGACCGCATCGAGGCCGGCACCTACCTGTGCGCCGCGGCCATCACGGGAGGCGACGTCGAGGTGACGGGCTGCGATCCCGCGCTCCTCGAGTCCACCGTGGCGAAGCTGCGGGAAGCTGGCTGCACGCTGACCGTGGGCGAGCAGTCGGTGCGCCTACAGCGCGACACTCCGCTGCAGGCCTTCAACGCTCGGACGGAGCCCTACCCTGGCCTCGCGACGGACATGCAGGCGCAGCTGATGTCGTTGGCCTGCCTCGCCCGAGGGACCTCCCGGATCGAGGAGACCATCTTCGAGAATCGCTTCATGCACGCCGCCGAGCTGACCCGTATGGGTGCGGACGTGCAGCACACCGGCCGCATCGCCACGGTGGTGGGGGTTCCCACGCTGCAGGGTGCGGCCGTCATGGCCTCCGATCTGCGGGCGTCGGCCGCACTCGTGCTCGCAGGGCTGGCGTCGGAGGGCCTCACCGAGGTGCTGCGGATCTACCACCTCGACCGCGGCTACCACGATCTGGTCGGCAAGCTCCGCGGTGTGGGGGCCCGGATCGCCCGCACCTCCGACGCGATCACCGACCGCTCGGAGCTCTCCGCCGCCCTGGACGCGGCTGCCTAGTTACACACTCGCGTGGCGAAGATTCCGCGCGAGACCGTGGACGCGGTTCGGGAACGCACCGACATCGCCGAGGTCATCGAACGACACGTGGCGCTGAAGCGTCGCGGCAGGAACCTGGTGGGGCTGTGCCCGTTTCACCAGGAGAAAACCCCGTCGTTCAACGTCATCCCCGACAAGGCCATCTTTCACTGCTTCGGCTGCCAGACCGGCGGCGACGTCTTCAAGTTCCTCATGCTCCTCGAGGGGTTGTCCTTCGGGGAGGCGGTACGAGAGCTGGCGTCGGCGGCCGGAGTGGAGATCCAGGAGCGAGAGCTGACGCCCGCCGAGCTGCGTGCCCACCGAAAGCGCGCCACCCTCTTCGACGTGCTGGAGGCGGCCAGTCAGTTCTTCGAGGCCCAGCTGTGGACCCGGCCCGAGGGAGCCGCCGCGCGGGAGTACCTGCAGCGCCGGCAGATGACGGAGGAGACGAGCCGGAAGGGTCGACTGGGGTGGGCGCCCGGCGGCTGGACCAACCTCATCGACCACATGCACGGCCAAGGCTACCGACCCGAGCAGCTGGCGGACGCCGGCCTCGCTCGCCCCCGACAGAGCGGATCGGGGTTCTACGACACCCTTCGCGAGCGGTTGGTCATCCCGATCCGCGACCAGCGAGGGCGCACCATCGCCTTCGGCGGTCGCCTGCTCGAGGGGGACGGCCCGAAGTACCTCAACACGCCCGAGACGCGGCTGTACCAGAAGTCCAAGGTGCTCTTCGGCCTCGATCAAGCGCGCGGTCCCATTCAGCAGCGGGGGCGCGTGCTGATCGTGGAGGGGTATTTCGACGTGCTCTCGCTGCACCAGGCAGGCTTCGGTGAGGCCGTCGCCACCTGCGGCACGGCCCTGACGCCCGACCACCTCGAGCGGATCCGTCGACTCGCCAAGGACGTGATCCTGCTCATGGATGCCGACGAGGCAGGCCTACGGGCGGCCGAGCGTGCGCTCCCGGCCTTCGTCGACGCCGGAATCCAGCCGTGGCGCCTCACCCTCCCCGGCGCCAAGGACCCCGACGATCTGGTGCGAGAGGGAGGCCCCGAGGCGCTGGAGGCAGCGCTCGGAACGAGGGAGCCGCTGTTCGAGTGGGTCGTGGGTCGCAAGCTCGACGGGTACGGCGCCTCCGCCATGAGCCGCGAGCGCGTGCTCGACGAAGTGCTCGTGCTCCTCCGCAAGCTGCGTGACCCTTCCCTCGCCAGTCGGGTGGCTCGGCGGCTCGGCATCCAGGAAGCCACGGTCCTCGAGCGCCTCCGATCCACCCCGGCCCCAGCGGCGACAGCAGACGAGGAGGCCGAGCCCGTGGTGCCCACCTGGCGGCCCCACCGCGACGTGGTCCACCTGCTGTGGCTGCTGGTGCATCGCTACGACCGAGTAGCAGACCTGGTGAGCCGCGTGGGCACCCACCTCCTCGACGGTCACGCCCCCGTGCGCAACGCCGTGGTGAGGCTGGTGGCGGGCGAGCCCGTGGCCGCCCTCGAGGACCCCGACCCCGAGGTGCAGCGCACCCTGCTGGCCGTGGCTGCGCGCGACAGCCTGTACGAGGAAGCAGGGTCAGAGGTGGCGGTGGTGGAGATCTTGGCTCGCCTCGCCAAGCCGCTGCGCTCGGCACAGCTGGCCACCGTCACCCAGCAGGTCCAGGACCTCGAGCGACAAGGTGACGCCGATGCACTTCGCGAAGCCATCCAGCGCAAGCTCGCCCTCATCTCCGAGGAACGTCAGCTCGAATCGGCTTTGAAGCGAGCAGATATCGAAGCTGCCATGGCCGTGTTGGCGTCCCCTGACGACGACACCTCGTGACGGATGGTGGCGACCAGTGTTGAGGACAGTTATCGACGGGGAGTTGTGGGGCAGCGGGCGAGGATCGCACGTTACCACAACGCCGCAACGCAAGGAGAGATGTCGTCCATGAAGATGCCGAAGGACCTCTCTGACCCCGAAGTTCAGCAGCTGATCAACATGGGCAAGCAGCGCGGCTACGTCACCTATGAGGAGATGAACAACAAGCTGGGCGCCACGCACCTCATCTCCAGCGAGCGCCTCGACGACCTCATGATCATGTTCTCGGACATGGACATCGAGATCGTCAATCGGGCGCGCAAGCGTGACGAAGAGCGCCCCAACGGCGAAAAAGACGGCAAGCCCGACGCCACGCGAAGCAACGACCCCGTCCGCGTCTACCTTCGCAAGATGGGATCGGTGTCGCTGCTGTCCCGCGAAGGCGAGATCGAGATCGCCAAGCGCATCGAGGACGGCGAGTACACGGTGAAGCGCTTCGCGCTCACCGCCGCGCTGGGCGTCAGCTACATCGACGACCTGATCGTCGAGGACGAAGAGCGCATCCAGAAGGCGCTCAAGAGCGGTAAGCGCCCCCGTCCCGCCAAGAGCTCCGACAGCCGCTCGCTCGCCGACGTCAAGACCGACGCCGAGGGATCCCTCTCGCGCCTCAAGGATCTGCGCGAGCAACTGTCCAAGGCCAAGAGCAAGCGCAAGCGCAACGAGTTCGAGGAGGCCGTCCTCGACTGTGAGGAAGAGCTCCTCGGCACCATGGACACCCTCGACCTGTCGAAGAAGCAGATCGCCGTGGTCTCCCAGCGCATCCAAGAGGCATGGGTGCATGTGGGCCGAGCCGAGAAGGAGATCGAGCGGGTCGCGCGGGATGCTCGCATTCCCGTCAAGGAGCTTCGACCCTCCATCCGCAAGGTGCGGCGCAACCTCGACACGGCTGGGCGCGAGGTCATCGAGCGCACGGGTATTCCCGAGGAGCAATGGAAGGAGTTCGACAGCCGAGTGCGGCGGGAGCTCCGCAAGATCCGCAAGGTGGAGCGAGCCACGGGCATGACCCGTGACGAGCTGCATCGCGGTGCCCAGGAGCTCAAGCGCGGAGAAGCGCTGGCGGATCAGGCCAAGTGTGAGCTGGTGGAGGCCAACCTGCGCCTCGTGGTGAGCATCGCCAAGAAGTACACCAACCGTGGGCTGCAGTTCCTCGACCTGATCCAGGAAGGCAACATCGGCCTGATGAAGGCCGTGGAGAAGTTCGAGTACCGCCGGGGCTACAAGTTCTCCACCTACGCCACCTGGTGGATCCGTCAGGCCATCACCCGGGCCATCGCCGATCAGGCACGCACCATTCGGATCCCGGTGCACATGATCGAGACCATCAACAAGCTGATCCGCACCCAACGGCATCTGCAGCAGGAGCTCGCCCGCGAGCCCCGGCCCGAGGAGATCGCCGACAAGATGGAGATGCCGGTCGACAAGGTGCACAAGATCCTCAAGATCGCCAAGGAGCCGATCTCGCTGGAGACGCCCATCGGCGAAGAGGAAGACAGCCACCTCGGCGACTTCATCGAAGACAAGGCCACGCTGTCCCCTGCCGACAACATGGTCAACGCGTCGCTGACGGAGGCCACCCGCAAGGTGCTCGCCACCCTCACCCCGCGCGAGGAGCGCGTCCTGCGACTGCGCTTCGGGATCGGACAGCCCCACGACCACACCCTCGAAGAGGTGGGTCAGGACTTCGAGGTCACCCGCGAGCGCATCCGCCAGATCGAGGCCAAGGCCCTGCGGAAGCTGCGCCACCCGAGTCGGTCGAAGCGCCTCCGCGCCTTCATCGAGGGCTGATGGCGGTCGCTACGCTCGTGGCGGGATGAGCCAGCGGTGACAGCGGCGGCAGGGAGCCACGAGGCCACGCTTGAGATCGGCCAGGTGTTGGGCAGCGACGTCCATCTGACAGGCGTCACAGGTGCCATCCACCACTCGGGCCACCGCCCACTTCTGGCGTGACTGCCAGTGATCGTAGCGACTCACGATCTCGCGAGGGAGCTGTGCGTAGACCGAGGTGCGCTCGGCGGCCATGGTGGAGCGCTCCTCCTCGAGGGCCGCTCGCTCCGTGGGGGCTGCATCCGCCAGCGCCTGCTGATGTGCGCGAGCCTGCTGCAACGACTGCTCGCTGGCCTCCTTGGCGGCCTCTCGCTCGTCCTGTGCCTCGAGGAGCTCCAACAACGCCGTCTCTGCCTCGTCGATCAGAGCATCGCAGCGCTGCACCTGCCGCTCCGCCGCCTCTGGATCCCCTTGCCCCGTCTCCAGCAGGCGCACCGCCGAGGACCGGTTGTTGCGATAGTCCGACAGCTTGCGCTGTAGGACCCGCTGCTCGTCGCGGTTCTCCGTGAGCGACGCCTCGCGCTGCGCCACCTCCTGCTCGGCTGCCGTCACGGCCGCGCCAGCCTCGCCGAGCTTTCGCTCCAGCGTCTCCAGCTTGCGCTGGCGATCCGCCATCTCACGATCCAGGCGGTCCACCCGGTCGAGTCGCTCCAAGTCTTCGTGCACGGCCATCCACCTCGGGCTGTTCGGCCGTTCTACCGTACCCGCAAGGCGTTGGAAACACGAGGATCAGGTAGCGAGGTGGTGGGCCCGCCAGGACTCGAACCTGGGACGCTCCCGGTATGAGCGGGGTGCTCTGACCAACTGAGCTACAGGCCCTCGGCGTCGGTGGAAGCCACCGACTTGCCAGTCCATAAATACGATGTTTCCTGCCTGCCCACCACACTTTACTATCTATAAATCGGGCTTCTCCGCCTATGTTCAAAGACGCCGCCCCCCGAAGGAGGCGGCGGCCCGACGTGTCCGTAAGCCGAGTTCTGTGCCACCCCGCGGTCGCCCGCGAGGAGGTGGAGATCATTCCTCTACGACCGCCGTTACCGACGGCCTCTAGCAACCAACCCGGAAGCATCGGACGGGCCGCCCTCGAACGCTTCCCTATTCGGTCTTGCTCCAAGTGGGGTTTGCCTGGCCGCCACCGTTACCGGTGGCGCCGGTGCGCTCTTACCGCACCCTTTCACGCTTACCGCAAGGTGAACCTCGCGGCGCCCTGCTCTCTGTTGCACTTTCCTCCGGGTCACCCCGACCGGGAGTTACCCGGCACCCTGCCCTGTGGAGCTCGGACTTTCCTCCCGCGATCTCGAGGATCGCCGACGATCTCCTGGTCACGTCGGACGCTCGAAGCCTAACGCGTTGCGCTGGCATACATGCCGGCCTGGAGGACGTGTGGAGGAGTCGGAGACCGATGCGCTGCGCTACCACGCCGGGGCGCGCCCCGGAAAGCTCGAGGTGGTTCCCACCAAGCCCCTGAGCACCCAGCGAGACCTGTCGCTCGCCTACACCCCAGGTGTGGCCGAGGCGTGCATGGCCATCCATCGCTCGCCACACGAGGCCTTTCGCTACACAGCCAAGGGGAACCTCGTCGCCGTGGTCACCAATGGCACCGCCGTGCTCGGGCTGGGTGACATCGGTCCCGTGGCCGGAAAGCCCGTCATGGAGGGCAAGGCCAACCTGTTCAAGAAGTTCGCCGACATCGACGTGTTCGACCTGGAGCTCGATGCCTCCACGGCCGACGAGATCGTCGCTGCCGTGAAGGCCGTCGCCCCTACCTTCGGCGGCATCAACCTCGAGGACATCAAGGCGCCGGAGTGCTTCGAGGTGGAGCGACGGCTGCAGGCAGAGCTCGACATCCCGGTGTTCCACGACGACCAGCACGGCACGGCGATCATCAGTGCCGCAGCGCTACTCAACGCCGTGGATCTGACCGAGCGGCGCATCGAGGACGTCCGCATCGTCTTCTCGGGTGCGGGAGCCGCCGCCATGGCGTGCGCACGGCTGTACGTCTCGCTCGGGGTGCGACGCGAGCACATCAAGATGTTCGACTCGCGGGGTCTCATCACTCAGGACCGCCCAGCACTACACCCGGAGAAGGCCGCCTTTGCCCACGAGGGCCCTGCTCGGACCCTGCAGGAGGCCCTCGACGGGGCAGATGGCTTCGTGGGGTTGTCCGTCGCGAACCTGCTCGGTCCGGAGATGGTCCAGGGGATGGCGGCCCGACCCTTCATCTTCGCCATGGCCAACCCCGATCCCGAGATCCCCTACGCCGTGGCGAAGCAGGCCCGACCCGACGCCGTGATCGCCACGGGCCGCTCCGATCATCCGAACCAGGTCAACAACGTGCTCGGCTTCCCCTTCGTGTTTCGCGGGGCCCTCGACTGCCGGGCCAAGAAGATCACCGAGGAGATGAAGGTCGCAGCCACCCGAGCGCTGGCTTCGCTGGCCAAGGCGGACGTGCCCGACGAGGTGTTGCGCGCCTATGGCATCGAGCACCTGGCCTTCGGACCCGACTACATCATCCCCAAGCCCTTCGATCCCCGCGTGCTGCTGTACGTCGCCCCCGCAGTGGCCGAGGCTGCACAGATCTCGGGGGTCGCTCGCGAGCCCATCGCCGATCTGGACGCATATCGGGAGAGCCTCCACCTACTGGTGGAGCGTGCGCGAGGCCTGATCACGCCACAGATCCGGCGCGCCAGGGCCAACCCGCCCCGGCGTATCGCGCTGTCCGAGGGCACGAACCCCACGGTGCTCCGCGCCGCACAGATCTTGGTGCAGGAGCGGATCTGCACGCCGGTCCTGCTCGGCGCGGAGGCGCAGATCCGCGCCCAGGCGCAGGCGGCGCGGGTGGATCTTCGGGGCATGGAGATCGTGGACAACGCCAGCAGCGAACACCTCGATGCCCTGACCGACGCGCTGTGGCGCGCGCGGCACCGCAAGGGCACCACGCGCATGGCCGCTCGGGCGATGCTGCTCGATCCGACCTACTTCGGGGCCATGCTCGTCAAGCAAGGGCTGTGCGATGGCCTGGTGGGTGGCCCCGGACGACCCTACAGCGACACCCTGCGCCCCGCGCTGCAGGTGCTCGGCCTCGCGCCGGACTGCAACCGTGTGTCGGGCGTGTACGCGATGCTGTTCAAGGACCGACAGGTCTTCTTCGGGGACTGCACGGTCAACGTCTCTCCCGATGCGGACACCCTGGCGGAGATCGCACTGAACACCGCCCAGGTGGCCGAGCGCTTCGGCCAAGCTCCCCGGGTGGCGCTACTGTCGTACTCCGACTTCGGACAGCACCGCCGCGACACGGCAGTGGATCGCGTGCGTCGCGCGACGCAGCTGGTGCGCGAGCGGAGGCCCGAGCTCGAGGTGGACGGCGAGATGCAGGCGGACACTGCGGTCAACCACGCCAAGGTGTCCAAGGACTTCCCCTTCAGCCACCTCACGGGGCCGGCCAATGTGCTGATCTTCCCCGATCTCACCTCGGGGAACATCGCCTACAAGCTCCTGGGCACCCTCTCGAACGCCGAGGTCCTCGGCCCTCTGCTGGAAGGCATCGCGGGCCCCGTGAACGCCGTGACCATGGACGGTGGAGTGACGGACGTGGTCAACGTCGCCACCTACACCGCCAACCAGGCCCTGGACGTCCGCTGAGGAAGCGGGCCGCGATCAGTACCGGATCGTGCCCGCGTCTCCGCCCGTCGCCATGTCGATGCCGCGCACCGCATGGGCGGCGTCGCCGACGATGTCGAGGTACACCTGCTCCGAGCCTCCCTGGCGGTACTTGCTCAGGGTGGCGTCGGTCTTGATGCCCGCCAGGTCGCTGAACACACCCAGCTTGTCGAGCGCGTCCACCGTGGCCGCAAGCTCGGTGGCCACCCGGTGTGAGGCCGCCAGATCCTCGTCACTCAGGTCGCAGATCCCGAGCGCACCGATCTTGTGCACGGTCTCCAGGTAGTGTCCGAGGAACTTGAGACGCTGACCGAGCAGCACGATCTGCACGGCGCGATCTCCCTTCTCGATCAACGGATCCACCGTGTCGAGCTCCAAGTCGATCCGCCACCGCAGCAGGTCCTTCTGCTCGCACACCTCGGCGCGATCCTCGGCCGTCCCGAACCCGCGCCCCACCGCGTAGGCCACGCCCTGCAGCAGGTGCTGGCCGCCGCAGGTGTAGCGGAAGATCCCCCGCCGCGTGTCCTTTCGCATGGAGTCACCGGCCGATCGGGCCGCCTTCATGGCAGCGGTCTCGCTGGCGAGCTTCTGTACGGTAGCCGTGGTGAGACCGTTCATCTCCATGCCCCGTCGGCCCTGCGCCACCCACTCCGCACCCGCTGGTGCCCAGGCCGTCAGCCCCTGGAGCGCCCAGGGGGCGTCGTTGAAGTCGCCAGAGCGAAAGCCCGTGGTTCCGCCCTTCGCCCACGCGCGCCACAGGCTGTGGCGGTACAAGGCGCTCAGGTTGAAGTCGCGCCCGTCCACCTTCACCACCCGATCGGGCGGCACCCCGGCTTCGGTGAGGGCCTTGAGCACCAGATCGGTGTGCGGCTCGATGCGGACGTCGCCGCGGGACGGCGGAAAGGTGAGCAGCTCCGTCTCGCCCACGGTCACGATCTCCGCATACTCGGAGAACAGCCAGTCCACCGCCTTGCTCTCGTTGGTCAGCGTGGTGTCCGCGCCGAGGACGAGCATGGCGTGGGTCACCGCCCACGGATTTCCTGGATCCCGCGCCTCGTCGAGCACGACCTTCAGCAAGATCTCCCGTGCCTTGTCGAGCTTGCGGAGCACCTTCTTCTTCGTCAGCGGCCTCGGTGTGCCCGCCTGCTTGACGGGCAGCTGGAAGGCCACCTTGGGTGCTTGCTCCGCGGGCTCGGGCTCCGCCACCTCGTCGGATGGCGGATCGGGACTCTCCTCGGAAGGCTCACCGCACCCACCGCAGCCCATCAACCAGACCGCGAGGGCCGTCCAGGTCATTGTTCCCCCAGGTCCAGGGTACCACCCGTGGCAGGCGCATCCTCGCTCTGCTTGAAGAGGATCTCCAGCGCGTCACCTCGCTCGATCTTGTCGCGCGAGGTCACGAACACGTGATCGTCCACCACCGCGATGCGTGGTGTGGGGAGCGAGTAGTCGGAGAGCGTGAAGCGGAAGGCCACCTTGCTGGGCTTCTTGAACTTCACGATCTCGCCGGTGTCGAGCGCAGCCCACATCTTGCCGCGCTCGTCCAGGGTGACGGCCCAGTCCTCGTAGCCCAGGCCCAACACGTCGGTGTCGATGATGGTGCCGTGACGGAAGCCGTCGGTGCTGTACAGGATCATGGACTGGCCGTAGAGCAGGCCCATCTTCCCGTTCTTGAACATCACTGCGCCACTGGGCACACCATCTTCCAGCGTGAAGCGCTGAAGCACGGACCAGTCGGGAAAGGACAGGACCGCTCCCTCGTTGCCCCAGACCACCACCAGCTTGTTCTTGTGGAACATCAGGTGGCCCTCGCCACCTGCGGACGGGCCGATGGACGCCGAGAAGGGCAGCTCTTGCACGTGAGCCACCGCGCCGTCGGGCGTGATGTGCGTGATCCGCCCCCAGTCCGACGTGTTGTCGGGCTTCGCCCCCACGTCGAGCACGAACACGTGGTCGCCCTCGCGCGAGGTCTTCAGCGCCACGTCCACCGGAAGGATGAAGCCCGATGGGCCGGTGGAGGGCTGGGATCCCGCGGCGTAGTGCGGGCGGGTCTTGTAGAACCAGAAGTCCGTCAGCGCAGGCTCCGGAGCGCCCCAGGAGTCCTCGAACACCCCCGTGTCGAGGCTGATGCGCTGCAGCCGATGGTTGGCCACGTCCGCCACGTAGATGCCGCCGTAGCTGTCGATGGTCAGGTTGAGGGGCTCCCCGAGCGAGCGGAAGGCCCCGGGCGAGAATCCCTCCTCACCCCACGGCGCCACGTTGCGCCGAATCCCACCCAGCAGCTCGGCATAGGCGTCGAACATCTTGGCGCGCGCAGCCAGATCCCTCGACACGGAGCCGGTGGTGCGCAGCGAGGCGCGCTCGATCGCTGGGATGGCGTTGGCATCCTTGAGCTTGAGCAAGGCCTCCAGCGCCGACTTGTCGGGGCGCAGCGCATTGAGACGGAACCCGGCCGGCACGCGCGACGCCACCCGCTGCCGCATGTAGGGAGCGCCGTCCGACGCCCAATCCGACAGGGTGCGCATGCTGTCGCGATCGCCGAACTGCTCGCCGGTGATCTTGTCGAACAGCGCGATCACCTTGTCGCGATGAGACGCCTCCACCCGCTTGCCGGAGTCCGACTTCGCCCAGTCGTGCACGGCCCCCACGGAGGGATGGTCGTCGCCAGTCACCAGGTTGACCGCCACCTCCGCGATGTAGGTGTCGCTGAAGATGCCGCCAGAGTAGGCACCGTCGATGGTGATCCGCATGGATCGAGCCTTGGTGGCCTGAACGGCGATGTCGTGGCGCAGCGGACCCGACTCACCCGGATCCACCACCACGTCCTGGACCACCACGGGCTCGCCCCCGGACACAGCGAAGGTCAGGGTGACGTCGCGCGGACGCCCCTTCTCCCGCAGCTCGCGGTTGAGTCCACCGAGCCAGCCAGGCCAGATGGACACCGACGCCACGTCCACGGGGCGATCGAAGCGCACCTCCAGCCAGGCCCCCTCCCCATCTCCCATGTCTCCCTCGGCCCAGGCCGTGGAGAGCAGGCCATCGAAGGCGTGAGACGCCGGGTGCTTGGCTCCGTCCATGCTCGTTCCCACGCTCGAGGCCGTGGGTGTGGCGGACCAGGCCACTGCGGAGATCAGGGTCATCGGAACGAGTGTCATGTGTCTTCGACTGCTCCTTGCTCGGTGCAGGTGTGCCAGGCGTCCGCGCAGGCGACGGGAACCACCGTGTCGAACCCCTCCCCCTCCGCTGGACATTCCACCGACTCCAGCTCCGCCAGGCAGGCGCGAGCATCGGAGCCGCGCAAGCGGCAGCGGTCGGCTCTATCGGCCGTGTCCGGCCCCACGATGGCCAGGCAAGCGTCCACCGAGTCGACGCCGTCGAACAGCAGCTCGGCAGCGTCCGCACACGCGAGCGCACGCTCGCAGTACAGATCTGCGTAGTCCGTGACGAACGTGGGCTCCGACGTGCCACACGCCGACAGCCACCCCGCGACGACCCCCGCCGCCCAAGCGCGCCCCACCAGCCGCATGGTCAGCGCCCGCCCACGTCGGCGGCTCGCTGGCAGACGATGTCGCACGCGATGGGAGGCACGGTGAACTCGAAGCCCGGGTTGTCCAAGTTGCACACCCACTCCCCATTCAGACAGTCCAATGCGGCGGACCGGTCGAAGTCGCAGTTGTCGGCATTGGGGATGTCAAAGTCCTGGCAATCCCCACCGTCCCCGATCGGCGAACACGCGGCCTGCTCGGCGCATCGTGTCTCGATGTAGCGATCCTCGAACGCTTGCTCGCTAAGGCAGCCGCCTGCAGCCCACAGGATCGCCCCAACAGCCACGTGACGCATGCTCCCTCCCTACCAGGTGCTCCCGGTCTACCAGGGACCAGGGCCCAGTGTCCAGGTCGAGCACCTCGAAGGGGTCGCCCCGTGCCGTCCGTCTCAGTGAGTGGACGTCAGCGGGAGGTTGGGCAGGGGGAGCCGCTGCTGCTGAGGCTCGAAGGGCTCGGGGTTCCAGTGCAGTCGACAGCGCGCCTCGTAGGTCTCCTGGGCGCCGATCAGGACCTGCCGCTCCCGGCGCACCAGGCGCTGCGTTCGGTTCGCGGGCGCGCCACAGACCATGCAGACGGCCAACGTCTTGGTCACGTACTCAGCCACCGCCATCAAGTTGGGCACCGGACCGAAGGGCTGGCCCTTGTAGTCCTGATCCAGACCCGCCACGACCACACGTCGCCCCTCGTTGGCGAGCTGCTCCGCCACCTCCACGAGGTCGGCCCCGAAGAACTGCGCCTCGTCCACCCCCACGACCTGGGCGTTGCCCACGTGCTTGAGGATGTCTGCTGCGTGATCCACCGCCCGGCTCACGAAGCGATGGGCGCTGTGGGAGACCACCTCGGCCTCCGCGTAGCGCACATCGATGCTCGGCTTGAACACGCACACTCGCTGGGTGGCGTAGGTGGCACGGTTGAGACGACGGATGAGCTCCTCGGTCTTGCCCGAGAACATGCACCCGGTCACGACCTCGATCCATCCGGTGCCCACGGGAAAGGCGCGTGGCATCATGGCAGGTCCCATTGCATGCGCGCAGAGGTATCCGGGTGCACCTCGACACACCGGAAACGTGCTCCTCCGCACGGGATGGAGGCAGGCCTCGACGCCCAGGGGTTGTCGTGACTCCACGATCGCATCCCCAGGGGATCCCCGGGATCCGACATCGAGCCAGCGGGCTCCACCCACCACAGGGAGGACAGCGTGCGGCAGCGCCCGTCCGCGAACAGCCCGGCGGAGCGATTGGGGTCGAACCACGCCTCGTACACGGTCCTGCGCCCGCGTCTGGACGTGATCACCTCCCGCGGTGTGCCGTAGAGCAGCAGCTGCACGTGCCCGCGTGGGAGGCTCCAGGAGCCGTTTGCGGACAGCACCATCACCACCGGCAGCGAGCCCACGCTCTGCTCGTGGCGCTCCAACGCGTCCAGCACCCGCCCGTTCACCGCGTGCATGCGCTCCAAGGTGTTGGCGGGACCGATGGTGAGCTGGCGGCCGGGCTTCCCCCTCCCCCGCACCAGCGAGATCTCCACCGACACGTCGACGTCGTCGTAGTGCGCGTGCTGCTGATGAGACGCCCCCCGCACGAGATCCGCGAGCCACAGCTGCACGGCCATCGCAATGGCATCGGTGTCCACGGTGGGAGGAAGCGGCCGCCGTAGGTGCACCACGTAGCGACGCCGCCCCAGAGCGGCGTCGAGGGCCTCGAGCAGGCGCCGCAGCGCACCTCGATCCCCCAGGCCACCCGAGGGGATGTCGAACCCCAGCGGCGACAACCCCAGCGCCTCGCCCTGTGGCCCCACCAGCTCGAGCAGATCATCGGTGGCCATGCCCACCACGGCGACCCCCGCTGCGGCGGCCGTCGATGCGCCGAGCAAGGCGCCCCGGGCCCATCGATGCCGCTCCGGATCCAACAGCCCCGCCACGATGCACGACGCCACCTCGTCCGGCAGCGCCTGCAACGCAGCGGACAGCCGCTGCCGTGCGTCCGTCTGCAGTGGGCCCGGCCACCGAAGTGGGTCGGCCTGCAGTGCCGCCAACAGGGACTCGTCGAAACCCGCCATCGGCTGCTCGTAACGCAGCCCTCGGCTGCTTCGTCAGCTCTTTCGTGCTTCGCGCGACAGGCGGAAGCCGAGCCCAGCCCCGCGATCCGACGGCGCCTTCAACTCGATGGCCTTCGCCCAGGCTGCGAGCGACGGCTGATCCCAGGCACCCGGATGGATGAGGCGCATCTCTCCGACCTCGTCCTCGGTCCACTCCGCCACGTTGCCGGCCAGATCCTGCACACCCTCGGGCGTGCAGTCCTTGATGTACAGACCGACGGCACAGGGACGCCCGAGGACCTCTTCCTGGGTGTTGGCGTTTCCTTCTCCGAAGGGACTCCCCCACGGGTACGGGCGACGCTCCTTGCCGCGGCACACCCACACGCGCTCGTCTTGGCGGGGCAGTCTGGCGCTGTGGGCCTTCGCATAGGCCACGGCCTCGTGGTAGGTCACGCCGACGACGGGCTGGTTGGGAACCACGAAGGGCTCCACGCCCTCCTGGACCGCATTGACGGGCCAGGGATCGTCACAGGACTGTAGCCACTCCCACCCATCGGCCGACCACGCGGCCTTGTCGTCGTAGCCGCCACCGTCCACCCACGCCCGGTACTCGGCATTCGTGACCGGGAAGCGACCGATGACGATGGTGTTCCCATCGTACGGGACGTCCACCCAGTACGCATCGTCGCGAGGGGTCAGGATGCGCGGATCGCCCAGCTGGCCCAGCACCTCGCCGAGGGTGAGCCGCTCCTTGCCCGTGCCCACGCCCTTGGAGAGCACCTGCACGATGCGCGGAATCAAGAGCTGTGCTGCGTTGTCGGTCTGCCCGTTCATCACGCCGCTGGCCACTTCTTCGGCGATGTTCAGAAGTGCTGCGGGAACCTTCTCGTTGTCGAGCACCGCGACCTCGTTGAGCCGAGCCTTCAGGTTCTCCACGGCCCCTCCGTCTGCTGCGGGTCCTGTCTAACCGCTCTGCGGAGCGTTTCAATCGCCATGGGTCCGCCTGGTCGGCATCCCCACACCCTCGCGAGGCCATCCTGGAGACGGGCGCACCCCTGCCGAGGCCACGAGGGGACCCTACGGCATGATCACGCGCCAGCTGCGGGGCCAGCCGTCCCGCGCCCCCGTGGCCCGTACGTCCACGTAGTCGTCGGGACCCAGCGGCTTGCCCAGCCAGCGTCGCACCACCTCCTCGTCGAGCGCCAGCCACTCGAGGTAGGCGCCTGACTCTTCTGGGTAGGGTGAGAACAGGAACCAGCGCTCGTGGCCATCCGCCAGGCGCGCCTTGTGCTCCGCTCCGAAGGGACGCCCAGGCTCCGCCACGAACACGCGCCGCACGGTGCCGTTGTTCCGCATGGCAACGAAGAACGCGCACTCGGCGCCAGCCAGGTCTATGATGAATCGTCGAGCCCACTCGTGCATTCGAAACTCGAACCGGTACCGCGACGTACTGCTGGGCATCACCGCCAGTCTACAGGATCGAGACCCCATGAAGACGACGCTGACGAGCCTCTCCCTCCTCTTCGCCGTGGGCTGCGCCCAGTCCACCACCGTCATCTCCGACACCCTCCCCGGTGACGGAGTCGTCGCCGTGTTCGCCGACAACGACCGCGGCAACTTCACCTACACGGGCGGCAACAACGATGGCGACATCGACATCGAGGCCAGGCTGTGGGGCACGGGCTCCAGCCGCAGCACCGCACGTCAGCGCGCCAACACCAACGACTGGGGCGCGTTGGTGAGCGATGGCCTGCTCGACATGTGGGGTCGCTCGAGCGACACCCGCACCGGAGTGCACCTGTCCGCTGTGGGTCCCACGGCCGTCGACGTGGAGTCCGTGCTCCTGGACGGCACGGCACGCGTCTCCAACGTCGAGGGGCGCCACCTGATCTCCGCGAACCGCGTGGAGGGCACCAACATCGTGGGCGACGTGGACTTCTTCGCGCTCACCGACGGCATGAACGTCGAGGTGTATCCGGGCGCCGGAGACACGGTGCGCCTGGAGGCCTTCGGCGACGTGTTCGTGCAGCTCCCCTACGGCCTCGAGTACGACATCGAGGCCTTCCTCGACCCACGCTACGGCGACGAGGCGCTCGACCTGGGCTTCGACGACTACTTCTTCGACGTGGACTACCTGAGTGCGGTCAGGGGCAGTGGCGCCATCCGGGTGGAGATCTACGTGGTGGACGGCTCTCTGTTCCTCTGGGAGGCCCGCCCGCGGCAGATCGACGGGGCCTTGTGAGTCGTGACCAGAGGGTTACGGATTGCGGCGAGCCCCCGTAGCTCAGTGGATAGAGCAACTGATTCCTAATCAGTAGGTCGGACGTTCGAATCGTCTCGGGGGTACGCTTCGACCACCAAGCGTCGCGGTGAAGTCCCCCCTGGAGATTTTGGGATGTCGAGGCGTCCCCGATTGCGTGCCGAGGAGGCGCGTCGCCGCATCGAGCTCGCAGCCATCGAGCTGTTCGCCGAGCGAGACCCGGACTCCGTGTCACTCGCGGACGTGGGCGCCCGCGTGGAGACGACCCCGCAAGCGGTGCACTACCACTACGGGTCCAAGGCGGCGCTGCGCGAAGCCTCGTTGACTCGCCTCATCGCGCTGATCACAGAGGCCCTCGATGCGCTGGCGCACGACCTACCGTCGCTCACCCTCAGCAGCCTGACGGATCGCGCCTTTCAGCTGGCGCAGGATCACCCCGTCGCGTTTCGCGCGACTCTGATCGAGCTGCTTCGCGGGGACTTCGCCGACCGGTTGCGGCACGAATTGAGAGCACGACAGGGATCCTTCTTCGCCACGGCAACCACCCAGATCGTGGAAGCGCAGCGGGCAGGAATCGTGCGGCCAGACGCGAGCGCGGACCTGTTCGGCGTGGCCGCATCGCTGTTGTTGCTCATCACGATCGGTGGCTCACCCGATGCGCTGCCCATCACGCCCGACAACGCACACACCGTGCGTGCCCGAATCAGGGAGGCATGCCGCATGATCCTCGTCTCCCTCCTCGTGGAGCCCGACCCGCTGCTGCGGTGACGTCAGCGCGCCGTCACGTTCACGAGGGCAGCACACATCTCGTCGGAGGTCCCGTCGCCCCAGCCCACGTCGATGGGATCGGGGGATGCACCCCGACTGGTCCGGAACTCGCGGGTATTGCTCCACGTGCAGCGCACCCGGAGTCGGTCGCCGGGCTCGACGACGACGGGATCGACGAACGCGTACTGCCGCTGCCAGTCGAAATCCCACGCGGGCACCGACAGGATGGCTTCGGTGGGCCCATCCGCACGATCGAGGGTCACCGTGATGGACTGCCCCAGTCGATGCATGTGCGGCAAGATCGAACGGATCGACGCGCCGCCGTCGAGCTCACCGTCCACACCGGCCACGAGCACGTTCGGGCTGCCGACGAACGTCTGCTCGAACGCGTGCTGCACACGCTCCTCGCCCGCCGGAATGGTCATGGGCTCGATGCCGACGAACCAGCCGAAGTTCGTCCACACCACCGCAAAGGCCTCGGCGTCTGGTGGGGTTCGAGTCAGCTCCACATCGAGCGCCGATTGGTCAGGGAGCACCTCGCCCACCGTGCTGTAGTGCATCTGCAGAACGATCATGCTGCCTGGCTCGACCACGAGCCCCGCGCCGCTCCCCATGCGAACCGCGCCCGTTCCCGGTGCCCACTGGCCAAGGAGGCGCGCATTGACGAAGTCGGTGTCCGGACGATCCGACGGGTTCACGAAGCCGAAGCACGGGTAGCCCGGCCCCTCCGCGAACGCGTCGAAGTCGCGCACGGTGTCTGTGTCTGTCGGGGAGATCACGAAGGCGAGCATGTGATGAACGACTGGATCGAAGTCGGGAACGCCCCGAAAGGCGGTGACCCACGACAGCTCGGCCTCGGGCCACTCGATGGCGAAGCACCGATAGTCGTCGGGGTTCACCGCGCTCGGCGTATACGGGGCGGGCAGCTCGACCGTCATGTCCGTTCGCTCCAACTGCGCGACATCGAGGTCGAGGGATGATCCGCGCTCGTCGGGGTCACCCGCGGGTGCCCCCGCTTCCTCCCAGGCCACGAGCGTCGCGACTTGCTCGGCCGAGAGGGAGACGTCGTAGCGAAGGGGGTAGCCCGCGAGAGGCGCAGCCCCCCAGGGCGGCATCGACCCGCTCTCGGCGGCCCAGCGGATCAGCGCGGCGTTCTCGATCGCCGACTCCGCGCTATCGAAGGCGAAGGGACCCACCCCCCCATCACCATGGCACTCCCCACAATACGCGTCGAGGATCGGCGCCACGTCTGCGTAGTACGTCGGGGTGTCCGAGTGGTCACCGCATCCCGTCGACAGCATCAACCAGAGCATGCTCCCTCCTACTTTACGCTCGTAAAGTAACAGAGATGGACCACCTCGGGAGAGCCAAGGAGCTGCGGGACTGGGTGGATGGCATCAACCCTCGGCACCCGCTGAGCGAGCGTCAGAACCGAAGCTGAACGTCCCCCGTCGGGATCGCGTAGAAGCGATACCCGTCGGGCCGCGCGTCCAGATGGCTGAAGTACCCCGCTCCCAGCGCAGCATGCTCGCTGAAACCCCACAGCGCGAAGGCCCGGTTCTGAAGCTCGACCACTCCTTCGCCACCGAGCTGCACGGTCGCCTCGAGGGACAGCTGAGTCCGCGACGTCACGAGCCAGTCTCCCCGCACCCCCACTGTGGCGAGCACGGGCCCCTCGGCGGCAGGTGCGAGCGCCCAGTCCAGGAAGAACAGGTCGCGCGGCGTGAGCTCGCCCGTCGCGAATCCGCCGCGGAGGAACACGCTCCCCGTGAGTCGGAAGTGCTCCGCATCCCCCGTAACCCGCACACCCGCCCTGGCGATCAGCGCGAACGGCGTGCCCTCGGTCTCCGTGTAGAGCCAGCCGCGTGCAAGCCGCAGTGCCGGCGAAGGAACCGCGACACCCCCCTCGACAGCCACGGACAGCGTCTCCTCGCGCACGAGCGCGTGCTTCACGTCGAGGCGTGGAGCGAGGATGGTGCCGACGATGCCCGTCGTGACGAGGTCGGTGCGCTCGTTCAGCGCCAGTGTCCACGGGCGGAAGATCCCCAGCGCGACCGTGCCGCCGGACTCGCCGAGGGTGTGGGCCGTTCCACCGCCTCCTCCCACCTCGATGCCGTCGACTGCCAGCGCCGATGTGCTCAGGAACAGGGCAATCATCGACGCACCAGCTCGCCCCAGACCGGCGCGTGGTCCGAGAGCGCCATCGGCTCCGCCGTGATCCCTCCATCGCCGGGGCACTGGAGCACATCGCCGTCCGCGAAGGTCAGCGACGTGAACAGGTAGTCGAGCTTCTGGTTCCAGAAGACGTCCTTGGCCAGGCTGTGGGAGAAGTACACGCGCTGATCGGCGGGCCGCGCCCCACAGGCGGAGGCATCGTAGGTCTGATCGTAGGTGGGGTCGAGCAGCTCGGGTGGCGATTGGTACTCCGCCAGCGGAATCACGGGTGTGTAGGTGTCGTAGAAGGGGTCGAGGGACGCCATCTCCTCCTCGGTGTAGATCACCTCGGTCACACCGATCGTGTCGGCCTCGACGACGTCGTCGAACTGGTCCGCGTTGACGGAGCCTGGCGGGATGACGTTGAAGTCTCCCCCGATCAGCACATCACCGATGGCCTCGCCTGCACGGTCGAAGATCTGTGCGAGGTGCTGCTGCTTGGTCCCGTCGAGGGAGTAGGCGGTCGGGTGCACGTTGTAGACCGTGAGCGGCGTGCCGCCGAGATCCACCTCGACCCACTGGATGGCTCGACGAGGCGCGAAGTAGCGCACGTATCCGGGATCGGATTGGCTGACTGGCTGATCGATGCGGGTGTTTCGGGTCATCGGCCAGCGACTGAACACGACCTGGCCCATCTCGGACGGCCCCAGCCCGCTCTGCGCGACGTACTCGGCATCCCAGATCGGGACGTAGGCCGCGTAGTTGAACGTGCTGTTCTCCAGGATGTAGGTGACCTGGTCGACATAGGCCGAGCGCTTGGAGCGCTTGTCGGTCTCCTGGGTCATGACGATGTCGGCGTCGATCTGTTCGAGCAGCGCGATCTGGGCGTCGAGGTTGGCGTGCACGGTGCCTTCGTCGAGCTCCGACGCATCGCCCCAGCCGTCGAAGAAGATGTCCGCACGACCCCATCCGTACTTGATGTTCCAGGTCACGACGCGGACCGATGCCGGGTCGGCCGGGGCATCGGACAGCTCCGAGGCTTCGAGGACGTCGAAGTCGGTGTCCTCGGTCCAGTTCTGCGCGAGGGGCATGCATCCAGGGACGAGCGACAGGATGGCCAGTGGTCTCAACAGCACCTCCGGAAGTCCCGCAGCCGAAGGCGAGGGACCAAGGGAATTGTAGCGCGACGAAGTCGCGCGGGATTCCGGAAGTCCCGCAGCCGAAGGCGAGGGACCAA
>JAHQVJ010000094.1 GCA_019634415.1 Myxococcales bacterium
AGCGCGCTCAAGGAAATCCGGAGCTTTCGCTGCACGTCCCACGGTCTGGCAGCCCAAGCCGCATAGACTCGACGCATGCAGACCCACGTTCTGGAGCACGACCCGCAGTCCACGTCCTGGGTGCTGGTCGCCGACTGGACGAAGCACGCCTGCCACACACTCGACGCCCTCCTCGGCCCCGACAGCCCCAGCGAGGGGTGGCCCATTCCAGGAGCGCTGGGCATCGTCACCCCGACCATGCTGACCTTCGCCTGGGCGGGGGATGCACGACTCCACCTGCGCCACCCGCACAGCTGGTGGTGGACGTCCACGCCTCACACGGTCGCGGAGGAGGCCCGAGACAGGGGCACCGCCCCACCAGGCCTCCTCGGAACCTGCGAGCACATGCTCACCCGAGCCTTCGGCGGGGCCGGCTCCCAGGCACAGACCACCACCGTCGAGATCACCAGGCCGAGCGACATCCTGGTGTGCACCGCCTGGTGCACCACTTCCAGGCTCCCGAAACCTACGCCTCGGAGCTGTTCGAGCGCACGCGGCTCATGCCGGCCGTCGTCCCCGCCCCGAACCACATCGTCGCTCGACGCCCCGGAGGGGGCCTCACCCTCGCCGTCCGCCCGGCACGCTGACCGCACCTGGCGTGCCCTCACGAGGGCGCGCCTCGACGGCTACCCGCGCACGACCCAGTTCCGCCGCCAGGACACTGGTCGGTGTCGCCTCGATGACCTCGGCGATACGTTCGGCCTCCGCCAGCCACTCGGCAGCGCCGACGGCATCTGGTCGCAGACGAGCCGCCAGCGCCAGCGACAAGCCCAGGGTGCACGGGGCCCCGGCACCCTCCAGCAGCGTGATGGCCTCGTTCAGGGCCCGCACTGCCGAGTCCTCGTCGCCCGCCCTCTCCAGGGCACGAGCACGCAGGAACAAGCTGATACCCAGCGTCTCTGTCATGCCTCGTTCCCGCATCGCAGCGAGCGAGGAGCGCATGGCCTCCATCACCCCACCGCTCCGGCCCGACAGGCTGTCGAGAGCAGCGAGCTGCGCCTCGCTTGTGTACTCGTGACGGACGTTGCCCAGGTCGCGATGCGTGTTCAGGGCACGCAGGCACAACCGTCGCGCCCGCTCGATGTCGCCACGGGCCTCGTGCACGTCGACCAGGCAGCTCCAGGCCACCGCCGCCAGATCAGCACGCCCATTGTCGAGGGCCACTGCCACCGAACGATCCAGCTCCTGCTCGGCCTGCTCCAGGTGCCCCTGCTCGAGCAGCAGCAGCCCGAGGTTCTGGCGGGCACAGCTCTCCAGGGCCGCCTGAAGGGCCCCGGTCGCGTAGCCCGCCACCGCCCGGAGCTTGGCGGACGCGGCCGGATACTGCCCCAGGCTACGCAGGAGCACTGCGTGGTTGAGCGAGCAGATCGCCTCCGCGTCGGGGGAATCGATCACTGCGAACACGTCGAAGGCCTGTTGATAGACCAAGCTGGCCTCGTGCCGACGTCCGAGGTGCCGCAGGATGGCCCCGAGCAACGAGCCCATCCGGGCCTCGAGATGCCGGAAGCCGCCCACCTGGGCAGAACGCACGGCCCGCCGCGCCTCCTTCAAGGCAACGTCCGGCTTCCCGAGACGGTCGAGCACCGTCGCTTCGGCGCCGGCCAACACCGTCCTGTCCAACAGGTCGTCCGAGCGCGCGGCCGAGGCTCGGGCCCGCTCCAGCAGAGGCGCCAGCAGGTCTGGCTCCAGTGAAACGCAGGAACGGACCGCCGCCACCCACATGATGGTCGCGTGGTCGCACGAGGCGGCGGGTGCCTCCAGCAGCTCCCTGACGAAGCTCGACAGGTCGGCATTGCTGCCCACCATGGCCTGCACCTCCAACAGCATCGTGACCAACCGGGGTGCCTCGCCGAGGCCCTCCGCCAGTGCTACGCGGGTCAACAGGGCCAAGTTGTTGCTGATGGGAACCAGCTGCCGGATCAGGGCCAGCGACATCAGGCGCGAGGGCTCGTACATGCTGGCCACCTGCGCGGCCAGCCCGGTCCAGTCGATGGGCTCCAGGTGGCCCTGGTCTACCACGAAGGAGCGCACCAAGGAGACCGGACGATAGTGAGCCTCCCCCAACGGACCCAGACGAACCCGCTCCAACAGATGTAGGCTCACGAGCGCATCGAGGACCGACAGGGCCTCGACGGTTCCGAGTCCCAGGAAAGCCCGCAGCTGGTCGAAGTCGATGGGATCGGGCAGGGCAGCGCAGTGGTGAAGCGCGCGCTGAGCCCCAGGCTCCAGCAGATCCCAGGAGCCCTGGAGGGCGCGCCGCATCGAAGAGCCAGAGCTACCCGTCAGAAGATCCAGGTCCTTGGCAAGCTCGCGCCGCAAGGTCGCCAGATCCAACACCCGCAGGCGCGCAGCCGCCAGCTCGATCGCCAGGGGCAGATGATCCAGGGCAGCCAACAGCTGCCTCAGGTCGGCCACCTCGTCGGGGCTCACCACGAAGCTCGGATCAGCCCGCTGCGCGCGGTCCAGGAACATCGCCTCGGCGACCTCGGGCGGCAACGGCCCCACCGCCTCGACCACAGCATCGAGTAGGGGCTCGGTGTGCCGGCTGGTGATGATCAGATGCAGTCCCGGAAGGGCCCGCAGCCAATCGGCCAGCGGCCCGGTGTCCCGCAGCGAGTCAGCCCCGTCCAGAATCAACAGGCAGTCCCCCGGACCCAGCGCACGTGGCAGCACGCCGGTCACCCCGTCCGCCAACAGCGCCACGCGCATCGCAGGCATCAAGGCCGCCGTGCTCTCGACCCCGTCGACCCGGAGCACGTGCACTCGCTCGAAGTCCCGCGCCAGCTCGTTCGCAAGGGCGGTCTTGCCGCTGCCGGCAGGCCCCGTCAGGAACACGGCTCGCTTGCCCGACGTCAGCGCCCGTCCGATCCGGGCTAGCGCCTCGGACCGTCCCCACAACCCCGTGGGCCGCTCCGGCACACCCATCAGCGGCCGTTCGACACCAGTCCGGAAGGTCCGCTGGCTGTCTTCGATCAACAAGCGATAGCCACCCCCTCGCACCACCTGGAGGTAGCGGGGCCTACGGGGGTCGTCCTCCAGCTTGACGCGAAGCCGCCGCACCGCATGGGTGAGCGCTCGCCCAACGTGGTGCGACCAGGCCAGACGCTGCAGCCTGGCTCGCTCCACCGGCTTGGAGCGCGCGCCGACCAGCGCACGCAGCAGCTGGATCTCGCGGGGTGTAAGGGTGTCGATGGCACCGTCGTCGCGCACTACCCGTGCCCCGTCGAGATCGAGCACCCGCCGACCGATACGCAGGGTGGGACGCTCGACCTCCGCTCTCTCGGGCCCCACGCTCTCGGCCACCAGTCGATAGCCGATGCCGTGGGCTGTCAGCAAGGCTTCGGGACGGCGTGGGTCCCGCTCGATCTTGCGCCGAAGCCGCTTGACGCAGTCGTCCACGGCTCGCGTGACCGCCTGGGCGCTCCAGCCCCAGACCTCCCGCAGCAGCTCGTCACGACCCACAGGCTCGCCCCCACGACCATGCAGGTGATGGAGGAGCGCGCGCTCTCGCTCGGTGAGCCGCAACCGGCGCCCGTCCGAGCCACGCCACTCTCCGCGGGACAGATCGATGTGGCCGGTCGGTACGCGCAGCTTGGCTTCGGACATGGCGTGCGAAGGACCCCGGGCGGCGACGCCCCTCGCACCATACCCGAAGCCTCGTGCTCAGGGATCCATCTGGTAGTCGGGCAGACAGATGTTGCCATGACCACCGTCGGCACCGCACTCCCACCAGGTCGGATAGACCCCGCCGTTCTTGCAGTCAGCCGTGCTGCTGCACTCGTCGACGCAGTCGATGCCGTCTGCCTGGTTGAAGCTCGCCGGATCGGTGTAGCAGCTGAAGGCGTCGGGCTCGCTGGTGATGGCGCTGAAGCAGCGCCCGCCGAGGGGGAAGTCGTGGTAGCACCAGGCGCCCGTGCCGAGCACGTCCTCGCACACGATCGGGCATTGCCAACTCGGTGGCAGCTCGTCCACCGAGTAGCAGCGCCCTCGAGCCGTACCGTTGGCTGCATCGCTTCCGAAGCATTGACTGCCCACGCCACAGTCCTCGTCTTCCACGCAAAGGCACCCAGGCGCTCCAGGGTCCTCCGCGCACAGCACGCAGTCCCCATAGACGTGACCGTTCTCTTCCTTCTGCACACAGACCGCTTCGCCCTCGTCATCAGGACAGTAATGGTCGAAGGCGTAGTTTCCGTCAGGATGGTAGCCCTCGTCGTCGGTGAAGAGACCGTCGAGCAGCTGGCAGGTGGTCTCCGGCGGATCGGGCGGGTGGCTGACGCCGATCACCAGCGTGCTACTGCCGTGCTGAGCAGCATCCAACAACAGCGTCCAGGGCAAGTCCTCGAAGTCCTCGGGGGCAACGTCGGACTTGTAGCCGACCACGTCGTTCCACAGCATGGGGCGGCCGTCGGCGTTGGTGTAGTCGGACTCAGCGTCGTCGAGCACGGTACCGAAGGGTCGATCCGTGTGGATCTCGGTGTGCAGGTGAGGTCCCGTGGAGTTGCCGCTGTTGCCCACGTACCCAATGACCGTGTCGACCCCGACGAACTGCGGGTCCGAGAGCCAGCCCCGGCCCGGGTTGTCGAGGGAGTAGTCGCACAGCTCCGTGTCGAGCGGCCGCAGGTGGGCGTACATCGACACCGTGCCGTCGTCGTGCCAGATCCGCAGCTCATTGCCCCCCGGCCTGTAGAAGCACTCACTCGGATCGTCGGCCGGCCAGTTGTCTTCGGGGCACTGGGTCGCCCCGTCCTTCTCCTTGGGCTTCGAGTTCTCGTAGACGCCCCAGGTGCACCACCTCACCCAGCCTGGCTTCACCGGATGGACCGGCTTGTCGTATGCCAGCAGCTCGTCGTTCTCGTCCCCGTCGGTACCGGACCGCAGGCGGGTCCAGCTGCTGCCGGTGTAGCGCCGCACCACCAAGTCGTTGGCGTAGCGCGCGGGCGCCTTGTGCTCCTCGAGCGCTGGGTCGGAGTGCGCCTTGGTGATTCGCCCCTGGCGGTGGTTGGTGTCGAAGTGGTGGCCCTGGCTCAGATACCACCGCTCGGACCCCTCCAGGTCTGCCGCCCGAGCCGGAAACTTGACCGACGGTCCACCATCGTCGCTCGGGTAGTAGTCGTGGAGGAGCGTTTGGACCTGGGCCCCGCTCTCGTCGTCCACGAGTTGGAACGCCACCGCGATTCGCTCCGGCAGATCGTGCCACTCGAAGGTGCTCACGACGTGGTCGGCGTCCGGGAAGAGCCAGCCGGTATCTGGCCACATCAGGCTCCGGTAGCCACCGCTCCAGAACAGAGCGTTGTCGTCGAGCGTCCCGGCGTTCTCGTGGAGCTGAAGCGCGGCCAGCTTGTCCCAGGCCGTTCCCACCACCTGGAGCTCTCCATTGCTCTCGACGATTCCCAGCGCGCGGGCCCCGGCCCCCTCGCCGAAGCCCACCACGTTCACGCCGTCGTCGGCAAAGTCGTTGCGCAACGCCCCCGCGTTGTCGGTCGTCAACACGGCCATGCCATTGTCACGACCGCCGTCGTCGACCCAGCCCGCAACGTGAATGCGATCGTCTTCGGGCCGCCACACCAAGTCCCGCGCAAACGCTGCGGGGTCGCCGGGAACGTCGTAAGCCGCATAGCCCCAGGGAGCGTTGAAGCCGAGAATGTCGGTATTCCCGAAGCTACCGAAACGCGCCAGAACCATCTTGCGGTCGGCGCCCACCCACCCGTCGCCGGCCAACGTGATCTCTCCGGTCAGATCATCGAGCGCGATGGCGTGAGCAACGGCATCACCGAAGGGCGCGGACCACACGACGCCGAGGCCCGCAGTCCCGAAACCGACCGTCGGATCACCGGATTCGTCCATAGCCAGCACAGCCATCTTCCCGCCGAACTGCCCCACCGCATACAGAGAACCATCTGCGTCCGCCTGCATGCCGCCGGAGACCCGGAAGGGTCCTTGGGTCAGCTTCACGAAGCGTGTACCGCCGCTGCCGAAGTCCGGATCCAGCTTGCCATCGTCTAGATAGCGAGCCAAGAAGACCTGCTCGTCCCCGGCGCAGCTCGAGCTGCCGATGGCAGTGTAGCGCAAGCGTAGATCGCGCCCGAAGCGACGCCCCAAGGCCTGGATACGCACGTCGCAGTCGGCCTCCCCGGTCAACACCTGGCCCGCGGTCCCGAACGTCGCCACCGGCTTCCCGAAGTGATCGACCTGCGCCAGGGCGAACTCTTCGAAGCTCGCATTGGTTCCCGTCGTGTCGCGCTTGGCCCCTCCACCGATCAACACCGTGTTGGGCTGCGTCAAGCCGCCCTGCGCTTGCACAATGGAGGTCGCCACCGCCTGGTCGTGCCCCGGGAACTGCACAGCTGCAGTCCATTGCACCTCACCCTTGCCGCGTGCGTACTTGGCCACGGAGAAGGCATCGACCGTCCCCTCGTTCGTCGACAGCCGCTGATTCCCAGCCGTGTAGACGTACGCTCGACTCACCTCGTCCGGGTCCTCGTCGACCAGCACCAGGGGCGCCACCATCTCCTCGCGACTCGAGCCGCTGATGTCCCGGATCAGGCGACCATCGAGCTCCGGACCGAACCCCGAGGGCTCGGTCTCACGAAAGTAGTGGGCCCGCAGGTCGTCCACCTGCACGCTCAGGTCGTGCATGAACTGACCGTCGGCGTCGAAGTACTCGACGTCGATCCGGTCCATGATCAGCGCGGTCGAACCCAGGTTCGACATGTACATCTCGAAGTTGAGATGGGCGTCCTCCTCACCCTCCTCACGCGGCTGTAGACGCTCGAAGATCGGTTCGGGCCCAGGGTAGGTCGCCTCGATGCTCACCTGACCGAACGCGGACGGCCCGGCCATCAACAGGACGACGGCTGGCGCAGCCATCGGCAAAGGAACGCGCATCATTGGATCCTCCTTGCGCCGGGCCACACACAGTGGCCCAGGCTCCCTCGCAAGGTAGAAAACGCCCTGTCGCTGCGATGTAAGACGATGTGGCAGCGGTAGCGACATTGGCAGCTACGTCGTCGCTCGACGCCCCGAGGAGGGTCTCACCCCTCGTCGTTCGCCCAGGGAGATGGCGGCTACTCGCGCCCCCGCGCCGCCTTGCGCTCCGCCTTCAGGCGCTTCTTGCGCTCCTTCTTCGTCTCGACCACTGGCTCTTCCACCTTCTCCATCTCCGACAGCTCCGTCGTCGACAGATCATCGCCGTCGCGGATCACCAGCCACAGTCCACCCTGGTGCGACACGTAGGCCGCTGCCATGTCCGGCAAGGCTGCCGCGAACAGGCTCGACAGCACCTCGCGCCGGCCCGGCTCTGCCATCCCCTCCAGGATCGGACCCCGGAAGCCCGTCGGCAGCACCAGATCCGCATCGCCTCCCACCGACAGCCACGCCGAGCGAATGCCCTGCACGTCGCTGTACTGCAGCAGGTGCAGACCTTCGCTGAGCGTGGCGCCCTGCTTGATCTCCACCCCGTCGATCCAGGGTCCGCTCGGCAGGTTCGGCGGCACCACCACCACGGTGGCGTTGCGCTGCACCGTGCCCGCCTCGGCGAAGGCCACGCTGCCCTCCTGTGGCAGGTCCTCGCCCCAGGTCAGCTCCGGATCCAGCGCCAGGGCCGTCGCGAACTCGCCGCGGGCCCCCTCGTCGTCGCCGTCCGCCAGCATCAAGGCACCCCGAAGCTGGAAGGCCTTCGCCGCGATCGGCGCCTCCACCACCTCCGACAAGCAGCCCAGCCGCGTGACCGCCAGATCCAGGTGATCGATCGCCGTGGCCGCGTCTCGGTCGGCCCAGGCCACCTGGGCGCGCGCCAGATCCGTGCGGATCGTCTCGCCGTCGGTGGCACTCTTCGCGCAGCGTCGCATCACCACGTCGCCCAGCACCTCCGGAGGCGCCGTGCGCACCTGCTGCAGCGGCACCGGATCCAGCTGCTCCAGCGGCACCCCCGTGCGCTCTGCCACCCGCGCCAGCACCACCGGCGCATCCCCTTCCGCGTAGACCACGGGCGTGCCCGCCATCGCCACAGCCGACCCAATGCTCGCAAACCACATGCCGCCCGCCTAACCTACTGGTCCAACAGCAACCGAGGTCGGAGCATTCCATGAGCGAGCTGAGCACGCCCTTGACGCTCCCTTGCGGCGCCACCCTTCCAAACCGGATCGCCAAGGCCGCCATGACCGAGGGCCTCGCCGAGCCCGACGGCTCACCGAGCGAGGCGCTCGAGCGCCTCTACGGCACCTGGAGCGACGGCGGCGCAGGGCTGCTGATCACCGGCAACGTGCAGATCGACGCCAATCACCTCGAGCGCGCGGGCAACGTGGTGGTGGATGGTCCGCCCGATGCCGCCCGCCGCAAGGCCCTGGCGCGCTGGGCCGCTGCAGCCACACGCGGGGGCAACGCCGCCTGGGTGCAGCTGTCCCACGCCGGCCGCCAGACCCAGCGACCCATCAACCCGCGACCCAAGGCCCCCTCTGCCAAGCGCCTGCGCATCCCCGGAGGAATGTTCGGGATGCCCGAGCCCCTCAGCTCCGAAGAGATCGAGGAGCTGGTGGGCCGCTTCGCCACCGCCGCCAAGGCCGTGCAGGAGGCCGGCTTCACCGGCGTGCAGGTCCACGCCGCCCACGGCTACCTGCTGTCGCAGTTCCTCAGTCCACTGGCCAACGAGCGCACGGATCAGTGGGGTGGCCCTCTGGAGAACCGTGCGCGGGCCTTGCTCGAGTCCGTGCGTGCGGTGCGCCGCGAGGTCGGGCCGGACTTCGCCGTGGCCGTCAAGCTCAACAGCGCGGACTTCCAGCGCGGCGGCTTCGCCTTCACCGACAGCCTGCAGGTGGCGCGGTGGCTGCAAGAGGAAGGCGTGGACCTCATCGAGATCTCCGGCGGCACCTACGAGCAGCCCCGCCTGCTGGGGCTGCAGGGCATCGAGCCGGTTCAGGAGCAAGCCGTGCGCGCGTCGAGCCGAGCCCGCGAGGCCTACTTCGTGGACTTCGCCCAGGCGATGAGGTCGGAGCTGACGGTGCCCCTGATGGTCACCGGCGGCCTGCGGCGCCGCGACGCGATGGACGAGGTGCTGACGAGCCGCAGCGCGGATGTGATCGGCCTGGCACGTCCCATGTGTGTGATGCCGGACGCGCCGAAGCGCCTGCTGGACGGGCTCGACGAGCTGCCCCGCCCCGAGCGCGAGCTGGCGCTGCTCCCACGGGCCCTGCGCTTCCTGACCTGGTTCGATCTGGTGAAGGCCATCGACGGGTTCTCCACGCAGTACTGGTACTACGAGCAGATCACCTCGATGGGACGGACCGGCTCCCCCGACCCGGGCCTCGGCGTCTTCACGGCCTCACGCCTGCAGATGTCAGCCGCCTCGAAGTGGCTGAAGGCACGGCGGGCATAGTCTAGAAGCACCCTTACTGATACGCTTGGGCAGGGTTCTCGATGCAGACCGTCTCTCGTCATCACCATCACACGCTGGTCGACTACTTCCGCATCGAGCGGATGTCCGTCGAGAAGCACGAGTTCTCGGGTGGCCAGATCTACCTGATGGCCGGTGGCACCCCGCGCCACAACTACATCGTGGACCGTGTCGCCATGTTGATGGCCCAGAAGCTCGACGGCACCCCCTGCTTCAAGCTGAGCGCAGACCAGCGGATCGGAACGCCCGACGGGCTGTACACATACAGCGACGGCTCGGTGTTCTGCGGAACGATGGAGGTCACCGATCACGAGACGGCCACCAACCCGACGGTGCTGATCGAGGTGCTGTCGGACTCGACCCGAAGCTACGACCGCGGCGAGAAGCTGGACCGCTACAAGACGATCCCGTCTCTACAGCACATCCTCCTCGTCGAGCCCGACGCGACCGACGTGGAGCTGTGGAACCGCGGAGACGACGGGTGGCGCCGTGTGGTGCTGGTGGAGGCACACGACGACGTCGACCTATCCGCCATCGGGGTGCGCTTCTCCGTGGGGGCGATGTACCAGGGGATCGAGCGACTACCCACGTGAGCTAGCGGGAGTCGCAGGTCTGCTTGGCGTCGAAGTCGTAGCAGATGTGGATCCGCTTGCCGGCCTTGATCTGCAGCGGGATCGGGTACTTCTCCCCCGCCGGGCTGCGCAGCTCGATCGTGTGCCGCCCCACGGGCAGCTCGTAGCCCGAACCCACCTTCGACAGCTGCTTGCCGCTCTTCCACACCGTGGCCCCGCTCGGCACCGACTTCACCACCACCGTGCCCATCTTCGGGCCCACGCGGCTCCCCGGCACCGGCTCCGGTCCCGGCTTCGTCACCGACACGCCCGAGGGCTGCGGCGCCACGATCACGCGGATCGGTGCCGTGCCCGGCTGCGATGCCGGAGACGCCACCGGCGCCGAGGGCGGCTTCGCCGAGGGCACCCCCTCCAGCACTGGCAAGTCCGGATCCGGATTCACCGCCACCGGAGGATCACCGGGCTCCACCACCACCGCCGCCGGTCCCTCGTCGGGACCCTTGGCATCGGTCTGCACCAGCACCTCGTCTGGCTGGTTGAGGTACCACGCCACCCCCAGCCCCAAGGCGAACAGCACCACCGCAGCACCCGCCAGGAACAACACCAAGCTTCCCCCCAGCATGGCTCCCAGCGCCACCCCCTGCCGACCCGATCCCGGTGGCAGCGAGCCCGTGGTGCCGTCGTTCGCCCCGCGGCGCCCCACGATCTCGCCCGTCAGCCCGATCGTGGTGGTGATGACCTGGCCGATCATCTGATCGCCCTCGATCTCGTTGCGGTGGGGAACGAACTCCTCGGCCCAGTTGCGGAAGTAGGGCCCCGGCAGCGTGCGGCGCAGCTCGCGGCACGCCTCCTCGACCTCGCGCGCCGACGGCCGGTTCTCCGGCTCGTAGGCCCGCATCCACGCCGCCAGCTTCAGCACCTGCATGGCGTGGGGGTCGCCGCGGAGCGCGTCGTCCACCTCCAGATCGGCCGTGTCCACCACGATGCCGTCGATGGTGGCACCGTCACGCGCGCCGGGCTGGCTGAACTCGATGGTGGGCGGGTACTTCGGCCGCTCGCAGGTGAGCATCTCGTGCAGCACCACCCCGAGGCTGTAGACGTCGCCCTCCGCCACCTCCACCCGCTGCAGGCGCTCGGGCGCGATGTAGCCGGGCGTCCCCCCCAAGGAGTGCCGCGTCTTGAACTCGCGGGCCGCGAAGTTGGCACGGGCGATCCCGAAGTCCAGCAGCCGCACGTCGCCCGACGGCGTGACCTGGATGTTCTCGGGCTTGATGTCGCGATGCAGCAGCTGCAGCGGCTCGCCCTCGGGCCCTTCCTGGTGGTAGGCGGCGTGCAGCGCACGGGCCACCTCCCCCACGACCTCCACCGCCACGCCCGGCGGGATGGGTCCGATGTCGAGCATCTGCCCACACGACACGCCGTCCACGAACTCCATGACGACGGCCCACTTCTCACCGATCCGAATCGGAGGCTCCACCCCGACTACGGCGCGGTCGCGCACCAGGCCCAGGATCTTGGCCTCGTCGCGGAAGCGCTCCAGCAGCGACTCAGGTGGGTCGGGGTCCGACAGCACCTTGATCGCGACGTCCTTGTTGAAGCCCTCGTCGGTCTCCAGGCGGGCGCGGTAGACCTTGCCGAACCCCCCCTCGCCCACCACGGCGAGAAACCGATATTGGACTGCCCCGTCAGCCACCCCGCCGCCTCCGTGCAGCAGTCTATCCCGTGCGGTCCCTCGGGCGACCGCGGTCGGAAGGCAATCAGGGCGTCGCCAGCAAACCATGCTCCGACAGCAGACGCTCGAAGTGGGTCAGGATGGCCTTGCGGGTGACGATCCCCATCAGCACACCGCGGCTGTCCACCACGGGCACGAAGTTCTGGTCCACCACCACGCGGAACAGGGACTGCACGTCGGTGTCGATCCCCACGGCCTGGTTGGAGACCGAGCGGTCCACCTCGGCCAAGGTGCCCGCTCGGCCCTCGGCCAGATGGGCCAGCAGATCGGCGCTGGTCAAGGTGCCCTGATACCGCGCCTCGTCGTCGAGCAAGGGAACCGCCGTGTAGCGGTGCTCCCGCAGCCGATCCACGGCCTGTTCCACGGAAAGATGAGCTTCCAAGCACACCACCTGCGCCACCGGCGTCAGGAAAAACCCCAGGTTCACGCCATCTCCTGTAGGGGAACTCTGCCGCCGATCCATCCGTGCGACAACCCTCCCCATCGGGCATTCTGTGGATCCTCACAGGGGGCAGCGGTGCTGTTGGCTTGGATCGCAGGGATCGGATGCACACCCGCCGACGTCACGCAGATCGACACGAGCGGATCCGACGGCGTGGTGACGCTGGAGATCGTGCAGCACGGCCCGTTCCGGGATCTCGTGGCGCACACCACGCCTCCGCTGGCCGAGCTGTCCTGGACGCACAACGGCGAGCCCGAGCCCAGCTACGGCACGATGGTGCCCGCCCGCGACGTGCGACCGGGCGATCGCTTCACGGTCACCGCCACCGTGGGCACCGCGTCGACCACCGCCGAGGTGGAGATCGGCGACCCTCCAGGTGGCAACGTGCTCGTACTCCTGCTCGACGACGTCGGCGTGGATCACGTGGGCGTCTACGACAAGAATCCTGCCGCTCCGCCCACCCCGCGCATCGACCAGCTCGCCGCCGAGGGGATCCGCTTCGACAACGCCTACGCCTCGCCGGTGTGCTCCCCCACGCGCGGCATCCTGATCACGGGGCGCCACGCCAGCCGCACGGGCCTCGGCTGGATCGCCGACACGGGCACGCGGGACTACGCGCTGCCCCTTTCCGCCACCACCGTGGCGGAGGCCCTGGACGACGCCTGGCCCGAGCCGTGGCCCACCTCGGCAGTGGGCAAGTGGCACATGGCCGGTCCCCAGGCCGACGACCTGCTCACCCATCCCCTGGACCAGGGGTTCGACTGGTATGCAGGCACCGTGGGCAACCCCAGCTACGCACCGGGCGACGGCTACGAGCGCTGGGAGAAGAACGTCAACGGCGTGATCGAAGACAGGGAGGGCTACCTCACCACCGACACCGTGGACGACGTGCTCGACCGCATCGAGGCCATGCCCGAGCCCTGGTTCCTGTACGTGGCCTTCAACGCCGCCCACGGCCCGTGGCGCCTGCCCCCCGAGGAGCTCTACACCATCGAGGCGAGCCCCGACGACGACGCGAACGTGAAGTACGACGCCATCCTCGAGGCCCTCGACACCGAGATCGGCCGCATGCTCGACAGCATCGACCCCGGCGTGCTCGCCCGCACCACGGTGATCACCGTGGGCGACAACGGATCGCCGTCGCAGACCATCGACCCGCCCCTCGACAGCGAGCGCGCCAAGCACACGGTGTTCGAGCCCGGCGTGCACGTGCCCTTCATCGTGACCGGCCCGCACGTGCAGCAGCCGGGCAGCACCAGCGACGCCCTGGTACACGTGGCCGACATCTTCGCCACCACCCTGCACATCGCGGGGGTTCCCCTCACCGGCGAGCCCGAGGCGCTGTCGGTGGACCTGCCCGAGCCCGTGCCCATCGACGGCCGCTCCATCCTGCCCCAGCTCGCGGACCCGAGCCAGCCGGGGCACACCTTCCTGTTCGTGGAGGGCTTCTTCCCCAACGGACCCGCCTCCGACCGCTCCATCGACCGACGCGCGCTCCGCGACCATCGCTACAAGGTCGTGCGCAACGGAGACCGCCACTACTTCTTCGACCTGACCGATCCCACCCAGCTCGACGACGGTCCCGAGCTCGCCGGAGCCCTGACGTCGGAGCAAGGAGCCGCCAAGGCTCGCCTCGAGACCGAGCTGGACCGCCTGGAGCTGGCGCTGCAGTTCGAGGGGTTTTGAGATAACGGGCACCACATCGCGATCCGCCTGGAGGGATTCGCCACGATGGTCCATGCCCTGGGGTTCTCCACCAACCTCTTCAACATCCGCCACCCCGGCCGCCTCTGTCGCGGCCGCGAGCGCTGGATCGAGCCATTGCGGCTCGACGGCAAGGAGGAGTCGAGCGCCGACGGCGACGCCCCTCCCAAAGACGCCGAGGTCCACCGCATCGTGGTGAGCGGTGCCGAGTTCACCGACGACAGCGCGGCCGACGCGCGCCGAGGCCTGCCCTTCAGCGGGGTCGACACTGCCGCGGTGATCGCCGCCCTGTTCCCGCGCAAGACGCTGCTGGCCTTCATGGAGGATGGCCACCCCGCAGACATCCCCAACGACGCAGAGGGCATCGAGGCCTACGAGGGCTACCGAGCCGGTGGCCGCCAGCAGCTGGGGCTCGTGCGCTGGCACAAGCGCATCAGCGGCGTCACCGCCGTGCGTCAGATGCTGGGGGACGACGGACCACCCGACGAGCGGATCCGAGGCTTCGCCCTGGTCGACGCTGGCACCGACGACGACGTGCTCATGGAGCGTATCTTCGATCTGGTGGGCTTCTCGACCCTCGACAGCCCCCCGGCCCGGTACCAACCACAGGCGATCCCTGCGGTGCTGGAGCACACCAAGGCCATCGTGCTGATCCACCGCGACAAGCACGGCCCCGCACTGGGCATCTACGCCACGGGCACCATCCCCAAGCTCGCCGACAAGCTCGCCAAGCTGTGCGGCAAGGAGGGCTCTCTGCTGGTGCCCTTCGCGATCCCGCCCATGCTCGCCCGCTGGGACCGTGCGCTGTCGGAGCTGCGCACCGAGTGGATGCAGAGCAAGGACGAGGAATTCCCCGTGCCTCCATCCCCCGATCCCGGGCCTCGGGACCGGCGTCAGCGCCGTGGACGACGTCGACAGGGGGAGGAGTCCACCGAGGAGCCGAGGTCCGACGAGACCGACGAGACCGAGGATCCGAAGGTCAAAGGCGGCGAGCCCGAGGCACCGGCGAAGGGCCGAAGAGGCCGCAAGCCCCGCAAGACCAAGTCGGCCCCCGAAGACGACGCCTCGAAGGACGAGGCAGACTCGACGGACGAAGCCGACCGCCCGAAGTCGACGTCGAAGACCAAGAAGCAACCAGCCTCCGAAGCGGCGAGCGCCTCGGAGGCCAGCGAAGAGTAGCGCCCGAGCTCGCTACCGCCCGAAGGGTGCTCGCGGAGCCTCGGGAGCCACGGGCGGAGCCACCGCACCCGGCGCCACCGGCGGGGCGGGTGGCACGGGCCAGGTCGGCGGCTGCGCGTTGGGGCGACGCCCTTCCTGCCAGGCCTCGGCCCAGGCTTCACCCCAGGCCTCCCAGGCCTCTGCCTGCTGTTCCATCTGCTCGGCCCAGGCCTCGATCGCCTCCTCGCGACCCTCCAGCTGGCTCTCCAGCTGCTCCTCCAGCTGCTCCACCCAGGCACCGAGGGCCTCCTCGCGACCCTCTAGCTGACGCTCCAGCTCCTCGGCCCAGGCCTCGGCAGCCTCCTCGTGGCGCTCAGCCACCGCCTCTGCGTAGGCCTCCATCTCCGCCTCGTACCGCTCCATGTGGGCCTCGAATCGCTCCATCTCGGCGCCGTACTCCTCCATCATCGCCCCCATCCCCTCGGAGTCGATGCCCAGCACCTCGAACTCGAGGTCTTCGAGCTGCTCCAGCTCCTCCAGGCCCTCCAGCTCACTCAGGCCCTCGAAGATCTCCAGCGCGTGCCAGTCACCCAGATCGTCGCCCCGGATCTTCAGCTCGAAGTGGTGGGACGCGTCCGGAGCGGGGGTCTCGGCCCACACCTCGAAGGGATGCTCCCCCTTCTTGCGCAGCTTGCGCTCGATCTTGCGCTGCATCTTGTCGCTGATCACGACGTCGTCGCCAAGCTCCACCACCAGCGACTCGTCGGTCCCGCAGATGGTCACACCGGGCAGCTCGAGGCAGTCGGTCTCGGCATGGCCGACGTCGTGGCCCGAGCAGGAGTCGTGTTGCTCGTGCCAGCGGTTGCCGTGGTCGTGGTCGTGGTCGTTCACCGGAGGCGCAGGAGGAGCGGGAGGTGCCGGCGGGCGTGGCGGTGCCGGGCGGATCTCCGCCGGCGGCGGAGGCCCCTGCGTGCTGCCGTGTCGGGCCTGACGGCGCGCCTCCCGGCGGGCGAACCGTCGCTCGGCGTTCTCCTCGAGGTTGCGCGCCCCGCGCTCGAGGTAGTCCGCCAACATCTGCAGCGCCCTGGCGCCCACGTCTTCCGCAGCGACGGGTCGCTCGTCGTCTTCCTCTCCCCCATCCGCGAGCGCATCCAGATCCATCGGGGTGACCGGATTGTCGAGCTGGACCACGGAGGCCACCGCCGACCCAGCAGAGGTCAGTCCGATCAGACCAGCCAGCACCAGCGTGGGCATCACCCACCGCGCACTGCGCACTCGCCGCGGCTGCCCCACGATGTTCAGGATGCGATCCATCAGCTCCCCTCCGTTCGCGGCCGGAGCGGCCATCACGCGCAGGTCTTCCACTCGGGCCAGGGCCTTGGCGTAGGAGAGGCTCGACGAGCCACACGCCAGCACCGCTTCGTCGCAGCACAGCTCTCGCTCGTGGCGGATGCGGCGCGACAGCCACCACACCGCAGGATGGTAGAAGAGCAGCGTCTCGGCGAGGGACTGCGCCAGGTTGACGAGCCAGTCCATGCGACGGACGTGGGCCAGCTCGTGCAGCAGCAACGCCTCCAGCTGATCCGGAGGCAGACGCGCCAGCAACGACGCAGGCAGCAGGACGGCGGGCTTGAGCCATCCCACGGCCATGGGCACGGTGGCGTCGGCCACCAGCCTCAGCTGCACGAACCCAGAGCCCATCCGCTCCGACAGCTCCCGGAACCGAGCCGCCACAGCCGCAGACGGCGCGATGCTCTGGGTGCGCAGCCGCTGGATGGCCCACAACCCGAGCGCCGTGCGCCCGAGCAGGCCACCCACCCCAAGGGCCCATGCCAGCACCAGCGCCGCCGTCCATGCGGGAGCCGCCGCTGTGGTGGCGGGAGCCAACGACAACGCCGACACCGTGTGGCCGGGAGCCCCCACGAGCACCGCCATCGTCAGCACCGGAGCGAGCACCATCAGCGCCATGGCGCCACAGGCCACCCCGTACCGGATCCGTGCCGGGTTCACGCTCAAGGATCGAAGCGCCACCTCCGCAACCGCAGCGATCAGCGCTCCCTGCCACAGGAAGTGCAGCAGCGCCCATGCCCACGCATCCAACATCATTCCTCCTCGAGCGAGTCGAGCAGCGCGCGAATCTGCGCCCGCTCCTCTTCGTTGGCAGGTCGATCGGACAGCGCACGCATCACCAGGCCTGCCGCAGAGCCAGCAAAGGCCTTGTCCATCAGGTCGGTGACGAGCGAGCCCTGCACCTCGCCGCGGTCGTGCACGGGCGTGTAGACGTGGGAGCGCGACGAGGTGTCGCGCACCACCAGCCCCTTGTCGTGCATGACCTGCAGCAGCTTGAGCACCGTGGTGTAGGCCACGCGCCCACGCTGCGCCTCCCACCGCTCGTGGACCTCACGAACGGTGCTGGGACCATGGTCCCACAGCAGGCGCAGCAAGCCGAGCTCGGTGTCGGTGGGTCGTCGTTCGATGGGACCACCTCCGTGTGGGGTCGCGACGCGTCCGGACCCCACTGTCTCCCGTCGGGCCCATCGTGTCAACGAAGAACTTCGTACTTTAGTCGTCGTAGTTTAATAAATCAGCTTTAATCATGATAATCACTCCAGCCGCTCGTTCGATCGTCGCCTCCCCACCCAGCCGACTCGACGGAGGAACGATGACACGCGGTTACAGATGGCCCGTGGGCAGCGGATCCTCTGGTACAACGACCAACATGTCTATTACCGCAACACCCACCGTCTCCAGGCTTCACTACCAAGAGCACGTCAAGCTCCTCAACGCCTTTGCGTGGGCGGGCGAGCGACTAGGGCTGGACCTGGGTTCCCTCGACCCCGACTCCATCGTGCGTGCAGCGCGTCGGCAGACCGGCCTGCACGATCTGGGGGACGAGTCCTTCTTGGCTCCCATGCGTCGCATCGCCCAGGGCGTGGCCCGGCAGGAGGGCACGACCGCGCTGGCACGCGTGATCATGCGCCAGTCCTGGCTGCTGGCGGTGAAGTCGCGCCTGCAGCGCGAGGCGTGGCTCGCGGACCATCCGCAGATCCATCACCAGCGCATCGAGCGCCCCATTTTCGTGCTGGGTTTTCCTCGCACGGGTACCACCGTGCTGCAGAATCTGTTGTCGCTCGACCCGCGGCGGCGAGGGCTGAACTTCTGGGAGCTCACGCTGCCCGTACCGGTGCACGAGGATCGAGACGTCGACCGGGAGCAGCGCCGTCGCGCCACCTCGTGGATGCTCAAGGCGGCGTACCAGCTCGCCCCCGAGATGGCGCGGGTGCACTTCATCGACGTCGACACCGTGGAGGAGTGCTGGCCGCTGTTCGCGCTCACCTTCTCCGTGCTCAACTGGGATCTGCAGTCGGGCATCGACGGGTGGGGCGAGTACCTCATGCACGACCACGACATGTTCGCGCCCTACCGCGACTACCGCACGTCGCTGAAGATGCTGGTGGAGCGAAACCCCTGTGAGCAGCTGGTGCTCAAGTGTCCCGAGCACCTGTTCTTCATCGACGCGCTCCTGGCCGCCTTCCCTGACGCCTGCATCGTGCAGACCCACCGCGACCCCTACGCCGTCATCGGCAGCTACTGCAGCCTCATGTCGATGCAGTGGCGCAACCTGTACGGCCGCATCGACCGCGAGCGCATCGGCTCACACATGCAGAAGCGGCTGCACGATGGCGTCAGCCGAGCGATGGCCGCCCGCGATGCCGCTGCCGACGAGTCCCGCTTCTTCGACGTTCGCTTCCACGATCTGGTGAAGGACCAGAAGGCCGTGGTGGACCAGATTGCAGAGCACTTCGATCTCGACCTGGCGCCCGACCACGCCGAGGCCGTCGCTACCTACCTCGGCAACGAACGGGCCGACGCACGCGGCAAGCACAAGTACGATCCGGGCTTGTTCGGTCTGGATCGCGACGAGGTGCACGAGCAGTACGCCGACTACATCGAGCGCTTCGGCATCCAGACCTGAGGGAACCCCCTCGGCCCTACAGATCCACGGGGATCAGCACGCGGTTGATCGTGTGGATGATCCCGTTGGACGCCTGCACGTTGATGGGCCACGTGAGCCGCGGGTCACGGAGATCCGGGTCGTTGTCAGCCAAGCCGAAGAAGAACGGATGCACCGTCTCGCCGAGCAGCGTGGTGACGTCTACGTCGAAGATGGCGGCGATCAGGAAGTCGATGAAGTCGATCTCCTGTCCCGCCACGTGGTACAGCAAGATGTCCGTGAGCACAGGGATGGGGTCCCCGCCACCGATGTCCGTCAGGGCCACTACCAGGAAGTCCCAGGCCCCTGCCTCGTCCCATCCATGGTAGCCGAGGTCCCGGGCCGTCAGCACGAAGGCCAGGTCGTTGGGCGCGAACACCGTGAGGTGGGCCGCAGGATCGGCCAGGGCTCCATCGAGCTCGGCGGCGATGACGGCCGTGAGCAGAACGTCGTAGTCGTGGTAGTTGTGGTCGAAGGTGCCGCCGCTGGCCGCGACGATGTCGGTGATCGTATCGGTTGCATAGGCGGGACTCGCAGCGAAGACGGCCGCGCACAGCGCAGCACACGCACGGGTGAGCATTCCGAGCCTCCTTGGAGATATCGGTGATCTGGGGATTGAGCAGTAGCGACGGCACAGGACGCACGCGCAGCCCTAGGGTGCTACGACGTTCTTCCTCCGAACGACGGAGCCATAGGGCCCCCTCGCGTCGCACTCTGGCGGTATGAAATCCCCTCGGGGGCTGCAAATGGAAATGTGGTGAGCGGGCCACTATGGTAGGCGCCATGACGATCCTCCACCTCGACCGACCCCTTCGAGCGCTGTCGGCCCTGTCGGCCCTGACGCTCCTCCTGGTCCTGGGCTGCACGGGAGCTGCCCAGGTCCCAGCACCCGATTCACCGACTCCCGAGCCCACCTCGGTGACACCTCCTGTGGCAGAGGTCCCTGACCCCGAGCCCGCCGCGCCGCCCCCGGACGTGCGCAACGCGCCGCCCGAGGGCTGGGTGGATCTGACGGAACACATCCCGTCCGTGCGGGTAGACATCCGCTACCACACGCCGAACAACTTCACCGGCGCCCCACTGCCCGGCTACGGCCACCCCGGTGCCTGGCTGCAGCGGGCGCCCGCCGATGCTCTGAAGGCCGTGCAGACCGATCTGGAGGCCAAGGGCTACTCGCTGCTCGTCTACGACGCCTATCGACCGCTGCGAGGCACGCTGGGGATGGTGGCCTGGGCCGAGCGCACCGACCAGGAACACCTGCTCAACGGCTACATCGCCCGCCGCTCCGGCCACAACAAGGGCAACACCATCGACCTGTCGGTGGTGGAGATGTCCACGGGCGACGAGCTCGACATGGGTACCCCTTGGGACACGCTGGACGAGCGGAGTCACACCCGCAACGCCACCGGCGAGGCACTGGAGAACCGGCTGATGCTCCGTGCCGCCATGCATGCCCACGGCTGGCGCAACTACTCCAAGGAGTGGTGGCACTACTCCTTCGCGATGAAGGGCGACCTACGCCACCGCGACGTGCCCTACGCCTGCTTCGAGCCCGCGGAGGGCACCTGGACGGCTCCCGACGGCTGGAACCAGCCCGGCTTCCAGATGCCCATGACCTACGACATGGCCCCCTGCGGAGCCGATCAGTCCACGAAGTAGCGCGGCGGGATCCAGCCCCAGCCGCCCGAGCCCTGCACCTGGGTCTGGGACAGACCCACGGCCGCCTCGACGATCTGCCCATCCGTGAGGATGGTCGCCTCCTCGAGCACCGCGGACTGAGCGACCCCAGGTACGTTGCGCTGCCCCAGGGCCATCGAGGGCGTGCCCGGGAGCGCCTGGACCACGTGCCCCTGGATCGCTCTGGAGAACCCGGCGAAGTCGCGGTCTTCGGCCGCGACGATCAGCCGTCCGGTCCGACGCGTGGAGCCGATCACCAGCTCGAGATCGGGGGGCACCAGGGTGCGCAGATCGATCACCTCGGCGTCGATCCCCTGCTCGGCGAGCGCGTCGGCAGCCTTCAGGCTGGTCCACACCGCGCGACCCCAGGCCACGATGGTCAGATCGCTTCCCGCCCGCCGCACGATACCCTTGCCGAAGGGCACCCGCACGTCGGGTAGGTCGGGCACCTCGGCGCGCATGATGGCCTTCTTCATCGCGCTGATCTCACCAGGGTCGGTGGGCTCGCCCGGAAAAGCCGGCCCCAGCGTCTGGCGGTACATCCACTTGGGCTCCAAGCAGACCACGGGCCCATCGTAGTCGCCGGCCGTGAGCAGGAGTCCGTGCACGTCGAAGCTGGTGGAGGGCATCACCACCACCAGGCCCGGGATCGGCGTGAAGTACCCATCCACCGACATGGAGTGGTAGACCGCTCCCCCGCCGAAGGGGTCCACGGGCATGCGCAGCAGCAGCTGCGTGGCGCACTCGCCGAGGTTCGTCCAGCGCACGGTGCCCAGGTACACCAGCCAGTGGAAGGCGTTGAGGCTGTAGTCCCCGAACTGGATCTCGGGCAGCGCCATCAGATCGTCGTGCAGCGCCAAGCCGGTGCACGTCCCCACGATCAGGGGCTCGTTCAGGGGAGCATCCACCACCTTGTCCGGATGGCGTGCCTGCAGCCCGGCGGTGGCGGTCATCACGCCGCCGAGTCGACCCACGTCCTGCCCCACCACGAGGCCACCTCGCCGGGCCACGAGCTTGTCGAGGGCCGACCGGATGGCGCCTGCGTAGCTCACGTTGGTGGTGCCAGGCCCCGGAGGCGTCTCCGCGTCTTCCGGGAAGGGCGCCCAGACGTGGTCCTCCACCGTGGCGGGATCGGGGTGCGGCTCGCTCCGCACCTGGTCCAGCTGCCCCTTGATCTCCTCGTCGATGGCGCTCATCACCGTTCCGAGATCGTGGTGGGCGAAGAAGTCGCGGCCCTTGCCCTCGATCCGCCGCATCACGTCGGCTTGCTCGAGCACACCACGCTGCACCAGCTCGGCGCCGAAGACGACGAGCGGATCCTCCTGGCCCAGGTCGAAGGTGACGTCTGCCGCTGACGAGTGGCCGTTGAAGCGCGGGAGGCTGTGCACGTAGAGCACGCAGCCGCGCTGGTGCTCGCGGCAGTAGCTCCCGGCGCGCGCCACCGTGCGGTAGGTGTCGGCGAAGTCGCGCCCGTCGCAGGAGAAGTACTCCAGCCCGAAGCCGCGGGCGTAGGCCTCGAAGTCCACGATCCCCCGCCCTTCCTCGGGCAGCGTGCTGATGGCCACGGAGTTGTCGGTCACCATCACGATGGTGGGCAGCTTCCACACGCTGATGGCGTTCATGGCGTCGTGCATGTCGCCCTCGGCCGTGGTGCCATCCCCCACGATGCCCATGGTGACACCGTCGGTGATGCCCTTCTGCCGGAACCCCAGGGCGTAGCCGGCGGCCTTGCCGAGCTGCATGCCCACGGGCGACTGGATGGGCAGGATCCCCACCTCGGGCATGTTCAGGTGGTACACCATCTGGCGACCCCCACTCATGGTGTCGGTGCGCCGGCTGAACTGCTGTCGCAGCATGCGCAGCGTGAAGTCCTTCACCCCGTTGAGCTCGCACCACATGGAGCACAGAGCGCCCGAGCGGTAGTGGGCCACCACGCCGAAGTGCTCGGGGTTCAGCACCTTCGACAGAGCCAGGGCGGTGGCGGTGCCGTGCACCTCCTCTCCAGGCCCCCAGATCGCGAACTTCACCTCGCCGCGCGAGACCAGGCGAACGATGTGCTCCTCCGCCGCCCGCGACCTCACCCCCACCCGGTAGGCGTGCAGAAGCTCCTCGTCGGTGGGGGCTTCCACCACGTCGACGCCTCGGCCGGTGGACGTGGGAACCTCGGGTTGCGTGCTCATCGGTGCTCCAAACTGGTGGGCCTATTATCGCGCACGGACGCGCCACCCCTCCCACGGGGAGATCAAGCGGGCATACCTGCGCAACGGCAGATCAGGCAGCGACAGACGAAAGAAGATCGCGCGCCGCTCTACGCCGCTGGTATTCACCGCTGCGCCGTGCGGAAGCAAGTAGTTGCACACCACCACGTCGCCTGGCTCGGTGATCAGCTGTGTGGGTTCGCCAGGATCCACCTGGGGCTTACCCGCCCACATCGCCGCACGACCGCCCGCGCGAAACCACTCCTGCAGCACGGCCAGCCCATCCGGCCACACCGTGAAGTTGCCGGCATACGATCGAGGCGTCTGCGTCAAGAACACGCCAACCAATGCCGTGAAGGTGCTCAGGCGATCCGAGGTCACGCCGTTGTGGGGCGTCATCACGCCGTCGATGTGCCAGTCGGGCGGAACGGGAACGGGATGGTTGCCTGCGCCCCGAATCGCGATCTGCCCCCACCGACGTCCGTGCAGCAGTGCGTACGGAAGCACCGATGACACCAGCGCCCTCACGGGCTCACACCCCAGCAGATCGGTGATGGCGGGATCCGCCCTGAGGTCGGGGCAATACGACAGGTTGTCGTACTCGAGCTGCCGATCAGGATCGAAGCGGGTGGCCAGATCGAGATCGATCGCGTCCATGGCACGCCGCCGCACGTCGGCCGGCACCAGCCGGCTGATGTGCAGAAAGCCACGTTCGTAGAGATCGGACCGCATACCCCTATGCGTTAGGGTCGCGCGTCTGGAGGCGCAATGGCGGACCGACGGGCGGTGATCATGGGCGCGGGGATCACGGGCGTGCTCGTGGCCCGGGAGCTGCTGCTGGCGGGCTGGGAGGTCACCGTCCTGGAGGCGAAGCACGTGGGGGCCGGATCCAGCTCCCGCACGGCGGCTGGGATCCGGCAGCAGTTCTCCACGCCCGGTACCGTGCGCGGCATGCGCTACAGCGTAGGGTTCTACCAGCGCTTCGCCGAGGAGGTGGAAGACGGTACCTGTCCCATCGTGCAGAACGGGTACCTGTTCCTGCACGCCGATCAGCGGCGCTGGGAGCAGGCGAAGCAGACGGCCGCCATGCAGCGCGATGCCGGCCTGACGGAGGTGGAGGTCCTGGAGCACGCCGACCTGCGCGCCCGCTTCCCCTGGGTGGGGCCCGAGGCGGCGCTCGGCGCCACCCACTGTCCCACCGACGGCTTCCTGCTGCCCCACCTCGTCTACAACGAGGGCGCCCGGCGCGTCCGCGAGCTCGGAGGTGCGCTGCTGCAGACCGCCCCCGTCACCGAGGCCACGCTGCAAGCCGACCGCGTGGTGGCCGTGAAGACACCGAAGGGCACCTTCGAAGGAGACCTGTTCGTCGACTGCACCAACGCCTGGACCCACCGACTGGCCGCGATCCTGGACGCTCAGCCCCTCGAGGTGTGTCCATACAAGCGCTACATCTGGTTCCTCCAGCGCGATGGACCCATGACCGCCCAGCAGCTCTCCACGATGCCCCTCACCATCACGCCTCAAGGCACCTACGTGCGTCCGGAGAACGAGGACACGCTGATGATGGGCCGCAAGCACGTGGCCGAGCCGGAGCTGGGCTTCGCCTACGAGGACCAGGACCACATCGACACGCGCTTCAGCCACTCGGGCGGCGTGGACGCCTGGCCCTTCGAGCTGTGGATGGAGCTGTCGGAGGTGGTGCCCAGCGTGGCCGAGTTCGCCGGAATCCAAGCCACCACCGGCGGGTACTACGCCGAGACGCCCGATCACAACCCGTTCCTCGGCTACGATCGACAGCGGGCCAACCTGGTCCGTCTGGTGGGATTCTCCGGCCACGGAGCGATGATGGGACCCTTCACCGCCAAGATCGCCCTGTCGCTGTGCGAGGCAGGCGCCGATGTGGACTCCGTGGAGGTGGACGGCGCTGCCGTCTCCCTCGACGCCTTCCGCATCGGCCGCGATCTGTCCAAGCGCGAACGGATGGTGATCTGATGGCCGACTCGTCCAACCGAAACCTGATCCTTCTCGGCGTCGTGTCCGTCTCGTCCGTGCTCGGCGTGCTGGCCATGGTGCTGCTGGGACCCGACACGGGCGAGCCGAGCCCCGCACCAGCCCCCGAGCCGGTGGCCGAGCAAGCCTCTGCCCCGCGAACCGTGAAGGTGACCCCGCCTCCTCGCCCCCAGCCGCGAAACCTCCGACCAGATCGACCCCAGCTGCGATCCAACCTGCCGAAACCCACCCACGACTTCGCCCAGACCTACGACGCCAGCCCCGAAGGCCTGCAGGAAGCCGTGCAGGCCCGGGAGCAGCGCATCGTGTCCTGCCTGGGAGTCCACGGCGTCCCACAATCCGACGAGCCCGAGGTGTTTCAGGTCGTGGCCACCCTCGCCATGGGTGACGAGGAGCACGGGAAGGCGGATCTCGAAGCGCCCCACGCCCACTACGATCTGGCTGGGTGTCTGAGCCTGGCGATGGAGGACGCCACGTTCCCCAATCCCCCGGACGGCATCGGCCTCACCATGACCCTCGACGTTCCCATTCCCTACGAGTGATCATGCGCACCCTCGCCTCGGTGCTGCTGATGGCAGCCGTGGGAGCCTGTGATCCAGAGGGCTCCAGCAACGACCTCGCCCAGTTCCACGCGCTGTGCGAGGGCGCCTGCCAGGCAGCCGCGACGGGGTTCGGGTGCGACACCGAGGCGATCCGA
>JAHQVJ010000095.1 GCA_019634415.1 Myxococcales bacterium
CCCGTGCCCGAGGTGCGGCAGGATCTCGCCGAGAACCTCTTCGAGGAGGAGACCGGCGGCCTCGCGGCAGGGCGCCCCCACCCACAGCTCTTCATGCTGATCCCCGAGGGCCTGGGCATGGATCTGCGCCGCTTCGAGCACGTGCAGCTGCTCCCGGCAGCCAAGGCCTACCGGGATCTGCTCGATGCCCAGACGCAGCTGCAGGGCTGGGCCGTCGCCACCGCCGTGACCACGCTGTTCCTGGAGGGGACGCCCCACGAGCGGCACCTCTTCGACGCAGACGCCCCTGCCCGTCCCGAGCCACCGCTGGAGAGCCACCCCCTCGTGGTGCACCACGGACTGCCCGTGTCCTGCCTCGAGCTCGTGCGGGCGCACCGCGACGTCGAGGGAGAGCATCGCATCGCTGCCTGGCGCATGATCCTCGACCACGTGCCCGCCACCGAGCGCATGGCCGTCGTCCATGCCCTCCGTGCCACCACCACCGCGTGGCTCGCCTACCGCGACGAGGTGGCGACGGCCTGCGGGCTCACCCCGTCGTGACCCCCGCCGAGCAGGTGGAGCGGGCGCTACAGGCGGCACGGACCGCCCGTGCCGAGGGCGCCCTGGACCACGCTCAGCACGTACTGCACGAGATCGCTTCGGCGATCGAGGCGCTCGACGACGACCACCCCCTGCGCCAGATCGTCGCCTGGCGAGCCGCAAAGATCGCGCATGATCGGGCGAAGCCCGGGCAGGCCCTCGAGCTGCTCGCACCCCTGCTCTTCACCGACGCCGATCCCTTCGAGCACTACCCCGCGGGGCTGTCCGCCTGTGCGGCGCTCACCGAGGCCGCCTGGGGCCAGCTGGGCTACCGCCACCCCACAGTGCGGCGCCTGTGGGAGCGCGCGAGTCAAGCCTACGAGGAGCGCGGAGATCCCTACCTGGCGGCCACAGCCAGGGTACAGCTCGCCTGGGACTACGCCTGCGGAGGCGACCTCGGCGAGCTCGCCGCCGTAGTGATCCACTTCGACGAGATGCCCCCCCGCGCCTTCGAGGGCGGCCCCAGCCGCCACCCACGCGCCGCCGACGCCATGACGTCGCTGGCCTGGCTGCAGCTCGACGTGGCCCGCACCCAGATCCGGGCCTGCACCTGGCGCGGCACCCACACCCACCTCGACGCCGCCGTGGACCTGTTCGAGACCGCCGCAGACGACGCAGGCCTCGATCGCGCCACCGCCTACTGGTTCCTCGAGCCCCTCGCCCTGGCCCGCCTGCGACTCGAGCGCCCCGATCCGGATGACTACGTGTCCGCCTGGCTCGATCTCGCGCCCACCCTCACCCATCCGCGAGCGGCCTACCACAGGGCCATCGCACGGGCCATGGGTGCCTGGGTACGCTCCGATCAGCCCGAGCGCGCAGCAGCCACCCTGCGAGACGCCTCACGCCTAGCCTCGGCGGGCCACTTCGGGGCCGAGTGGGAGATCGATCCCGCGCGCCACGCCACCGCCCTCGACGGACAGCCAGACCCCGCCGCTGCGACACGCATCGAACAGCTGAGCGTGCACATCTTCCCCATCGAGGGCGCTACAGACGCTCGGTGATGTCGAGCACGAACAGGAAGCGCCAGTCGCTCCCGCTGGTGGGCAGCGCCGTGAAGGCCAGCAGGGTGCGACCTGACTGCACCGTCAGCGCCGGCTCGCCGCAGGCGGTGAATCCCGTGTCGATCTCCACCGCCTTCGAGCCGTCCACCGCCGACAGATGCACGCTGCCGCCCTTCGCGGGATCGTTGTAGGTGTAGGCCACCCACCGGCCATCCGCAGAGACGGCCGGGCGGGCCCGTAGCGGCAGCCGCACCTCGCGCGCCAGCACCTTGCGGCCATCCGCCGACGAGTAGGACACCACGTCCCAGCGGTCCTCGCCGCGGGAGCCGTCGAAGAACAGCACTCGACCACCCGCGCCATAGACCGGCCGCGTCTGGTCGCCCGTTCCGCCCACCACGGGCTGCTCGACGCCCGTGCGGGCCGTCAGCTCGAAGACGTCCTCGCCCCCGAACTGCTTGCGCGTGAACAGCAGCTTGGTGCCATCCGAGGAGAAGATGGGAAACATCTCCGAGGCCGGCGTGCGCGTGAGCTGCGACAGCTGGTTGGTCTGGGTGTCGCGCGTCCGCAGATCCCCGCCGCCCGTCGCGTCGGCCACGAACGCCATGGTCCGGCCGTCGGGCGACACCGTGGGGAACGTCAGATCGCCAGGCAGGCGATCGGTGGAGATCACCTCTCCGGCGTTCCCGCCCGTGTCCTTGCGCGTGTAGATCCGGAAGTTCCCGCCTTGGTTCGATCCCTCGAAGACCACGTAGCCGTCCTTCTGCCAGGAGGGATTCACCACCACCTGCCCCGTTCCCCCGAACACGTTGGAGCCACCCGGCAACGACACCTTCACCCCGTCGCGGACGTGCTCACCCGTGACCTGCGACACCATCAGATCCACGTCGCCCGCGTAGCGATTGACCTCGAAGGCCAGGAACTTGCCGTCCACCGACCACATGGGATGGTACGCGTGCCCCTCCCCGTCGAACCGAACCTCTCCGGCGTGGGCCGTTGGGCAGACCCACAGGCTGGCAGCGACGAGCAGAGCGGACAAGCATCGAAGCGGCATCTCGTTGACTCCAGGATCGGTCTCGGGGGGAGAGAGGGGCAGGCACACGGGGAGCGGCGCTACCCCTCGAAGCGGGGCACGGTGGGAACGATGCCGACGCGCAATCCGAAGCCGAAGTAGCTCCGCGCCCCGTCACTGTGCCAGGACCCACCCAGCTCCACAACACCCTGCAGCGCGTCGAAGTCCAACAAACCGTACCCCACCGATCCTTGCACACCGGGCCCCCACGCCAAACCGGCGTAGCGGATGTCTCCGTTGCGATCGGTCGTCGGATCTTGACCGCGATCGAACCAGTCCGCTACGCCGGTTCCGCGCCCTGCCACCACTTGGTACTGCGGCCCCAGCGCCACCCTCAGGTTGCCAGGTCGCGCCACGGCAGCAACCCACAGGTTCACCCCGTGGAACACGTCGACTCCGAAGCCACCGCGGTACCCCAGGGTGGCGGCCACCCCCAGCGCAGGCTCGCTGTAGGTGAAGCCTGCCTCTGCACCCACCTGGGCGCTGAATCCCGACAGGAACACCCCATCGGGAGAGAACTGGTGCCCTCCATCCGCCAGCGTGGTGACCCGGTTGGTCTGTGGTGTGCCCAGGAAGGCGGGACCGATGCTGATCACCGGCGCCAGGTAGCGCAGCAGGCTCGCCGTGTTGGTGCCCACCTTCGACGCATTCCCGACCGCGATCACCTCGAACGGCTGGCCCGCCACCACCGTGAACTCCAAGGGACCCACCAGGTACTTCCCCGCGGGAAGCATGCCGTAGAACGACCCGGTCTCGGACATCACGGTCTGAGCCCACTCGATCCCCTTGCGCTCGTCGGGCGCGAACGGCATCTCGGGCCGCGTGAGCTCGGGCCGTCTCCGCGGATCGCCTTGGATGTCCACCCGACCGTAGGCCTCCTCGATGGCAGCCAAGCTGTCGAGCACCGATGGCTCCGGGCGCAGCGCGTGGGCTTGGGTGAGGCGCTCGAACTGCTCCCAGGTCTTCCCGAGCTGCCGCGCCGACTCGGCCCCGAGGAAGTGCTGCTCGAACTGCAGCTCGCAGCGCGTGCCGATGAGGTTGCCGTAGGCGCGCTCCACGCCGGTCCAGGCGTTGCGCGCCGCGAGCTTCTTCTGCTCCTCCGTGATGCGAAGGAACTCCGCGTTGTCGCAGGCCATGGCCGCACCGGGCAGCCCCAGCACGAGGGCCATCACCACCAGCACCCAGCCCATCCCAGCACTCGTCTCAACGCGTAGCATCGTGCTCACCCCAAGGATCGAACAGCGTTCGGGCATACGGATGCGAGGGCACGCCGTCGGGTAAGGGTAGCTCCTCGACGACCTCGCCTTCCAGCATCACCACGGCCCGATGGCACCACGCCCGCGCCTGGGGCAGATCGTGGGTGACCAGCAAACAGCCAGCGCCCTCGGGCAGGTTACCCACGAGGTCGCGAAGCACCGACTCCTGGCGATCCGGATCGAGGCCCGAGGTGGGCTCGTCAGCGACCACCAGCCGCGGCTGCAAGGCGAAGACCCGGGCCAGCGTCACGCGGCGCTGCTCCCCTCCCGACAGCTCCCGGGGCAGCGCATCTCGGCGGTGCTCCAGCCCCAGGCGGGCCAGCAGCGCCACCGCCGCCCGGCGACCCTCCTGACGGGACACCCCGCCCAAGATGGTCAGCGTCTCCACCACGTGCTCGAGCACGGTCTGCTGGGGATCGAGTGCCGACAGGGCGTCCTGGGGCACGTACTGGTAGCGGCCCCGCAGCCGACGACGATCCGCCTCCCGCAGATCATCGAAGCGCGCGCCCTCCAGCCACACCTCGCCCGCCGACAGCGGCTCGAGCCCCAGGATGCACCTCGCGAGCGTGGTCTTCCCCGAGCCGGACCGCCCCACCAGCGCCACCACCTCACCTCGCCCCACCGTGAGGTTCACCGCGTTCACCGCCCGCACCTCGGGCCCACCACGACGGCGGAACACCTTGCACACGCCGCGGGCGTCCACCACCCGATCCGCGCTCATGCCGCCCCCTGTGTGCCGATGCGCACCACGTGGTCCGCCACCCGGCGGATCGTCTCGGCGCTGTGGGTGATCAGCAGCAAGCCCACTCCGTGCTGGCTCGCCACCTCGAGCAGCAGCTCCAGCACCGTACGGCGCAGCACCGGATCCAGACCCGTCTCGGGCTCGTCCGCGATGAGCACCCGGGGGGCGGGGGCGATCGCCACGGCCAGTGCCGCTCGCTGCGCCATCCCCCCCGACAGCTCCGCGGGAAGAGCAGCGGCCGCCGACAAGGGCAGCCCCACCTCGTCGAGCACGCGTCGGATCTCGGCAGGGATGCGCGTAGGGACCTCCCTGCGTCGAGACAGGGCCACCCCGAGCTGCCAACCCAGGGTGCGCCCTGGGTTCAGCGCCGTGGCCGCCCCCTGGGGCGCATAGGTCACGTAGCCGCCGCGCAGGGATTGCATGCGACGCGCCAGCGCCCGATGGGAGCGGCGCCCACCGCCAGCCACGCCCGCGAACAGGTCCTCGTCAGGGTGCAGCGCTGGGTAGGACAGGCGCCCCCGGGTCAGCCCCGGCACGACGTCCACGACCCCCATGACGGCACGCGCAGACAGAGACTTCCCCGATCCCGAGGCCCCCACCAGCGCCGTGATCCGGCCTGCCTCGACCTGCAACGACACGCCATCCACCAGCGCGCGCTGCGGGTCGCGAATGCACAGATCGTCCAGGCGCAGCAGCAGCTCCGACATCAGCGTGCCCTCGCTGCCAGACGGAAGCCCTGCGCCATCAGCGCCACCAGGCCCACCAACGCCAGGCCGAGCACCAGGGCGTGCAGCATGGGCTCGCCGAGCAGCCCCGTGTAGCCCTGGTACAGCAGCGTGGCCCAGCTGTAGCTGCTGTCGGGATGCGTCCAGGAGGGCTCGCTGCGCCGAATGGCCAGATACGACAGCGCGATCTCCAGAAACACGATCTGCATCGTGACCTCGGATCCCTGGCGAACGATGACGGGGCGCAGGTTGTAGGCCACGACGTGCAGACCGTAGATCCGCAGGCGCGAGAACCCGTGGGCGCGCAGCGCCTCCACGAAGCGCTGACCGCCGAGCCGCTCGGCGGTGGCCGCGGCCTCGTCCATGGCACCCGGTGCGGCGAGCAACGCCCAGGTCAGCGCGATGGCGGACAGCCCCCGCCAAGCGGCTGGCACCAGCATGGCCACCACCAACACCACCACCAGGCGCGGCAGGGCACCCACCACCTCCGACGCCAGCCCCAGCGCCGAGTCGAGCCAGCGTGCACCGATGCACCGCACGATGCCGGCGCTCGTGGCGAGGGCCATGACCAACAGGCCCCCGAGCAGCGACGGCACCGCGACGATGGACGCGCCCTGCAGCGCGTACTCGTGCAGCGGCACCCCACGGTTGTCCATACCCAGCGGAGGCGCCTGCCACGGTGGAGCCGCCGCCCGCTCGGGCAGCGGCACCGACAGGAAGTCGGGTGCCTGGACCGTGGCCACGATCAGATAGAAGAGCAGCGCCAGGGCGATCCCCAGCCACACCCACCGCGCCACGCCACGCCCGGACCGGCTCACGTGGCCTCCCGGGCGATCGCCTGCGTCAGCCCAGCTGGGACCCTACGTACCCACCACTGGGCGCCGAGCTCCACCACAGCCTGCCCCACCAACAACAGGGCCGACAGCACGCTGAAGATCCAGGCCGCCGCCAGCACCACACCGAAGTCCTGCCGCAGCGTGCCGTCGAACAGCAGCTCCCCCAACCCCGGGATCCCGAGCACCACCTCCACCACCACGGTGCCCGACAGGATCTGCAGCAGCCGTGCCCGGAGCTGACCCACCAGGGCCACCGCCACGTTGGGCAGCATGTTCGACAGCACACTCTCGCCGCGGAGGCGCGCCACCGTGACGTAGCGTCGACGCCGCTCGGTCTCGAAGGTGGCGCGAGTGCCCACCACCGCAGCCGACAGGGTGCCGTCGGCCACACCGAGCACGGCGGCACCGAGCAGCAGACGTAGCGTTCCTGGCCATCCCACCCACGACATCGGGCCGTAGGTGAGCTCCACGTAGGCCGCGGCCACCAGGGCCAGGATCACCGACGGCACGAGCCCCAGTGCCGTGAGCACTGGATCCAGGCGTCGCGGGAGACGGCCAGCGGCGGCCAGCGCCGCTCCTCCGAGGATCCACAGTGCGGCCAGGCCTGCCAGCGCACTGGTCATGGGGGCGGACTCCTTCAACAACACACCCACCGACAGCCCCTGCTGCACCCTCCAGGAGTTGCCGAACTCCCCGTGCACCGCATGGGTCAGCCAGTCGACGTAGAAGTGCAGGGGTCCGCGATCCAGACCCCATCTCGCCGCCAGGGCCGCCGTTCCGTCGCAGATCTCCGGAGGGCAGATAATCTCGGCGGGATCACCAGGCAGCGCCCACAGGATGGCGATGATGATCCCGGGAACCACGAGGGGGAGCGCTGCCGCCGCTCCGAGGCGCATCAGTGGGCGCGACCACCAGCTCAACCCGGGCTCCTCACAGGCCCGGTCGGTCGGGCGGGGCGCATCATACCGTCGACGGAGTCGATGGGCGCCGTCACATGCGCCAGCCGTCGAACTCCGTGAAGTAGAAGTACGGCGAGATCGTGTTGTTCCGCACCTCGTTGCGCCACGCCGACTTGGTGTCGAGCTTCCACAGGAACACGTAGGGCAGCTCCTCGGCGAGCTTCGCGTGCAGGTCGTGGTAGGCGTCCTGCGCCTCGGTGTCGGTGCGTGCTGCGTCGTAGCGAGCGAGGATCGCGTCCACCTCGGGGTTGCTGAAGTTGAAGATGTTCAGCGCTCCCTTCCCGTCTCCGGTGCGGGTGTGGAACATGGCGTTGACCTCCTCCACCACCCCGAAGGACCACTTGCCCACCAGCGCGTCGTACTCGGTGCGCAGGCGCCCGGTCACGGCCTTCTGCACCCACTCGTCCGACGACACCGAGTACACCTGGCGATCGAAGCCCCCCTCCTGAAGCTGGTTGCCGATCTGGTTGAGCAGATCCCTCGCCTCGGTGTTCAGCGGCTTGTTCATGCCCATGCGCAAGGTGATCCCCTTGCCCCCCATGACCCAGCGACCGCCCTCCATGCGAGCACCCGCCTCGGTCATGAGCTGACGACTCCGCGCCAGATCGGAGCGCTCGGACACCTTCACCGCACGGTTGTAGTACGGCGACGACTGCACGAACGGACCGGAGACGAACTCGCACGGCGGGTTGGTGTCGCCCGGATCCACGCCGATGGTGAGCTCGCGCAGGCTACTGCGGTCGAGGGTGTGGTGGATGGCCTGCCGCACCCGCTTGTCCTTCAGGGCGCCCGAGGCCGTGTTCAGCGCGATGAACCACCAGGAGCGCAGGTCATAGGACTTCAGCGCCACGTCGTCGGATGCCGCCACGTCGGGGCGCAGGGGCGGCGCCACCGACACGACCCCTTGCATGGTCGCGTTGAGGAGGGTGCGCACCTGGACAAAGGGATCCTGACCCTCCGCCATCGACATCTCGCGGATCTTCGCCGCGTGGTGCGCGTTGTCCATCGCCGTGAACTGCACCTCTCGGCGTCCACGTGTGCCCTTCATGGGACCCGTGCCCACGGGACGTGCCGAGAACTCCAGATCCGGGCTGATGGAGGTGCTGTCGAACACGTGCTCGGGCAGCACCGCGAAGGCCACGCGCTCGCGCGGGTTGTGGTAGGGCTTCGCGAAGGTGATGACCGCGGCATTGTCGCGGTTCACCTTCTCGCACCCCACGATCGCCTCGCGATACTCCTTGGCGATCTCGGAGGGCGTGGTGGGATCGAGCATGGCCCGCACCGTGAAGCAGACGTCGTCCGGACCGAAGGCCTTGCCGTCGTGCCAGCGCACGCCCTCCTTCAGGAACAGCTTGATCCGCATGCCCTCGTCGAGGCGCTCGTGGTTGTCCACCAGGCGCGACTTGAGCTCGTTGGTGATCGCAGAGCGGTAGAACAGCCGATCGAACACCAGCTCCTGGCTCCGCTTGTCCACCATGGTGCGGGAGTACAGCGGGTTGAGCGTGGAGGGCATGGCCTCCTCGTAGTAGTTGACGTCGGCCCCACTGAGCACCGCCACGCTGCACATGGCCGCTGCCACAGCCAGGGCGCGACAGACTCTACGACCGCTCGATCTTCTCATGGGGGGCCTTCTCCTACATGCCTGGGGTCTCGCCCGTTCGTTCGTGCCCTACCCGAAGCCCCAAGACGTCCAGACCATACCGCGCAATCTCCAAGTTGGGAGAGCGGGTGGCTTGACCGTGCAAGATGTCGAGGGCACGCATGGGGTATCGGTTCGAGGCATCCCAAGCCGCCAACGCGAGCAGCCCCACGGGATCCGCGGTGGCTCGGTTGCTCCGACCGTAGGCCTCGATGCGCAGCTTTCCGCTGGTCTCTCGGTCGCCGGCCACCTCGGCCACCAGGGCCAAGGAGCGCAGCGTGCCCACCGCGGCGATGTCGGCGAACTGCCGGTGGTGCCCCAGGGAGGCGCCTCCCGCCTCGCTGGTGGTGCGCTCCAGCAGCGCAGCCCGCAGCTCCGCCACCTCGTCCACGGCCCGCTCGGCGTCCAGCGCGCCCTCCACCCGTGCCTGGCTCGCGATCCACGCCAAGACGCTGGAGTCGGCATGGGCGTCCACTGCATCCATGCCCGCATCGCCATGAAGATCGGCCAGGAAGTCGGCGTCGCCGGGGGACAGCAGATCGGAGCCGAACAGAAGCTCCAGCGGCAGCGGGCCTGCAGGGGCCACCGGCCCCTCCGCCGGCACGCGGTAGCCCGCTCGATAGGCGTCCACCAGCGACCCCTGTTCCCCCGCTGCCGTGTGCGCCGCCGCGTCGTGCCACAGCCACAGGGCCACCAGCGCGCCCGGATCCGCCATCGTGCGCCTCACGCCCGAGCGACGGCCGTCCTCGGTGCGCTCCGGCAGCGAGTAGTGAGGTAGCTCGGCTGCCACCGGCCAGCGCCCCACGGCGGGCTCCGGCAGCGACAGCGGCAGCGACGAAAGATCTGGAGGCCACGCCCCCTCTCCCTCCAACCACCCACGCCACGGGGCATGCCAGGCATCCGTCGGATCTCGCTCGACGGCGCTGAGCTGCTCGGCCGCTCGCCGCGCCTCGGGTAGCTCTCCGCGCAGCACGTGCCCCACGGCGACCAGATGTTGGGCTCCCACGGGATCGGTGGGCTGCGGCGTCTTGCCGTAGACCTCCACCAGGCTGTTCGCCGCGATCAGAGCCGCCTGCCGATACTGGGCGGCCGCGTCGGCATGGGCGCGAGCGGCCGGAAGTCCGCCGAGACGACCCATGATCTTCACGGCCTCGCCGAGATCCCGCTTCATCACCGACGACACCCAGCCCGGCTCGGTGGCGAAGGGGTTCAGCGCTTCCTCGGTGGCGAGCTGCACCACCCAGGTCTCGTCGAGCCGCTCCAACGGCAGACCGAAGGCCTCCACGTCGGGCGTGGTCGGCACGTCGGGGGTGGAAGTGGTGCAGGCGATCACCATGGCGAAGGCCATCCCGAAGCCCATCAGCTCGCCTCGCAGTAGTCCTTCGTGCCCGCTGCCGACATGCACAGCTGCAGGGCCAAGGTGGTGTCCTTGCCTGCGCGCAGCGCGTACTCGTACCACTCCCGAGCGTAGACCTTGGTCATGTTGCGGTCCTTCTCCACCGTGGCCCGGGTCTCGTCGCTCGGACCAGCTGCGTGGCGCTCCTCGGCCTTCTTCCAGAGATCCTGCGATGCCTTGGCCCGCAGGCGGTACAGGGAGTTCACCCTGCTCGTGTAGGTGTCGCCCGTCCAGACCGACCGGTTGTCCAGCGCCACCTCCACCCAGCGGATCACGTTCGCCGCACGGGAGGATCCGGCGTTGCTCAGGTAGAGCGCGTACTTGTAGCAGAGGTTCGGATCGGACTGATCGATCTGGTCGAGGTGCCGCTTGACCAGCCCCTCCCAGGTCTTGCGGTCCCCGCTGGACCAGGAGTTGGCCATCAACACCAGGGAGGCCTTCTCCTTGTCCGTCATCTTCGTGTCGCTGGCGACCCGGCCCTCCAAGCACGCGATCTGACCGCTGGTGAGCCGCCCGAGCATGGCGTCGGGCTCGAGCCTCGTCAGCTCGTCACAGCTGTCGTCGGCGGGGGCCAGGGTCGTGGGCTTGGGCACGGTGACCGCGGCCGCGGCCTCTGCCGCGAGCTGCGCCTGACGCGCACGCTCCTGGGCTTCCTCGGCCGCACGACGCTCGGCCTCGGCCTGGCGACGTCGCTCGTCCTCGAGAGCGGCCTGGCGGCGCGCGTCCTCTTCGGCCTGACGCTGCGCATCGGCCCGCCGAGCCGCGTCCTGTGCCTCCTGGTCCGCCTTCGCCGCGGCCTGCCGGCGCTGCTCCTCCTCCCGCGCGAGCCGATCACGCTCGGCCTGATCCTGCGCTTGTTGACGCTGCCGCTCCAGATCCTGCCGCTGCCGCTCCAGCTCCTGAGCCTCCTGGCGACGACGCTGCTCCTCCTCTTGGGCCGCCACCATGGCGAGGTTGGCTTCCTCTGCGGCGCGCTCGGCCTCCTGCTGTGCCTCGGCCGCCGCGATGGCCTCACGCTTGCGCTGCTCGGCGAGGCGATCCGCCTCCGCCAGTGCTGCCGCCTCGGCAGCGGCGTTGCCCTCGAAGGCGTCGTAGTTCGACAGCGACACGAAGGGGGAGAACGACGGTGTGGGCGTCAGCTCGAACCAGTCCACGCGGAAGTCTGCGGGGGAGCCGCTCAGATCCGGTGTGACGCGGGCGCCGTCCACCACACAGGCCATCCATCCGTCGTGGCAGGGGAAGGGTGGAAAGGCAGGCGCGAAGTCGGTCCAGGCCTGGGCGTGAGCCAGTCCCGCCAGGGACCCCCCCACGATCAGGGCGGGAAGAACCAGTCGCATGGGAACTCCTACTGGATGGGCTTGTCGCGCCCGAACTGGATGATCACGTCCTCGGGGTCTTCGTCGGACAGATCGATCTCCATCCTGGTGAGGGGCACCTCGAACGTGTTCTTTCGGCGGCGCACCAGGTAGGTGACGCGCTGGTTGGCGTAGCCCGGGGCCGAGACCTCGAACTCCAGCTCCATCCCTTTCTCGAAGACCAACTCTGAGCCGTCGGGCATGTACAGGACGGACTCCGTCCATTGTCCGGTCTCGGTGTTCACCCGGTGCCGATCCTGCTCGCGGGGGTGTCGAACCACGGCGGTGCGGATGGGCTCACCGGTCTGCGCATCGATCACGCGCACCGTCACGGGGATCCCCACGGAGTCGGCGCCCATGGACAAGGGCAGCAGGAGGAGCAGCAGCACCATCCAACAACGGCTCATTGGAACTCCAAGAAGTTCGACAGGGGCCCCGAGGGGGCGTGGGCGCGTGCGGTCTCGACGTCGCCGGCGAGCATGAGACACCGGGCGGCGGCGGCCGATTCCACCCGCTGTACCAGGCGGGAGGCCAGCTCTGGATCCTTGATCAGGCCACAGGCCGTGGCCAGTGCATCCGACAGACCCTCCCGGGGCACGTCGCCCGCCTCCGCGCCCTTCTGCAGGGCCTCGAAGGTGGACATCGCCCGATCGGTGCGACCGTCGAGCAGGTCCACCATGGCGTAGGTCGCCTTCACCCGCCAGGACTGCCCCTCGGGCGGGAACGAGATGGCGTCGAGCAGGCTCCGGGCCACGGTGGGGAGCCCCGACGTGGCCGCTCTGCCGGCCCACAGCAGGAGCTGCTCGTCGCGGCCTGCGTCGACGGAGAGCTCACGAACCAGCTCCTCTGCAGCCTCGCAGGCTGCACGACGCTCCCCGAGGGCCCACAGGGCGGTGGTGTCGGCGAGGCTGGCCAGGTTGGGGTCCCCGCTGTTGATCATGTTCAGGTACTGCTGTGCCGTGGCTCCGGCGGGCCCGCCAGAGGCCTGCACCCGACGCAACATCTCAGCGGCCGCCTCGCTCTCCAGGTCGATCAGGTGGACCTCGGCAGCGAGCAGCATGCCCTCCGGAAGCTCGGAGCTGGAGCCGTGCTTGCGAACCGCGTCCAGGTCGCGAGCGCGCAGCGCCACCAGCGCGCGGCGCAGGCGCACTTCACCCAGGCGATCCGACGCACTGGGCTCGATGGACGCCAGCGTGCGGTCGGCCCCCTTGAGGTCTCCCGCGAGCACTTGGGAGTAGGCGAACGCCGTGGCGGCCGACACCGAGGTGGGATTCTCCGCGTAGACCTGGGCGAACTCGGCTTGCGCCGCAGGAAGATCCCCGGCTTCGAGCATGCCACGTCCTTCGGCGATCACTGCGACGTCGTCGCCGAACAGCGATCCTCCGGAGCAGGCGAGCCCAAAGCCGAGCAACAGGAGGGCGACGAACAAGCGCCTGACCAGAGGGCCGGCGGCAGCGAACGGCATGTATCAGACTCCCCGCCACGTCCGGCGGACCGGCACGACGAGGATCTGATACCGCATGCCGCTCCTGCCGATCAACTCCGGGCTGCCGTCCTGCACTCTACGGCGGCCCCCGCCTCGGCCAGTGCGCGCGTCAGCTGCTCGCCCCGCGTGCGGTCGGAGCCTTCCCACAGCGCTGCGGGCAAGGATGCGATCTGGTCCCGCACCTCACGCAGGGACAGACCCAGCTCGGCGCGCAGGCACCGGATCACCTCCAGCCGACGCTCGCCCACCTCCGTCAGGACCACCTCGAGGTTCTCGTCGACGACGACGGGATCTGGGTCGGGTGGTGGCGGGGGTACGAGCTGCGCCGACACACCCAGCTCCTCCTCGAGGGCAGAGACGAGCTGCGTGGCCTGGGTGATAGTCAGGTTCTTGACGAATTCGACGACATCAGAGATGGACTGGGCCATGATGGCCTCCTGAGCGGATGGACCGCGGAATCGTTGGTTCGGGTGGGGCAGGGTTCGGCTGTCAGCGTTCAGCGTTCAGCTGAACGCTGTCGACTGAACGCCGAACGCTATCGAGTGCACGAATCAGTGACGGAGACGTCCGTCAGAGAAAGTGTCAGCCGTACGACGCAGCGTGGTCGCGGATGGCCCGGTGATGTGGGGGACGCAGACGCATCGCTGCTCCTCTCGTCACTGCTCTTCCGCTAACGCGTGTCGGCGAACAAGCACAGCCCCTCGCGACACGCCGCCTCCGGAGCCTCTGCGCAGCGGCACACCGCGTCCACACAGTCCCGGGAGTGAGCCTCGTGGAGCGCTCCCAGCTCGTCGAGCACGGCCTGGGCCAGGCAGGTGTTCGCCACCTCGTAGCAGGCCCCCAGCGACACCTCGCACTGGCCCGTGAGGACGTGGCAGTCCTCGTCGGTGGTGCAGCCGCTGAAGGAGCCCAGCACCCGGCTGTAGCGCTCCGCCACCGCGTTGCACGTGGGCAGGGCCGCTTCGCTGATCTCCTCGGCGTCAGCACCGCCCCCCGGACACACCTCGGGGTCGGTGATCGTCGGACTCGTCGAGCCTCCGTCCGAGCCTGCACACGCCAACGCGAGCGCCCACACCCATCCACTCCGCACGGCCTCACCCCACCTCTGCAGGAAGGGTAACCAAGCGCTGGAAGTGCGCGCGCACGTTGTCGAACACCTCGTCCACGGCGTGGGAGTGGAAGATGGACCGCTTCAGCGCTTCGCCATCGGGCACCCCATCGGCGAAGTATCGGGCGATCTTCTTCATGCGGCCGAGCGCGCCCTTCTCGGAGTGCGAGAGGTCCTCGATCACCCGGTAGTAGGCAAGCAGCACTCGCTGACGCTCCAGCACGTCCACCCGCACGGGCGGCTCCCCGGCCAAGGCAGCCCGCACCTTCAAGAACACCCACGGATCGCGGATGGCGCCGCGGCCGATCATCAACCCGTCGCAGCCCGTCTCCCGAAGGGTGGACAGGGCGCTGGCCTCGTCGATGACGTCGCCGTTGGCCAGCACGGGGATGGACAGGCGCTCCTTCACGGCAGCGATGGTGCGCAGCTCGCGCACCCCTCCGTACAGATCGGCGCGAGTGCGCCAGTGCACCGCCACCATCTACGCTCCCTCCCCCTCGCACATGGCGGCGATCTCGGGGGCGTTGCGGTGCTCCCGATCCCACCCCGCACGCATCTTCACGGTGAAGGGCAGCGAGGTGGCGGCGCGCATGGCCGACACGATCCGGCGGGCGAGCGCCGGCTCCTTCATCAGTGCCGAGCCGCCCGAGTTCTTGCACACCTTCTTGCTGGGGCAGCCCATGTTCAGGTCGACGATGTCCGCGCCCAGCTCCTGCTCCACGTACCTCGCAGCATCGGCGAGCACGTCCGGGTCACGGCCGTAGACCTGCACGGACACGGGCCGCTCGTCGGGATCGAAGGCGGCCATCTGCAGCGCGGTGCGGTGGGCCTGGGCAAGCGACTTGCCAGGGATGAACTCGGTGACGGTGAGCCCACAGCCACCGATGGAGCGGATCAGACGCCGGAACGTCAGATCCGTCACTCCCTCCATGGGGGCGAGGACGAGCGGCGGATCGATCGGGATGTCGCGAATGTGGAACATCCCCTGTCTCCTAGCGCGCCTCGCGCTGGCCGTCCGGACAGTGACCGCCACCCGGCAGCGAGCGTGCCTCCTCGGGAATGTCGAGCACGCCTGGCCGATGATTCGGGGTCCGCGCGTTCATCGCATCATGGCAGAGCATCTCCCCTCCGGTCCTGCATTCCCCACCGATCCACCCTCCGCAGACCAGGTACGGTCGCTGCGAACGGCACGCCGACGGGCGGAGGAGCCAGCTCGAGCCGTACGAGACGCCGCTCGGCGAGTCGAGGCCTACGCGATCGCGGCCACGCGGGAGATCGCAGCATTTCAAGCCGAGGAGCTGGTGGTCGAACCGCGAGTGAAGCTGGGCACCTTGTGCAGGGCGATGACTCAGCTGGTGCGTCGAGCGGAGCGCTCGGCTGCGGCTGGTGTGCGCGCGACCTGCCTCCTCGAAGCAGACGCCGCTGCCTGTGCAGCGCTGTACTACCTGCGGGTCGCGCGGCGGGGAGCGCAGGAGGGCGCGAACCTGCTCGAGGAGATTCGATCCACGCTGGTGACGCTGACGAGGAACTCCTTCGTGGAGGGCCAACCGTCGGCCATCTCCCTCGACGAGGCCTTGGATTCGTCGAACGGGCACCGACACTTCTCCTGATCGGGCGCGATCAGGTGGCGCGTCCGAGCTGGCGATCCACGTAGGCGCGCACCAGGTTGCGGTAGTAGACCGGGAACACCCATTGCAACGCCGCCAGCCACTTGGCGTCTCGGCCCACCAGGATCCGCCGCTTGTTCCGCTGCACACCGTCCGCGATGATCTGGGCGGCCCGATCCGGCGTGATCCCACCGCTGATCGCGTCCTGAGCGATCTCCTCGGTGGCGTAGCCGCCACCCCGGAACCGAGCGTCCACGGCGATCTTCGTCGCCACCGCCCCCGGGTGCACCGAGGTGATCCGCACCGGGGTGTGCCACAGCTCCACCTCCAGCGCCTCCGACAGCGACCGCACCGCGTGCTTCGCCATGCAGTAGGCCGCGTTGTCGGGCATGCTCACGATGCCGAAGATGCTGGACAGGTTCACCACGTGGGCCTCGGATTGCTCCAGCAGATGAGGCAGCCAGAAGTGGCAACCGAAGAGCACACCGTCGAGGTTCACTGCCAGCTGCCACTGCAGATCGTCGAGGCTGCACGAGGTGAAGGCCCCCGTGAGCGCCACACCCGCGTTGTTCACCAGCAGCTGCACAGAGCCGTGCTGCTCGAGCACGGCGTCGCGGAAGCCTGGCCACGCCTCGCGATCCGCGACGTCGAAGGCGTGCTGACTGACCCGCCGCCCCAAGGATTCGATCTCGGCGACCACCGGCGCCAAGCGCTCCTCGTGCAGATCCGTGATCGCCAGGTGACATCCGCGTCGCGCCAGCTCCACCGACAGGCTCCGTCCGATCCCGGACCCCGCACCGGTGACGATGGCCACCTTGTCTCGAAGATCGCGCACGCTCACCCCTTCCGGTGTGGGACCTGGGACAGCCCCAGGTCCGCGAGAAAGGCCTCTTCCATCGCGTCGCAATGGGCGTGAAACCAGTGCTTCACGTAGTCTCGATCCGAGATCAGATCCACGTCCGCCTCGGGCACGTCGCAGCCCCCCAGGGCGTCGCGAAAGGCAGGATCATCGGGGTAGACGTAGATCACGCCGTCGTGATCGAGCACGATCTGCTCGCCGAGGCCGCCGCGCAGCCACACCTCGCAGCGCGCGTCTGTGTAGACCAGCTCGCCGGCGGCCGTCAGCGCCGCCGTCACGCGCTCGCAGGGCAGCCCCACGGCCACGAAGTCCTTGGGGGGATGCCCCTGCGGCTTCGGATCCTGCCGATCCACCTTCTGTCGGTACAGCACCGACAGGGGCTCGGCGAGCGCTGCAGCCAGCGCCTTGTGCACCGCTGGCAGCACGTCGGAGCCCGCCGACACGGTCAGCCGGGTGTCGCCCTGCGGCGTGATCTCGGGAAACCAGCCCAGCTCGGGCTGCCAGCCATCTTCCTGCCCGTCCTGGGTCACCGACACCGCCTTGGGCATCACCCCTCCTCGCCGCTCGCTTTAACGACGGCGGCGAGAGCCGGTACGTGGCGCCACCGCCTCCGATCGCTGCGCCAGCATGGTCGGCGTGATGACCTCGAGGCGCCCCAGCGCGTACACCACGAGGTGTCCCGCCGGATGCGCCGCGACCCCCTGCACCCCCACCAGGTCGGACACGCGCTGGGTGGTGCCCCCCCCGGGGGGTCGCCACACCAGGTGTCCTGTGCGCGTGATCCAAGCGGCGAGCCCGGCATCGGTGACGGCCACGGGAGGCTGCACCACCCCGAGCGCACCCACGGATCGTCCCGTGGAGGCGTCCCACACCTCGGCGCCGTGCAGCGGAGGCTCCGACACGACCACCCGAGACCGCGAGGGGGACTCCCCCACCACCGAGCCCTGCACCGTGGTGTGGGCCAGCGCGATGCGACCGGTTCGTCCCAGGCGCGACGCTGGCGCTGCCGCCGAGACCCGAGCCACGTCGGGCGCGCGCACGCAGCTCTCCACGATGGCCGTCCGCACACCCCCCGCCCCGTCCGTCCACGCCACGTGTCCGCCCGACGGGGACATCACGATGGGCCCCGATCCGCCATCGAAGACGCACCGAGGCTCGTCGGAGCCCTCCTCCGTCACGAGCAGGGCGTCTCCGAGCCTCGCCCGCAGCGGGCCGCCCGCAGCCACGCCGCGCACCCCACCACCGATCAACGACGACCGTGCCCGCAGCGACCCGACGCGACCCGACAGCTCCAGCCCGGGTCCCAACGCCACCAGGGAGTCCTGCCCCGCCCAGGCGAGCGTGGAGGGATCGCGCTCCGTCTCGGGAAGGGCAACGGGGCTGGTGCCGACCCGATGGATGGTCGCCTCCGACTTCCCCACGCGAGCCTCGTCCACCACCGCCGCACCCGTGGGGGACGGCAGCGGGCGCCGCATCGCCGGCAGCTCGTCGCCCTGGTCCACGGGGCAACCCAGGCCCCCCGCGAACGTCTGCGCGCACTCCATCGCAGGCGCTCCGCGGGGCGCGTCGAGGCCCGGGAAGCGGAACCAAGCCCGCCCCTGCGCGCCCGGCGTCACCGTGGCGAGCCCCTCCCAGCGGGCGACGCCCGTGGCCGCCGACAGCGTGTACCAGTGGCCCGAGCCGAGCACGCGCACGGCACCGTCATCGGCGAGCTGCAGGCCGCGGACCTCGTCGTCCCACGGCCACAGGGTGCTGGCCAACACCGAGCCATCCAGGCCGATCCGCGCCCCCCCGGAGCCTCGCGCCACCCGGAGCGTGTCGTCGTCGAACCACAGCGCATCGGGCTCGCCGAAGTCTCCCTGCACCGCGTGCACCGTGCCCGTCGACAGGTCCACCAGCTGCACCTGACCGTCGTGGGTGTGGGCGGCCACGTGCCGACCGTCCAGGCTCACGGCGAGTGTGGCAGCCCCCTGATAGCGCCGATGCACCGTGGACAGACCCGTGTCGACGTCGAACGCCCACACGTCGCGCGATCCCATGGCCAGGAAGCGACCGTCCCCCGACCAGGCCAGCGACGGCTCGAGCCGCACCACCTCGGGCGGCGCCAGCACGTGCAGGACCTGTGCCGTGGCGGTCTGCACCACCCACAGCCCCGCCACCGGCGACGCGACGGCCAGCCGCTGCCCGTCTGCGCTCAACGCCAGGGCAGAGACGCGCGGAAGGGAGATGCCGCGCACCTGGTCGTGATCCGGGTGCCGGATCCAGACCACCCGCTGATCGGCCACCGCCACGACCTCGCCGCCTGGAGCAGCGGTGCCCACCTCACCGTCGGGTAGACCCTCCAGCAGCCTCCGATCCCGGCCCTCCTGGATCCCCCAGCGTCCCCGTGCAGTGCGCTTCACCAGGACCTTGGGGTTGGGTGGGTAGGCGCGCTCGGCAGCGCGGACCCGGCCATCTGCCGCGAACCGGATCGCCGCCTGCTCGCCACTGGCCAGCAGCGTGCCCCGATCGAAGAACACCCACTTCACCGCCACCGACGGCTCGGCCACGTCGACGGCCACGTCCCCTGGATCCACCACCGCCCCGCGCACGACCGGCGCCGCGACCTCGGAGTCCGCCGCAGAGGGCGGTGCCGTGGGCGCGCGTCCAGGTCGTACCCACAGCTCGTCGCCCACGGCTCGCTGCACGAGCCTCGCTGGCGGCCGCTCCTCGAGCACGGTTCCGGTGGCCACGTCCATCAGTACCGATCCTGCCGCCCCCCGCACCGAGATCGTGCGCCCGTCGGGCAGCGCCGAGAAGTCGCGGGGCGCGCCGATCGCGCGGGGCAGGGAGATGCGTCGGTCGTCGACGATCACCGCTGGGCCAGCGACGAGCTGTACCACCCGGAACCCCACCGTGCGGGCACCTGGCGTCATCGTGCGACGCGCGGGCGCAGCCTTCAGGGTTCCGTCGGGCTCGAAGCACCACACCCCCTCGGCATTGCGCGCGCACAACAGGTCTTCGGCCCACACCACCTGCTGCACGTCGTTCAGGGCCCAGCGCCCCAGCAGCGATCCGTCGGCGCGGAACGACCGCAGGCTGCCGTCGTCGTACGCGGCGATCACCTGCCCCGCCGGGCCTGCAGCCGCCACCGTGGGTACCGGTGCATCGCGCTCGGGATCGTCGAGCCGCCGACCGTCGCTGGCGTCGAACAGCGCGAGCCGCGCTCCGTCGGTGGCCGCCACCACCGTGCCGTCGTCGGTGAGCACCGCGCGCGTGCCTGCCGTGAGCGACGTGGACCACACCTCGGCCTCAGAGCCATCCACCACCGACACCCGACCGTCCTCGCCCGTGCGCACCGCGCGTCCCTGGGGGCTCGGGATCTCCACGTCTCGGGCCGCCCGCAGGCGCAGCGCCACCTCTTGCGACCAGGCGAACAGCTCTCGATCCGGCCCCGCCTGCAGATGGGCGCCCGACACGGCCGCCGGATCCAGGCGCGTCGCCGGGCCCTTGGTGGGTACGATCCAGGCGCCATCCGGCGTCACGAGCGAGTCGCGACGAAGGTCCTCGGCCACCGCCACTCGCCCCACGGAAGGCTCGTACAGCGCCCACTGAACGGCATCGTGCACGTCGTGGCGCACGGCGATGCGCCCACCCGTGACAGCCACGATCTGCGCCGGTCCCAGGCGCGGGTCCCGCGGCGGGGACGCGGCCGTCAGCGGAGCCCCCCAGGCGGTGCGTCCCACCTGCAGCACCACGTCGCTCGGGGCCTCGCACGCCGAGGCGGCGGCGAAGCGCTCCACGGCGGTGGGTCCCTCGACGACCTCGGGCCCAGCAGGCAGAACGCCACACCCCGTCCACACCAACCACCACAGCACGAGATTTCCTCCGCGACCGGGGTATCTTCGCCCAACCGGAGGGCGGCATGACGGACCGCGTGGAGCGGCTGTCCCCCGACGACCAGAGCGAGATGCTCACCCTGCTGGAGCAGAACGTCGTCGTCAACCTGTTCCTGCTCGGCTTCGTGCGGACCCACGCGCTGTCCCGCGGACGGTGGTACGGAGCCTTCGAGGACGGCGCCCTCACGGGCATCGTGCTGGTCATCGCCAACCGCCTCACCGTGCCCTTCTGTCCCGATCCGGTCGACGCCGCGCGGATCGGAGAGCAGCTGTACCACCTGCACAGGCCCACGCTGATGGTCGGACCGCGGGCAGCGTCGGATGCCCTGTGGGAGCGTTGGACGCGCGGGCGCTCCCCCTCCCGCTCCTTCGATCAGCGGCTGTACGTGCTGCAGAAGGCACCGGAGGGCTCCGACCCCGCCGGCTTTCGACGCGCCTCCTACGAGGAGTGGCCGGTCATCGCCGACCACTCCGCGGCCATGGAGCTCGAGGACATCGGAGTCGATCCCTCGGCCGCCGATCCGGCGCTACACGACGAGGTGGTGCGCGAGCGCGTCAAGTCCGGACGCACCTGGGTGATCGAGCGCGACGACGACGTGCTGTTCCAGGTCAACGTGGGCACCTCCCACGAGGACGGCTGCCAGATCGGGGGCACCTACGTGCCTCCCGAGCACCGCGGGCACGGCCTGGCCACGGCGGGGATCGCAGCCTTGAGCCGACGCTTGCTCGCTCGGCACCCTGCGGTGACGCTGCATGTCAATGAAGCCAACGGTTCCGCCGTACGGGTCTACGAGCGCTGCGGCTACCAGGCCGACGCACCCTTCCGCCTGATCACTCCTTGAGGTTTCGATGCTCCACGCAGATGACCGGTTCAGCGAGGCCGTAGCGGCCAAGGTGGGCGAGCTCGAGAAGTCCACCGACGCCGAGGTGGTGGTGGTCGCCGCCGAGCGGAGCGGCAGCTACCACGACGTCGCTCAGGCCCTGGGGGGCGTGGGTGCATTGCTGGCCTTCGTGGTCCTCCTGCTGGTGCCGTTCTCGGTGCATCCCGTGCTGGCCGTGCTCGATCTGGCGGTGGTCTGGCTGCTGGTGGCCTGGGTCACCGGCGGGCATCGGGTCACGGCGCTGCTCACCAGCCAGCGACGACGGCTCGACCAGGTGAAGCGAGCCGCCGCTGCCGAGTTCCACCTGGAGGCGGTGCACGCCACCCAGAGCCGCACGGGCCTGCTGGTCTACGTGAGTGCCTGGGAGGGCCACGTGGAGCTGATCCCGGACGTGGGCCTGGAGGCGCGGATCCCGCGCGGACGCTGGGCCTCGGCGGCACAGGCGCTGACCACGCGCGACCTCGACGGCTTCCTCGCTGGCCTCGACGCCGTCGGCGAGGTGCTGGCGAGCCACGTCCCCCACTCCGGCACCCGCCGCGTCGATCTGGCGGACGCCCCGAGGATTCGCTGACATGCATCGCGGACTCTGGTTCGAGGCCATCACCCCTGCCGTGCGGCTCGCCCTGATCGGCGCGACGTTCGCGGCGCTGGGGGCATCCTCCTTCCTGCTCGGCCCCCACCCCGACCCAGGTCGCCTCACCGTGGTGGCGGGGATCCTGGGGGCGACCCTCGCGGTGTGGATCCTCACCTGGCTCACCCTGGCGCGTCCCGTGCTCCAGCAGCGGCGCGCGTCGCTGGAGGCCGACGCGGCGGCCTGGGCCCGCGACCGCGGAGTGCTCGCTGCCGATGCGCTGGGTGCCGAGGCACAAGCCGCCATCGGAGGGCTGCGCGCGCTGGCCGCGCGAGATCCCGAGTTCTGCCTGCCCGCCTTCCTCGATCGGGTGCTGGCCCTGTTCACGGAGGACCGTGGCCCCCAGACGGCGCTGGGGCCGGTGTCCATCGAGGAGGTGGAGCTCGACGACCACCTGGTCACGGTCTCGGTGCAGCTCGCGTCCCACGACCCAGCGGGTGCGCCCACCTTCCATCGCGTGGTGGTCCAGCGGCCCGACGATGCGCGCTCGGGCACGCCCGACGGAGACTACGACGGCAGCTGGAGGAAGACGCGCGTGGAGACCCTGCCCTCCCTCACGGCCCCGCGCACCACCCCCGATCCGGGCCTGGCGCCGGCCCGTCGGGCGCTGCTGCTTCGCGCCGAGGCCTTCGATCTAGAGGGGTTCGAGGCACTGATCGCCGAGATCAACGGCCTGCTGGACCGACCCGACGCAACAGTCGACGAGGTGGCCTCGTACGCCACGAGCCGGGGGGCCCAGGCGATCCGCTGGTGGCACGCCACCGGAATGCCCGCCGCAGACGACGAGCTCGTGTGGCTCGAAGTGGAGGAGGACGGGTGGTACGAGCGCATCGAGGTCCTGTGCGGACGCCGGCTCCTCGGGCTGCTTCGTCCCTCGGCTCAGCCCGAGGCGCCCTGGAGGCTGTGGCGCCTGCGAGGCACCCCATGAGGGGTCGCTGGCTGGCGCTGGCACTGGCGGCCACAGCACTCGTCACGGCCCTGGCGGTGTTGCTCTGGCCGGAAGTGGCCGACGCCCGTGTGGGTGGCGGCCAGAGCTTCGGGCGCGGCGGAGGCGGAGGCCGTGGAGGAGGCGGCGGAGGCGGAGGCAGCGGCGATCTGGTCTTCTGGCTCGTCTACCTGTGCGTGCGCAACCCGAGCCTCGGCGTGCCCATCGTGCTGTGCGTCCTCGGCTTCCTGGCTCTCCGCGCCTGGATGATGCACGACAACACGAGCCACCGAGTCCACCGCACAGGCGGCTTCGTCCCGAGCTCCGCACACGGCGCTGCCTCCTTGCCCGCGGTGCGACCGGGCCGTCGCATCCTGGGGATCGACGGGCTCAGGTCACGCGACGCGGCGCTGTCGGTTCCCGTGCTGCTCGACTACCTGGTGCTCGTGCACCGTCGCGCCCACGAGGCCGTCGGCTCCGATCAGTGGGCGCTGCTGCTGCCCTTCGTGGCCAACACGGCGCGCCTGAAGCTGCTGGAGGCCCACGAAGGCGTGCGCGCCGTCTCCGAAGTGGTCATGGGCGGCGTGTCCATCGAGAAGGTGGAGCGACGGCGCGATCACGACCACCTCTACGTGCGCTTCGAGTCCTCCCGGGTCGAGACGCTGGCCGATGGGCGATCCCGCCACGTCCAGGTTCGCGAGCGCTGGGTGTTCCGCCGCAAGGCGGGAGCCGTGAGCCTGCCGCCAGATCGGATCAGCCGGCTCGGATGCCCCAACTGTGGAGCGTCCATCGAGGTCTCAGCCATGGGCGCCTGCCGCAACTGCGACAGCGCCATCACCGCGGGTCAGCTGCAGTGGCAGGCCTCCTTCGTGGTGGTCCAGTCCCGACAGCGCGCCCTGGCACCCGAGATCGGCTTCACCGATGGGGGCGAGGAGAGCTCGGTGCACGAGCCCATGGTGCAGGATCCCGATCTGCCCGCCGCCATGCGCGGGCTCACGGCCCGCCACCCCGACTTCGACGGCGCTGCCTTCGGCAAGCGCGTGGAGCACGTCTTCGTGAGCCTACAGACGGCGTGGTCCGCCAACCGCTGGCACGACGCGCGCCCCTACGCCACGGACCGCATGTACCAGACGCTGCGCTTCTGGGTGGAGGGCTATGCGCGAGGTGGCCTGCGCAACCACCTCGCCAACGTGAAGCTCGAGCGCGTGCGCATCGTGAAGGTGGAGGTCGACGCCTGGTACGAGGCCATCACGGTGCGACTGTGGGCCCAGATGATCGACTGCGTGGTGGACGCACAGGGCCAGGTGGTCGGCGGCAACGCGAGCGTGCCTCGTCGCTTCTCCGAGTACTGGACCTTCCTGCGGACCGCTGGAGGCTCGGCCGACACCCAAGGGGACGCGCCGGGATGTCCCAGCTGCGGAGCGCCCCTGGACCAGGTGAGTCAGGCGGGTGTGTGCGGGTACTGTGACTCCAAGATCACCACGGGTCGCTTCGACTGGGTCCTCGCGCGCATCGAGCAGCCGGAGGCTTACACGGGATGACGCTTCCTCCCAGGCGCCACATCCTCGGTTACCCCCCCGGCATGCTCGCACTCTGTTGGCTGTCCACCGCCCTGGCCTCCCCCACGCACGTCCAGATGGACGCCGCCTCCTGGAAGCTCGTCACCACGGCGAAGCACAGCGAGGTGGGAGAGGTCCGCATCTGGCGGGCGGAGGTGGCTGGCATTCCCTGCTTCCGCGGCACTGCGCGGGTCACCGACGTCGATCCCGACGCGCTGCTCGAGACGGCCATCGACGTGGAGGGCGCGGTGCGTTGGTCGTCGGCGAACGTGGCCGAGGGCAAGGTCCTGGAGCGCACCGCCAGTCGCGTGGACTACTACCAGCTGCTGGACGTACCGGGCTGGACGTTGGCCAGCGATCGGTTCTGGTTCCTCACGGCGCAGATCGGCCGCACCGGTGCCGATCGCTCCTATCGGTGGTCTCGTCTGACCGAGGGAGGCAAGCACAAGGCGGTCTACGACGCGGTCCGCGCGTCGAACCCCGGCGCCGTGGAGCCACCCGTCAACGTGGGAGGCTGGGAGTTTCGGGTGGACGGCGACCAGGTGGTTGTGGACTACCGGGTCTGCACCGACACCGGCGGCAGCGTGCCCCAGGCGATGCAGAACATCGCCACCCGTCGGACGCTGCCCGACAACATCGGCGACGTGGTGCGCCAGGCGCGCACCCTCCGCTGATGCCCGATGATCCCACGCTGTCGCAGCTGACCGACGAGGTGCGGTCCTTCGTGAGCGCGCGTGACTGGGGGCGCTTCCACTCCCCTCGAAACCTGGCGATGGCGCTGTCGGTGGAGGCAGCGGAGCTGCTGGAGCTGTTCCTGTGGAGCACCGACGACGGGCCCCAGCCACCTCGGGCAGAGCGCGCCCCGAAGGTCGCCGACGAAGCCGCCGACGTGCTCATGTGCCTGCTCAACCTCTGCGACCGCGCAGACATCGATCTGGCAGCGGCGCTTCGGAGCAAGCTGGCGCGCGCCGAAGGCAAGTACCCGGTGGAGCGGGTGCGGGGGAAGGCCCTGAAGTACGACGAGTACGAAGACTGGGTTCCCCCCGACGAAGGCTGAGGTCTCCAGACCTCCTCAACAACCATCGCGTACCGACGTTCGTGTACAGACGGAGGTGTGATGACCACTCGACGCCAGCTCGTGCTCGGACTCGTGGCACTCGGAGCGCTGACCCACACGGCCGAGGCAGCGGCAGGGCCTCGTCGGACCGTACGACGACGGACCCGCCGGCGCACCCGGCGTCGGATCCGCAGGCGGCACCGACGCCGGGTGACCCGACGCGTGGTGGCCGGGCGCTCGCTGTTGGTGGTGCCCGTGGCCCTGGCCGTGGGCTGGGAGCTGCTGGTGGACGACCGCGTGTACGTCGTCACCGCCATCGCGCCCGACGCCGCAGGGATCGAGACCGCCACCCTCACCGACGACGCCGGATCCACGCTGAAGGAGGCCATCCTCCGCGAAGACACCGCAGACAACGGGCAGCAGCTCGTGGGAAGCGAGATCGACGAGTCCGACACCACCACACCGGGCGTGGAGGAGGAGAGCTGAACCGTCCGTAAGGATCCGAACCTTCCCACGACGGCAGACCCGGCTATGACTCCGAAAGCGAGTGCTGGTGGAGCATGGCCCGGGCATCGACAAACAGGACCGACGATCTCACGGTGCGTCGCCGGGCAGCGTCTCGGCTGTTGCTGCGCCGAACGGTCACCCAGGGGGCACTGCAGCTCGTGTTCATGGGTCTGCTCTCGGCGGATCTGGTGATCGCCTTCGGCTTGGTGACCCAGGCGGCCTCCGCCAGCCACGGGCTCACCGATCTGGTGAGCCGACTGTTCGGAGATGCCGAAGAGGCGGCCTGGCTGGGATGGGTCACCTACTTCGGTTGGTTGTTCTACAGCCGGATCTCGCAGGCACGGCGAACCCGGAAGCGGGCGCAGGTCGCGAGGCTGCTGCTTCGTCGGGGGCATCCCCGGTGGTTCGTCGCCCTTCAGTAGGGCCATTGCACGCGAGGAGGGCTGGTGGCGAAGTCAGAGGACGAAGCACTCAAGGAGCTGCTGGAGGGAGACGGTGGGCAGACGTGGCGGCGCCTGCTGTCGACGTTGTGGTCGGGGCTGACCTTGGTGGTCGTGGTGGCCTTGATGTTCGTCACGATGCGGCAGATCGCCCAGGCGCAGCAGGACGCGTTCGAGGCCCACCAGCGCGAGACCGAGGTCCAGCAGGCGCTGGATCGCGCGCGACTGGTGCAGGCCATCGGCTCCGAGCAGTTCCTGTCCTTCGGTAGCTCGTCGTTCCAGCGCAACCCCTGCGCCACCTCGCCGCAGAGCGACGGCGAGGCCGAGACGGGCCCCTCCGCTCGGTGCCTGCGAGACGTCGACCGCGCCATCGACGATCTGCTGCAGGGACGCTTCGTCGAGATCTCCCAGATCCGCACCCTGCGCACCTTCCTGCAGGCGCCGGACGGACCGGCCTCGAAGCGGGATCTGGCGGATGCCCTGCTCAAGCTCAACTCGCTGGAGCGGTGGGCTGCGCCACTGGCGGCGGATCGCGACGAGGTGACGGAGCACCAGCTGTACCGCACGGTGCGCGGGCTCGTGCAGCGAGGGCAGCAGCGCCACTCCGATCCCCGCTGGACCCTCGCACAGGTGCGCCTGGACGGCGTGGTCCTGGGGGTGACGGGAGCCGGAGCCGATGTCTGTGACGTGTGCGCGGACCTGCTGTGGACCCCTGCGAGCGACGACACCGAGCGTACGCGGCGGGCGCTTCGGCCTTCGGACTCCCTCGAGGCCTTCGTCTGGCAGGCCGAGTGTCTGCGAAAGCTGCCCACCCTGTCGGACGCGTCGTTCATCGACACCTGTGGGGGCGACGGCACGGCCTCGGGACGGGTCTCCGCACGATCGGCGGCGCGTCAGCAAGGGGCGAAGGACGCCGAGCAGCTGTTCCGCGATGCCGCGGCCTGGCTTGAGCATCAGGCCCCGGACGGAGACCGCGCGGTGCTTCGCTGTGGCGTGCTCGCCGACAGCGGAGAAGGTGCCGGGATCCGCACGATGGCCACCACGGCCTCCCGCGCCTACAACGGGCTGGGCATGACACTGCTGAACCGCGAGGGTGTCGACGACGCACGACTCTCGGACGCACAGCTTGCCATCGAGAAGGCGGTGTGCCTCCGGGAAGCGGCACAGCAGACCCCGGCCCAGGTGGCCGCGAGCCGGGAGAACCTCGCAGTCATCGCCTATCGCACGGCCTACCTCGCCCACGAGGAGGGTCGCACCTCCGACGCACGCACGGCCTTGGGCCACGCCCGCTGCTTCGCCGAGGCGTCGGTGCACCACAACCGCAACCTGCCCTGGAGCTGGACGCTGCTCCACCTCACCCAGGGCATCGGCACCGACGAGGACTGCACGGCGGTGCTGGGCTCGCCCACTGCGTTCCGCAGCCGCTCCAGGTCCGAGGTGTGGCGACAGCTCACGTTCTTCGAGCCCCAGAGCTTTGCGCCTGACGAGCTGCAGGGGCTGCTCCCGCTGCTGCGAGACCGGTCCCTGAACAAGACCGGCTACGAGGGGCTACAGCCCATGCTCGAGGATCTCGCCGTCGCCCACGAGGCCCTGGTGACCGGCGGCAGCGACCCGTTCGGTGATCTGACGGGCGTGGGGGACGTGGTGTCGGGATGGTTCGGTGGCAGCTGATCCTCAGCGGAGCCCCACCTGCCCCTGCAGATCGGCCAGCAAGGCCGCCGGATCGAAGCGCTGGCCTGCCTTGTAGACCTGGATCACCTCACGGATCACGGCGGGATCTCGACGCGGATCGCCCTCGATCAGGAACAGATCGGCCTGCCAACCCACCCGCAGCTGCCCCACGTCGGGCAGGCCCAGGGCCGCTGCACCGTTGGCGGACAGGATCTGCACGGTCTGGGGCACGCTGAACCCCGCTTCCACCAGCAGCTCGAAGTTGCGCTGGTCCCCGTAGCCGAGGATCACGTGTCTACCTGTGTCGGGCCCCGCCACCAGCCGCCCCCCCGCCTCGACGAAGCGTCGCTCGAACCCGGTGAGGAGCGTCCAGTACTTGGGCGTGGAGGTGGTGCCCGACGCACTGGCGACCAGATCCTCCTGCCGCCGCTGCTCCTCCTGCGCCCGGCCCGGCTCCAAGGCCGCCATCGAGCGTGGGTCGGCCTGGGGGCGGTGGGGAAACCCCGACTCCAGGATCGCGAGCGTGGATGTGAGCGTGACCTCGTGCTGCACCAGGATGTCGATGAGCTGTGCGACACGCGGGTCGTCGAGGGTGAGCGCCGCCTTGGATGCGCGAGACGGCACGCAGGCACCCGCTGGCCGATCGGTCACGAAGTCCGTCGCCGGATTCAGGCCGTGCTCCAGCCTGTCGATGCCCATCCGCGCCGCCTCGGTGTAGGACAGCGAGCACAGATGCCCCGTCACCTTGCGCCCTCGCGCATGGGCCTCCTCGATCACGGCGCGGGCGATGGAGGGCTCGACGTGGCGGTACAGCTTGAACCAGGCTGCTCCACGCTCGTCCCACTTGGCCACGAAGGCGCGTGCCTCGTCAGGAGAGCTCGGGGCGAGCATGACCGCGTTCCCCCCCGGACCACTGATGTAGGGCGCCGAGGGCACGATCCTCGGCCCAGGCACGTCGCCGGCCTCGATCGCAGCTGCCAGTGCTATCTCGCGCTCGGCGTCCGCGGCTCCCGCGGTCTGCATCGTGGTGACCACACACGCCAGCGCCGCCCGCGGCAGCGTCTCACCGAGCCAGGGAGCCCCGGGCATGTGCAGGTGATGGTGCATTCCGACGATGCCGGGCAACACGCTGTGACCCCGGGCATCCACCACCTGCGCACCAGGCGGAGGCTCACGGCTTGCCGTGGGCCCCAGGTGGTGGATCCGTCCATCCCGGATCCACAGGCTGTGGTCGGTGAGGGGCTCGGATCCGTCTCCGGTGAAGACGAGCGCTCCCTCGATCACGACGAGCGACGGACCCGCGGTGGCGGAGGGGCGACACGCCCCCAGCACGAGCCACATCAAGAGCACGCCGAGCGCTCCTCGTCGTCAGGCCGTCGGGTTCAAGCCGCCGAGAGCGGCCAGCAGCTCGGAGCCGAGCTCGGGCTCTGCCTGGTGGATCCAGGCGGCGTAGCCGATGAGGCGCTCGAAGCGCTCCCCCGCCGGAAGCGGACGCCCCCGGCGCAGGTTGTACACCGCGGCCCGGAGCTGTCGCTTCAGCGACCGCGGCACGCGAGGCTGCTCACGACCGTTGACCACCAGCCCCGTGACCTGCTGGCGCCGCCCGGTGTGCTGCACCCGGGTCTTGCTCGGATGCACCTGGAAGCCCTCGGCGCGAACGATGTGGCCCACGGCACCGATGAGCGCCCCCACCCGTGGCTCCCCGGTGTGCGCCAGGGGCAGGCTGAAGGTCAGATCGTCGGCGTAGCGGGTGTAGGTGTAGCCGAACCGGCGCGCCAACCCGGAAAGCCGCCGGTCCAGGCGCAGGCAGATGGTGTTGGTGATGGCCGGCGAGGTCGGCGCTCCCTGCGGCAGGCAGCGCGGACCGAGGGCCACGAAGTAGGACTGCCCCTCCCACTCCACCACCTCGCGGGGCGCCTCCGTGCAGATCATGGCCAGCAGCGTGGCCACCTGCTCGCGGTACCCCGCCTTGCGGAACATGCCGCGGGCCCGACGCCAGGTGATCGTGGGGAAGAAGTCCTTCAGATCGATGTTCACGATGAGCTTGCTGCCCACGTGGGCCGCGGCGTTGGTGACCACGGAGCGTCCGGCGAGAAAACCATGGGCCGCACCGTGAACGGGCAGGTGCTCCACCACGTTGCGCAGGATCCAGCGCTGAGCCGCCTTGAGCCTCGGTAGAGGGGCCCAGATGGCGCGCTCCGATCCGTCGCGCTTGGGAATGGTGAAGCGGGTGTAGTGGATCCGGGTGGCAGCGTCGCGATGCACGGCGAGCCAGCGCAGCTGGGCCACGGTGATCCCCAGCTCCTTGGCCAGATCGTCGGGTCCGTCGAGGCGAGGCAGCTCGTTGGCGGCCGCGCGGGCCTCCGGCTCGTCGAGGTCCCAGCGATCCATGGTGGCGGCGTCGTTGTAGTAGACGCCATCGCCCAGGTGGACGATGTGGGTCTCGCGGTAGGCCGCCCAGGCGGCCTTCCGAAGCTCGCGTCGCTCGGCAGCCTCGCGCTTGAGCTGCGCCTTGTAGCGCTTGAGCTCGGCCTTGCTCATGGTGTCCGTCTCGCGACGCTCCACCAGGAAGCCGTGCTCCACGAGCTGGTTCTGTACGTAGTTGTCGATCCCGCCAGCCTCGGCAATGGCCAGCCACAACGCAGCGAGATCGGTGGTGCGGGTGCTCATGAACGCACGGGGGGCGAGAGGTTCAGGTGGCGGTGGCGTCGAGCCAACCGGTGGCTTCGAGACGCTCGATTCGGCTCAGGTAGGCGGCACGCGCATCGGCGGGCTCGTCGAACAGCAGGTTCTGAACGCGCATCCGCGCGTCCGTGCGCATGCCCCAGCGGACCTTCAGCTGCCGCTGGTCCAGCGAGATCTGGGTGATGGCCTCCCCCGCATCGGTACGCCGTGCGTAGGTCCGCGTCTCCGCGGTGACGGCCGCCGCGGCGCCGGTGCGCGCCCGCTCGGCCTGGATGGCAGCGAAGTGGAGCCGCAGCGCCATCATGTGGGCGCACGGCCCCTCCTTGAGGCCGTGGGAGCGGTAGAAGTTGCAGGTGCACTCGGCCTTCCGCACCCGGCCCTCTTCGTCCAGCGTGAAGGCAGGTCGGTAGGAGCGCTTGTCGGCCGCCACGGGCACGTCCGCCACCAGCTCGATGCCCATCCCGTGGATCACCTCTTCCTTGGTGATGTCCACCACACCCTGACGCACCAGATCGTGGGCGGTACGCTCTCGATCGTTGCGGTACTCGAGACGCACCGGATCGAGGGGATCGGCGGTCAGCGGGCGCAAGCGAACCTTCGCCGTGGCCAGGTCGAACAGGACCCAGCCGTTCTGACCCGCCGCCTGCAGCACCGACAGCACCTGGCCGAGGGGAGCCCCCGACTCTTGCGCGAGGGTGGACCAGTCGGCACACCAGCGCTCGCGCAGCACCGACATCACCCGCTCCTGCAGCGGCGCCTCGCCACCCGGTCGCGGCAGCAGCGTGTCGAACTGCAGGGAGCGCGACCAGTTGGCCGCGGTGAAGCCCGTGAGCCCGAGGGTCAGCGACACCGGGCCCGCGCGCATCACCAAGAAGCTCGGCAGACCACTGCCCACCAAGTGCAGCTCCACGTCCGACACGAAGGGCAGGAAGCGACGGGCAAGCAGCCAGCGACGCCGCCCCCAGATCCGGATCACCTCGGGGCGCCGCCCGCGGTAGGGACCCGAGCTCGTGGGCAGCAGCACCTCCCACGGCTCCATCAGCAGCTTGGGCGCCTCGCCGGGCATCAGCTCCACCCGGATGGCCCGCCCCTCGCCCTTGCGATCGGCGTTCATGCGCAGCTGGCGCATCACGTTGTACAGCTCGATGGGCGTCAGCTTGAAGCCGGCACGCGCGAGCGTGGCGCTGGACTGCACCTGCAGGAAGCCGCGCAGCCAGGTGTCGGGCACCGCCACGCGCTTCTCCACCACCGCATCACCGTCGGTGGCCAGCGACACCGCGTCCTGCCCGATGGACAGCTTGGTGTCGCGATAGCTGCGGATCCGCTGCACACCGTCGGCGAGCGCGTCGCTGAAGTCGACGTTGGTGGTGCCGCACACCCAGTCACCCTCTTCCTGCACGGCCTGGCGATCGATGCGCAGCTGTGCATAGGTGCCCTCGTCCTTGCTGAACACCTCGAACAGGACGCTGTCGGGGTGCACGGTCACGATGGGATCGAGCACGAACCACGCGAGCGGATCGTTGCGCGCCAGCCAGCCGTAGTAGGCCTGCTGGGCCTGCAGCTGCGCCATCCCCACGGACCGCTTCTTCATGCGCTGGTACGCGAGATAGGCCGTACGATCCTTGGGCTTGTAGCGCATGTCGCTGCGCACGATGGCGTGCAGGGTGGACAGCGCCTCCCGCACCAGCACGGGCTCCGTGAGACGCCCTTCCACGCGAACGGGCGAGCGCTGGGCGTCGGCCACCAGCCGCAAGGCACTGTCGTCGACGTGGCTGGACCCCCGGTAGCGCTGGACCACCTGACTACGATCGGTGCTGCTCGGCTCGTCGGTGCTCATGGGGCACCCTCCTGCCGCGCCCGCTGGCGCTTGCTACGACGCACGGCCCGCCACGCGGCCTTGCGCTCCTCCTCCTCGTGCTCCGCGTTGGACGCGAACGCGACGAGCACGCCCTCGGCGTCCTCGCTCGCCAGCGCCCCGAGCGCATCCACCGCTCCCAAGCGCACCCCCTCGAACTCACTGGTCAGAGCTTGCTGCAGCGGCCCGAGCTGCCGGGCAGCCACGAGGTGCGGCAGCGCCACTCCCTGCACGTGTACCTGCGACGCGGCGGCCGCCAGCTCGGCCGGCACCACGCCCGCCGCGAGGATGGGCTCCGCCACCGCGCGATCGTCGAGGTGCTGACCGACGACCTGCTCGGCGCGAGCACGATCGATACGCACCAGGGTGCCCGCCGCCAAACCGCGAGCACGCGCGTCTCCGGTGCGCAGCACCTCCAGCAGCGCGTCGGTGACCTGGGGCATCAGCGGTAGTGCGTCGGCCGCGGCAGAGCGCAGCGGCTCCACGTGCTGACCTCCGAGCTTCAGCGTGCGTACGATCAACTCCGAGCCTGCCCCCTGCTTGACAGCGGCCCACAGCATCCAGCGCACCCGCTCGGTGGCAGCGACCAGGTTCTCGTCGCGCTGGCGACGTGCCTCCCAGTCGTCGAGGGACATGGAGGCCGCCTGGCGCAGCGTGGTTCTCTGTGCCTCGTCGAGCGCACCGGCACGCCCCACGAGGCGCGCAGCGAGCGTTCCGGCCTTCGGGCGCGCATCGCCGAGCTTGGACAGCGCCGCCTCCAGCGGAAGGGGCTCTCGAGAGGCGAGTCCCATCAGCAGCGGCTCCACGAAGCCGTCCTGACACGCGGGATCGGCCAAGGCATCGAGGATCCGGGAAGCGTCTCCCCGCTCTCGCAGCCGCGCGATGGTGTCTTCCTCGGCCACCCAGCGTGCTGCGGTCATGTAGGCGTAGTCGGCCTCGAGCGACTCCGTGCCGAGCAAGCGACGCAGGCTGCGGGCCAGGGCGGGTGCCACGCGGTAGTGCCGCTCCTCGCGCAGCCGCAGCTCCAGCGTCCGCCGGCTCTCGGCGGAGGTGGCCGTGTCGTCGTGGCGCAGCAGCTCCGCCACCGTCTCGCGGGTGTACCAGTCGGGAGAGTCCGCCACGGCGCGGATGCGCGTCCAGGCATCGGGGCTACCGAACCAGCGCAGGCCCACCAGCGAGCGCCGCGCCACGCCGCCCGAGCCTCGAGAGAGACCCAGCAGGCGCTGCAGGATCCGATCCCGCTGCGGCGAGTCTCGCAGGTGCCCGATGGCCTCGGCGGCCGACTCGATGAGGGCGTGCTCGTCGTTGTCGAGGATGTCGAGGAGCTTGTCGAGGGCCCGCGCGTCTCCCAGGTACCCGAGGGCGAGCACGGCGCGATGCCGCAGCTGAATCTCGTCGAGGGTGTCGACGGCCGCGAGCAGCACCGTGAGGCCAGCCGATGCCCCCGCCCGAGCCAACCCCTCGGCAGCCAGGAAGGACGTGGCGGGATCCTTGTGGGTGAGCAACGCCCGCAGTGCCTCGTCAGAAGCGTGTCGGTGACGCACACGCCACCCCAGCGCCACCACGGCGGAGCGCCGGATCTGGTCGTCGGCGTGGTGCAACATGCGGGTCAGGGGCGCGTCCACGTCGCTGCCCTTGGACCAGGTCACGCCAGGCATGAGCTGACGCAGGCGCCAGCTGTCCCGACGGTCGGCGCGCAGCTGAAGGACCTTGGCCAGCACCTCGTCGTGCCGTGGATGCTGCCCCTTGCGCCACGACTCGTCGGCGTCGGGCTCGTCCGGCTCGAACACCAGCCGCTGGTCGTAGCCGCTGATGGTGGTCATCGCATCGAGGATGCCGTTCGCATCGTCGTCGTGCCTGCGAAGCAGCGCCACGAGCCGGTCCACCACCGCGGGCGATCTGAGATCCGCCACCGCGTCGAGGATGGCGTAGGTCTCGGCCGTCCCTCTGGGATCGTTCTCCCAGCGGTCCAGCAGGGCCGTGGCAGCGCGCGGATCTCCGAGCTCGGCCAGGCCGTTGATGGCCGCAGACTGCCAGTCGTCGTCCACCAGCAAGGCCACCAAGGCCTCGTAGGCGGCCCCATCCCGATGCCGTGCAAGGGCCAGGGCAGCGGATCGCCGCACGTCGGGGAACCGCGACGTCAGCGCCCCCCGAAGCACGCCTGCGGCCTCGCTGTTCTCGTAGCGACTGGCCAGCAGGTGGACCGCCCGGTCGCGCGCCTGAGCCGAGCGAGCGTCCAGCGCTCGGCTGTCGGTGGCATGCTCCCCCACCCGCTCGCGCAGCAAGTCCATGGCCACCAGCTCCAGCCCGTCGTCGCGCTCGAGGAGCACGTCCCAGAGCACGTCGGCGCCACCGGTGTCCGCGAGCAGGGTCAGCGCGAGCTGGCCGAGATCCCGCTGGCCGGTGGACAGCGCCTCCGCCGCCAGCCGATCGGTGGGCAGCCCCGCGGACTGCAGTGCCTGGAAGGCGGCCGCTCGGACGGTGCCGTTGCTGTCGGCCAGCGCCGGGATGAGCGCGTCGATCACGGCTTGAGTGGACACTCCCTGCATGCGAGAGAGCCGCCCCAGGGCCGAGGCCCGCACGAGCGCACCCGAGCGACCACCGACCTGACCCGACAGCCCCACGTAGGTGCCGAACACGAGATCGGTGACATCGACAGCTGGCGCAGGCCCTGGATCGGGCAGCGTCTCGATGGCACCTCGGGACCGGGAGACCACGAGCTGGAAGCGATGTGCGGCGTGCTCTGCACCCACCTGGGCGTCCTGGGTGGAGCGCCCGCCACGGTCCCAGAGCCGGAGCACGTCCACCACGGCGGCCTTGCGCAACCCATCGGCGCTGGCGAGCACGATCGCCATCCGCCGCAGCACCGAGACGTCCACCGGCCAGGCGGGGTTGTCCCCTTGGTCGTTGATCTGCTCCGCCACCGCCGCGGCCAGCGTGTCGGACTGGTTGTAGGCCTCGAGCACCTCGGCCACGGCCAGCCGCACGCGCGGATCACTCACCGTGAGTCCGGCCATCAGCCGCTCGGGGAAGTCACGGCGGACCCACTCGAGCAGCAACACCACCCGCAGCGCCAGCGCGCGAACACTGCGATCGCTGGCATCCAGGAGCGACAGCAGCTGCTCGTCGTCCGACAACCCCAGCGCTGCCGACACCCTGTCGGCACCGCTGCTGCTCCCTCCGAAGACCAGCGGTGCACCGGTGGGGTCCCCTCTCCAGGCCAAGCCGAGGGCGAGCTTGTGGCGCACCGCCTCGTCGGAGTGCTGGATGCGCGAAGACAGCGTGGCCGCCCCCGGCGCCACCCAGGCCAGCGTGCGTGCAGCGGCCACCCGCAGCTCGCCGTCCTCGTCGTCGAGCAAGGCGGTGACGGGGCCCACGGCCGCCGGGTCCCGGAGCCAGGCGAGTCCCTGTAGGGCCCGGAGCACATAGGTCTTCCACAGCGCGGCCAGATCACCGACCTCGGGACGCTCCGTGGTGACCTGCTCGAGCAACGCCGACATGGCCTCGAGCCGGCCTGCCTCGGCGAGGCTCGCGGCGGCGTCGATGCGAACGTCGGCATGGCGACTGCTCAAGGCGCCGACCATGGCCTCCGTCTCCCCTGCGCGCTGCAGGGCCGAGAACGCGCTGCGGCGCACGTCCTCGTCGTCGTCGTCCAGCGCCTCCACCAGCAGGGGGCGCGCTCGATCGTCGATTCGGGAGGCCAGCACCCCGACGGCCTGCAGCCGCAGGTCCGCGTACTCCGAGCGCAGGGCAGCCACGACGGCCTCGGCGTCGCGACCCCGGGTCTGCTTGCGAGCGAAGGCGAAGGTCTCGTCGCGAAGCCGCTTGGCGGCGTCGTTGAACCGCTCCAGCAGCAAGGCCCAGGCCCAGTCGTGGCGGACCTCGCCCATGAGCTCCGTGAGGACCTCGCGGCGAACGTCGTCCTGCAGGCTCTGCAGCGCGAACCGCAGCGCCCCCTCGCCTTGCCCCCCGATCCCCAGCCGCAGCACCGCCTTGAAGGCATCCATGCGGATCTTGGCGTCGGTGTCGTCGAGGGCACGCCGCAGCAGCACGAGGGCTGGCTCGGAGGGTCCCGACGTCTCGAGGTTGGCGATGAGCAGACGCAGACCCCGGCGCCGGATGTCGACGTGGGGGGCAGACAGCCCGATCTCTGCGGCTTGCAGCGGCGCGTGGTCGAGCAGTCGCTCCACCACCGTGAAGGCCGCATCGCGAACCTGCTCGGCGTCTTCCCGCAGCATGGCCTGCATGCGACCCAGGGCGCGCGGATCGTCGAGCAGGATCAGCGCGCGACAGGCCCGTACCTGGATATCGGGCTCCCCCTCGCGGGAGAGCTGAAGCAACACGCCGAAGGCGCGACCGTCGCCCAGCGCCGCCAGGTGGCTGGACCCGCGCAGGCAGGTGTCGCGGTACCGCGACCCCGAGGCCTGAAGGAGTGGGGCGATGGTGGCGGGCGGCTCTGCCGGTGCCGCTGGCGCAGGGGGTGGGTCGCCGCGATCGGCGGGCTGGCCCTCGGCGTCGTCCACCGGGCGCGTCTGAAGCCCGTGCAGGTTGCGGTGGAGGTCGGCGTCCACCGCCCGCAGGTGAGCAGCCAAGCTGGGCACGGCCAGCAACCGCAGCTGGTAGGCCAGCTGGCGCACGTCCGCGTCCGCGTCTTCGGTGGCGGTGCGCAGCGCTCGGTCGGCCGGCTGCAGCAGCTCACGCTGGAGCAGCCGCAGCAGCGCTCGCCATCGCAGCTGGGGGATGCTGGAGCGAAGCCCGAGCAACGACGCCGTCGGATCGTCGGGATGCAGGCTCTCGAGCGCCGACAGCGCTGCGTTGCGCACCACGTCCTGCCGATGCGACAGCGCACCGACCAGCATGACGTGTGCCAGCTCGTCACCGGCGGCGGGCTGCGTGAGCGCGTGCACGGCCACCACGCCGATGTCGGCATAGCTGGCGTCCAGCGCGAGCTTCAGGGGCCTGAGGTCGGCCGTGCCCGCGTGCCGCCGGAGGCCCGTGAGGGCGGAGCGACGCACGGCCTCGGTGTCGGTGCTCAGCAGCTGCTCGAGCGCAGGCCCTGCCCGCGGGTTGTCCATCGCACCGAGGAGATCGGCTGCACGCACTCGCAGCTGATGATCCGCATCGGAGGTCGCCGAGATCGCGAGGATCTCGATGGACTCGGCATCCGCGTAGCCAGCCAGCGTGTCGAGCGCGCCACGGCGCCGCTCCGGCTCGTTCTGCTCGAGCTCGTGCTGAGCCGTCGGGATGGCCCCCCACAGGCGCAGCACGCGGTCGCCCACCTTGCCGTCTTCCTCGATGGGAAACAGCCGAATGGAGCTGTCGTCCGTGGCCACCGCGACGTGGTCTTGGCCGTCCACCTGCACCATGGCCATTGCCACGGCGGTGCCCACCCCTTGCTTCTGGGTGGCTGGCTGGCGCTTGTTGCCCCGCTGCCAGGCCTTGATCTCTCCGTCTTCGCCCACCGTGTAGACGCGCTCGCCGTCGCCCTCGATGCCCCGTGCCGGACGCGCGTGGCCGTGGCTCGTCCCGCGGTCCAGCGGCTCCAGCGCGCCGCGCGCGTGGGTGATCAGGAAGCGGTTGTCCGCGCCGAGGGAGCGGAAGCGGAGCTCGTCCTTCTCGAAGCGAAGGGCGGTGACCTCACCGCGGTGCAGCGACGCCGACTCGGCGGCCACGAAGACGCCACCTTCCTCAGCGGTGAACGCGGCCACAGTGCCGTCGGCACAACCGACCACCACCCACTGCCCGCTCGGATCGGAGGCGACCGCGGTGGCGGCGGCCTCGAGCCCGAAGCGCCCCTGCTCGGTGCCGTCGGCTCCCAGGATCACCAAGCTCGCGCCGTACACCACGGCCACCCCGGTGGCCACGGGTGCCACCCCGACAGCAGGCGGCTCGAACGCGGCTCCCACAGGGGCCATCGATCCGAAGGGCCCCACCCACACGCGACCGTCGGTGCCAGCCGCCACGAACCGGCCATCGGCGGTGGCTGCCAACGCTACGGCACCCGGCATCGCCTGATGCTGGAGCGTTCCCGCCAGTGGGTCCGCTCGGTACACGCCAGTGGGCTGCCCCTCCGGATGAGCCGTGACGAACACGAGGTGGTGACCATCGGACACCACGTCCTCGAGGGCTCCACGATGGGTGAGCCAGTGGTTCTTGGTACTCACCGCGCCTCCGCGCCAGTGGATGGATTCGCCGGGAGGCCGCCCAGGTCGCTCCAGCGTGCTCGGATCCGCGTCAGCGCCACCAGACAGGCAGCGGACTCGGCCTGTCCTCGGCTGCCGAGGAACTCTTGGAACAGCGGCGTCACACGGGCCGCGAACTCCCGATCGTCGAGCGCCAGATCCCGGCACACCTCGATCAGGGCGAGCTTCGCGCGACGAGCGGGCAGCGGACGCAGCCCGTCGGTGGAGCTCTTCTTCGGGAGCCGGGCTGGGGGGATCCCGAACAGGGAGCGCCGCAGGAACGCACGCACGTCGCCTTGCTCCGCCGGCCAGCGGTCGGGCACGGGTGCTGCCTGGGGTCCGTCGTCGTCCTGCCGCGTGGGGGGCTGCCACACCGTGGAGGACGGGCGAGCACGGTACTGGGCCCACAGCTGCCGCACCACGAACGCCCGCACCTGCCGATCGGGGCTCTCGGTGAGCCGGAACAGCTCCTCGGGAACCGCAAGGCGGGAGTGCAGCGAGATGAGCCGCATGCCCAGCGCCCGCGTGCCCGCGTGCAGCGACTCACAGAAGCGGTAGACCCCCTCGGGGTTCAGCCGCGCCGGGTCCAAGCGATAGCGGCGGTGCTCGTTGCGATCCTCCGCCGTGAGCGCCAAGGCGACGAAGGCGCCCACGTCGTCGTGGGGCAGCTCCGACAGCGCCACGAGCTGTGCGAGGCTGGGCTGCCAGCGCACGAGCTCCTGCTTCATCCAGGCCAGCGCCACGTCCCGCACGGGCTTTCGCTCGTCTGCCGCCATGGCGGACGCCCGCTCGAAGGTGAGGAAAGCCGCGGGAAGCTCCGCACCTGCAGCCAGGGAACGCTCGCGCTCGTCGATGTGGATCTGGGGATGGTGAAGCCGCAGGTAGTGAAGCGCGAACTTCCGCTCCGGCTCGTCGGAGGGTCCCTCCGAGGTGGCCATCTCGTACAGCCGCTCGGCGCCCGCCATGGCGTCGCCGCTCGCCACGAAGTCGGCCGGCGCGAAGGACCGGGTCAGGGTGGTGACGGCGAAGTCGTGGAAGCGCGGCTCGGACCTCGACACCATGTCGAGCAGCCAGGCCAGCCCCACCTCGGAGGCCGTGAACACGCGTGGGTCGCCGAGCAGCTCCATCGCCCAGTCGCTCAGTGCGTCGTCGAACTTCAGCGAGCGCGCCCACTCCCGCTCCGACGTACGCAGCGCCGCGATCCAGGCATCGGCGTCCCAGCTCGAGGGCGACGCCAGGGACTTCACGAAGTCCACGCCCAGGCGCTGTGCCTGCAGCTTGCCCTCGCGAACCCATCCCTGCACGGCTCCCCGCGAGGACTGGAACAGCACGGCCCGCCGGAGCACGTCCACGTCCACCAGGGCCAGATCCCGGTTTGACAGCGCGCGCAGCGCGAACTGCGCTCCACGGCGGTCCACCTTGGGATCGTCCAGCAGCCCCGCGTAGAAGGAGGTGGGGATCTGGGCCTCTGGATGCACCTTCGGCAGCAGGGCCGTCACGAACTGCACCACAGCGTTCACGCCCGACAGCAGCCGCTCGCGGAACCAGTCCAAGGTGAGCTCGTTGGCTCCGAAGTGCTCCTGGAGCGCCTCTGCAGCCAGGTCGTGACCATGGCGGGTGCCGAGCAGCTGCCCCCAGGCCTCGAGCCCCACGTCGGTGCGTGGGTCCCGGTCACGAAGCAGGTCGCGCGCGAGCTGGCGCACGGCGTCGTGATCGCTGTTGGCCAGCCGCACCAAGCGACCGAGGGGCAGATCGCGGCCGTGGGTGCGCGCGTACTGGGCCGACCACGCCGCAGCCTCGGGGGACGCCGAGTCGAGCATCGACAGCACGGCGTCGTGCAGCCCGAGCTGGCGGAACGCTCCGGGCTCGAAGCGCGGCACGTTGTCGAGGATCCAGACCACGAACTTGTCGACCGCTGCGCTTCGGACCCCGATCAGGCGAACCACCCAGGACGCCTCGACCTCTCGCAGCTGGGTGCGGAAGTCGGCCTTCAGCGACTCCGCGGCGAAGGCACGAACCACGTCGGAGTCTGCCGACTCGAGCAGTGCGAACAGCGGCCGTGGGGTCCGCTGCCAGGCAGCAGCGAAGGCTCGGTGCTGCAGGTTCGGACCCGCTCCCCGCCCCCGCGCATAGTCGGTTCGGCGAAAGCTACCGCGGGTGTAGGCACCCGACAGCTCGTGGAAGAAGATCTGGTTGGCGATCCAGCTGCGCCGCAGCATGGCGCGCTCGGGGTAGTGCCGCAGCAGCTCCACGGCAGCATCGGGGTACACGCTGGGCATGTGCACGCCGAGGCGTCGCAGCGTGCGCCAGGCGCGCCGCACCAGGTACCGCAGGGTGGGCCGCTTCACGTCGCCGCGCTGCCGCCACTGGGTGTACTCGGTGTCGAAGCGAGCCGCGAGGGCGCCGAACATCTCCCAGTCGCGCTTCTCCTCCGCCTCCTTGAAGATCTGCTTCATGGCGCGCCACGGCCCCCACTTGAGCGGGAGCTGACCGATGGCCGAGATGAGCTGTCGTCGGGCCCAGGGCGACCCGTCCTGCCACAGCTCCTGCAGCACTTGGTGTAGCCACAGCCGATCGGGAAGCGGCACCTCGGCATCGGGTGCCTCGAGCGTCTTCCAGTCCGCCAGCCGCTGCTGCCGCCGCGCCTCGGGGGCCAGCTTGCGGAACGAGCGGGTCATCTGCTTGCGACGCATCTTCTGCCACGTGAGCGCCTCGTCGCGTACCGCCACCCGAGGTTCGGAGGCGTTGCACAGGGCGAGCATCAGGTCGGCCAGGGATGGATCTCGCGCAGCTTGAGCACGCCTCACGTCGTCCAGCGTGATCACCTGCTCCACGGGGCCTCCGTCATTGGCAAAGTCAGCGTGGGGGGGGAAGTCGATGGGAGAGGCGGGCGTTCGCTACCGCTAGACCTGGGACATGGAAGGCTCACCGATCTTGTCGGCGGTGACGCCCCTAATCGAGGCATGGAACCGCGACTGGCGAGGTTGAACCAGCCCATCCTCGATTAGGGGCGTCACCGCCGAAAATCAAGATCTGGAACAGCCTTCCTTGTGAAGGATGCGTGCTGGTGTTCCTGGGCGGCGCAACGCCGACCGAATGGCTAGACCTTCCGCCTCTCCGTCTCGACCCAGCGGGTGTAGCACACTCGCCTCAGGGGGGTGAAAGACCGGCGTCGCGAGCACCTTTCACGCGATCCCCCCCAGGCGCGGTACTCGATTTGACCCCTTCGGCACGCGATCCTCGCGCATATGCGGGCTTCGTTGGTACAGGCCCAGGGCCTCTGGCCGGGCCCGCTGGCGGCCACGCCCGGTCAAATTTTGGTCTTTCTCGGTCGACGGCTCGAAGAGCCTGGCCTGCAGGGGCGAAGCCCCAAGGGTCCGACGCGGTTGCTCGTCGGCCGTCACCGAGGGCGCTTTCGTGAAGCCCGCCAACAGGTGAAGTCAGGAAGAGCCGGCCGTTCGCTACTGCTAGACCTGGGACGTGGAAGGTTCACCGATCTGGCCGAGACTGATCGGCCCCGTGGCGGCATGGAACCACGACGGGCGGGGTTGAACCAGCCCATCCGTCACGGGGCCGATCAGTCTCGATAGCCAAGATCTGGAATAGCCTTCCTCGTGAAGGACGAATGCTGGTGTTCCTGGGCGGCGCTACGCCGACCGAATGGCTAGACCCGCGCCGGCCCTCCCTGACGGGGGAGACCGTACCACGCAACTCCGTGGCGTGGAGTGGGCACGACGCTCCGTGGAGGCCGTGGGGGTCGTCGAGGGAGGGACCAGCCGTTCGCTACCGCTAGACCTGGGACATGGAAGGCTCACCGATCTGGCCGGGATCTACACCCCTCTGCGGGGCATGGAACCACGACTGGCGAGGTTGAACCAGCCCATCCCCGCAGAGGGGTGTAGATCCCGATAGCCAAGATCTGGAACAGCCTTCCTTGTGAAGGATGCGTGCTGGTGTTCCTGGGCGGCGCAACGCCGACCGAATGGCTAGAC
>JAHQVJ010000096.1 GCA_019634415.1 Myxococcales bacterium
GGCGCGGTCTGCTGCAGCGTCTGTTCGACCTGCTCCAGATCCGGCAGCTCGTCCGCTCGCCGCTCCGTCAGCGCCAGCACCGCCCGCACGAAGGGCTCCGGCGGCGAGTAGCCGTGCACCCCCACATAGTGGATGATCCGATCCGGCGCGCAGAACCAGCCCGCCCCTGCCTCCGCCGGCACCCACAGCTCCGCCTGCCCCAGCCGATGGCCACCGCCCGGCTCGTCGTACACCAGCTCCCCGCTGATCCCGCACGGCTCGAAGCCGCGGCCGATGTTCGCCGCCAGCGGATCCCGCAGCACCCGCAGCGCCCGCACCAGCCGCTCGTCCACCGGGCCCTTCGGAAACCCGCTCGCGTTGCACCAGCCCACGCGCCGCAGCGCCTCGAACGTCACGCCTCGGTACTCGTGGGGGGTCAAGTCCTCGAATTGCACGCCGCGCCCCTCCTGAACGCACCCACGCTACCCCAGGCGAGCCCCCCTCGGTGACGCTGTGGCACGCACGCGGTGTCGCAGCGCCGACGGGAGGTGCGCATGATGTGGTTGACCCTGGGATCCGTGGCGCTCGCCGAGATCCCCGACGTTCACGACCCGAAGCGACCCATCGCCCTGGGCAGTCGCGCCGGGGTGTGGACGGGACCCTACAGCGCCCCCGCCGTGGGCGGGCACATCACCCTCCGCGCCAGCCGCTGGCTCGGCCTCGTCGGCTTCGCCGATCACACCCTGCTGGTGCGCGACGCCACCGCCCGCCACGACCACATCCTCGGCTTCTCCGCCTACACGCCGAAGCTGCTGGGCGGCCGCCGCTGGTACGTCTCGCCCACGCTGGGCGCCTGCGTGGACTTCCGCATGGACACGCCGCTCGCCGGCCGCGTGCCGTCGGCCACCGACGTGCTCTTCGGCACGCACGCTGGCGTGGCCGCAGAAGCCGCCATCGGTCGTGGCTGGAGCGTGCGCGCCACCGCCCAGGGCTTCCTCTACGTCGGCAACAGCGAATCCGGCGATGGCTGGTCCGTGGGCACGCTGCAGACGCTGCGGCCCTCGGGCGTCGCCCAGCTCCTCGCTGGTCTCAGCTACACCCTGTGACCGCCCTGTGGCTCCTCGCGGCCTGCCTGCCCGATCTCGGCCCCCGCAGCGTGGCCGCCCACGCCGGCCGCTGCGGAGACTGCCACCCTGCCCACGCCCAGCAGCTCGCCGCCTCCGCCCACCGCGAGCCCGCGTCGTCGGAGTTGTTCGTGGCCCTGCGCGACCACGCCGCCGCGAGCGGCCTGGCTCCGGCACTGTGCGAGCGCTGCCACCTGCCCGAGGGCCTGACCTGCGGCACCTGCCACGCCGCCGCCACCCACCACCGCCCCTTCAACGGGGAGCTGGTGCACGACTGGACGGGGCCCGTGCGCGGCCCCTCGAGCACCTCCCGTGCCCCGCATGCCTCCGTCGCCGATCCCTTCGTCACCAGCAGCGCGCTGTGCGGCACCTGCCACGACGTCACGGGGCTCGCGGGCTTCGAGGAGCGCCCCTACGAGCACTGGCTTCGGAGCCCCGCCGCCGCAGACGGCGTGCGCTGCCAGGACTGCCACATGCCCGATCACCAGATGCCCGGCTGGCGCGCTGATCCCCAGGCGCTGCTGCGCACGGCCCTCACGCTGCAGCGCGTGCCGGAGGGCGTGGCCCTCACCAACCATGCCGGCCACCACCTGCCCGACGGCGCCTCGTCGCTGCGAGAGCTGTGGGTGGAGGCACGTGGCGCCCAGCTGCAGCGCTGGGAGCTGCACGCCGAGCTGCGCACCGGCGGTCAGCCCACCTGGGACCCCGTGCAGGCCGACGAGGTGGTGCTGCGCGGCATCGAGGCCGGCGCCACCCGCACCTTCGCCCTCCCCGTGGGGACGACCGAGGTGTGCGTGTGCGCTCGCGAGGTGAACCTCGACGTGTCCGCCGCCCTCGGGCTGCCCCAGGCCGAGGCCTGGGACGTGGCCTGCCTCCTCTGGTGATCAGCCGCGAGCGAAGCTGGCACGAGTCTGATCAGGGAGCGTACTGCTCGAACGCCTCGGCGCCATGGATTGGGCCGGGCGGGTTGACCCACACCGGGATGTCCAAGGTCATCGGTGGTAGCTCGGCGGACTCCTTGGCCTCGGCCACCGTCGGGTCGGGGTTCACCACGAGCTGCCCTGGGTCCACGTCCAGCCGGTACCCTTCCGGTCCGTCCGACCAGTTCTCGGGGTTCACCCGGATCCAGCCCGTGGCGTAGCTGTGGCCGGCCCGCTGCATCTCCCGGAACAGGAAGGCACAGCGTGGGATGATCAGGGGGCAGATCCCGGCATCGACGTCCTCGGCGGGCTGGGTGTACGGATTGGGAGGGGGCGTGGGCGGTGGAGTGGGCCGCGTGGGGTCGAGGGCCGGATCCTCCAGCTCGGACAACACCGTCGTGCGCGGGGGTTGGTCGTCGTTGTCGTAGTCCCGCGTCTCCACCACCTGCCCATTGTCGTCCACGGTGTTGTCCACGGTGATGGTGTGGTCCACGTCGCCGGAGTCGTCGATGAACCGCGCGGTCCAGTGCCGGCTCTCGACGGTGCCATCCGGCCGGTACACGACCACCTTGGTCACCTTGTACGTGCCGCCCACGCCGCGGTCGTCGTGGAACTCGGTGGTGGTCCGCCCGCCGTCCGCGTTGGGGCGCGTGAAGCTCGTTCGCCCGCTGTGCATCACCAGGGTGTCGCCACCGGGTAGACCCGGCACGAGCCAGTGCGCCGCTCCGGTCAGGGAGTCCACCGTGTGACCCACTGGGTTGCTGGAGGGCAGCTGCAGGTCGAAGGACGGATGTAGCTCCACCCGCCACACCGACACGTCCCTCATCAGGTCGAACCCAGCCAACGACTCGAACAGTGCCGGATCGGGCGCGACGTCGGCGAGGCCGACGGGAATCACCGACGAGGGCACGTGCTCGATCGCGTGTCGCAGCGAGTCGAGATCACCCAGGCCATCGATGACATCGTCGTCGGTGAGCACGTCGTCGGCCCCCGGGTGCGGATCCGAGGCCCGAGCGCCTGCGGGCAGGAAGCCTCCGATGGCCAGCGTCGCCACGAGCGCGAGGGAGCGGCAGATCATGGCAGCTCCCAGGCGAACACGTCGTCCACCCAGCTCTCGCAGTTGCCCCCACGGAGGTGGATGGTGGCGTAGGGCCCGGCCACGATCTGCACCGTGTGTACGCCGTAGCCGAACACCGAGGTCGGCAGCACGGTGCCCGGCGAGCCCGTGTGGTCCACCACGCTCACGAAGACGGGATCGTGGTGCGCCGAGTTCTCCAGCACGAAGCTCACCAGCGTGGCGTTCTGGGCGACGGCGATGTCGAGCTCGTCGCACCACTGCAGCTCGTTGTCGCCACCGTTGTTGACCACCAAGGGCTGCGGCGAGCCCGAGAAGTGGAAGGGCCCCGAGGAGAACGGGGCGAAGTGGGGGGTGAGGGTGGACTGGAAGTCCTCCGCATAGACCAGGTTCTGCGCCTGGCTGGTGGACGACGCGGCGACGCCCACGACGGCGGCGGCGCCGAGCAGGATGTTCTTCATGTGACCTCCGATTCCGGTTGTGGTCACGACGGTACGGTCCACCTCCTCCGCCGACCTGACGGAGACGTGAGCGTTTCCTGACGGCTCCGATCAGGCGGTCGCCCGAGCCATCCAGCGCGCCAACCAGCCCGACTCCGACAGCTCCATCCGCTCGAACCGCTCGCGGGCGCTGGCCTTCGCCGCATCTGCCTCCTCGGTGGTCCCCACGTGCCGGACCGCCGCTGCCCGCAGGCACCACGCCCCCAGCGACAGCTCTGCCAGGGTCTGGGTGACGGGCTGGTCCAGTACCTCGTCGGCGCAGGCCAGGGCATCGCTGAAGCGCTGGGCGCGCCAGTGGGCCTGCCCTTGCCACAGCCACCAGGCGTAGGGCCAAGGGCCTGGCTGGGTGTCGCGCAGCGCACGGGCCAGCGCCAGCTGAGCCAGGGCGGCTGCCGGATCTCCGAGCTCCACGTGGGCCACCGAGAGCAGTCCGCGCCCCTCCAGCTCCAAGGCCTGGTGGGAGATCGTGCGCAGCACGTCCATGGACTCCTCGAGCCACGGCAGCGCCGCAGCGGGCCGGTCGCGCTCGATCTCCAGCCGCCCTCGATGCTGCAGCACGACCGCCACGAGCTTGCGCGGCGCACGCCTCCGGGCTGCGGCGAGCGCGTCGTCGAGGCAGGTCTCGGCGATGTCGTGGGGGCCGGCCATCATGCGCATGGCGCCCACGTTGATGCGGGCGTCCACCGTGGCCTGCTCCCGCCCGCTCTGCAGCGCGGACTGGAGCACCTCGTCGTAGCAGCCCAGGGCGGTGCGATACCGGCCGGCGCGCTCGTGGGCGATGCCCATGCTGCGCAGCGCCCGTGTGCGAGAGCGGTCCAGCCCTGCGTCGGCGGCGATCTGGTACATCTGCTGGAGCACCTCCAGCGCATCGTCGAACCGTCCGTCCTCGTTGGCCCCCCAGACCAGGACCTCCCGAGCCCACATCGACGTCTCCGAGGCCGGCGGCACCGACCGGTCCGACAGCACCTCCTGGGCCACGGCGATGGCCTCGCGGTGCTGGCTCGCGCGGAACAGCTGCATGGCCAGGCCCGCCTGATGAAACCGCACCAGGGCCGGATCGTCGAGCTGCTCGGCCTGCTCGAGTGCTGTGCGCTGCACCTGTAGAGCGTCGTCGACGGCGTCGAACCACACCAGCACGTCGGCGAGCAGCCGCCCCAGCAGCGGTCGATCCCGGGGTGTGGCGAGGGGACGAGCGCGCTCGAGCAGCCGACGCAGCACGGGGATGGGTCCGGTGCGCACGAGCACGTGGTAGGCCGCTACGGCGCAGGGCCCCGCGAGCTCGCCGTTGCCCAGCGTCACGCAGCGCCGCGCGGCCTCGATGGTGTCGAAGGGCATGGCGCTCAGGCGGACCATGGCGGGATCGAGGTTGGACAACATCGGTCCTCCCGCCATCACCGGCCCCAGATCGCGCACGATCTGCACGGCGTGTCGCCAGTAGCCGGCATGGAGCGCGTCGGGGTCGGCCTGAGCCACCACGTACTCGCGCAGGGTGGGCAGGACGTGCAGGCGGCCGTCGGGGCCCACCGACAGCCACGAGTGATCGCGCAGCCCCTGGAGCAGCTCGAAGGTGGGCCCCTCGGGATCGAGCACGGTCTCGGCCTGCTCCACCGAGAACGGCGCCACCCAGGCCACCAGCAGCGACAGCGCCCGGCGCTGGGGCTGTGTGAGCAAGGACCAGGAGTCGTCCAGGGCGGCGCGCAGCGAGCGATGCCGCGCCTCCTCGCCACGGCTGGTGGCCAGCAGCTCGAAGCGACGGTGCAGCAGGGAGACGAGCTGGCTCGGCGACTGCAGTCGCAGCCGGGGCACGCACAGCTCGATGGCCAGGGGCAGTCCGTCCAGGGCGTCGACGAGGGGCTCCAGGGGCTCGTCGGGCAGCCGGGCGAGGTGGTGCTCGAACAGCTTTCGCGCGTCCTGAGCAGGGAGGGGAGGCACCTCCACCACCCGCTCCTCGGGCAGGCCGAGCACCACTCGGCTCGTCACCAAGACGCGCACGGCCCCCAGCGCTCCCACAAGCGCGCGCAGCACGTCGCGGACCTCGCACAGCACGGTCTCGGCGTTGTCCAGCACGAGGCGACGCACGTCGGATCCCTGCAGGGCCCGCACCACCACCCGCGCATCGTCGCCGGAGCCCACGTGGGTGCTCAGGGCATGGCAGAGGGCTCCGAGCAGATCTGCCCGGCTCGTGGCGCGAGACAGGTCCACGAAGGCCGACTCGGCCGACACCAGGGACCGCGCGATGGCCGTCTTGCCCACTCCGGCCGGCCCCGTCAGGGTGACGATGGGAGCGGCCTGCCAGGCGCGCTGCACCGCCTCGCGCTCTGGCTGCCGACCGAACAGCGTCGGCGCCGAGGGCTCGCCCACGGCCTCGACCGAGGCCTCGAGGCGGTAGCCCCTCCGCGGCACGGTCTTCAGGGGGGTGCCGTGCAGCGCGCGTCGCAGACGGGAGATCACCTGACCCAAGGACTCGTCGCTCACCGCGACCTGATCGGGCCAGAGCACCTGTAGGAGCGCGTGGCGGCTGACCAGCTGTCCGGGGCGCTCGACCAGATGTACCAGCAGCTTCCACGGCAGCGGCTGGAGCGGCACCGGCTCGCCCTGGACCCGCAGCTCACCCGCCTGTACGTCCACCTCGTGGGGGCCGAAGCGAAACACGTCTGCCACCCAGGCACCTCCCATCCACCTCGACGATCTTCGATGGAGCCGGCGGGTGCCAGTCCCGAACCGTCAAGGTGGGTGCAGGCGACGGCTGATGCTCGAACCCCGATGTGCCCGTGCACGTGGCCGACTAGCAGGCGTCGAGCTACGGCCCATCCGAGCGGGTCCCGCGCGACGGGCACCCACGGCACCGTGCCCCCTACGGATCGCGGGGCACGACCACACGCCACGGAGTCCTCTTGTCCACGTTCTCTGACCTCGGGCTCGCAGAGCCCCTGGTTCGCGCCGTCACCGATCTCGGCTACGACACGCCCACGCCTATTCAGGATCAGGCCATCCCCCACGTGCTGGAGGAGCGCGACCTGCTGGCGAGTGCCCAGACCGGAACCGGCAAGACGGCCGCCTTCGGTCTGCCGCTGCTGCAGCTGCTGGCCGATCCCCGGCGCCGCCCGGTGCCCGGCCGGCCGCGGGCGCTGATCCTCACGCCCACCCGCGAGCTCGCCATCCAGATCGACGAGAGCCTGCGGGAGTACGGCACCCACCTGCGCCTACGCCATGCCTGCATCTTCGGAGGGGTGTCGCAGAAGGCCCAGGTCAACGCCCTGTCGCGCGGCCTCGACGTGCTCACCGCCACGCCCGGTCGCCTGCTCGATCTGCACGGCCAGGGCCACGTCGACTTCGACCAGGTGGAGCGCTTCGTGCTCGACGAGGCGGACCGCATGCTGGACATGGGCTTCCTGCCCGACGTGCGGCGGGTCATCGGGCGCCTGCCCACCGAGCGGCACAGCCTGTTCTTCTCCGCCACCATGCCGCCCGACATCGTGCGGCTGTCGCAGCAGATCCTGACGGATCCGGTGCACGTGGAGATCGTGCCCGAGTCCACCACCGCCGAGGGGATCACCCAGCGCGTGATGTTCGTGGACTCGGCGGGCAAGAAGCAGCTGGTGCTCGAGGTGGCGCGCGACGAGCGCGTGCAGCGGGCGCTGGTGTTCACCCGCACCAAGCACCGGGCGAACCGTCTGGTGAAGCTGCTGGACCGCGCCGGGGTGAGCTCGGCGGCCATCCACGGCAACAAGTCGCAGAACGCACGGCAGCGAGCCCTGGGCGCCTTCCGTGCTGGTGAGCTGCCCATCCTGGTCGCCACCGACATCGCCGCCCGCGGCATCGACGTGGAGGGGATCACCCATGTGATCAACTACGACGTGCCCGTGGAGCCCGAGGCCTACGTGCACCGGATCGGTCGCACCGCGCGAGCGGGAGCCCGCGGGCTCGCGCTCACCTTCTGCGACACCGAGGAGCTGCCCTACCTGCGGGCCATCGAGTCGGTGATCGGCCAGCGGGTGCCGGTGGCGGGCGATCGGATCGGGCTTCCCCCGGAGGAGCTGGAGCCGGGCCCCGTGGGCCAGCGTCGCCGGCCGTCGCGGAGTGCGGGTCCGAAGGGCCCGGGCAAGCCGAAGCCGCGCAGGCGCCGTCGTCGTGGAGGGGGTGGGCGCTCCGGAGCCTCCGCGTAGCGGTCACGGCACGAACACCAAGGTCTGGTCGCTGAGGTCTCCCTCGTGGGGCACCCGGGTGCGCCCCTCGTCGTAGAGCAGCAGGCCCGTGCCCGTGGTCGCGTAGTTGCCGTAGATGGGCTTTACGTCCACGAACTGGTCGTCGTCGTGGGTGCCGTCCCAGATCCCCACGAGCAGCTCGGTGCCATCCACCGTGCCGTACTGCACCTGGATGGTGCCGTTCGAGGCCAGCCTCACCGTGGCGGTGTGCACGCTGGTGTCGTCGTGCTGGTGGCGCAGCTGGTCGAAGTGCACGAAGAAGGCGTTCTCGCACGCCTCGACCGTCAACGACGGCGCTCCCGGTGCGATCAGGTCGCTCCAGAACACGCCGATCCCGGGCGTGACGACCATCGGAGCGGTCGGATGCTTGCCTTCGTGCAGCTGTCCGAAGGTCAGGCCCCCCTCCGAGCTCACCCAGGCAGAGTCATAGAACTCGCCGTAGAAGTCGAAGGAGAACGAGGGATGGAACGGGATGTTCCAGGCGACCTCGTAGAAGGCGCCGCTCCACTCGAGGTTCTTCTTGATTCCCGACCGGCCGATCAGCTTCTTGCGCGCCTCGTAGCTCTTCGGCTTCTCCCTCCGCCACTGCTGCATGGCGCCGTGGAGCACGGTGGAGACGGGCTCGCAGTCTCCTTTGTCGAGGTTGAGGATGCCGTCGGTGCCGTCGGGCTCTTCGGTCTGCGTGGGGGTCTCGGGCGCGGTGTCGAGGAGGGGTGGGTCGGTCTGCGCTGGTGCGCCTCCTGCACAGGCCATCGCGATCCATGTGCACATCCACGATGCGGCGAGGTGCCGCCTCGGTCGAGTCCCAGCCATTCATGCTCCCTGTCTGCCTGCAGAGTAGCCGTGGCATCGAGCGTTCCGCTCGCGCAACGCGTCAGTCGTCATCGACCCCACGAGTTGGTGGTGGTGAACTCCTGATCGGAGGTCTCCACGATCACGTCGGGGCTGGCGCCGGGGGTGCTCGCGTCGATGATGGCGATGTCGGCGGTGTTGGTGGTCTCGGGATCGAGGGTGGTGTAGGCCAGCGTCGTGCCGTCGGCGGACCAGGCGGGGAAGACGTCGTCGTGGGTGTTGTTGGTGACGAAGCGGTCCGCGGTGCCGTCGGCGTTCACGATGTGCAGCTCGAAGTCCCCGATGGGGTCCAGATCGAACGGGACCCGTCCACGGTCCGAGGCGTAGGCGATCTGGGTGCCGTCGGGCGACCAGGCGGGGGAGATCTCGTTGCCCGGATGGTCGGTCAGCTCGGCGGCGTTCGAGCCGTCGGCGTCCATCACCCAGATCCGCGATGCGGCCTTGCCGAAGTCGAGCCGCATGAACGCGATCCGGGTGCCGTCGGGTGACCAGCTGGGGTCGTCCTCGAGGGCGGGCGTGTCGGTGAGCTGGGTGACCTTGCCCGTGGCGAGAGCGAGCACGTGGATGTCCCGATCGGAGTAGGCCACGCGGGAGCCGTCCGGCGACACGGCGGGCGCACTCAGGCCATCGGCGACGTGGACGAGCTCGTGGTTGGAGCCGTCGAGCTCCATGCGCCACAGCGAGTGTCGAGTAGAGCCGACCTCGTCGAGCTGTAGGTAGAAGATCGTGACCCCGTCCGACGGCGTGGGCTGATGGGCCTCCACGTCGCCGAGGAACGAGGTCAGCAGCCGGCGCTCGGTGCCGTCTGGGCGCACGCTGAAGAGGTCGCCGCCGGCATGGAACAGGAGGTGGTCCTCGAGCTGCTCGGGGCAGAACACCTCGAACCGCACGTCCTGTTGGCCTCCAGCATCGAGCCGTACCTGGCGCTTCACCCCGTCCGTCGCGCGGCAGACGGGGTCGACCCCTCGCAGGCTCACCTGGTGGGTCCCGCCCGGAAGCTCGATGCGCAGAGCCTCGCTCACACCGATGGACACGGGCGCCATGTCGTTCACCACCAGCTCGTAGCCGTCGGGATCGTCGACCGGCCCCACGGAGGCGGTGGTGACGGTGAGGGTGCCCGGCGATGCGACGGTCGTCGTCGTCGTCGTCGTCGGCGTGGGATCGGTGGTGGGCTCCTCGGTGCCCGAGCAGGCGCCTAGGGCGAGCAGCGGGATCGCGCAGGGAGAGAGGAGTCTCATCGGGCCTCCAGGTCGGGTCCACACACCGTACGAAGGTCGCGCGGCAGCGGATCTGAAACCTGGAGGCCCTTGCCTTAAAGCCGGGGTGCCCCTGCTACGGCTCGAACACGATGGTCTGGTTGCTCAAGGCACCCTTGTGCTCGACCTTGGTGACCTCGACGTCGAAGAGCAGCAGCCCCGTTCCGAGCTTGCTGTAGTCGGCGTAGCTCGCCTTCACGCCCACCGTGCGGTCGTCGGCGTGCGAGCCGTCCCACAGGCCCACCAGCAGCAGCGGCGACTCCACCGTGCCGTAGTCCATGGTGATGGTGCCGTCGGACTCGAGGGTGACGGTGGCCGAGTTGCCGAGCTTCTTGTAGTCCAGATCGGTGATCTGGTCGTAGGTCACGATGAAGGCGTCCTCGCAGGCCTCGACGGTGATGGCGTCGGGCTGGAATGCGATGAGATCGGCCCAGAACACGCCGATGCCCGGTGACTTCACCTCGGTGGACGCCGGGTTGTAGTCGTCGTTCTTCGCGCCGAAGGTCATGCCGCCGTTGGTGTTCACCCACACGGAGTCGTAGGTGGTGCCGTAGAAGTCGAAGCTGAAGTCGGAGTGGAAGGGCACCTCCCAAGAGAAGTCGTCCAGCCCTTCCTTCTTCAGCATCGCCTTCAGCTCGGCTGGGGTGTAGCCCTTCTTCTTGTATTTCTTGTACTGCTTGGCGTACTTCTTGGGGAGCAGGCGCAGGGCGGCCTCGAAGGCGTTCTCGACGGGCTCGCAGTCCACCTTCCCGGGGCCGGTGTCGCCGGTCTGCGACGTGTCTGCGTCTGCGTCGGTGTCCGTGTCGGCGTCTGCGTCGGTGTCGGCGTCGGCGTCGGGGCTGTCGGTCCCCGCGTCGGTGTCGGTCTTGATGTCACCGCTGCACGCGGCCCCCAGCAGCAGGGAGCCGACGAGCCACCAGGCACTCGCTGTCGATCTCATGGTCTTCTCCAGTCTCGATCAGAGCGTAGCCGGCTCGGCAAGGCCTCGTGGCCCGATGCCTCAGTCGCGACAATCAACGGAGTTGA
>JAHQVJ010000097.1 GCA_019634415.1 Myxococcales bacterium
CGTGGGCAGGCCAGCTCCACTTCTCCTGGGTCGAGGCGTACCGCAGGCCGTAGCTGCGCACGTCGAAGCGCAGCAGCTCGGGCGTGGCGAAGTCCCTCGTGGCTCCGTAGATGGTGAGCCCCGAGGGGTGGAGCGCCATCGCGCCCTCGCGAATCTCCTCCTGTGTCGCCACGGAGAAGTCCCCCGTGGCCAGCTCCACCTGGATCTGGGCATGCTCCACGTCCTGGGCGAACACGAAGGCTCGATCGCCGCCGTGCACGACCGCTCCGCCGGGCACCCCCGTGGGCCAGGTCTCCAACACGGCGCCGGAGAGCACGTCCACCTCGCTCACCCAGCCAGCGTGCCCCACCACGGCTGTTCCTCCGTCGGGCGCCACGGAGAGGGCGTCGGGCACCATGGGGAGGTCCACCTGGAGATCAGCCTGGGTCGCGAGGTCTCGGATCAGGAGCGCCCGGGCGTCGACGGAGCTCACGACCAACCGATCGTGCACGTCGTCCACGGCGGCTTCGGCGATGGCGAACGCCAAGCCCGTCCAGGGGGCCAGATCGCAGACCGCACCGTCGTCGACGACTTCGTTGCAGTCGTTGTCGACCCCGTCGCACATCTCGGCGATGTTCGGGTTGACGAGCTGGTCGCGGTCATCACAGTCCCCTGCGCTCTGGGCTCCCGACCCGAGGCAGGCCCACACCTTCCGATCCGGATCCCCGAAGCCATCCCTGTCCGCATCCGCAAACAGCCAGGATGGCCCGTGGATGGACGCATCGGTGTCGTTGCAGTCTCGCGGGCTGGCGACGTCGGAGGCCGCTGGCGACGGCGGCTGGCAGCTGTAGACGGGATCGTCCGCAGCCACGAAGCCGTCTTCGTCGCCGTCGGGGTACCACAGGCGCGGCTCGCCCACGGCTGCATCGAGGTCGTCGCAGTCCGCCCAGGCGGCCACGCCGTCCTCGTCGGCGTCGGCCCACGTCGATCCGGGAGCGATGCTGTTGCGACACCCAGCGATCCCCACCACCAGTGCCATGGCGACGGTCCACTCGGTCTTCATGGGGTGTACTCCTCGGAGGTCTCGATCCGGTCGTCGTCGGTGAACCACGTGCCGTCTGCGCCACGGAAGGCGACCATTCGACACGCCGTGCGGCGCCCCTGCTGCAGATCGCACTCGTGGTACCAGCGAATGGTGCTGTCGTCCTCGGGCCATGCTCCCTTCACGGCACTTCGCGGCGTGGTGCGAGCGATGCGCCCCGATTCGTCGATGACCTGCTCCACCCACGAGATGGGCACACCCTCCTCGTCTTGCGAGTAGGTATCCGAGACCCGACCGTGCTCGTCCAGCCCGACCCGCAGAGTGAACTCCACGGTGTCGTCGTCGGTGTACCAGAGGCCGTCGGCCCCCTGCCTACGCTCCTCGCCTCCGCGGAACTGGCCGGCGGGATCGACGTACCGATCCCATCGCCTGTGCTCGTTCTCCCTGCCCTCGTCCGTCACGATGACCTCGATGAACCCGAGGTCCTGCCCGAGCTCGTCGGTCAGGTACCGAATGCCGTCGTCGCGCTGGTCGTCGCGGGTGCCGGGCACGCCGTCGTCTCCGACGTCGCCGCTCCAGGTGGCCAGGAGGAACCCCTGCTCGTCGAACTCGGAGAACGAGGTCATCCGAACCTCGTCGTCGGGCGTATCGAGCAGCTCGTCGGGACCAGGATCCACCGTGCTGACCGTGGCCTCGATCTCCCGCTCGTTGTAGGTGTACGCAATGGCGCTGAGCTCGCCCGACAGCTCCTCGGACACCACCTGGGTGAGCAACGGGCCGTCGTACTCGAAGCGCTCCGTGCGCTCGATGTCGTCGTCGGTGGCGGGCTGCTCGTCCTTCCCCACGCCCCGATGGTAGTGAACGCACTCCTCGGGCCGGCCGTCGGGCTGCATCTGGCAGCGGTAGCCGCCGTCGCTGGGTGTGCCGCTCGAAGACCAGGCGAACGCAGCCGACGGGATTTCGTACACGGTGCGGAACTGGGTGTGCACGGGCGGGATCTCCGCTCCCGACAGCGTGCGCAGCCCGTGCACCTCGACGTCTTGCAGCGCACCGCTGGGTGGGGCGGCGAGGGGCGTGACGAGGAGGTCGCGCCCCTCCACCTGCAGCGTCGCGGGCACGCGCCCGTTGCTGCGCGAGTGGTTCCACAGCACCCACGCCTCCGACGCGTCGAACGCTCGCCCGAGGCGGAACGTCACTTCCGACATCAGCGGAACGCCCGCATCCCCGATCTCGGGAGACGCCCGTGTGATGCGGGGCGCCTCGGCGCACCCCACGAAACCGGCCACCGCGAGGGGGGCCACAACCCATCGAAACATCGACTCTCCAAACGGTCCTCGATCTAATGGACGCATGCCCAGCTGGCAAGAATGGAACTCGCGTTCTGCACGGCCGGCGGCGGCGGTCTCACGGAGCTGGCACGACCCTCATGGACGTGGTGTGGGTGACGGTGGAGTCTCCTTCCCGAAAGGTGGTCACGATCCCCCACTCGGGCCACGGGCTGGTCGGGGTGGATCGGATGGTGCGGACCTCGCGCAGATCACGCCAGGTGGACTTGGGCTTGCGATTCCCCGTCAAGCGCATTCCGATGGTCACCCCCCCCTCCTCCACAACCGTGCTGATCACCGCAGGTGCGTAGACCACGCGGACGATGCCTGGCACTGTCAGCAGAAACAGGTCTTCCGCCACGTGGGGAGCGTAGGTTCCACACGATGCTAGGGATATGTGTGCCATGCGGTTCTGCAATGCCGCCGCGATCGCGTACCCTGATCGAACGCCCAGGCCAGGCGGCTGGGGCGCCTCCGACTGTTCATGCTCCTCATCCGTGGCAGACGCAGCAGCGAACGCGTCCCACAACTCGACACGCGTTTGCCGGGAGAAACCGTGAAAGGCACCCAAGTCCTCGAGCATGAAGCCCGTCCGGTATCCTGCAACGGTCCGCAGCGGCCCCAGGTCGCTCCGGAGGCGGTTCGCCAAGACGTTCCAAACCACGGTGTCGGGGGCACCGATCAGCTCGTTGTCGACGCTGCGGTAGGTGAGCTTGGCCTTCCGACGCCCCGCAGACGTGACGTCCAGCCTCAGGATCTCCCGAAACTGGATGTGGTGGGTCGTCGCTCCGGCTTCGTTCTCGCGAACGGCCTCGGAGTACAACTCGTAGTGAACGATGTCTCCCTTCGTCGGGCAGGGAATCGTCACAGTCTCCTCTGAGCCGCTAGAGGCTGCCGTCGGTTGCTCCGCCCGCCGCCACGCCTGGTCGCGAATCGCGGCGGCGTCGAACGTGACCGGAATCGTGATCTGGCCACGCCCACGCTTGCCGGCGTCGTCGCGTGGGGAGAAGAACCGCCACTGGAGGAAGACGGTCCGCACGATGTCTGCATAGGGTTCTGGGCAGGCAGAATCTGGACGGACCTCGATGGGAACGCCGTTCTTCTCGACGAAGATCTCGGGCTCACACCGCACGTCGGCTTCGGGTGGGTCCTCGACGGACGGAACACTGAAAGGGGCCTGTCGCTTGACGAGTACCTCGCCTGCATCCGCGGAGACGGGGGCCACCGACACGGCGAACACCCCGCACAACGTGCACACTCTCAGACCAACGCTCATCATGCCTCCAAAACCATCATGGAGCTGACACGACCTTCATGGACGTGGTGCTCGTGAATGTCGACTCCCCCTCCTGCCACGTGGTGACGGCCTCCCACTCGGGCCACGGACTGCTGTCGGCAGCGCGGATGGTGAGGACCTCGACCAGGTCGCGCCACGGTGCACTGGAGGGCCGCTGGCCTTGCAGGTGGGTACGGATGACAAGGCCATTCTCGTGGACGTCCGTCGTGGCCTTGGCGCTGGCGGGCACCGAACGGCCATTCGGGGACTTCAGAACACCCTGCCCTTGCAGCACGTCGGGCTCGAAGGTGCCACAGGACGCAAGCAGAAGCGGGAGCATCCCTTCCTGCAACTTCAGCAACGACATCGAGGCGGGATCGAGGCCGGCTCGAATGTCCAATCCCACAGGTGCGGGGGTGTCGTCTCGACGCTCCCGGTCCTGCTCCTCGTCGGACAGGTCGGACACGGCATCGAACAGGGCCCATCGGGAACGCTCGGTGAACGCCACGAAGGGGTCGACGTCCACGAACTCGAACGACTTCTTCCGGAAATGCACGAGGGCCCCTAGCGTTCCGGGGTCACCCTCGAGGTTAGTGGCTCGGATGTTCCAGGTCGGCGTGTCGCGTGCGCCGATCAGCTCGTTGTCGACACTGTGGTACGTCAGCTTGGCCTTCCTGCGCTTGGCAGCCGTGACCTCGAGCCTGCGGATCTCTCGGAACTGGACGTGATAGAGCGTCTCCCCTGCTCCATCGATGCCGATCTCCTCGGAGTTCAGCGCGTAGTGAACGACGTTTCCTTCCTCTGGGCAGGGAATCGTCACGGACGCCCGAGAGGAGCTCGACTCCCAGGCTTGGCCCGTCGTGGGCGGAGTCTCTCGTGTAGAAGGCTCGAGCGCAGCCCCCGCGCGAGCAGGATCGCTCCCCATCGCGGGTTCGAAGGCAAAGGTGAACCTCGTTCTCGCTCTCGTGCGCTCCCCCGACTTGCCCCGAGGAGGGAACCACCGCCATTGCAGCAGGGCCGCTCGGATGGCCTCGGCGTGCGGCGTTGGACACTCGGGGTGAACGAGGACCTGGTACGGGACTCCGTTCTTCTCGATGGAGACCACGGATTCGCACTGCACCTCACCGTCGGCAGCAGCGTCTCCGGTGGCTGGAGGACGCTCAATGTCGACCCGCCGCTTGACATCCAACTCGAAGTGACGGAATAGCAGCGGCTCTTCATCTTCTGCGCCCAGCGCAGCCCCATGCAATGCTCCCAGCATGGTCAGAGACATTCCAGCGAAACGGCCAATACTTCTCACCACTATCCCTCCACCCACTCAGGACAGTTGAGAAGGTACGCATGCACACAGCTTGCTTGGCATCACGTTGACGGTCTTGTATTACATTTGGTTGTTTCCGCGAGGCGAATCCGCGCAAACGCAAGCAATGAGTCCATCCTTCACCCTGATTGATGCATCGGACGAACGTGAAGGCGAGGCAGGCTGGATGTGGTCTGTTGTGCTAATCAGTTGAGGTCATCCTCAAGCCAAGAACCTCAGGAAGAAGGACTGTCAGCTCCACAAATTCGAGTTCGTCGAGGGTATCGTTCGCCCACGTCAGAAACCTCGCTACAACTGGCGGGGCGACATCGACGGCCACGCAGACATGTTGCTCGTCGAAACTATACACAAACAGGGAGCCGCCACAACCGCTACAGGGCAGGACGTGATGGTCAAGAATGGGAGTAAGCATCGGAAACAAATACCCACACATTGGGCATTTAACCCCGCCTTCCTCGCGCAACACCCTTGCCATCCACTGTCTAGTCATCATCGGGAATCAACCCACTGAACGCGTCTGGAAAATTCCGAACGAACCTATCCCGACTTCGCTGCGAGATCGAGGTCCAGTCTACCACTCTAGCGGGAATTGTCACCTCACCTAAGTTCTGCATTGCTGCAACTCGGTGGTGTCCTCCAAGCGAGACCAACTCCCCTCCAGGCATTCTGGCCACTGGAACGGGCTTGTCCACGTCGAAGCCTTTGGTCGAGATGCTCTCTTCCAGATCGGAAATATGGTTGGGAGGCACTTCTGGCCGTGGAACGGGGTGGAGGGGATGCAACTGATCCATTGGTACTTCCGTGACATCCTTGTCAGTTACCCCCGTTCGACTCACACCGCCAGAGGCATCAGACTCGCTAGAGCCACAGTCTCCCCTCTTCGAGTTGTGCACCCACAGGCCCACCGCCGAGTCGCCCGACACGAAGTAATTGTGCGCCGCACCACCTCGAAGTTGAACACCTCCCTCGGAACCTCGGACCAGGCCTTCTGCGTGAGCACCACGCGCGCAGCTGACGTGCCCACCAGCTCCGTCCCCACACGGATCTCCCCCAGCGGCATCCACTGCCGGCTGTCCGCGATCCGGAACGGATGCTCCTCTGTCGCCTCGATGGTCTGTGTGCCGTCTGGCCCCTCGAACCGGGCCTCGATGATGCCCGGAGCCGTTCGGCCCATCGTCCATTC
>JAHQVJ010000098.1 GCA_019634415.1 Myxococcales bacterium
CCAAGCCGTGCTCCATCGCTCGTGGGGCATGGTGGACGGCATGGGCGTGCTCCCGGAGGAGCTGCCCGAGGCCCCCTCGGCGCGTGGCTCCTGGGCCGCCGTGGCCGCCGTGGCCGCCGTGGCCATGCTGGTGCTCACGATCGTGCTCTGGCCTGCGTCGGACGAGCCCGATCCAGGCGTGTACGCCACCTTCAGCCCGGGCCGTGGAGGCCTGTGGGCCTCCTTCGACGTGCCAGAGGCGTCGCTGGTGACCATCGTGGGCCAAGGCGAGGAGGGCTTGTCGGTGATCCTGGCGAGCCACGCGGCCGACGACAAGGCGCCCTATGCGGTGGGAGACGGCAGCTATCGCGTGCACGTACAGGGCGAAGGCGTGCTGCTCGCTGCCCACGACGTCCCGCTCGCCGACCTCGGCGACCGCCTCGCGGCCGCCCAGGGCACCTCCGCCCCCCTCGAGGCGCTCGCGTCGGCCCTCGGCGCCCACGCCGAGGTCGCCTGGGACCAACGGTAGCCTCACCCACGAACGGGCTTGTCGATCGCTCCGCACGACGACGCGAGCCCATTGAACACACGGTCGCGCCGTACAGCAATCCGAACCACCATTCCCGAACAGGAAGTCATGATCGAGTACGCGGGTTGTTGACGAGCCCCCGCATACGAGGTCATGATTCCTGAAGATGGCTGCACCATGATCGCGACCCTTCCTCCGTCCACGCGCATCGACCTCCACGTGCACACCGACCGCTCCGACGGTCGCTTCGGCACGGAGGAGGTGTTGAAACGGGCGGCCAGGGGGGGCCTGGACGTGGTGGCGCTCACCGACCACGATCTTCAGCCCGACCTGCAGCCCGGGCCTCACCAGATCGAGGGCCGCACGATCCACGTGCTGGCGGGCGCCGAGGTCAGCGGCGTGCACGATGGGCGTGAGTACCACCTGCTGGTCTACTTCCCGAGCGCCGTGCCCGAGGGCTTCCGGGACTTCTGCCGACAGCGATGCCAGGAGCGCGCCACGCGCTACACCGAAGCCCTTCGACGCCTGGAGCTCGACGGCCTGAGGCCCGCGCCGCCCGAGGCCCAGCGCGGGGACAAGGCGCTGACCCGCCTGCACCTGGCGCGCGCCATCGAGCAAGCGGGGCACGCCACCAGCAGGGCCGACGCCTTCGGCCGCTACCTGAGCGCCTCGCGCGGCATGGTCCCCACCATGTCCACGCCGTTCACCGAGGCCATCCGCATCGGGCGCAGCTTCGGGGGCCTCACCGCCTGGGCGCACCCGCCCAAGCCCGCGGTCGACGCCTACCTGCCCACCTTCGCAGCCGCTGGCCTGCAGGGACTCGAGGTGCTCCGCCCCACCGTACGCGGCCAGGATCGGCGCCGCCTGCGTCGGCTGGCCCGCGATCACGACCTGGTGCTCACCGGTGGATCCGACTGGCACGGGTGGAGCGACCCCGAGGGGCTCGGTCTCTTCCGCGTCGAGGCACGCGATGTAAGGCCGTTCCTGGAGCGTCTCGCGGCGTAGCATTGCGACGCGGCGACTGCGGCGCTACTCATTGGCCCAACGGAGGTTGCCCACATGGCCGACACCAACGACTTCTTCGGTTCCGTCCTGCCCGACCGGCTGAGCTCCAACCCCGACATGGTCAAGGAGATCAACGCCATCTACGTGTTCGACATCGACGGCGCAGGTCAGTGGACCGTGGATCTCACGGGCGACGGCTCCGTGGCCGAAGGTGGCCACGACAGCCCTGGATGCACCGTCACCATCGCGAAGGACGACTTCGAGGGGATGCTCGACAACCCCAGCTCCGCGATGACGCTGTTCATGGCCAACAAGCTCAAGATCAGCGACGTGCCCCTGGGCCTGAGTCTGCAGAAGCTGCTCTCCTGAGCATGCTCCCCCCCTGGGTCGAGCCCTTCTACGACGCCCAGTTCCAGCTGCTCCCCGACGACGAACGAGCGGAGCAGCAAGCTGGGCGCCTACAAGTGCTCTCCACCCTGGGGATCGCCCCCGCACCTGGCGCCGACACCCTGCTGGAGATCGGCCCCGGAGGCGGGCAGTTCGCCGCAGCCGCCGCACGGGCCGGCTGGCGGGTGACGGCCGTGGAGCTGGTGGCGTCTGCCGCCGACGCCACACAGCGTCGCCTCGCCCCCTTCGAGCACGCCCAGGTGATCCACGGAGACGCCCTCACGGTGCCGCTGCCCGCGGACTTCCGCCTTGTCTGCTACTGGGACGGCTTCGGGGTGGGCGACGACCACGCTCAGCGCACGCTCCTCGAGCGCATGGCAACACAGCTCGCCCCCGGCGCAGACGCGCTGGTGGAGATCTACACCCCCGGCTACTGGGAGGCGGCCGTCGGCCGGGAGCAGGTCTTCGAGGGCTTTCGCCGCCGCTACGGCTTCGACGCCACCCACAGCCGCATGCTCGACACCTGGTGGCCCCGCGACGCCGAGGGCCGCGAGGGCGAGGGCCACACGCAGTCCCTGCGCTGCTACCGGCCCGACGAGCTGCGCACGCTGCTGCGCGACACGGGACTGCGCCTCGAGCAGCTGCACACCACAGGCACGCCGCTGGCCGAGTCCTGGTCCTACCTGGCGCACCTACGCCGGACGCGGTGAATCCCCCCGGTCCTTGCAAAGGGCGAACACGTCGCGCGGTGCAGCGACCGCCAGCCAGTCCGCCGTGGCCATGCGCACGGAGCGGGTGTGGCTCGCCAGGCTGAACACGATGGTCTCGGTGGCGGCCCGATCGGCGTCCACGTACAGCGGCAGATCGAACACCGGGTGCCCGAAGGGGGGCACCGCCCCGCGGCGCAGGCCCGTCTGCGCCATCAGCTCCTCCTCCGTGGCGAAGCGGTAGCGCCGCACGCCCAGGTGGGCGCGGAGTCGGCGGTTGTCCACCTGGCGATCTCCTCCCATCGCGACCACCACGAAGCCGATGCCGCGATCGAGCTTCATCACGATGGACTTCCCGCCCCAGGCCGGCGGCGTACCGCGTGCAGAGGCTGCCTCGAGGGCGGTGGTGGCGTGGGGGTGCTCGAGCACCTCGAACGACACGCCCCGCTCGGTGAGCAGGGCGAGGATCCGGTCCGCTGGTGTCATGCCGTCCCGCTATCGGATGCAGCGAGCCGTCGCTGCACGCCTGGAAGGCCCGACGGTGTTCGTGCCGAGCCAAGAATATGGCCCACCTATTGGAGACATGTTCACTGAATGCATAGTCACTTGGCGGGAAATGGACTTCGAGCCATCCTCGAGCGTCTTGTGCGTGCTGCTACCACCATTGCTGCGCCTGGACCGAAGGGAGATCTTCGACGCTTCCTCCAGGAACGGACCTCGATGAACCGAGAAGGGCCCGCTTGGAGGCCCGAGTCCCCGAGAAGGGGGCCGTGGACAACCACTGTCCACGGGCTTTAGTCCTCCACGGGCTCCCGCGGGGTGGACTGGCCCGAGCCGTCGGCTCCCCAGCACACCACGTCGTCGGTGCCCGAGCGCATTCCACAGGTGAACTGCCAGCCACCGTGCAGATCGTCGAGGGCCTCCGCGGGTGCATCCAGCTGCCCGTTGGCCGTCGATCCCCAGCACGTGGGCAGGCCCGCGGTGTCCAGGGCACAGGAGTGCGTGTACCCAGCCAGGACGTCCGTCCAGCTGCTCCCCTCGGGCGCGTCGGACCGCCCCGACAGGTTGCTGCCCCAGCACGACAGCTCTCCCGAGAACAGCAGCCCACAGGTGTGCATCGTGCCCACACTCACCTGACGGAACCGATCGGTGGGCGCCGTGGACTGGCCGTGGGTGTCGCGACCCCAGCAGGTCACGGTCCCGCCCGACGCCCGGCCGCAGCTGTGCCACCGGTTCACCGCGATCTCCACGAAGGAGCCACCCGGCGCCGTGGCCTGACCGTAGTTGTCGAGCCCCCAGCACACCACGCCCCCGCCCTTGCGCAGGGCGCAGGTGTGGCCCCCGCCAGCCGCCACCGCCTCGACGGGACCCAGATCGGCGGGCACGTCCGTCTGCCCCGAGCTGTTGCGTCCCCAGCACTGCAGATCCGTGCCCGTGATGGCACAGGTGTGGTAGCCGCCGCTGGACACCTGGTCGAAGGTGCCCTCGGGCGGCGTGGCCTGACCGCTCGAGTCGTCGCCCCAGCAGTGCATCTGGCCAGCGTCGTCGAGCGCACATCCGTGCTTGCCTCCGGCGGACACCACCTGGAAGGTGTTGCTACAGGTCTCGTCGCAGCCGGGGCCGCCGTCGCAGGCCTCGCCGGCCTGGTGCACTCCGTCGCCGCAGACCTCGAAGAAGCAGGTAGCGCCACAGCCGTCGTTGTTCAGGACGTTCCCGTCGTCGCACTCCTCGCCGGGCTGCAGCACGCCGTCGCCGCAGAACTCGCTCAGGCACGCCGCATCGCAGCCGTCATCGGGCTCGTTGTTCCCGTCGTCGCACTGCTCCCCCAGCCCGCTCTGACGCCGACCGTCGCCGCAGAACTCGATCACGCAGTCCTTGCTGCAGCCATCGTTGCTCACACGATTCCCGTCCTCGCACTCCTCATCGGGCTGCTGCTCGCCGTCGCCGCACAGCTCGCGCACACACTCGGAGTTGCATCCGTCGTAGGACTCGGTGTTCCCGTCGTCGCACTGCTCGGCGCCGTTCTGCTCACCGTCGCCACAGAACTCGAACAGGCACAGGTGGGAGCAGCCGTCGTCGGGGTTGCGGTTGCCGTCGTCACACTCCTCGGTGGACTGGATCACGCCGTCCCCACACCGCTCGGTCCGGCAGATCTCGGAGCAGCCGTCCTCCACCTCGACGTTGCCGTCGTCGCACTGCTCGCTCTGCTGGCGAATGCCGTCGCCGCACAGCTCGGTCACGCACGCCTCGCTGCACCCGTCGTCGGGCAGCATGTTCCCGTCGTCGCAGGTCTCGCCGACCTCGGGCTGCACCACCCCATCTCCGCAGTTCTCCACCTGGCAATGGAAGCTGCAGCCGTCCTGGTTGCGACGGTTCCCGTCGTCGCACAGCTCACCGTCTTCGAGCTGCAGCACGCCGTCGCCACACCGCTCCAACAGGCAGACCGCGCTGCAGCCGTCTCCCTCGTCGAGGTTTCCGTCGTCACATTGCTCGTCTTCGTTCTTCACGCCGTCGCCGCAGGCCTCGTGGCCACACGAGGCGCTGCAGCCGTCGCCGGGCACCCGGTTGCCGTCGTCGCACTGCTCGCCGTCGTCGGGCTGCACCACGCCATCCCCACAGGATCCGCCGAGCACCACCGGATCGGAGACGTAGGAGCCAGATCCCGCAGGCACCACGGCCTGCAGCACGTCGCCCTGTTCGGGCATCTGCGGGGAGCCCGCGGGCACCACCAGCGTGGCCACCCCGTCGGGACCCACCACCGCGGTGCCGAGCACGCGCCCGTCCTCCTGAGCGAGCGTGATCCCGGCCTCCATCCAGGGGCGGGGTCCGCTGTCGCGCTCGGCTCCTGCGAGGAACACCACCACGTCACCGGGCTCGGCACCCGCGGCAGTGAACACACCGCTGTCGCCGGGCAGGGCAGGCAGCACACCGCTGGCCTGCATGAGCTGCGGCGTGGCGGGCAGGTCGCTGGCGCAGGCAGCCCCCACGTCGGGCGCCTCCACCGCTCCCTGGCCACAGGTGAGTTCCTCGCACACCTCGGCAGCACCGCCCTGAACCAGCACCGCCACCAACGGGCTGCGGTAGGGCTCGGACACGCCCATCACGGCCGCCTGCACCACCCAGCGAGCGTGGGTGTCGGGCAGCACCACCTGGGTCACGGCCTCTCCGACGTCGTCGGCCTGGGCCACCGCGAGCAGCTCGGGGGCCTGCAGCTCCACGCACACGTCCACCATCAGCCAGGGGCAGCCCCCCTCGTCGTGCACCGGCGACGCCAGGACGAAGACCACGTCCCCCGCCACGGCGTCGTGCACCGACACCGACATCGTCTCGTCGGTGGCCACGGCCAGACCCATGCGCGTGGGGGTGTCGGGCAGCGAGGCATCGTAGGCATCGTCTCCGGGACCGCAGAACTCCAGCTCGCAGGCAGCACTGCAGCCATCACCATCCAGCTCGTTGCCGTCGTCGCAGGCCTCGTCCTCGGACACCACGCCGTCCGAGCAGACGACCTCACCCACGCCGGTGTCGCTGGGCAAGCCCGTGTCGCTCCCCATGGACCCAGTGTCGGCGCCGGAGTCCCCCGAGGCGGTGTCGCCCGGAGTGGCGGTGTCCTCGAGGGCCCCCTCCAGGAAGCAACGCGCCGAGCAGCCATCGCCGTCCAGGGTGTTGCCGTCGTCGCACTCCTCGCCCTCGTCCAGCACCAGATCGCCACAGGTCGGGCTCGGCAGCACGAGCTCCTCCGGCGCACAGCCCCCCACGGACTCGTTGAAGTAGCGCACAGCGCTCAGCAGCTCGTCGTCTGCGTCCTCGGAGTCCACGTCCCGGGCCAGATCGAGCAGCTCGGCCGCCGTGTAGCCCGCGTAATCCCCCTCGGGCATCACCTGCAGCGCCAGCGCCGGCAGCTCGCCGAAGGCACCGATGTGGTGGAAGTCGAGGTTGGCCTGTAGCGCCAACACCTCACCGAAGTAGGTGCTCGTGGCCCCCGCATCGAAGTCCCCCGACGTGGGCAGCAGCGCGCCGAGCACCGCTGCGGACGCCACGTTCACCTCGCCCACCACGAGCCCATCGGGGTAGACGATGTCGAACCACGCGTCGCGGAAGCAGGCCACGCCATCGTCGGTACACACGTCCTGCCCCCAGTCCGCCTGAGAGAAGCTGCAGGTGACGTCGGGCAGCACCGCGGTGTCGCCCGTGCCCAGCGCACCGGTGTCGGCCGTGGCGAGCAGCCCGGTGTCGAACGCCCCGGTGTCCCCCGTTGGGGTGTCGGGCGTGGGCTCCTCCTCCTCGCAGGCCACCAGCGGATCGATGGCCAGCGACGCATCCAACAGCCCCTCCTCGCCAGCGAGCCCCTCATACAGCTCGGAGTTCGTGGTGCTCGAGCCACCCGGTCCCGGCGACACGTCCACCGTGACCTGCTGCAGCCCGGCCAGGTACACCGCCCCGCCACCGCCGCCGCCACCCGCGCCGTCTCGGTCTCGCGTGCTGGCGTTGCCCTCGCCACCACGCGCCTGGACCAGCAGGCCGGGCACGTCGGCACCGTTGGTGAGCACCAGCACGGTACCGCCAGCACCGCCACCGCCCGCACCTTCGCTGGGGGAGATCAGGGCACCAGCTCCGTCGGCTCGGATCTCGCCGAGGGAGGCGACCTGCACGTCCAGGGCCCGCACCCACACCACGCCGCCGCCGGACTGCCCCGAGGCCGCTGCCCAGTAGGGGATACCGTCGTCGCCTGCAGCACCGCCGCCGCCCCCGCCGAGCACGAGGCGGCTCGGGCTCAGGTCGGCGTCTTGTAGCGCTGCCCCCCCGCGTCCCGCGTCTCCGCGCTCCGGATCGTGGTACCAGCCCGTCCCGCCGTCGCCGCCGCCACCGGCGTTGGCGCCGCCACCGCCCGCTGCGTCGTTGGACAGCCGCGCGTTTCCTCCGGCGTTGGCGGGCGCCCCCGTGCCCTCCCCCGCGGGGATCGGCACACCCGCCGCAGGCACCTGCACGAAGTCCGCGATGAACGACGCGTACATCTTCTGCGGAGGCCCGGCCACGCCCTCCCCCTTGTGGCCCGGTGCACCCAGCTGCCCCGCTCCGTCCTGGGCCAGCGTCTCGGCCTGTCCGCCCCGAAAGCCCATCGCACTCGCGTCGATCCGGCCGCCGTCGAAGGTCAGGGTCCCCCGCACGTCCACCGCCACCACACCACCGCTGGCCCCGTCCCACGGCGCCGCCATCAGCGCGCCGTCCGGCAACAGCGTCAGTGACGACAGCTGCGGCACGCGCACCACCTGCCAGCTCTGCCATCCCTGGCCGCCGTCCACGCTGTCGCTGCTCACGTAGTTGTGGAGCAGGCCTCCGTTCTCCCCGTCACCGGAGACGGGGAGCAGGCCGCTTCCATCCACCGGGCCCTCCGCCACCACCAGCTCCCAGGTGCCCGCCTGCAGCGTGCCCGCCAGGTAGCCCGCGCGATCCGCTCCGCCGGGGCCGTCCCCGTAGGAGGCACCCGGCTCCACGTCGTCGCCCGGATCGATGGTCACGCCCTGCATCTGCAGCACGAGCAGCCGATCCCCGGCCTCGATGGGCAGGAGCACGCCTCGGCTGTCGCCCACGAGCAGCGCCGTGTCGCCGGCGCTCAGTCCCACCCCCACGTCCTGGGGCTCGAGGTAGGTGTTCAGGACCACCTCGGCGTCCAGCACGGCATCACCGTCGTGTCCCGTCAGACAGGCCATGGGCTCGAGGTCCGGCTCCTCGGGCTGCACCGGCTCCTCGAGGCCCGTGTCCTGAACAGCGCCGGTGTCGACCGGAAGTCCGGTGTCCTCCTCGAGCCCCGTGTCCTCCTCGAGCCCCGTGTCGGTCCCCAGGCCCGAGTCCCCGATCCAGCCGGAGTCGTCGATCACGCCCGTATCCTGGACGGGCCCCGTGTCCTCGGGCTCCACCTCCGGCAGCGCCAACACCGACGGATCGCACTGGAACGCACGGTTGGCCCAGTACAGCGGCCCCATCCAGGTCAGGTCGAACTCGGACTTCGCCTCGTCGAGCATCTCGTCGAGGGGCATCCCCTCGTGCCGCCCGCGCGGGATCACCTGATCTGCGAGCGCGTCCCGCGGTCCGAACGCCCCCACCGCGTCGAAGGCCAGGTTCAGCTCCAGCGCCAGGATCTCGCCGTACAGCTCGCTGAGCTTGTCGGTGTCGGTGGGCAGCACCTCGGTGACGTCGCGGGACGTGTCGAGCCACTCGTCGGCCCCGAACGCCACGCCCCTACCCACCGCATCGTGGAACCAGGCGTCCCGCCAGCACCCCACCAGCCCGTCCTCGCACAGCTCGTCCCAGGACTCGGGCGGAAGCGCACAGGCCATCTCCGAGAGCACCACCCGCTCCACCACGTCGGAGACCGCGGCCTCGTCACACAGCAGCGTGGCGGCCTGCAGCTGCAGCCCGTGCAGCAGGGCCTCCTGTGGGATCTCCCCGGACCACCGGGCCACCCCGTCCACGTCCGTGGCGACGGTACCCAGCACCCGCACCCCCTCGAGGGACAGACACACGCCCCCGAGCACGGCTGGGCACGGATCCCGCCCCGCCCGATCCCCGAAGACGAACCGCACCTGCGACCCCACCGGGGCCCCGACGGCTTCCAGCGTGAGCCCTCCCCCCGGCACCAGCTGCTCCTCCACGACCTCCAGCACCAGCGCGCCAGGATCACCGTCGATCTGATCGCAGGGCTCACCGGCGAGGGCAAGGGGCAGGGTCCACGACAACACGAACATGGCGCGCTCCAAGGGGCGCCATCCTTCACGGATCACTCGCGCGTGGATTGAACGAGCGTTCGTCTACCCCTCTCGCGGCGTCGCGCCGGCCACCTCCGCCGCGCGGATCACAGACTCCATGGGCTGACAGCCCACCACGCGCACCGGCTGTGGCGCTCCCTCGGCAGGGCGCGGATCTCCAGGCGACCAGCCCGAGGGCAGGAGGAACCAGGTGGGGATGCCGCTCACCCCCCACCGATGGGCCTCCACGCGCTGCTCCTGCAGCAGCTGCGGGACCTCGGCATCGTCGAGAAAGGCCACCGCCTCGTCGGCATCGAGACCCGCTTCCACGGCGAGCGCCCGCAGCACCTCGCGATCCTCGATGTCGCGACCGTCCCGCCAGTGGGCGTTCATGGCCGCCTCACGCCACGCGTCCAGCGCGCCCTGGCGACGGGCGAGCTCGCTGATGGCCAGCGCCGGCTTGGTGCTGGGCGCGTGGGGGCGCGGAGTGAACGGCACGCCCATGCTCTGCCCCACCTCGCTCAGACGATCGTGCATGACCGTGACCCGATCGGCGGGGAACATGTCGTGGATGTCGAGACCGCCCGCCGGGATCTCGGGGTGCAGCTCGAAGCCGCGCCACTCGAAGTCCAGCTCGAACCGCTCTTGCAGGGGCCGCAGGGTACCTCGCTCCGCGAGGTAGCACCACGGTCAAATGAAGTCGGAGAAGAAGATCAAGCGCGCCAAAGCAAGGCCCCCCTGGTGGGTGAGTGAGGCGTCGCTGTACCCCCGAGGCGCCAGCACTACCAGCCCAGGCGCTCGAGCCGCTGGTCGTACACCGTCAGCTGCTCCTGCCACCAAGGACGTGACGGAAACCCTTCGTCTGCAAGCTCCTCCACGAATTTCGGATCGTGGTAGCGGCTGCAGTACCACGCGTCGAAGTACAGACCGCGCAGCAGGTGCAGCGGCTCGATGAGCTGCAGCTGCGCCTCGTCGAACTCCGCCACCGTGCGGTATCCCTCCAAGAACACCCGCAGCGCCGGCTCACGCCCCTCGAAGTGGGCCGCCAGCGACGCCGCATCGGTGGCCCGCGGCACGGGCGGGTGCCCCTGCAGCTGGTAGCCGTAGGTGGCCATCATCACGTCGGTGACCACCGGCCCCACCTCGAAGTCGTCCAGATCGATCACGACCGGCCCCTGTTCGGTGAACAGCACGTTGTTCACACCGTTGTCGGCGTGGATGCGCTGCAACGGCACGCCCTCGGAGTGCGCCTCCAGCACCGCCGCGATGCGCTCGCAGCGCTGCTGGTACGCGGCGTGCAGATCTGTGGGCAGCAGCCCGTGGCCCACCACCACCTCCGCCAAGCTGCGCGCGATCTCGGGCGAGAAGCGCGCGCGGTGCGGCGCATCGCGCTGCCGTCCGACCTGATGCAGCCGAGCGATCTCGGCTCCCCACGCCCGCACCTGCGCCTCGGTGAGCACCTCCGGGTTCTTGGTGGGATCCGTGGTCGACGGCACGTGCCGGTAGATCAGGTAGACCATTCCCATGGCCTCGCCCACGGCCTGGCCGTCGGCAGGTCGGAGCACCTCCCCGACCGTCATCGACGCCGCCGCCATGTCGTCGAGGAAGGCCACCTCGTCCATCAGCGCCGCCGCCGACCACCGCCCCGGCCGAAACACCTTCACCACCACGTGGCCCAGCGAGCTCTGCAGCCCGTAGACGCGATTCTCCCAGCTGTCGTAGTCGAATGCCACCGCGTCGACACGCACGTCGCGCGCCTGCAGCCACGCCACCACATCGTCGGGCGTCAAGGCGTTGAAGCGCTCCGCCCCAGGGGCGTCCCCCACCCCGAACTGCCTGCGCCAGAAGCCCACATCCATCGGATCCTCCCCTCGAGATATAGCCAGCGCACCGGAGGTCTCGTGGAACGTCCTTACAATCTCTCCTGCCACTGCGGCGCGATCACCCTGCAGGTGGACTCCGATCTGGAGGGCCTGGTGCAGTGCAACTGCAGCACCTGCCGGCGCTTCGGCGCCATCCACTGGTACGTCGAGGCAGATACCGTCACCCTGGGCGAGGAGCGCCGCGGGATGGCCACCTACGTGTGGCGCGGTGTGAACGAAGGCCACCACTTCTGCGGCACCTGCGGCACGTCGATCCTGCGCACGGGCTACCCCGACGGCGTGGTGGCGCTCAACGCCTGCTGCATCGAAGGGGTCGACATCTTCGCGCTGGAGCCCAAGCGTTGGGACGGCCGCACCAAGATGATGCCGGGCCCACTGCCCTGAGGGCCGCTCGCCCTCACGCGTCGGAAGACACCCGCTGGCGCACGTCGTCGAGCCTGGCGTCCACCCAGCCGCCGAGGCGAAACGTCATCTGACCACGCAGGGACTCGGCGCGCTGCAGCACGGCGCGGGCGCGCTCGATCTCCCCGAGCTCCACCCACGCACGGACCGCATCCAACAGGAAGCCGAATCCCACCAGGGGAGACTGCGACGCCACCAACGCCTCCCCTCGCCCGAGGGCGTCCACCGCGCGCTCGCGAGCCCCCACACCCGCGGCCACGCACGCCAGCGCGCCCAGGATCCGCAGCAGATCTCGGTCGTCCAGTCCCTGCAGCGCGAGCGCGGTCTTCAGGCTCGCCATCGCGTGCTGGCTGTCGCCACGCTGGTGCGCGATCCTCGCGAGGCTGGCCATGGCACCGCCGACCATCTGGTGATCGGCGCCCTGCCGCCCGAGGGCGAGCCCCCGCCGCAGGGCCACCTCGGCCCGCTCCAGCTCGCCCTGCTCGAGCCAGATGTCGCCCAGGTTGATGTGGGTCATGGCGACGTGACGGGGGTTGCAGAGGTCCTGATACAGCTGCAGCGCATGCTCGAAGCAGCGAACGGCCTCCTCGGGGGAGCTGCCCTGCATGAACGTGAGGGCCCCCAGGTTGAGGTAGCCGAGTGCCGTGGCTCGTCGATACCCGCAGCCCTCCAGTGTCTCGATGGCCTCCTCGATGCACGCGATGGCCTCGTCGGGGTGACCCAAGGCGCTCATGTGGGCCCCCAGCCCCATGAGCGACAGCCCCAGACCGGGCATGTCGCCCGCCTCCCGATGCAGCTGCACCGCCCCGCGATGGTGCTCGTCGGCATCGGCCGATCGACCTTGCCGACTCATCCACAGGCCGCACGCGTGATGGGCACGCGCCAACGCCACCAGATCGCCGGCTGATGCAGCGAGCCGGATCGCATCGGCACAGTCCGCCTCGGTGGCCAGCGACATGGACACCCGGCAGCGAGCCACGACGGCCGACAGCCGCGCCTGCGCAAGCTCCTCCGCGAGGGCCTCCAGCCTGGGCAGATCCTGGCCCAGCAGCGCTCGCTGCCCCATCACGAGCAGCAAGTCCCACCGCGACTCCAGCAGCTCCGCTCGGTCGGTGGGGGTCAGCGCGATCCTGCGGAGCACCTCGGCCGACAGGTCCAGGACGGACTGCCCGTGCCCCGTCATCACGGCAGACCGCAACAGCGCGCGCGTGGCTGATACCACCACCTCCACACACCCCTGTGCCAGGCCCCACTCCGCCGCAGCGCGCAGGGGGGCACGCGCAAAGGCGATCCGGCGACACCGCTGTGCGCTGTCCCGCCTGCCGACCCCATGCAGCGCCTCGGTCGCCCCCAGCGTCGCGTAGGCGCGGGCATGCTGCGCCACGGCATCCTCCCATCCGTCCTGGTCGCGACAGAACCGGCGCACGGCATCGTAGGCCCGATAGGCCGTGCCTTCGTCGGTGGACACCACGGCGAGCAGCCCCACCTCGCACAGATCGCGCAGGATCCGCATCGGAGGAACGCCGAGCCCCTCGAGCAGCACCTCCGCATCCACAGCACTCCGCAGCCACGGCCCCACCGACATGCGCAGGATCCCCACTCGACTGCCGGGCTCGAGCAGCTCCCAGGAGCGGGCGATGGCGTCGTACAGCGTGCGCGCCTCGTCGTCGGGAAGCCCGCGCCCACCTGCCTTGCCGAGCCGCTGAGCCAGCTGCTCCGGACGCAGCACGGGGAGCCACTGGGCAGCGAGTTCCAGCGCCAGGGGCAGTCGGTCGAGGGTCTCGGCGATGGCCGACAGCGGCTCGATCTGCGCCTCGTCCAGCTCCACGGGGCTGCGATCCCGGAGCAGCTCCACGGCGTCGACCACGGGCAGTGGCTCCACCAGGACACGCGTGGCGCCACGCAGCGGCAGGGGTCGCCGCGAGGTCACCAGGATCCGAGCGGTGGTCCACGCAGCGAGCACCGCGGCATGCTGCACCAGGTGCTCGAAACCGTCGAGCACGAGCAAGGTGTTCGGAGACCACGCGAGTCGATCGGCGATGTCCGACCCACCACACTCCGACAGACGCAGCCCCAGGCAGGCCGCCACCGCGTCGAGCAGCCCCGCACCGTCCTCCACCGAGGCCAGGGGGCAGAACGCGACGGGCCCGGCCCAGTCCGCTGCCGCCGCCAGGGCCAACCGGGTCTTGCCCACGCCCGCCGGGCCGGTCAGGGTCACCAGCGTGCCATCGGCCAGCGCGCGCCGCACCCGCTCCCGCTCCGACGCGCGCCCGATGAAGCGTGACAGCGGTCTGGGCACCTCGGGCCGCAGGGGTGCCGCCGACTCGAGACGGAAGCCGCGCCCTCGAACGGTCAAGAGGTGAACGGGAGACGAAGGCACTTCCTCGATCTTCGCCCTCAGACGCCGCACCAGGTTCTCCAGTGCGCGGTCTCCGTGTAGGCCGAAGACCTTGCGCACCACCACCTGCCGATCCACCGGTCGGCCTCGCTGCTCCGCCAGCACGGTGAGCAAGGCCACCTCGTTGGCCGTCAGGGCCGTGCGCTGCGTGCCACGCACCACCTCGTGGGCGGTGAGGTTCACGAACGCCTGAGGACCGAGGGCCACGATGTGGACGTCGGAGCTACGCGGCGTCGACGTGGCCTGCTCGGCGTCGGCCCTGGTGAAGGTGTAGCCCACCCCCCACACGGAGCGCAGGTGGTCCGGCTGGCCGGGATTCACCTCGATCTTTCGACGAACACGGCGCACGCAGTCGTCCACACGGCGCACCGCGCTGTCCACGGGCCACAGCGCCTGGTGGATCTCGTGTCTACCGACGGCCTGTCCACCCCGAGCCGCCACGAAGGACAGCAGACGCGTCTCGAGGTCCGTCAGGGGCACGTCCGGCCCGTCGGCGCGATGCATGACGCGGCGGTCCAGATCGAGCTGGCCCCCCACGAGCCTCCACGGTCCGTCGTCCATCCGTGGTGGGTAGCCGGTCGGTCACAACACGACGAGCTGCAGCCATACTCCGTGACCTAGGATTCCGGTGGCGATTGCAGCGAGAAGACCGAAGTACAGATGCGGGATGTCGATGGTCATGGGGACCCTCCGTCGAGCTGACACCCCTGTCATCACGCGCCGCTGCTCGACTGCCTGCGGGCGCACGCTTCAGCGGTCGCGCCGGCCGGTGAGCGGTCGTCGGACCACTCGCCGCACCGCTCGACGGCCCCTCTACCGGCGGATGGACACCAGGCCCGAGACCTGCACCACCACCGGCGACGACGCCGAGCGGTCCTGGACCACCTTCAACCTGCCCGTGGACAGACGGGTGCCCACCAGATCGGCGATGTGCCGAGCCAGCTGGCGGGTGCTCGCGCCGCCACCCGGCGGGGCACGGTAGGTGATGGTCACCCCGTCGCCGCGGGTGGCTCCGCCCGTCCCGCGCACCACCATGCCCGGACCATAGGCCTCGTCGATCCCCGTGAGCACGCCGGCCACTCGTTCGATGCCTCCCGGCTCGGCCCCCAGATCCACCACCTCCACCACCCAGGTTGCCTCGAGCCCACAGCCGAGGGGCCCCTCGGCGCAGACCAGCACGTGACCGCCTCCCGCCGACAGCCAGCGGGCGAAGGAGCAGCGATCGCTGCGGATCGGCGCCTCGGTGTCGAACAGCACATCGCCCTCGCTCGCCTCCCAGCGACCCGAGAACTCCGCCTCCCCCGCAGTGGCGGTGAAGGAGTTGTCGGGCTCGAACGACAGCGACACCTCCCCCGACGTGCAGGCCCGCGGCGACGCGGCCAGCGCCGCACCCGCCGGGGTGAGGCGCGCACCGAAGGAGGGAGGTGGCGACGGGATCCCAGACTCCGGGGCTGGGGCCGCCGGACCTGGTGCGCTAGTACAAGCCGCCCCGACGAGGGCGAGAAGGAGAGCGATCGCCATCGCGACCACCATGCCACATCCGGAGCCATCCATGGGCAGCGCACCCACCCCGTTCATCGACGCCGAGCGGCTCTCGGCACGCATCGCCGAGATGGGTCATCAGATCCGAGCCACCTACGGACCCGACGAGACCATCACCGCCGTCGCCGTGCTCAAGGGCAGCATCGTCTTCTTCGCCGACCTGCTGCGGAGCCTGCCAGGCCCCGTCACCTGCGACTTCCTCGGCCTGCAGAGCTACGAGGGCACCGTGAGCTCGGGAGCCGTCCGCATCACGCACGATCTGCGCGCCGACATCGCTGGCAAGCACGTGCTGGTGGTTGAGGACATCGTCGACACCGGTCTCACGCTGGACTACCTCCACCGCACCCTGGGCGCGCGCAACCCCGCGAGCCTGCGCGTCGCCACGCTCCTCGACAAACCCAGCCGCCGCCGGGTGGACGTGCGGGTGGACTGGGTGGGGTTCACCATCGAGGACCGCTTCGTGGTGGGGTTCGGGCTCGACCACGACCAGATGCTGCGCAACCTGCCCTACATCGGCACGCTAGACGATTCTCCTTGACGCCTGGCAAGACAACCCCGATCCTCGCGCCATGATCCGCCCGATCCTCCTCTGTGTGGCGTGCGCTGTGCCCGCCACCGCCTCGGCTGACCCCTTCAACACCTGGGGAGCGAGGGTGGAGCCGGGTGTGGTGGGCTTCAACCCCTACGCGGGCGCAGATGGCGGGGAGCCCTGGGGCTCGCTGTACTTCATGGCGGGCATCGCCCCCTCCCTCGACGTGGTGGTGGGGACCACTGCCGTGCTGGACGGCCAGCGAGTCGTCCCGGAGTCGCTGGAGATCATGCCGCGCCTGTTCGTGTCGCGAGACGTGGAGCTGGCGCTGGCCGCCCACCTGTTCCTCGAGTCGGGTAGCGCACCGCTGCTCGGACCCGAGATGCATCTGTCGGGCTACGTCACACCCGCCGTGGGTCTGTGGGCGAACGCAGGCGCGCAGTACGCCATCGGAGCCCCCGACGAAGATCCCACCCTGTTCGCTTGGCTCGGCGTCGAGGTCACCGACGACGTGCCCTTCGTGGCCCTGGAGGTGGACCTCGACAGCACCGGTCCCGAGCTGTCCACCACCGTGATCCCCTCCATCGGCCTGTGGCTGGGGCGGGATCAGGGCACGGGGGTGTCCGTGGGATGGCTCGTGGACGTGGCCACGGGGGGAGTGGGCATCGGCGCCTGGATGTGGCGCGAGGTGGACCTCCGGTCCCGCAAGCGCCTCTGAACCCAGATCCTGACACGACCTTGCGACAGTTCGGTCGGCGCGCCCGCGGCACGACCTGCCCACGACCACCTGCATGGACGGGACACCCGCGGCGTTCTACTACGACGCCGCCGCCACCAGCAGCTCGGACTGGGTGGTGATCCTGCAAGGCAGCAACCTGTGCAAGGACGTGGTGGCCGGGGACGGCACCGAAGCGGGCACGGTGGAGGCGTGCGAGCACTGGTGCTTCATGAACCAGGGCGGCGGGCCCGTGACGGCAGATCCCACGGGATCCACCGACGACAGCCTGGCGGGAGGGACCGACGGGCTGTGCGACCACGCCAACGCCAGCTCCTCCTTCTGGGGAGCCACCGCCACGAAGGGAGGGCTGTTCGACGACGGTGCCATCAACCCCGCCTTCCAAGACGCGCAGAAGATCTGGGTACGGAGCTGCAGCGGAGACGGCTGGATGGGAACGGCGGACACCGTTGCGTCCAGTGGCGCTGTCGCCACCTCGCTCACGGATCTCGACTTCCAGGGTCAGCTGATCATCGACGAGGTCTTCTCCGAGCTGATGGCCGGCGCCACAGGCCAAACCCTCGACGCGGACGACCGCGTGATCTTCGGAGGCGAGTCCCGCGGGGCGGTGGGCGCGTGGGCCAACCTCGATCGGGTGTGCGACGATCTGCTGACCAACCCCGGCGTCGAAGGATGTGCAGGGGTGACCGCGTCGTACTTCGGAGCGCTGTACAAGCCTCCCCTGCGGGAGGAGGCCGGACTCCCCGTGCAGAGCCAGACCTGGAACCAGTGGGTGGACCGTCGGGCCCTCCGCTACGCCTACCAAGGAATCAGCCACCCCAGCGAGTGCACCAACGCCTACCCCGATGCCGTCTCCCTGAGTCCCACCACGTCCTACGAGCTCGACCTCGCCGATACCTCCTCACAGATGTGCTACACCGAGACGGGCCTGCTGCTGTCGGTGACCAGCCCGCTGTTCGTCTCGTACAACCGGCTCGACTACAACGGCGTGTTCGAGTGGGACGCCGGCTGTAGCGCCGGCCCCGCCGAGTGCTACAACAACCAGCTGGCCCGAGAGCAGGGGATCGACACCCTCCTCGCCGCCATGCCGGCGAGCAGCGGAAGCTACGTGACCGCCTCGGACCTTCACCTGTACATGGTGGCGCCGAGCTGCTCGGACCCGCTGGGAGGCTGCTGGACCGACGCCAACTGTGTGCAGCAAGGCAGCAGCTGCGCGGCCACCTCCACGTCCAAGGCGGAGGCGTTTCGCGACTGGCTGCTGGGGCTACACACCGACGTGCACTGGGACATCGAGCGCAAGTAAGCCCGTCCCTAGAGGCGGGGCCCCGCCGAGCGAATGGCGTCCGAGGCACCCTCTTCGAACTGACGGAAGTTCTCCTGGAACAGCCCCGCCAGCTTGCGAGCCGTGGTGTCGTAGGCGGCCCCGTCGTCCCAGGTCAGCTTGGGCTGCAGCACCTCGTCGGGCACACCCGGACAGCTCGTGGGCACCTGGAAGCCGAACAGTGGATCCTCGACCGTGGCCGACTCGGCCAGCGCGCCAGAGTGGATCCCGTCGATGATGGCCCGGGTGTGGGCGATGCTCATGCGCTGCCCCACGCCGTAGGGCCCGCCGGTCCAGCCCGTGTTCACCAGCCAGGTCTGAGCACCATGGGCCGTGAGCTTGGCGGCCAACAGCTCGGCGTAGCGCGCCGGATGCCACACCAGGAACGGCGCCCCGAAGCACGCCGAGAAGGTGGCCTCCGGCTCCGTCACGCCCATCTCCGTGCCCGCCACCTTGGCCGTGTAGCCGCTGATGAAGTGGTACATCGCCTGGTCCGGCGTGAGCTTACTCACCGGCGGCAGCACCCCGAAGGCATCGCAGGTCAGCAGGATCACGTGGTTGGGATGCCCCGACACGCAGGGGATCTTGGCGTTGGGGATGTAGTGGATGGGGTAGCTGCAGCGCGTGTTCTGCGTGATGGAGTCGTCGTCGAAGTCCACCGCGCGGGCGGTGTGGTCGTAGACCACGTTCTCCAGCACGGAGCCGAAGCGGATGGCGTTGTAGATCTCGGGCTCCTCCTCTGGGGAGAGGTGGATCGCCTTGGCGTAGCAGCCGCCTTCGATGTTGAAGACACCGTCGTCGGACCAGCAGTGCTCGTCGTCGCCGATGAGCGCACGGTTCGGATCAGCCGACAGCGTGGTCTTGCCCGTTCCCGACAGGCCGAAGAAGATCGACACCGCGCCGTCGTCGCCCTGGTTCGCCGAGCAGTGCATCGACAGGATGTCCTTGCGGGGCATCAGGTAGTGCATGATCGTGAAGACGCCCTTCTTCATCTCGCCCGCGTACTGCGTGCCGAGGATCACCATCTCGCGGCGACCGAAGTGCAGACCCACGCTGGTCTTGCTGGTCATGCCCGTGGTGTGGCGGTTCGCCGAGAACTCGCCGGCGTTGAAGATGACGTAGTCGGGCTCGCCGAAGTCGGCGAGCTGCTCGGCGGTGGGCCGGATCAGCATGTTGTGCATGAACAGGGCGTGGTAGGCCCGGGTGGTGATGATGCGGACCCGGATCTGATGGGTGGGATCCCATCCGGCGAAGCCGTCGATGACGTAGAGCCGGTCCTTGGTGTTGAGGTAGTCGATGGCCCGCTCGCGGTTGATCAGGAAGGCCTGCTCCTCCAGCGGGATGTTGACCGGTCCCCACCACACGTCGTCGGAGCGCTCCCCCTCCGACACGATGCGCTTGTCGCTGGGGCTACGCCCAGTCTTCTCCCCCGACATGGCGATCAGGGCGCCCGTGTCGGAGATGGCCGTGCCCGCCTCTCGGCGAAGACCATGCTCGTACAGCACGCCTGGGGGTGCGTTTCGCACCACGGAATTGACCTGAATGTCGTATTGCTGGAGCGAGAAATCCACGGTGCTACCTCACGCAAGGCGCATAGATAGCCGTGCTGCTTGGAGACGCAAGCCGCTTCTGGTAACGTTTACGATTCTCCAGGAATCGTCCGGATCGTCAGGGTCACGCGCGCCCCATCTCGGCGGATCTCCATCCCCCCTCGAACGAACCGCGTGCGCCCACGGACCGCACGGGCCCGGAAGGGCTCGCACCGCAGCTCGCACAGCTGGCGGGCGAGGCGCACGAACAACCTGGACGCCTCGCTCTCCGACGCGCGCTGCATGCTCCGCACGCCCTGGCCGTCCTGCTGTCCGAGGAGGGCCACCCGCAGCAGCTCGGGCACCTCCACCGCATCCTCTTCGGGCGTGTCGATGTCCCAGGAGGGCTCCACCCCCACGGACCGCAGCCACGACACGGCCCAGGCCACCAGCGCGCTGCGGCGGAAGGCCACCCACCGCGCATGGTCTGCGGGCCACCCCGTGAGCACGGCGTCGAAGCGCCGGAACGCCTCCCGCCCGCTAAGAGCGGTGTCGAGCATGCGAGCGAGGTGATCGTCGTCCACCGTGTCGACGAAGTCGGACATGAGGCGGTAGGCGCGCGTGTAGCGGGGCACCTCCACGAAGCGATCCGGCTCGGCGTCGACCTTGGACAGCACCTGCTCGTTGGCCCGTCCGGTGACGGCGGGGTCGAACAGGCGCAGCAAGCTACCGTCGGTGAGGTCCACGTACGTGGCCAACAGCCCCTCGTCGCGGGCCACCAGAGCCTCGAGGAGCACCGAGGCGTCGAGGCGCACCGTTCGTCGCGCACCAGCCATCAGCGGCACATAACCTGCACGCCCCAGGGAGCGATTTCAGGTCACGCGCCTGCCCGGCCCACCTGAAATCTCAGGGGGAGCGGCTTAAACCTGCCGCCTGAGCCCTGGCCCACCAAACAGACGCTGCCTACCAGATCGTCACCGACGAGGAGGACGAATGAGAGCGCTCTGGATCTGTGCGCTGGTGGCCTGCGGGGGAGACGGCGCCACCGACCCCACCGCGATGCCACAGCCGCCCTCGACGCAGGCTCCCGTGCCCGGCACGCCGACCGTGAGCCCCCCGTCGACCTCCACGGGACCGTGCGACCCCGTGGACGCCACCTGGTCCACACCCGAGCTCGTCGACGAGGGAGGGCTCACCCAGCCCTACGGGGGAGCGGTGGCCGTGGACGACACGGGCCGCGCCGTCCTGCTCGCGCAGGAGCGGATTGGTCCGCGCACGATCCTGTGGCTCACCCGGTTCGACGGCGGCTGGGCGAAGCCTGCGCTCCTCCACGATCGACAGTTCAGCGATGCCCAGTGGTCTCCTCGGGTTCGGCTGGCCGGCACGGGGCTCGGCGCGGGCGCGTTTCGGATGGATCTCCAGACGACAGGTGGCCTGTTCCGCTTCCTCGTGGCGGAGGATGGCACGGAGTCCTTCGGATCGGGCCTCGGCTCCGACCAGTACGCCCAGTCCGTGGAGATCGATCTGGACGGCGAGGGCCACGTCGTGGGTGCCTACACGGCGGTGGAGAAGGGCGAGCCTGCGGTCTGGGCCTATCGAGGCAACGAGGATCCCTGGTCCGTCCACGCACCGCCCGGCGGCGCCTACCTGAACGCCTGGTCCCTCGCCGAGGATGGCACCGGCATGGCCTTCGCCCGCGACGACGACGGCGCCCTGGCACTGCCCTACACCCCCGACGAGGGGTTCGGGGCGCCGGAGCGACTGGCCCCGGAGCCCACCAACGGCCTAGGGGGCGTGTGGTTCGGAGGAGGGCGAGCTGTCTTCGTGTACGGGACGATCGCGGGCCCCGCCGAGCGCGTACAGCTCTTCGCCCGCGAGCGGCTGCCCGATGGCACCTGGGAGGCTCCGGTCCGGTTCGACACGGGCGACGGCACCACCCACGCCTTCACCGAGGTCCCTCGATCGGCGGGACCGAACGCCGCGTTCCTGCAGTGGCGGGAGCCCTCGGGGATCAAGATCGGCCGCCACGTGGTGGGACAGGGACTCGTCGACGTGGTGGATCTGGCCCGCGCACCCGACGCGGTGGCCTGGGACAGCTGCGGCCGCGGCCTGGTGATGCAGCGTCGAGCCGAGCCCAGCGAGCTGACCGCGCTACCCTACGCGCCGGGTGTCGGGTGGCTACCGGAGCAGGTCGTGGACGTCAGCCTCGCAACGTCGGGCTGGGTCGGTGCCTCCCTGGCCACGTCCGGACAGGGCATGGTCGTGTACGAGAAGCAGAGCCGCTACTGGTCGAGCTCGCTCACACCTTGACCAAGAGGGCGCCGAGCCCGTTCAAAAGCCGCTGCCCATGGTCACGCAGAAGAAGCCGTAGCAGGCCGTCTGCAGCACCACCGTGAGAGCTGCGCCGATGAGCATGCCCGCCGACATCGCCGACCGGCCCAGGCGGAAGCGCGTGTAGAACATCGCCGGGAGCACGTACACCACCTGCACCACGGACAACCCGAAGAACCAGACCACCGCGATGCCTTGGGTGATCTGGTCGATCCCCGACAGCCGCAGGTTGAAGAACCCCAGCATGACCAGTCCCACCACCAGGTGCATGCCGAGCACGACGAGGATCCCCAAGCCCGTCTGCAGGTAGGTTCGCCGATCCGAGGTATCGGCTGGGGTGTCGGCTTCGGGCTCTTGCCAGGCGTCCATCGACCGCATCTATCCAGAATCTGGCGTCGACGCGTGCCGATCGGCGGGTTCATGGAGTGTCGATGGACCTGCGACTACTCACCTGGAACCTCAACGGCCTCGACGGCGCCCACCTCGACGAGCGCACCGAAGCGGCCTGCCTCGCCATGCTTCTGCGGACCGATCCTCCCCACGTCGTGTTGCTGCAGGAGGTGGTGCGCCGATCGTGGCACGCCCACATCAAGCACCACTTCAAGGCGGCAGGCTACCGCAGCGTCCCGGCCGATCCCACCCGGACCGACAGCGAGTACTTCTGCGTGGTCATGGTGCACACCGCCCTTGGCGGCGACGAGGGCGGCGTCGAGCCCTTCGCCGGCAGCTTCATGGGGCGAGCGCGCGTCTGGGCGCGGATCGATCTGCCCGAGGGCCCACAGCTGCTGGTGGCCACCAGCCACCTGGAGAGCGGCAAGCAGGCCTCGATCGAGCGCGTGCGGCAGCTGCAGCGGGTGATCTCGGCCATGAACGCCCACGCGGGCCCAGCCGTCTTCGGGGGCGACACCAACCTGCGCGTAGCGGAGGAGCCGAAGGTGGAAGACCTGCCATCGGTGGTGGACGCCTGGCAGGCCAGCGGAGCAGATCCCGAGCTGCGCGCCACCTGGCCCGCAGTCCGCACCTCACGGCCCGGCGCTCGGTTCGATCGAGTGCTGTGCACGGGGCTCGAGGTCACCCGCTTCGCCCTCATGGGCCACAGCGCCCCCACCCTCGGGGAGCCACCCTCGGACCACCTGGGCATCGAGGTCACGGTGCGCGTGGCCACGCAGGAGGCCGAGGAGTGATCGTCGCCCTGGACGTTCACTACGACGACGACCGCGACTGCGCCTGCACGGCAGCCGTGTGGTTCGACGACTGGTCGCAGCCCGCGCCGGACGACATCTGGCTGCACCACTCGCAGGGCCTGCAGCCCTACGTGGCCGGGGAGTTCTACCGCCGGGAGCTCCCCTGCATGCTGCCGCTCGTCCGCGACATGCTCGCAGCCCACAGCCCACGGCTGCTGGTGGTCGACGCCCACGTGGACCTGGCACCGGGGCGTCCAGGACTCGGGCGGCACCTCTTCGACGCCATCGACGGCCGAGTGCACGTCGTCGGCGTCGCCAAGCGCGCCTTTCACGAGGGTGTGGGCGAGCCCGTGCTGCGTGGCGACAGCCAGAACCCGCTGTGGATCACGGCCAGCGACGACCTGAGCGAGGCGGTGGAGGGGGTGCGCTCCATGGCGGGGGAGTTCCGCATTCCCACCCTCCTCAAGCAGGTGGACCGCTTGGCGCGCGAGGGGCTGATCGAAGGCCCGTGACCAGCAGCACCACGAGCCCCAGCAGACACGCTAGCTGGATGGCGGTCAGCCCCCCATAGGGCGCAGGACCGGGCTTCCATCCGTCGATCACCAGCCGCCAGAGCAGGTAGGCGCCCAGGAACACCCTGAATCGCAGACCCTGCGTCGGCGGCGTCCAGCGCCCCAGCACGACCGCCAGCACCGCCAGCACGCCGATCTCGTACAGCGCCGTGGGATGGCGCGGCACGCCGTCGCCCAGATCCATGCCGACGGGCAGCGCCGTGGGCAGCCCGTGGGTGCCGTCGCTCACCCCCGACAAGAAGCACCCCACCCGTCCCAGCGCCATGCCCACGCACAGCGGCACCACGTAGAGATCCCCCGTGGAGACGCGCACCCGGAGCCAGACCTTCGCCAGCTCCACCGCCAGCCAGCCTCCCAGCAGCGCCCCCACGATGGTGCGGCCCGACAACAGCCCCGCCACCTGCTCGAGACTCCCCCATGTCGTCCACGGATCCGCGAACAGCACGAGCCCCTTCGCCCCCAGCGCCCCGCCCGCAGCCGCAGCCGCGATCAGCCAGATCCGGGTGAGCAGCTCCGGCACCGGATCCTTCGTCGCGCGCCGCAGGATCCGGAACACCTGGAAGCCGATGGTGAAGGCCAGCAGCTCGAAGAGCAGGTGGGGGTGGAGGGGCATCCACTCGGGCCAGGCCGGATGCAGCATGGCCGCAGTGTTGCACGGTCGGGCTGTGTCATCATGCCGCCGCGAGGTGACGACGTGGGTGAGCTGCGAGGGCTCGAAGAGGTGGCCGCATCCCTGGGGCTCGAGAACAACGAGTGGGACGGGTGGGGCCCAGGCAAGGCCAAGATCACCCTCGACGCCGTGACGCGCGAGCGGCAGCGCCCCACCCCGGCCAAGCTGGTGTTGGTGAGCGCCATCACCCCCACCCCGGCGGGCGAGGGCAAGACCACCACGGCCATCGGCCTGTCGCAGGGCCTCGCCCACATCGGCGAGAACGTGATGGTGGCCCTGCGGGAGCCGAGCCTCGGCCCGGTGTTCGGCGCGAAGGGAGGGGCCACGGGAGGGGGCCTGTCCAGCGTGCATCCCGCCGACGACATCGACCTGCACTTCACCGGCGACATCCACGCCGTCACGGCGGCCCACAACCTGCTGGCCGCCATGGTGGACAACCACCTCCACAGCGGCCTCGAGCCGAAGATCCACCCCGGCCGGGTGCTGTGGCGCCGCGTGCTCGACGTCTGCGACCGGGCGCTGCGCCACGTGGTGTCGGGGCTCGACGGGGGCAACGGGCCCGTGCGCGAGACCGGCTTCGACATCACGGCTGCGAGCGAGGTCATGGCCGTGCTCTGCCTCGCGGACGGTGCGGAGGACCTCAAGGCACGGCTGTCGCGCATGGTGGTGGCCTACGGGCGCAACGGCCAGCCCGTCACCGCCGCCGACGTCGGCGCGGTCGGTGCCATGACCGCCCTGCTGCGCGATGCGCTGCGCCCCAACCTGGTCCAGACCACCGAGGGCGTGCCGGCGGTGATCCACGGCGGCCCCTTCGCCAACATCGCCCACGGCTGCAACAGCGTGATGGCCACCCGTGTGGGCTTGGCGCGAGCAGACTGGACCATCACCGAGGCGGGCTTCGCCTTCGATCTCGGCGGTGAGAAGTTCTTCGACATCAAGTGCCGGTCGGCGGGCCTCGACCCCACCCTCGTGGTGCTGGTGGCCACCATCCGCGCCCTGCGCCACCACGGGGGCGCCCATCACGAGACGCCCGACGCCGAGGCCGTGCGCAAGGGGCTGCCCAACCTGCAGAAGCACATCGAGAACGTGGCTGCCTTCGGCAAGACGCCCGTGGTCGCCCTGAACCGCTTCCCCACCGACGCGCCCGACGAGATCGCCCTGGTGCGCGAGTGCTGCGAGGCCGCGGGAGTGCCCTTCTCCGAGGCCGATCCCTTCGGGGGCGGTGGGCCCGGCTGCGCCGCCCTCGCCGAGCTCGTGCGCGAGCGTGCCGCCGCCGGCTCCACGCCGCACCGGCCCATGTACAGCCTCGATCACAGCCTGCAAGACAAGGTGAGATCGGTGGCCACCACCATCTACGGCGCGTCCGACGTGCAGTTCGACGGGCGGGCCCTGAAGAACCTGCGCCAGCTCACCAAGCAGGGCTACGCCGATCTTCCCATCTGCATGGCCAAGACGCAGTCGTCGCTGTCGGACGATCCGAAGAAGCGCGGGCGCCCCACCGACTTCACCGTCACCGTGCAAGAGATCCGCCTGGCCGCAGGGGCCGGCTTCCTCGTGGTGCTCCTCGGCGCCATGGTGCGCATGCCCGGGCTGCCGAAGCGTCCGTCCGCGTTGGACTATGATCTGGTGGACGGCCAGATCGTGGGTCGCAGCTGACGGAGATGCCCGTGACTGTCTTGTGGATGTGCAGCTGGCTCGCCTCGGCTCAGGCCCCCCCTCCCCAGGCCACCGTCAGCACGCCCGCCGACCCCACCACCACCCGCCTGCTGCAGACGCACCCCGGCAAGTCGCTGGTGCTGGAGTTGCCGAGGGCGCCAGTGTCTGCATCCATCACAGACGACAGCGTCGCCGACGTGCAGACACTCGGCACTCCGTCGACGTTGCTGGTTCGAGGGCTGAAGATCGGCACCACGGATCTGGTGGTGGTCCTCGGCGCCGACCGTATCGAGATGTGGGACATCGAGGTCACTCGGGACCTCGCGCCCCTCACCCGCACCGTCGAGGATGTGGTGCGCCGTCGAAATGCACGATCCACGACACCGTCAGAACCGCTCCGTTCTCCTGAAGAATGACGCGGCAGCTGCGAAGGGGATCGGCTTGGTGCAAGACTGTTGCAGCCGGCGCGCTACAGTGCCGCCTGGGGTAATCAACGCGCCCCGAATCCCACAGACGACGCGGACATCCCATCGATGGCAAACCACGCCACCACAGCATGGAGTCACTCCCCCGCCGCCCGCACCACCTTCCAGCGTCCCGTGGGAGGCGCCCGAGGCCACCGGCTCGACCTGAGGCGAGCGAGCGGCGTCACCGTGGTGTCCCTGCAGGGGGAGCTGTCGGAGCGATTCGACGGGGTGGAGCTCGGTCGCCGCCTCCGCGGTGACGTGATCTTCGATCTGTACGGGATCGAGCGCATCACGAGCTTCGGCGTGCGCGGCTGGCTCACCATGCTCAAGGAGCTCTACGCCACCCGGGTGTTCCTGGCGCGCTGCAGCGAGCCCTTCATCAACCAGGTGTCGATGATCCGCAGCTTCTGCGGCCCAGGGCGCATCGTCAGCTTCCTCGCCCCCTACGCCTGCTCCTCCTGCGGCACCGAGTTCAGCGCCCTGTACGACGCCGTGCAGGACGCCGCCCTCATCGACCAGCGCCATCCAGCAGCGGTGGCGTGCCCCAACTGCGACACCGCGGCCGACTTCAACGACGATCCCGAGGTGTTCCTGTCGCTCGAGCACCACGTGGTCCGCGATCTGGAGCCCGAGGTGGCGCTGGCGCTGGCCCAGCTCGACAGCCTCGAGGGCAGCCCGATCCGCAAGGCGGTGGTGGGCGACGAGACCTGGGTGACCTTCAACGCGCGCATCGACGGCAGCCTGCGCCTGAGCCGCGCACTGGACGGCCTCGAGGGGGTCGTCGTCTTCGACCTGTCCGCCTCTCCCCACGCCACCCTCGACGGGCTCGATCGCCTGCTCGAGGCGCTCACGCAGCTGGGGCCCGAGGTGCAGCAGATCCAGCTCGTGGGCTGCCCCTTCGAGATGCTGGAGCTGCTGATCCGCGTGGAGCATGCACACCCCGGTGGCGCCGATCCCCGCCTGTGCATCAACTCCGTCCGCGTGCGGGCCCAGTCCCGCACCGATCCCCAGGTGCGACGCCTGGTGCTGGTGGACCTGCGGCTCGACCACGTTCGCAGCGCGCTGTCCGCTGGCCAGTCCCCCCACATCCCCTGCGACTGGTCCGACGGACCGCTGGACTTCGGCCACACCCTGCCCACGCTGGCGCGGGCGCTGCGTTGGTTGGCCCCGAGCGTGCTGCAGCCTGCGGCTCCGAGCCGCGCCTGGCAGCGCGTGAGCGACGCTGGGGAGCCACCCGCCTGGCACAGCCACGACTCCCTGCCGTCGGCTCCGAGCATCGTCACCGACTCCGACATCCGCCGCGTGACCTCCGTCTCCCACGGCCTGAGCCCGGCCCTACCCAATCCGTCGAACACCCTCGTGCCCTTCGAGATGACGGCCATGCAGCCTCCCGCGGGGCCCCGGTCGCGCACCGGGGCGCTGTGGCTCGCCGGCATCGCCATGGGGATGGGGGTGCTAGTGGGCTCGGCCGGGCTGCTCGGCGGCGTGCTGATCGTCGCCTCCGAGCGAAACGGGGACCTGCAGACGGGCCTGTCCAGCCCCGCCACCGGCTGGGAAGGAGGCGTGGCGCCGGAGTGGGCCCACCGCAGCTTCTCGCTGTCGATGGACGAGGTGGAGCTCGTCGGCAACGGACCCGGTCGCACCCCCGAGGAGGGGCTGGACGTCGCCCAGCGCGACATGATGCGCACCCTGCTCACCCACCTCGGTCCCACCGTGAGTCAGCGCGCGGGAATGGATCTGGTGCTGCGGCCCGCAGAGCGGCTCACCGACAGCGAGCTGGAGGTGGCCATCCGCGCCTACACGCAGCAGGTGGGCGACTTCGCCACTCCAGTGCGCACCGACGGCGCGATCCAGCACGTCGCAGCCGGGCTGCGCGTGGTCGCACGCTACGAGCTGCCCACCGAGGCGTGGTCCCAGGCCGCCGACTTCTACTCCGACACCCTCGAGTTCCGCGGCATGACCGTGGCGCCGCTGTTCCCCACCAGCGTTCCCGCAGCGGACGCTCGTGGGCAGGTCGCCGTGGTGGACACGCGCGCCTGGATGCGCGCCGCCGCTCCGGGCGACGTGGTGATCGGCGTGGGCGACGAAGCCGTGACGGACCTCGCCCAGTTCCGACGGATCCTGCAGGCCGCTTGGGATAGGACGTCGCCGGGCACCGAGCTGGTCATCCACGTGGTGCGCAACGGCTTCACCCACCAGGTGCCCTTCCGGAAGCCCAGCGCCATCCACTGAGGCGGTATCGAGTGAAGCCTTCCGGTCCAGTCGTTCTGTGCATCCTGGATGGGGTCGGGCTCGGTCGCGGTGACGCGGGCGACGCCGTGGCCTTGGCCCACACACCCCACCTCGCTCAGCTGCGGGCGCAGCACCCCTGGCGAGCGCTGCAGGCCCACGGCACCGCCGTGGGGCTCCCGAGCGACGGCGACATGGGCAACAGCGAGGTGGGCCACAACGCGCTCGGCGCCGGCCGCGTGTTCGACCAGGGGGCGCTGCTCGTGAACCAGGGGCTGGCGTCCGGCAGTGTCTGGCGCACCCCCACCTGGGAGCGCTTGCGCGCAGGACGCACGCTGCACCTGCTCGGGCTCGTCAGCGACGGCAACGTGCACAGCCACGTCGCCCACCTGCACGCGCTGATCGAGCGGGCGCTCCGTGACGGCGTGCAGCGACTGCGCGTGCACGTGCTCACCGACGGTCGCGACGTCGCCCCCCGCTCCGCCCTCACCTGGGTGGAGCCCCTCGAGGCGCTGCTCGCCCGCCACCGCGAGGCCGGCCGCGACGCCGCCATCGCCAGCGGCGGTGGCCGCATGCGCATCACCATGGATCGCTACGAGGCCGACTGGGCCATGGTGGAGCGCGGCTGGAACACGCACGTGCACGGCCAGGGGCGCCCCTTCGCGAGCGCGTCGGAGGCCATCCGCACCCTGTACGACGAAGATCCGGGCACCGACGACCAGTGGCTCGAGCCCTTCGTGGTCGTGGATGGCGCCGGCGAGCCCGTGGGACGCATCGCCAGCGGCGACTCCGTGCTCTGCATCAACTTCCGCGGCGATCGCGCCATCGAGATCTCCCGCGCCTTCGAAGAGCCCGAGCTCGACACCTTCGATCGCGGTGCGCGCCCCGAGGTCTTCTACGCCGGCATGATGCAGTACGACGGCGATCTGCTCGTCCCGAAGCACTTCCTGGTGGAGCCCCCCGCCATCGACCGCACCGTGGGGGAGCTGCTCGTTCAGCGCGGCCTGCGCACCTTCGCCTGCAGCGAGACCCAGAAGTTCGGTCACGTCACCTACTTCTTCAACGGCAACCGCTCCGGGCAGCTCTCCGACACGCTGGAGCGCTACGTCGAGATCCCGTCGGACACCGATCCCTTCGACGAGCGCCCCTGGATGAAGGCGGCCGAGATCACCGATGCGTGCGTGGCCGCCATCGGCTCGGGCCAGTACGACCACGTGCGCCTGAACCTCGCCAACGGCGACATGGTGGGCCACACCGGGCATCTGCAGGCCACCCGCATCGCGCTCGAAGCGGTGGACCTGCAGGTGGGTCGCCTGTGGCAGGCCACGCGCAGTGCTGGAGGTGTGCTGATCGTGACCGCCGATCACGGCAACGCCGACGAGATGTTCATGCTCGACAAGAAGGGCGAGGTGATGCGCGACACGAGCGGCGCGCCCCTGCCCCGTACCAGCCACAGCCTGGCGCCCGTGCCCTTCGTGCTGTGTGATCCGCGAGGCGCCCACCCCCTGACCAGCGACGACGCCGTCTCGATCGCGGCGGTGGGCACCACGGTGCTGGAGCTGCTCGAGGTCGACGCGCCGAGCGACTACCTGCCGAGTGTGCTCGCCCGCGACTGATGGCTCATCGCGACAATCAACGGGGTTGATGGTCGCGATCAGTCGTCGTCGGTCCAGCGGAACTGGTGGGGCTCGTCGTGACACGTGCCCGTGCAGCGCAGATCGCCCAGGTAGGTCATCCCCTCGGGCAGCGACAGCGCCACCTCTCCGTCGACGTGCAGCTCCTTGTCGGTGATCTCGTCGGAGGGATTCACGTTGGGGTGGCACTCCACACACCGAACGCCCTCGTCCAGGTGCTTCTCGTGGGCGAAGGACAGCGATCCCCACAGAGCCGGACGGCTCTGGATCCCGTGGCAGTCCCCACAGGCCACCGACTCGGTGCGAGACACGTCCCCGTTGCTCTGCCCGTCCCCGTGGCAGTACACATTGGAGCAACCCGTAGGCGACGAGGAGGCAGCGGGCGCCAGACCCGCCCCGAAGGTCAGCTCCGCTCGGCCCGCCGTGGCATCCCCCACGAACAGATGCCCCGTGGAGAACACCGTGGTGGGAACGGTGTGACACTGGGTGCAGTCCCAGTCCGCGTGGGTGTCCGACGACAGGTGCAGCCGATGTGCCGGGAACGAGATCGTGGCCGGGTCGTCGTTGTCGTCGATGTCTTCGGGGGGGGCGCCCGAGCCGTCCTCGTCGTCGCCGTGACAGAAGGTGCAGGCGGTGGTCCAGTCGTCGACGACGTCGTCGTGACAGTCGCTGCAGGCGATGCCGACGTCTCCTCCCTGCAGCGTCTCCCCGTGGCACGACGTGCAGTCGTCTTGCTGCAGCTTTGCGCCGATGCCATGGCGCGTGGGCTCCGACCAACCCACTGGGTGGTAGCGGCCCTCAGGCGTGGGGGGCGGCTCGTCGCAGCCAGGCGTAGCTCCCTCGGCCACCCACTGCTGCACCTCGCCGAACAGCGCGTCCCCCACGAAGCCGGATGGCGGCATCATCCCGCCGTAGCCGAGGTCCCCCTCGAGCTTGCGCAGCAGCAGCGACCGACTGGGGTCAGAAGCCGTGACCAGCACCTCGCCGTAGGTGGGCGACACCCAGGTCGTCAACGTCTCGAAGGGAGTCGTGGCCAGGTCCAGATCCGCCACGGCACGCGCAGCGGAGTGGCAGCTGTGACACTGCTCCGTCAGCAGCGTCTGCACCGCGCACCAGCCCTCGCCGATCTCCGCCTCGTCGGTGGCCGTGGCGGGCCGTAGCTCTCCGATGATGTGATCGTCGCAGCCGACGAAGACGAGCAGTAGACACAGTGGAAACCCACGCATCCGACCTCCGCATGCGTTGTACCCAAGGGAGCTGGACCCAGCGACGCACGACCGTATTCCGTACGGATACGAGAGCCATCAACCCCAGGAAGTCCCTCCGTCCTCCCCCAGCTGCACCTGGCTATCTGCGCGGAGGGTACTTCTGCAGCTTGCGGCGGTGCATGCGCCCGGACGCACGAACGCCCGGAGCGCATCCGCCCCGGGCGTCGATTGCCCCCCCAAGAGGGAAGCCGGACGAAGCAGCGCCTACAGCTCGTAGGCGTCGCTGAAGCAACCCACCACCATGGTGGAGTCGCCGTCCACGCAGGCCAGCAGATCCTCGAAGGAGGGAACCGGATCGAGACCCTCGGCGCTACGGCCACCGCTACCCACGGCGGGCAGGATGATCATCTCGTCGTCGCACTCGTCGCCGTTGCTGGCGGTGGAGGTCGACTCGTCGCCGTCGTGACCCAGCGGGATCGGCAGGGAGGGGTGGGAGAACACGCCGCTCTCGTCAGCCACGCGCTCGTCCGTCAGCGCCTCCATGAACGCCACCAGCTGATCGATCTCGTCGTCGGTGAGATCGAGTGTGGTGATGTCGGGATCGAGGTTGCTGCAGTTGCTGTCGAGCCCGGAGTTGTCGCAGCCTGCCGAGAAGCCGTTGCTACTGCCCGAGCGACGGTCGCCGCCGCGGTTGTAGAACTCCACCACCTGGCGCAGCGTCGCAGTGCCGCCGTTGTGGAAGTAGGGACCCGTCAGCGCGATGTTCCGCAGACCCGAGGTCTTGAAGGCACCATCCACGGCATCCCGCTCGCTCGAAGACACCGGAACACCCGAGTCCACCTCGAACGTGTCGGGGTCCGTCTCGAACGGATCGGGAGGGTTACCCCCACCGGCCCGGTCCTTCTCCTGACGGGTGAAGGACACCGGGTGTCCGCCGATCACGGCACCCACGCCGATGTCCTCGGCGGTGGGCGTCACACCGATGTTGTAGAAGGCGTTGTCGTACAGCGCAGACGGCGTGATGTCGTCGGTCTTCGCCATGAACATCCGCTCGACCAGGCCGCCTTCCTCGTGCTCCTTGAACAGGTCGGTGGCCGCACCCGTGAACTCGGGACCGTGGTGGCAGCTCGCGCACTTGCCCTTGCCCAGGAAGACCCCGAGGCCCTTGATCTCGTCCGAGGTCATCGCGCTGTAGTCACCCTCGACGAAGCGGTCGAAGGGGGAGTCGTCGGAGATGAGCGTGGCCTCGTAGGCCATGACCGACAGACCGAAGAACATGGAGAAGTTGTTCTCCATGAGCGTGAAGTTGCCCACCAGCGTGTCGCTGTCCCACCACTTGCTGTGGAAGGCGTCCTCGATCATCTCCTCGTAGGTCACGTTCAGACCCAGACCGGAAGACAGGGAGCCGAGGACCGGGTCGTTGGCGTGCACGTCCTGGCCAGCCAGCGGCATGGTCTGGAACAGACGACGGGCCGCGCGGCGGAAGTCGGGCTCGATGCCGGTGGCGCCGCAGTTCATCTCGAAGTTCGAGAGCACGGGGCCCACGGCCTGAGAGGCCAGGCTCGAGTTGATCAGCTCCACGTGGGCGTCCACGATGGACCCACCGTCCACCATCTTCAGGATGCCCGTGGTGTCGGTGCGGCGCCCGAGAGGATCTACGCCGTTGAACACGTTGTTGGCGCGACCGTCCCAGAAGTTCCGGAAGTTGAAGATCGCGTTGATGGTGGTGGGCGCGTTGCGCGGCTCCACCCGCCGGGTGTTGGCACTTCCCACGAAGAACATCGAGTCCAGGTCGGAGTTGCAGGTCTCGATCTCGTCACTCAGAGTGATGGTGCCGTTGAACGTGCCCATCGAGGAGATGACGTCGTTGCCCGTGGTCCGCAGGATGCTGGAGTTGCGATCCGTGATGTCGGACAGCAGATGCAGCGGGAAGTCATCGAGGGCCAGCGTGTAGTTCGGCCCACCCGACCCCGAGGCGAAGGTGTCGAACACCGGCGACACGTTGAGGTCGTTCAGCCCGGGCGACACCGTGTTCTTCACCCGTGAGTCCGAGCCTGCGGAGAAGTGGCAGCTGGCGCAGGCCTGACCCTGCTGGCCCAGGTTCAGGTCCCAGAACAGGGCCTTGCCCAGCGCGATGGCCGCCGACTTGTCGGCGATGAAGTCGCTGTGGTCGTGACTGGGCACGTCCACACCCTTCAAGCTCGACACGGGCGACAGGTTCTCGGGCGCCTCCTCACCGGGACACACCGGGTAGTACACGTCCTCGCGCAGGTAGCTGCCCCAGCAGATCTGCTGCTCCAGCTCGGAATCGATGCTGTAGTTGCCCGAGCAGTAGTACTCCTCGGCCGTGGTGGGGTCGCAGTCCTTGTAGAGGATGGTCGGGTCCACACCTTCGGCGTAGATGAGCTGTCCTTCGTGGTCGAAGCACAGGTTCTCGTCGAGGATGCTGGTGAAGATCGGGAACACCAGCGTGGCACGCGACTCCTCCGGGGCCACGATCTCTTCCATCCGCACCAGGTTGCCGTCCTTCCAGCCGAGATCGTAGACGTTGATCTCGATGTCGTAGGACGCCGTGTGATCCGTGACGATCTCGGCGCAGGCCCTCCAGATCCGGTGCCCGTCGTCGAAGCCCACGATCTCGGGGTCCTGGGCATTGATCGCCAGCACGTTCTCCCCGAACGCGACCTTGGACCAGTCGACCTCGATGGGGTCGTCGTTGGGATCGTGCACCGTCGCGCACACGTTCACCGGCTCGCACTCGAAGTTGAACTTCTCGTCGATCTCCAGATCGAACTGCGGCGGGTGGTTGAGCAGCACCAGCGTGTCCAGCGCACCGATGGGGTCACCCACGCACTGCGACACCAGCGTGACGTCCGTGGTCTGCTCGGCCAGCACCTCGACCGCCTCGGCCTTCACCGCGGAGCAGTCGTAGGACGGCGTCCACAGATCCCCGTCGAACGACGATGCAGGCACGGCGATCACGTCGTAGCAACCCGTCTCCAGGGTCACGAACAGATCGGCACCGAGGTGGCGAGAGGAGGAGTCGAGCGTCTGCTCCACCAGCTCCACCTGACCGGGGAAGATGCCGTCCACCAGATCGACGTTGAACTCGAGCCAGGCAGGCTGGAAGTACTCGCCCTCGTAGCAGGCCACACGCTGCACCTCGTAGTGGAAGCCCACCACATCGGTGTCACCGTAGAAATCCATGCTCAGGAACGCGCCCGTCTTGCCTGCGAGGAGGTCTTGTGCCTCCGGTCCCGCACACCCGACGAGCAACAGGCCGACCAGAGTCGGCATCAGTTGTCTCATCTTTTGTCTCCGAACATCACCAATGAAAACGACTCACCTTTTCGTGATGGCCGTTCTACCAGGCACGTTCGACCCTGCGGTTTCAGCACGGTTATCATCATTGATATCCGGCTCGAAACCCCAACATCTCACACTACTTCCGCGTCGCCACATGCACGCGAAGCGAAGGAGACACCAGGGCGTTCGTTACGACGAATTCCGGAGACGGACGTAGAGTATGGAATCCGCGACCCGCATGGAAGCACCGCTCACCAGAATTCGTATTCGGCGGGATACAGAACCCGATTAGGGAATATGAAGCACATGAATCGAGTCACGCTCGTCACCTGATCGTTACCCTTGGGGAAGCACGGGTACAAGCCCCGTTCCTCTCGATGTGCGCGAGGTTCGCCGAGTGAGCTGGGTAGGCACCACAGCCGTACGGCCCTAGCTCAGTGAGGTGAACGACCCAGCAGCCGTCGACGTCTTCGAGTACACCAACCTGCGTGCCTTCCTGCGCGACGTGTACGACGCCAAGAAGTCTCGAAACCGAGGATTCAGCTACCGCGCCTTCTCGCGAAGGGCGGGCCTGCGGTCTCCCAACCACCTCAAGCGAATCATCGACGGCGAGCGCACCCTCACCGCGGAGACGGCCCTCCGCTACTGCTCGGCCCTGGGCCTGCAGCATGCCGCAGCCGACTACTTCTGTGACCTCGCCGCACAGGCTCGGGCCACCACGCCCGAGGAGCGACAGCAGGTGCAGCGCCGCCTCGCCGGGCGCCGAAGACACCACGAGGCGCGTCACCTCGACTTCCACCAGACGGCACTGCAGGGACGCTGGTACGTCCCGGCGATCCGAGAGATGGTGCTCCGCGCCGACTTTCGCGAGGATCCGGAGTGGATCGCGTCCCAGCTGGTCGCTCCCATCGATCCCGCCGACGTGCGCGAGGCGCTCGACCTCCTACTGTCGTCGGGGCTCCTCGAGCGGCAGGGCTCGACGCTGATCCAAGGGAGCCCCGTGGTGGTCTCGAGAGGCCAGACCGACACGGCGCACACGCACGTGCTCCATCGCTCCATGATGCAACAGGCCATCCGGAGCCTGGACGAGGCTCCGCCCGACCAGCGTGACATCTCGTGCCTCACGATGTGTGTGGGCACTGTCTCCATCGACGAGCTCAAGGAGCTGGTGCGCAAGTTCCGACAGGACCTGGTGGCGCTGACCGCCACGGAGTCGGAGGGAACGCAGGTCGTTCAGCTGAACATCCAGCTCTTCCCCTTGTCGCACCCCTCCGCGGACTGATCGCGACAATCAACTCCGTTCATTGTCGCGATGAGGCCTGGTCAGCGAGTACGCACCCACCCCTTCTTCGCCGCGCGCGGCTCCGACGGCAGCACATCTCCACAGTGCCCACAGAAGCGCGCCAGCTCCCCGTGCACCACACCGCAGCTCGGGCAGTCCACATCCGTGCCGCACATGGGATGCACGTCGGGCGTGGCGAGCTCGCGCCAGCTCGGATGCCGATCTGGCCCACGTGCGGGCGCGCCACACTGGGGGCAGTGCACGTGGGTCTGGGCCAGCAGCCCCTCCGTGCCACACTCGTCACAGTCCCACAGCGACTCCAGCTGTGGGCCTGGTGGGTGGACCGCCACACCATCCGACACGAACTGCAAGCCGTAGCGCACGCGCCCGTCGTCGAGGAGCGCGCGGTAGCGCACCTGACACACCCACTCCCCCACCCCCTTCAAGCCAGGCATGGGAACGGTGGCCCGCATCGTCTCCGTGCGGCACAGGCGAGGCTCCGCCACCATCGGAAACGCCAAGCCCACCCCGCCAGCGCTTCCATCGAGGAGCCTCCCCACCAGGCGCTGCGCCGACGGCGGCGCCTCGGGCAGGATCACGGGCACCAGCACGTTGCTGTCGGCCTCCGGCGCGGCACGAATCCAGCGCCGCTTGTCCGTGCGGCGGTCGATTACGGCGTCGGGCAGGTAGGCGAGCAGCCACTCCGGATGATCCATCTCGAGCACGCACTCGAGCGCATCCTCTCGTCTGCGGTCCACGCGGATCAGCGTGGCGTCGTCCCGCACGGCCACCGACATCCCCGGCTGCGCCAGCCCCAGCGACAGGCGAGAGCCCAAGGCCGCGTGGCTGGGCCCCTTCTCGAAGGGGAAGTGCACGTGGATCCGCTCCGCCCCGCCAGGCACGAGGCGCCCCGTCCAGCCTTGGCTGGCGGTTCCCACCCGGACCCAAATTGCAGAGCGTCTCATATATGGCTCGTCGGAGCCTGTACCGAACAGCGTGGTTACGCCTGCGTTACCTGGGCTGGTTGCTCACATTCTCGTGCCGACGCGGCAGGTCGCGAGCCGTCATCTCGATTTCGCCCGCTCGAGCCACGACCGGCTGACGGAAAACAGCTGACGGAATCCCCGCGCTTGATTTCCGTCACGACAACGATACACCCAGAGAGGTTTTTCTCAGGAGGTCAGATGATCCCGTCACGCTGCACGCCGTGGTTCAGCTCGTGGTAACGGAGAGCGGAACACTCGAGACCAAGACCGATGTGGCGTGGTCTTGGAACCGCAAGCCCTCGATTCGACTCGGTCCAACCACGTTCACCTTCGGATCCATGGCCGGCAGAGAGATCGACGAGCTCATCCCGACCATCGAGCAGGCATTGAACGAGGAGCTCGCTCGGTCTGGGACCTCGCTGCTCGGGAGTCCCAAATGACCAAGGCCATGCTGGCAGCCGTGCTCACGAGCTGGCTAAGCGAAGACCGCTCCGACACGCTCTCCGAGGTCTCCCCGAACGCAGACGTGATCACGAGCCTGCAGGCTCCTCCCAAGGTGATGGTCAGGGGCAATCAGGTGGCCGTGGGCCTTGCCGTCACCACCCGATTCGAGCTCGACAGCCTGCTGGTGGAGGGGTTCAGCATCCAGCCGAGATGCGCCATCCGTGGCGAATCGTCCTACCGAGGGATGCTCCGCTTCGAGATCGACCGAGGTACGGAGCATCCCGAGCTGTCCTGGGTGTCCGCCGATCCGCCGTTGCTGGATGCCTGGCCCGACACGACCACCCCCTGCACATCAGGACGCATGCTCGAAGCCCTGGCCAAGCGCTTCCTGACCGAGAGCTTCGTCCGAGAGCGGGTCGTCGCGTCCCTGAACCGAGCTATCCGAGAGTCGACGGAGTGACTCATGCAGCCAGGGTCTGGCGCACCTGGGGCTGGATCCTGATCATCGTGCTGGTGATCACACAGGTCCTGGCGAGAACCAGGCTCGGAGACCTCGGGGACTGGTTGACGTTCGACGGCAACCCCATCCTTCGCCACAATCGCTACGATTTCGGACGCGTCGGCCTCATCGCCACGAGCCTCACCTTGATTCCCTTCCTGGGCGTCGCGATCCGCCACCTGCTTCGGAGCCGCGGCGACCGGTGGTACGAGCGACTGCCGGAACTCCGACGGGTACGCCCCGAGTCCAGACCTGCCCGCGAGCCCTCTCTAGGGCTTTGGATCGTGTTCGGCTTCGTCCTCCTCCCTCTCGTCTCCTACTGGTTCCACGTCGACCGGTTCATGGCCGGGGTCACCTGTGAGCAAGGGCAGGAGGTACACAAGGCCTGGTGTGGACACCTGCTGGGCATTCGGCGTGGCGACACGTCGGCCCTCGCGAGCTGGTGCATCGGCGCCCAGCCCCCCTCCACGTACTGCCTCGACCAGACGTCCGTGCGGCACACCTACGGCCAGAGATGGTCCTACTGGCCCCTCGTAGAGCCGTGGACCTACGTGGTGGTGGGGTTGGTGAGCATCGCCCTGGCCGCCATCGTCGTGTGGACCCTCGTGGTGGATCCACGCTCCAGCTCTTCGCTAAGGAGGCTGCGACGAGCCGTCCGACTCTTCGACATGCGGTCCTTGGCGCTGGGCGACATCGGAGAGCGCTGGCGTCGGCACGGCGCCCACTCCCGCCAGGTGTTCATCAGCTACTCCCATGCCAACCGAGACCTCGCACGAGCGATGGCCGACGAGCTGCGTCGACTGGACATCGAGGTGTGGAAGGACGACGAGGGGCGCATCCTCGCTGGGCACGACTTCGTCGCTGCCATGCGCGACGGCGTGGCTCGGAGTCGTCTCGTCGTAGCCCTCGTCACCGAGGAGTTTCAGCGGTCGTCGTGGGCACGCCGCGAGCTCCACACCGCCTTGCTCGTCGAGGAGATGGGCCAACGAGACGCGTCCGTGGTGGTCCCCGTGGAGTGCGGTGATCCGTCGTGGCCAGTGGCGCGGTGGCTCCCCGAGTTCGAGCACCGACGGGTCATCCCGGGGAACTCTCTGCCCGCTGTGGCCGTGGAGGTTCGACAGTTGCTCGACGATCTGGGCCAGCAGGCACCTACCGACCCCTGAGCGCCGGCGCGCGCGAAACGTGCGCGGCGCGCATTCCGCTCGAAGCGCGCATCGTCGATCCCCACCAACACGACGTCGAGACATGGCACACCCCTTGCTTCTCCACGGGATGAGACCGCCCCCGGGGCGACCCCCATCGGAGAAGACGCCATGCATCGATCCTCACACCTCCTGTCCACTGCGCTGATCCTGCTCGCACTGGGCGCCTGCTCCGGCGCCGACGACCTCGGCTCCCTGCGGGTGTCCGTGTCCGGACTTCCCGCCGACACCCTCGCCGAGCTGACGGTCAACGGCCCCGACGGCTACTCGGAGCGCGTCGACGCCACCGTGACGCTGACGGACCTGGAGTTGGGGACCTACTCCGTCGAGGCCGTCGAGCTGACGGTCGGCGCCGAGCTGTACACCAGCACGGTGACCCCCTCCTCCGTCGATGTGACGGGCGGCGCGCTGGCCACCATCGGCGTGACCTTCGCAGCCGACGCGACGGGGCCCCGCATCGCGTCGGTGACCGTGCAAGACACCGCCGGCAGCTCGCAAGTCCGCCAGGGCGGCCCCTCCTTCACTCTGGAGATCACGGGCGAGGAGCTCGGCAACGCCACCATCGCGCGCCTGGACGACTTCGGCGGCACCATCGACGCGAACAACGCATCGAGCGTGATCGCCACCTTCGACCTCCCCGCCGACCTGCCCACGGGCGCCCTGGACCTGGAGGTCGTGGCCGACGCAGGCACGGCCACCTTCGGCTCCGCCGTGACCATCACCGCCGCCACCGCGAGCGGAGAGGGAGACGATCTGACGGGCCTCGGCACGCCGGACTCCCCCGTGCGCACCCTGGCCAAGGCCCTGGCCATGGCGCCGGCGAACGGCGACGTGGTGCTACTCCCCGGGACCTACCACGCGTCCACCGGCGAGCAGTGGCCGCAGGAGATCGAGGACCACCGCGTGCTCGGCTCCGGAGCCGAGTCCACCATCGTGTTGGGGTCGGGTAGCGACATCGCTCTTCGCCTGTCGGGGAACGCCACCGTGGCGGACCTGCAGATCACGAACTTCACCACGGGTATCCGGATCCTGAACGGCAACGCGGTGATCGACGGCGTGGAGGTGTTCGGCAACGTCGCAGACGGCGTCAACCAGTCGGCCAGCGGCACCATCCAGACCGTCACCGTCACGAGCTCCAGCTTCCACGACAACGGCGTGAACGGCTTCGAGGCCATCAGCCCGCCCGACACCCCCGTCATCTACGACCTGTCGGACGTCACCATCAGCGACAACGGCCAGCGCGGGCTGTACCTGGTGCAATCGGCCCAGGTCACGCTCACCAACGCCGTCATCGAGGGCAACGAGTTCCACGGTATCGAGCTGGTGCAGGACTCCCAGCTCACGGGCTCCGACATCACCGTGCGCAACAACGACATCGAGGGCATCTACGGTTCGGGCAACACCATCTTGGATCTCGACGACATCGAGGTGCGCGGAAACCAGAGCTACGGCATCGAGTTCTCCGGCGCGGCGCTCACGCTGCGCAACTCCGATGTGCTCAACAACGTGGACGGCGGTGTGCGGTTGTCGAGCGATCCCGTCGTGGACCTCGGAACGGCAGCGGATCCGGGCAACAACACCATCGGCGTGGACGGCGCGGGCATCTCGCTGGGCGACTACCTGCGCGACGACCGCACCAGCAACAGCACGCCCACCGTGCAGGCCGTGGGCGTGGACCTGGGTGCGAACCCCGCCCCCACCGGCACCGTCACCGGGCCCGACGGCGACCCGCCGTTCTGGTCCATCGACGACCCGGGCAACCAGATCTTCTTCGGCAACTGATTTCGAGCTCGATCCTCTGGAGGACACCATGACGTTCAAGACCACCGCCGCCCTGCTCGCACTCACGAGCCTGATCGGATGCAAACCCCCGGACTCCAAGGCCCACTTCGACGTGGACTCCGCGGTGCAGCCCAACATGGGTGCCGTCGACGGCCTGAACCCCGACGACCCACCCCGCGCCACCGGAACGCTGGTGTCCGAGCACGGGATCCAGGCCGACTTCGTCCTCGACGAGGTGATGGTCGTGGCCCCGTCCACCGACGCCATCCAGCCCCTGCTGGACCGATGGAACGGCACCATCGTGGGCACGCTGCAGCTCGAGACCGACGGGATGGTGAGCGCGCTGGTGCGCCTCGATCCGTCGACCGCCGAGGTGGGCAAGCTGTCCCGCAACCTGGCGCGCACCAACCCGAGCGCGTCGGGGGACTACCTCGTGGACGCCGACCGCAGCCTGCAGCTGCTCGCGTTGGTGGCCGACGAGGCCCGCACCTGGGGAGCGTCGGTGAGCCCCAACTGGGTGCTCGAGCCCCACGCCATCGCCGACGGGAGCACCGACGAGGCGCCCTCTGGGCCTGGCGGCTACGACTCCGACGCCTTCAACTGGACCTACATGCAGGACGGCGGCAACCAGGACATGGGCGTGACCGCTGCGTGGCAGATCCTCGAGCAGGCGGACCGCCTCGACGAGCGCGTCTCCATGATGATCGTGGACGGCGGCTTCCAGCGCAGCAACGACATGCCCGACACGCGGAACATCCACGACGGCTCCTGGGACGCTGCCAGCTCGCTGACCTGCGGCGGCAACCCCTGTCCGTGGCACGGCACCATGTCGATGCTCGCAGCCATGGCCGAGCCCGACAACGGCTTCGGCGTGGCAGGTCCCGCGGGACCAGTCGCCGAGCTCGTCGCCGTGCCCTGGGGCGGCGGCATGTGGGGCACCATCGCCCGCATGGACGAGGCCATCGAGATCTACGACCCGCGCGTGGTGAACCTGAGCCTCGGCACCACCATCCCGCTGGACTTCGTGGAGTTCGGCCCCGGCTTCCTGCCCGTGCTGGACCCCCGCGCCGCGCCTTTCTTCGACAACGCCACCGAGAACGGCACGCTGTTCGTGGCGTCCGCCGGGAACTCCGGCGTGGACGTGAACGCCGACGACGCCACCGCCTACACCATCCCCTGCCAGATCAGCACCGTGATCTGCGTGGGCGGGCTGCAGAACGACAGCGACCAGATCCACGGCGGCTCGAACTTCGGCTCCGTGGACAACGGCGACAGCGTGGAGATCTTCGGCCCCTTCCAGGTGTGGTCCCACAACGACGTCAGCGATCCCAGCGACAACAGCACCCGCACCATCACGGGCACGAGCTTCGCCTCTCCGCACGTTGCAGGCATCGCAGCGCTGGTGATCGCCGCGAACGACAGCCTCACCAACTGGGACGTGCGCTCCATCCTCAACGACACCGCGCAGTCGCCGGGCTGGGCCACCACTGGCTCGGACCGCCGCGTGGATGCCGAGGCCGCCATCATCCGCGCGCTCGATCTGCCCGAGGTGGAGATCACCGACCCGCGGGACGGGTACTCCGTGCCCGTGGACACCGAGATCGTGTTCGAGGCCACCGCGCGCAACGCGTCGGGCGACAGCTTCCAGCTGGTCTGGGATCTGGCGGGCGACACCGAGGTCACCAACGAGGGTGGGCTCGGCGATCACGTGCTGTTCTACGACGAGCTACCCCCCGGCACGCACACCATCACAGCGAGCGCCACCTCTGGTGGGGTCACCATCAGCGACAGCATCGAGGTCGTCATCGAGTACGACGGGTTCGATCTCGCGGTCCTGACTCCCGCCAACGGCGGCATCGCGTTCTCCGGCGAGGAGCTCCAGCTGACGGGCTTCAGCTCGGCGGTCTGCTGCCTGCTGCCCGAGTCCGACGTGGGCTGGCGCGTGATCCACGACGGCGACACCATCTTCACCGACACCGGCCACACCGCCACCATGCCAGCGCACCTGGTGGACCCCGGCACCTATACCGTGGAGTTCCAGGGCACCGACGGCATCGAGGCCGTCACGCGCGACATCCTGCTCAACGTCATCGAGAAGCCCGAGAGCTACCCGACGGCGACCATCGCGCTGCCCAGCAGCGGCAGCTCCTGGATCGATCCCGAGCTGGTGGAGTTCCAGGGCTACGCCTCGGACCCCGAGGACGGCGTGGTGAGCAGCAACCGGCTGAAGTGGACGGCGATCTGGAGCGGTGGCACCGTGGACCTGTGCACGGGCTCGGCCTGGCCGGGCGGCTCGGGCAACTGCGGCTTCTTCGAGTACGAGCTGCGGGATCTGGCAGGTGGCGGCACCACCTACACGATCGTGATGGAGGCCATGGACGACGACGGCAACGTCGACGAGGACCAGGTCGGCGTGACCATCGAGTTCGCTCCCGTCCCCTGACCTCGTAGGCTCGGGCTCTCGCACGGGAGCCCGAGCCATGACCGAGCGCCACTTCCACATCGCCATCGTGCTGATCGCCCTGTGCTTCGTGGCCTTCTTCGCGACGGTGGTCCTGCCACCCCTCTTCGCGGATCCGGACGTGCCGGGCGCGTTCGCCGCTGGCTTCGTCAACCCCTACGCGTCTGGCTACTCGGCCGACGTGTTCGCGTGTTGGGGGATCCTGGTGACCTGGGTGCTGCACGAGCGCTGGGCGAAGGGCGTGCGAGGTGGCTGGATCTGCGTGCTCCTGGGCGTGGTCCCGGGGGTGGCGGTGGGACTGGCGGCCTACCTCGTGCTGCGCACCCGTCAGCTCACGGGGTAGGCCCGGCCCGCCACAGCGCGCGACGCCGTGGGGTCACCCGCTCCTCGTACGAGGGCGGACCGTGGTGGCCACAGGTTCCGAGCTTCTCGCGCCGAGTGGTCCGGCTCACGGGAAACAGCACAGCCCACGGATTGCGTCGGATGCGCGGGTCTGCGGAGTGGGCCTCGAAGGTCACCGAGGCCCCGCCCAGCCCCACGGTGGCCGACTGCTCGGGGTGTCGCGCCAGGTGGTCGAACAGCATCCAGGTGGGCCACACGAGGCGTCCCTTCGTGTCGAGCTTCGGATCGGTGGAGCTGCGCAGGTACGCCACCTGGTTGATGGGCAGAGACGGCGGCCTGCCGATCACCAGATGGTTGCTGTACAGCGGCGTGATCCGCAGGTTCCCCGCCATCACGAAGGCGCCGGGCGCGCGGATCCCCAGGTAGGGCGTGATCTCCCGGATCAGCACCACCACGAGCACCACCCATCCAAGGTGGGCGACGCGAATGCGGCTTGGTGCCTCGAGCCGGACCACCACAGTGGCGAGGAAGACGAACAGCAGCCCGATCATCCACACGACGGCAAGCACGCGAACCAACGGCAGCCCTGCGAAGGCCGTGCACAGGACCATCCCGCCCAGCACCGCCCAGGGCCACCACCACCACTGCCCCCGACGCGCCGCCACGGCGGAGGCATCGAAGGCCAGGAGCAGCAGCGCCAGGAACGGCCCGGTGAACTCGAACAGGCGTGCGCTCGGGTTGGTGGCCAGCGCGAAGAACAGCGGGAAGGCCAGACAGACGCCCAGCCGCCGCGTTCGCCTGGACACGAGCAGGATCGGCGCCACCAGCTCGGCCACCACCACCCCCACCATCACCACCCACCAGGGCCCATCGCCGGTGGGCAGCCAGTGCAGCGGCGGCACGGTGCGGGCCCACTCGTAGAAGAGGGCACCGCAGCTCAACGCGGGCTCGAACCATCCCTCGTTGAGCTTGGAGAAGCCCGCGGCGAACAAGCACAGCCCTGCGAGGCAGAGCCCCAGGGGGCGGAAGATCTCGAGGAAACGACGCGGCCACGCCTCGGCGGGTCCGCGGGCGGTTCCCACCAGCGTGAGCAGCACCGCCATGCACACCACGAAGTCGAACTCCGTGTGCACGAAATGGGGCCGCTCGTCCACCAGGAACTGAATTCCATACAGACTGCAAGCCAGGCCCAGCAGAGCAGGACGGGTGGGGAGCGCCATCGTGAGGGCCAAGGCGACGACGGTGGCGAAGGCCAGCGGCGTGGACAGCAGCAGATCGGGCGCATAGTTCAGCCACACGGCGAAGGCGAGTGAGCCCGCGAACACGGCAAAGGTCCTGTCGACTGGGGGATCGATCGGCACGCGCGTAGTCTAGCCCTTGGTCACGTCACCGTGCGGACCGTCATCTCGCGCACGCCCCGGGGCGAGTCGACCTCCACGAGATCGCCAGCCTCCGCGCCGTCGAGCTCCTCCCCCAGGGGAGACTGAAGCGAGATCAGCGACACGGTCACCCCGTCCACCTCGACCCGCGGTCCCCCCACCGGACCCACGAGCACCCAGCGCTCCGTGCGGTCGTCGTGCAGCTGAACCAGCGCGCCGACCGCGACCTCGACGATGGTTGCAGACTCGAGGTGCTCGAGCCAGGCGGCGAGCTGCTTCAGCGCCGCGAGGCGCCGGCCCTGTCCGGCGGCGAGGTAGGAGGCCTCGGTGGCGCGGGTGTCGTACTTGCCCTCGGCGTGACTCTCGGCACCGGTGGCCTCACTGCGCGCGTCGGCCGTGACCTGGGCCAACGCTGCGAGATCGCTGGCCACGGCGGCCCGGAAGCGCTCGACCACGCGGGCCTTCGTCGGGACGTCCGATGCCATGCAAGTACGTACCTCGGCCGCTCCAGCTCAGCCGCCGGGTGCGAAGCAGCTCAGCGATGTTGCAGACACCTAGAGCGTGCGCAGCCGCTCGCCGGTGGCGGCCACGAACAGGTTCATCCCAGCCTCCGAACGGTCGAGACGATAGCTGACGGATAGCCAGTTCGCGCTGCACGAAGACGCGCGCGCACCAAGGAGGAGGCGGCTGGGCTGGGATGCGTTGCAGCAATGGGGGCCGAATGCGGCCCGGATCGACCGACTCACCGGTGGCGTGGCCAACGACGTCTGGAGCGTACGACTCCGGGGCGAGCTCGTGGTCGGTCGCCTCGGTTCGCGGAGCGACGCAGATCTCGCTTGGGAGACCGAGCTCCTGGTGCACCTGGACCAATACGGCTTGCGGGTTCCGGTACCCATTCCGACCTTGGACGGTAGGCGATTCTCCGACGGCTTGGTCGTGATGACCTTCGTTGAGGGAGTCCCTCCTACAACGGAGTCCGATTGGCGACGGGTGGCGGAGACCCTACGCGAGCTGCATCGGTTGACGCGGGGATGGCCGCAGCGACCGGGTTGGAAGTCGTCGTCCGACCTCCTTCGAGCGTCCACGGGAACCAAGGTCGACCTCGACGCCATGCCCGACGAAGGTGTGAGGCGTTGTCGGGCCGCGTGGGCAAGACTGGCCAGTCGGCCGAAGAGTGTGGTGCACGGCGACCCCAACCCACGGAACATCCTGATTGCCGCGACCGACCCGTACAGTGGAAGCGAAGCTCGCAGGAGCCTGATCAACGCTGGTCAGGTTGGGCTCGTCGATTGGGACGAGGCTCATGTGGACGCGTCGGACCTCGACTTGGTCCTGCCCGACAACGCAGCGAATCTGGACCCCATCTCCCTCGACATCGCTTTCCAGGCCTCGGCGGCATGGGAGGCAGCCGTTTGCTGGGACGATGCCTACGCCCGACGGCGACTCTCCGAAGTCCGAGACATCGAAACGGAATGAGCGGTGGCGGTTCGACAGGACCCTACAGGCCGAGGCAGCGCCATGCCTGTCCAGATCTGGCTCGATGACGTACGGCCGGCCCCCGAAGGCTGGATCCGCTGCTATTGGCCAGACGAGGTCATCGCCCTGTACTGATCGGCCGCGAGCTGCGTTCGCGGCTGATCGTTACAATTGCACAATGGCGCGTATCTGCAGGTGCCCTCGATTAGGCATCCAAGGACGCAATTGGCGTCGTTGGAGTTGTCATGTTTGTTGGAACGCTTCGTGCGTTTGCAGTGGTGGTGTGTGCGCTGTCGTTGTCGACCTCGGCATATGCTCAGGACCGAGTGGGGCTGGCTAGCAACCCCTTCGCGGGATGTCAGTTCACCTCCATCGAGGACGCCATCGCGGCGGCGGCCACGATCGATACCGTCTATGCCTTGCCAGACACCTACACAGGCGAGGACTGGGGGGTGATGAGCAAGATCATCACCGTGGTGCCTGCACCCGTGGGGAGCAACTGCACCTCGCCGGATCCCACACAGACGCTGAACATCGAGGCAGACGGGGCGTCCCTGGTGGACGTCACGGGTACGTTGTTCCTGAAGCACTCGGTGGTGACGGAGGGGTCCGACAGCCAGATCCTGGTCACCAGCGGCACGCTGAACCTGGTCGACACCACGCTGCAGGGGTCCACGACGTCCTGCAAGTTGGCCGTGGAGGGTGGGTTGCTCCACGTCTCGGAGGGGGGGCAGGCCACCATCGACGGACCGTCGTACCTGCGGGACTCCTGCACGGGTGCGGCCGGCGGTGCAGCCTACGTGACGGGCCTCGGCTCGTTGCTGATCGTGGAGGGTAAGGTCTTGGACAACTTCAGTGGCACCGCCGGAGGAGGCATCGCCGTGATGTCCAGCGCGTCCGCCAAGATCCAGGTGGGAGCGCTGGTGGGGAGCAACGAGAGTGCGGGCGATGGAGGGGGCGTCTTCGTGGGGCCATTCGCTTCCCTCGAGACGTCGAGCTCTGGGGCCGGCGTGGCGTTCGTGGGCAACACGGCCGCGGCGCACGGTGGCGCGGTGCACGTCGCTGGGAGTGCAGACATCCAGAAGGCCCTCTTCCTGAGCAACCAGGCCGACGAGGGCGGTGCGATCTCCTACATCGAGCCGTCCTTCGGCCTCGCCTCCCTGTTCGTGACCGATAGCGACCTGATCCTCAACACGGCCAGTGGGTCTGGCGGTGGCTTGCACGTGGTGGGGGATCCTCTGCCGTTCCCGGTACCCCGCGTCACCCGCACGGACATCGACGACAACACCGCCCGGTCCGGCGGCGGAGTCGAGGTGGTCGGCACCACCCTCGCCATCACGGACTCGCACATCGACGGCAACGACGCAGAGCTCACGGGCGGTGGGCTGCTCGCCATCGAGAGCGTGGTCAACGTGTCGGACACCATCATCACCGGCAACTCGGCTCATCTCACCGGCCCGCTGATCCCCGGCGGGGTCGGCGGTGGCGGCGTGGCCTGCAACGCCGGGGCCGAGGTCAACCTCACCAACGCCACGGTCGACGACAACGAGACGGGCCGGGTCCAGGGCGGCGGGCTGCTGGCGGTGAACTGCGAGGTCACGGCGGACAACACCTCCTTCGACGGGAACACCTCGGCCGTGCGCGGGGGCGGCGTGGCGCTGGACACCAGCAGCGCTGTGGTGGAGATCACCAACGGCAGCACCATCGAGGGCAACCAAGCCAACCGCGGCGGCGGGATCTCCGTGACGGGCGGCGGCACCATCGACGTGATCGACTCCACGGTGAACCTCAACAATGCCACCGTGGCGGGAGGTGGGGCCTATCTCGACGACCAGTCCACCGCCGCGAACCCGACGCTGCAGTCGGCCAATGCGGGGTGGGGAGGGCTAGCCCCCAACGACAACGACCCGGAGGACATCTGGATCGAGGGATCGCCACTGAATCCGTTCGACTTCAGCGGCGCCTCGACGTTCACGTGTAGCGCCGCCACGAACACCTGCTTGTGAGGGGCTGACAGGCTGTGGGCTGTGGGTCACCGCACCCCGCGCACAGCCTCCACCGTGGCCAGCGTACGCCCCACCTCCACGTGCGCAGCCACCACCGCCACGGCCGCTTCGTCGCGCGCCCGCCGGGCGGCCACCCACGCCTCCACGTCCGCCAGCCCCTGGCGATAGCGCTCGTCCGCCAACGCCAGCGCCTCACGGGCCGCAGCCTCCGCACGCTCCGAGGCCTCGAGCGCCGCCCGCGCGCTCCGGTGCCGCGCCTCCGCCGCGATCCGCCCTGCCTGCAGCTCGCGCTCCTGGGTCGCCAACGCCACCGCTGCCTGCTCCCGCTCCCCCGTCGCGCGCCTCAGCTCCCCCACGCCCCCGCCCGACGAGATCAGCGGCACCTCCGCCCGCACCCCCGCCGACAGCGACGCCCCCGACAGATCGATCGCGTCGTCGGTGTTGCCGCCGATCACCGCCGCTCCCACCCCGGTGGACGCCGTCACCGTCGCCGTGACCGCCGGCACGCGAGACAGCCACTGGCCGCTGCGCGCCGCTCGGGCCGCGCGGTACGCCTCGGTGGCCGCCACCCACGCCGGGTGCTCCGCCGCCGCCTGTGCCGGCTCCTCCCAGGTCGACACCGCCGTCAGCTCGCAGCGCCCGTCGATGGCCAGCCCGAGCAGCGACTGCAGCCCCGCACACGTCGCCGCCACCTCGCCCTGGGCCGCCACCCGGCGCGCCGTGAGCCTCGCTGCCTCCGCCTGCGCACGCGCCCGATCCGCCGCCGGGCGCAGCCCCGCCTCCGCCAAGCTCGACACCGCCTGCGCCGCCTGGGCGGCATCTGCCTCCGAGGCCGCGAGCACCTCGAGCACGCGCACCGCTCCCAGCGCGTCGGCGAAGGCGATGGTCGCATCCCGCCGCGCCGTCGCCTCGCTCCAGACGAGCAGCGCCCGCTGCCCCCGCAGTGACCGACGCGCCGCCACCGACGCCGCCCAGCGCGACGGATCCAGCAGCGCCCAGCTCGCCACCGCCCCCACCTCCGCCTGCGTCGCCGACACCTGCCCGAAGGGGTTCGGCCCCGACGACACACTCGCCCCCGCGAACACCGACAGCTGCGGAAGCTCTGCCGACAGCGCCGCCAGCGCGTCGCCCGACGCCACCTGCACCTGCGCCTGACGCTGCTGCACGGCCAGCGCCTCGTCCACCGCCAGGGTGCGCGCCTCCTCGAGGGTCAGCGCGAAGCACAGCCCCGCCGTCCACAGCGCGATCATGCCCGCCCCGACAGGCGCCAGGTGAGCGCGAACACCGCCGGGATCACGAACAGCGTGAGCCCCGTCGCCAGCGACAAGCCCCCCAGCACCACCGCCCCCACCCCCCGATACAGCTCCGAGCCCGAGCCCGGGAACAGCACCAGCGGCAACAAGCCCGCCAGCGACGTGAGCGCGCTCATGAAGATCGGACGCACCCGACGCTCCACCGCCCCGCGCAGCGCCGCCTGAAGGTCGCTGCCCTCGCGCAGGCGCTGCAGCGCCCCGTCCACCACCAGGATCGCGTTGTTCACCACCACGCCGATGAGCAGCACGAAGCCCACCGCCGTCATCATGTCCAGCGGCTGCGGCCCCAGCACCGCGTCCACCAGGCGCAGGCCGCCCAGCCCCCCTGCCGCCGCCATCGGCACCGTGAACAGGATCACCAGCGGGGCCAGGAAGTCCTCGAACAGCGCCGCCATCAGCAGGAAGCTGATCACCACCGCCAAGATCAGCACCTGCGCGAACCGCGCCTGCGCCACCTCCAGATCGTCGGCCGTGCCCGCCAGCGTCACGCGCACCTCCGGCCCGATCCCCTGGCTCGGGATCACGTCCTCGCGAATGCGGCGCATGGCCTCCTCCAGCGCCACGTCCTCGGGCGGAGACACCGCCAGCGTGATGGCCCGCCGCCGCTCGATGCGCTGGATGGTGGTGGGCCCCAGCGTCTCCCGCACCTCCGCCACCGACGCCAGCGACGTGATGGTGCCCGAGGGCGTGGCCACCGCCGCCGACGCCAGCGACGCTGCGTCCGACACGCCTCCGTCCGCACCCCGCAGCACCACCCGCAGGTTCGGCCGCCCACCGCGCCCCAGCTCCCCGATGATGCGCCCGTCCACGAGCACGTCCACCAAGGCGCCGAGCTCGGCCCCCGTCAGCCCCAGCCGCGCCGCGTCCTCCCGCCGCGGATCCACCCGCAGCTCCGGCGCCCCTGGATCCAGGCCCGGGATCGGGCGGATCTGGGCACCCGGCAGCGCCTCCGACAGCGCCGGCATCAGCCGCGCACCGATGCCCACCAGCGACGCCAGGTCGCTGCCCCCCAGCTCCACGTTCACCGCACGGCTCGACGCCAGCCCCCGCCCGAACAGGCTCGCCTGGTTGGCGATGCCGAACATGCCGGGGATGGTGCGCTGCTGGCGCCGGTAGAACCCCACCAGATCACGGATTCGTGCAGGGTCCTCCGCAGAGGCCCCCATGAAGGCCGTGCCGGGCCGCGCCACGAAGAAGGAGCGCCCGATGGCCGGTTCGTCGCCCACCTCCACGCCACGATGGGGCTCGAGCGCGTCCTGGAAGCGCTGGCCCACGTCCACCATCTCGTCCACGGCCGTGCCCGGAGGCGGCACGAGCACGCCGAAGAGCAGGTTCCGGTTGCCCGACGGCAGGTACTCCATCGCAGGCAGCAGCAGCCAGGCCAGCAGCGCCATCGTGCCCGTCACGCCCACCGTGATCGAGGCCGCACGGCCCAACGACGCCGAGCACCACTCCGCCACGGCCCCCACACGGCGCGCCACGGTGCTCTCGCCGTCCTGCCGTCGCGTGTGATCGGGCAGCACCCGCGCCGCGAAGCTCGGGATCACCAGCACGCTCACCACGAGCGACAGCAGCACGGCACACGACACCGCCACGGCGACGTCGCGCAGCAGCTCCCCCACCTCGTCCTGCCAGGCGGCGATGGGCAGGAACACCGCCACCGTGGTCAGCGTGGAGGCCACGAGCGCCCCCCAGACCTCCGACGTGCCCGACAGCGCGGCTTCGGCCGCGTCCAGGCCCTCGCGCCGACGTCGGTCGATGGCCTCCATCACCACGATGGCGTTGTCCACCACCATGCCCACGGCGAACGCCATGCCCGCCAGCGACACCACGTTGATCGTGCGGCCCAGCAGCGACATGCCCAGGGCCGTGCCCACGATGGACACCGGAATGGAGACGGCCACCACCGCACTACTGCGCGCGCTGCGCAGGAACAGCAGCAGCACGCCCACCGCCAGCCCTGCCCCCAGCAGCAGGTTCTGTCGCACCAAGGCCAGCGCCCCGTTGATGTAGCCACTCTGGTCGCTCACCACCTGAAGCGTCAGCCCCTGCGGCGCCAGGCGCTCGGTCTGCACCTCGTCCACCGTGGCCAGGATCTCCTCGGTGACCTCGAGCACGTTGCTGCCTGCCTCCCGGCGGAACAACAGCGCCAGCGCCTCCTGGTCGTTGCTGAACACGTACGCCGTGCGCTTGCGCAGCCCCTCCCGCACCGTGGCCACGTCGCCCAGCCGAATCGGCTGACCGTCAGGCCCCTGGCCGATCACCACCGCCTCGAGCTGCGGGGGTTCCTCGGGGGCCGCCGCCGTGCGCACCACGTACTGGCGCTTGCCCAGGGTGACGTCGCCGCCCGACACGTCGGCCAGCTCACCGCGGATCACCGACACCAGCTGCGGCACCGACACGCCCCGGGCCGCCAGCCCCGCCAGGTCCACGTTGACGTGCAGCTCGGTGTCGCGGCCGCCGAAGAAGTCGATCTTCGCCACGCCCGGGATGCGCTCCAGCTCCGGCAGCACCTCCTCCTCGAACCAGGTGCGGTACTGCGCCACGGACCCACCGTCGTCGCTGCGCAGCAGCACCACGGCCAGCGGCGGCCCCGTGTCGTTCCCCGTGGACACCACGGGCTGGTCAGCGCTCTCGGGGTAGCGCGGCACCTGCGACAGCCGGTTCGTCACCCGCACCAGGGCCTCGTCCAGATCGGAGCCCACGGCGAGCTCCAGCGTGATGGAGCCCTGGTCGCGCGAGGCCTCGCTCGACATGCGCTCGAGCCCCTGCAGCGACTTGAGCACGTCCTCCTGGGGCACCAGGATCTCTCGCTCCACCTCCGCGGGCGCCGCACCAGGCCACCGCGTCTGTACCGACAGCGTCGGCACCTCGATGTCGGGGGTGAGCTGGATGGGGATGCCCGCCACCGACAGCGCCCCGAAGAGCACCACCAGCAGCACACCCACCAGCACGCCCACGGGTCGGGCCACCGCCAGCCGGATCACGGGCCGATCCGCACGGGCTGATCGGGCCGCAGGCGCTCGTTGCCGCGCACCACCACCGGATCCCCCACCGCGAGGCCGTCCGCCTGCACCAGCACCTGCTCCGCGCTCGACGCCAGGCGGGTGACGACGACCGGCCGCGCCGTGCCCTCCACCACCGTGAAGACGCGCTCGTCCACCGCCCCCGCCACGACGGCATCGCGGGGCACCACCAGGCCACCGTCCTGCTCCACACGGAAGGCCACCCGCGCCGGGACCCCGGGCACGAAGTCCGCGCCCTCCACCGCCAGGCGCACCACCGACGTGCGCGACACCGGGTCCAGCGCCGGCACCACGCCCACGATGGTGGCCAGCACCTCG
>JAHQVJ010000099.1 GCA_019634415.1 Myxococcales bacterium
CCTGGACCTCCGGCCAAGCGAATGCCCAGGTTGCGATCGCGGTCGCCAGGGACGCCGGCGCTGCGGTAGGCCGCCCGCACGCTCCTGGCGAGGTCGACCCACGAGCCTCCGCGGATCACCCGGTCCGAGCCCGAGGTGCTCAGAGGGTCCACTCGGGGTTCCGAGTGGCCTGCGGGTGGCCAGTCGGTGGCGTCCTCGCACCACTCGTGCACATTGCCCAGCATGTCGTACAGCCCCCATGGATTGACAGCCTTGGTCCCGACGGGTCGCGTGCCCGCACGCTCGTGGGGAAACTGCTTGTCGGGCCACTCTCTGGAGTCGAACCCGTTCTGCAGCTCGAAGCCCAGACCACTGTTGCCCCCGTACCAAGCGATGGCATCGAGAAGCGGCGCGTTGTTCTCGCCCAGGATCTCGAGGTCACCGAGCCACGTGGCAGTCGCCGTGCCCGCCCGGCAGGCGCGCTCCCACTCCGCCTCGGTGGGCAAGCGCGGCTGCAGCCCCCCTACGTGCTCGCCCAACATTGCACAGAACGACCGACAGTCCTGCCAGCTCACCTGCTCCACCGGGCGCGTGGGCGACACGAAGCAACTGGGGTTGCTCCCCGTCACCGCCTCCCAGAGCGCCTGGGTCACGGGAGTCTCGCCCAGCCAGTAGCCACGGGTCAGGGTGACCTGGTGCTGGGTCTCCCGGTCCGGGTAGCGCCCCTGCTCCGACGATGGCGACCCCATGGTGAACACGCCGGGCGGTATCCAGCGCATGCGCGCCTGCACGCCCCCCACCTCGAAGGCCGCCCACAGCCCCCATCGATCCCGCCCAGACGCCACCGCCCAGGGCTCGGGCGTCCACGGAGCAAGCCGGTGCTCCTGGTCGACGGTGTCCACCACGAGCACCCGCGGATGCAGCTGTGGGACCGGCTCCGCTCGGTCCCCTGGGGCCTCCGGCCTGCCTGTCGGGGCTCCGCCCCCCTGGAGCACTGGACCTCCGGCCAAGCGAATGCCCAGGTAGCGATTGCGGTCGCCAGGGTCGTTGGCGAGGCGGTAGGCCGCTCGCACGTTCCTGGCGTGGTCGCTCCACGAGCCTCCGCGGAACACCCGGCCCGAGCCTGCCCGACCCAACGGGTCCACCTGCTCCTCCGACGGGAGCGGTTCGGTGGACCCAACCACGTGATCCTCGCACCACTCGCGCACGTTGCCGAGCACGTCGTGCAGCCCCCATGGGTTTACCGCCTTTCCGCCCACGGGATGGGTCTCGCGGCCACTGTTCCCACTGTGCCAGGCCACCTCGTCCAGCGCAGGCCCCCAGGTCGGCCCCTGCGTGCCCGCCCGCGCCGCGAACTCCCACTCGGCCTCGGTGGGGAGCCGCCACGGGACTCCTGGCACCTGCTCCGCCAATCGCTCGGCGAACCGCTGACAGTCCTCCCAGCTGATCTGCTCCACCGGCCGATCAGCTCCCTGGAAGTGACTCGGGTTGTTCCCCATCACTGCCTCCCACAGCGCCTGAGTCACCGGCGTGGCCCCCAACCAGAAGCCCCGTGTGATGGTCACCCAGTGCTGCACCTCGTCGGCGTACCGACCCTCTTGCTCCTCCGGCGAGCCCATCAAGAAGCGCCCCGGCTCGATCCAGCGCATCGTGTGGCGCACGCCGCCCACCTCGAACGTCGCCCAGCGACCGTACGCATCCGCCCCAGCACTCACTGCCCAGCTCGGGATCCCAGCTCCCTGGCGCACCCGCGGCAGCTCGATCCGCAGCCCCGCCTGCACCGGAATCCCGCGCGACTCCGTCGCGCTACAGTTCCTTTGGACCCTCGCCTTCGGCTGCGGGCCTTCCGGATGCTGCTGCTGGGCCCCGCCCGTGCCCGTGAGCAGCACCCCGCGCGCTCGAATCAGCCCCAGCGGGCTCCCCGCCAGCGGAGGCTCACCCGGCGCTGGCGGTTGGCGCAGCACCAACGCTCCACCCTCTTGCTGCAGCGCGAACCGACGCGCCGGGGGGCGCCTGCGCCGCATCTGTGCGAGCAGCTGCGGATCGAGCCCCTCGGGTACCTGCACCTCGTCGTCGTCGTGGAAGGCCACCGCCCACAGCCGGTGCAGTGTCTGAAGTTCAGCCCCAGCACCGTCGTACAAGCCCTGAGGCGCCCCCTCCAGCCATCGTCGCACGGGCTCGTCCCAGCCCTCGCCTCGACTCACCAGCTGCGCCACCAAGCGCTGAAGCCAGGCACGGTCGTGGCTCGTCGCTCGCAGCGCCTCGGGCGCCTCACCCACCAGGAACGCCCAGGTCAACCGCTCGATGCGCTGCAGCTCCTCCGGCATGCCCGCATGTAGCTCCGCCATCACCACCGCAATTCGCGCGCGCAGATCCGGCGGCACCACCTGCGCGAAGCGGCCCCGCAGCTCCCGCGCATGCTCTGGATGCAGCACAAAGGCGCCGCCCCCCGCCGACCGAACCCAGCCGTGCGCCAGCGCATCCCCCTCTGTCTGCAGGTCCGCGTCATCAGGCCCCAGCAGCCTGCGGATCGCGCGCAGCAGCCCCAAGTGCACCACCGCCGCCATCGCACACAGCAGCAACAGCCACTCCGCCCGCCGCTGCCGCTCCTCCCACGAGCAACGCCGCCCGCCTCGCACCCACGCCACCTCGCCGACACCGCCCGCCGGACCCGCCGTCAGCACCACGGCCCGTCCGCCAGCCGCCTGGAGCTGCCGGTCCATGCGGTGCCAGGCACCTTCCCCCGCGGCCGCACGGTCCCCGAGCAGCACCACCGCCTCCGCGTGCCCCCTTGCCCCCCGGAACGCATGTGGATCCACCACCGCATCTCGCACACCGCGTCGCCCCACGTGGCGCTGGAGCTGCCGCACCACCTCCTCCTGCTCCGCCACCAGGCCCGCCTGGCGTCGGGACCGATCCAGCCACACGTCCACGCGCCGCGGCCACACCCACCGGCGCGCCCGAGGCAGCCACTGCAGGGGCGCCCCTGCACTCAGCTGCCGAACAGCCCGCTGCACGTCGGGCTGGTGACTGCGCACCTCCCGCCGAACGGCGCGGAACAACCGAGGCCCGAGCTGCGCCCACGTGCACACAGGGTCACACGGCACGCCGTCGAGATCTCGCCGGGAGCCGCGCAGATCCCGTTCCAGGAGCGCGGGTCCCAAGTCGGGCGTCGACGCATCCTCGGGCTGCCGGACCTCCACCTGCTCCACCCGCCACAGGGGAACCGGCACCTGCACCCTCGCGGCCACCTCCGCAGCAGAGGGCACCGCTGCCGCGACGCGCTGCAGCGCCGCGTGTTCGGCCCCTGGATCTCCCTGGTCTCCGTCGGACTCTGACGAAGCCTGGCGCTCGAAGCCGAGCCACTCGCCCACCTCCTCCGCCTGGTCCTCGCCCAGCGCCACCATCAAGCGCAGCAGATCGGCGCGCCCGACCCTCACGCCGGCATCGTGGGGTGCTTGCGCAGGAAGAACTGCCCCACCTGGGACAGCAGGGTCAGCCGCTCCTCGTCGGTGGCCCCCAGCGACACCACCGCTCGCACCAGATCGAGGTACTCGGCCATGCCCGGCGCCGACAGCCCACGGCTCAGCAGCTCTCGGCGATCTGCCAGCAGCTGCTCGGCGGCCTGCTGCAGCACGGCCTTCGAGACCTCGTCCGAGCCGAAGTGCGCTCGGCCACAGGTCACGAACCCCTCCTCGTCGTCGGGATGTGCCAGCTCGAGCACCAAGCAGCGCCGCAGGAAGGCATCGGGCAGCGCTCGCTCCTCGTTGGTGGTGAAGATCACCAGCTCCGCGGGATGAGGAGCGGGTCGTCGCACCACCGGGTCGCAGCCCGCCACGGGCACGTCGAAGGCTCCGTGCCCCAGCGCATCCAGCAGCCCGTTGGGCACCGAGGGATCGGCCTTGTCGATCTCGTCGACGAGCAGCACCACCCCGCACTCCAGATCATCGCGGCGGCAGAGCCACGCCTCCTCGGGGATCTCGGCGAACTCGGCTTGCTCGGCTGCGTGCGTCGGATTCAGTGCCCACCACACCGGACCCGGTTGCACGAAGCGGCGAGGCTTCAAGCGCTCCTCCGCTTGCTCCGCTGCCTGCCTGGTGGCGCCCGCGATCTGGGCCTCGGCGAGGCGTGCCACCAGATCCATCGTCCACTTCAGATCCCGGGTCTCGGTGCGACTGTCCACGGTCTCCGTGATCAGCACGCGCTCGAGCACCTGGGCGGCTGCGTGGGCGAGCTGCGTCTTGCCGGTACCCGGCTCCCCGCGCACGAGCAGTGGCCGCTGAGCCGCCAACGCCGCATTCACAGCCAGGACCGCCTGCGCTTGCCAGCGATGGCCGCATGGCTGACCGCCAGGGAGGGCGTGCAGCGTTTCCTGCTGACCGTCCACCCGTCGGAGGCGCGTGGGTCCTAGGTCTCGGTCGTCTTCCACACACGCTCCATGTAGTCGGCGGTCAGCGTCTGCTGGATGTGGTCGGTGCCCCCGAGCCGCGCGAGCACCAGACTGGGCAGGCCGTCCTCGTGGGCCACGGCCTGCTTCAGCACGCTCCACAGTCCATCGGGCCGCCCCTCGAAGTCGGCGTCCACCAGCACCATGTACCGGTCGATCTCCTGTGGAAGTGACGCCAAGGCGCGAAGCTTGCCCTCCACCTGCTGCCGCTTGGCCTCCGCGTTCTGGGCGCGGACCCCCAGTTTCTCGGCCAGGTGATTCACGATGTGGCGACGAGCCTCGCCAGGATCGTGCTTGGCCGGCGCCAGCAGGAGCGCCGGCAGCTCGATGCAGCCAACGGCACCAAACTCGTCGTCGACGGTGAAGGTGGGCAGCCGGCGGTGTGCCCCCGCCATGGCCAGCTCGGCCACGGTGCGATTGGTCAAGGGCAGCTCGTGCACACACCGATCACCAGACTGGTGCTTCTGCCGCATTCGGCGCGTGAGCACGCGCCAGTCCACCGCCAGCTTGAGCACCTGAAGGGTCACACGACGCAGGGCCGCACGATCCCCAGCCTCCGGAATCACCGACGCCAACGCGAGCGCAACGGCGTCTGCGGGCCTCTCGAGCAGCACGTCCACCAGCCGCTCTGGCGACTCGGCGATGCCCAAGTTCCCCACCAGCGCACTCCGCAGCGCAGGATGCGCATCGAGCAAGGGTCGCAGCTCCTCCGCCAGCTCCAGCAGCTCCCTCCCCACCGCCGGCACCGCGTCGACGAACCACCGCTCCTGCGCCAGCTGCGTCAGCGACACCCACGCCGGCGGCGAGCCGCTCCCCCACACGCCCAGCAGCTGGCCCTCGCCGTCGAGCACAGCCTCGCCCACCTCGCCAACCGCCTCTGGGGCCTCCACGAGGAGATCCGCCGGTCGCACCCCGCACGACTCCCCCGACAGATCCGGCCCCGTCACCTCGACCAGCCCCGCTGCTGCGTGCGTCCCCGTCCCCACCTCGACGCCCCGAAGCGCCCACTCCGAGCCACCCCACCGCACCCGCAGCTGGTCCATCGGGTGCCCGTCC
>JAHQVJ010000100.1 GCA_019634415.1 Myxococcales bacterium
CTACTGCAACCCCGGATCAGGCGCGCTCCGCTCGATCGCGACAATCAACGGGGTTGATTGTCGCGATGCTCCAGGTTGCCGCTCCGCGCCTGGACTTGCAGCACTCCCTGCACTCGCTCGCACGCTCGCTCGTTCCAGTCCTACTGCAACCCCGGATCAGGCGCGCTCCGCTCGATCGCGACAATCAACGGGGTTGATTGTCGCGATCAGTCAGGGATGTGGTGGCGTGTGGAACGGGTGCCTGTCGCTTCCAGGATGAACTGTGCTGCACGTCGCTTCCGGCCACCAATGCTGTAGTCGTGGCGTCGATGGAGGCACAGGCGTGGATGCTCTGGGAGCGGAGTGTGCTCCTGCAGGAACAGCAGCACACGACCGCCTGGGGCCAGGAGTCGCTCTGCGTGATTCAGGACCTGTTCCGGAGTTGCGAATGCTCGCGACACGAGACCATCGTATTGCGCAGCGTTCAGGGTCTCGACGCGTTGCTGCAGCACCTCGGCGCGGTCGGATGTGACGCCTGCCTCGAGCAACACGGATTGGAGGAACACGCTGCGCTTCAGACGTGATTCCACGAGATGGACTTGGATCTCCGGAAACATGTGCACGAGGACGATCCCTGGGAACCCGGCGCCTGATCCTAGGTCCGCCCAGAGGCCTTGCGGCTCCAGGCCTTGAAGGGCGGAGTGGCAGTCGTCGTAGTGCGGGTCTAGGTCGCCTTTCCCGACCAGGTTCATGGAGTGACGCTGTTGCTCGAGACGCGAACGGTGGATCGTCAGCAAGTTCACGAGCCGTTCCTTCCACTGTGGAGCCAAGCTGCGATCGCCGTCACGGCCGCTGACGTGATTCCCGGCATGCGGGAGATCTGACCAAGGGTGCTTGGCTGCGCCTTGGTCAACCGTTCTCGGACTTCAGTGGAGAGGCCTTGGAGGGCGCTCCAGTCCACGTTCGGCGGAATGGTGGATTCCTCCAGTCGGCGTGCTTGGCGAGCTCGGCTCTCTGCGCGTGCCACGTAGCCTTCGTACTTGAGGTCGATCTCCACCTGCCTGGCGGCGTTGGGTTCCAGATCGGGCAGCGACAGCACCGAGCGAAGTTGGTCCCAAGACACACCTGGCCGCCTCAAGAGATCTGCTGCGGTGGTTGGCTGTCGTAGCGATCCGATGCCGCCACTACGCAGCAGTGTCACGATCTCCGACTTCGGGGTGATGGTCGTTGCTCGTAGCACACTCTCAGCTCGCTCGATGGAGTCGAGGCGTTCCTCGAACGCTCGGAAGGTGACATCGTCGATGAGCCCCAGTGCTCTGCCCTGATGCATGAGACGTCGGTCGGCGTTGTCCTCTCGGAGCAAGAGGCGATGCTCTGCTCGGCTGGTGAACATGCGGTAGGGCTCGCCCCCAATCCCGCGGGTCACGAGATCGTCGATGAGGACGCCCACGTAGGCCTCGGAGCGTTCCACGTGGAACACATCCCCCTTGGCTGCACTCACACCTGCGACAAAGCCCTGTGCTGCCGCTTCTTCGTAGCCCGAGGTTCCGTTTACCTGACCCGCGAAGAAGAGTCCTCGAAGGCCGCTGTGCTGTAGGTCGTGACCCAGCTGGGTGGGGTCACTGAAGTCGTATTCGACGGCGTACCCGGCCTGAACCATGTCGGCGTTCTGAAGGCCGGGAATGGTCCGGAGCATCTTCTCTTGGACGTCCACGGGGAGTGATGTGGAGAGGCCGTTGACGTAGATTCGATCTGCCTGCAAGCCCTCGGGCTCCAAGAACAGCAGGTGTCGCTCTCGTTCGGGAAAGCGGGCAACCTTGTCTTCGATGGATGGGCAGTATCGTGGGCCGCGACCGACGATGGCGCCGCTGTACATTGGTGAGCGATGGAGGCTTTGGCGAATGAGGTCGTGGGTTTGTTCGTTGGTGTACGCGATGTGACAGTCGATGCGCCCTGGGCGCTCGACACGTGGACCAAACGAGAAGCGCCCGTTGGGATCGGTCTCTGTCTGGAGCTCCGTCTTGCTCCAGTCGATCGAGCTGGGGCGTAGACGTGGCACCGTGCCTGTCTTCAGGCGCCCTGTGCGGAGACCGAGCTCCGAGAGCGTGTGCGCCAATGCGTGGCTGGCGCCGTCTCCGATTCGGCCACCGACGGTCTGCTGATCCCCACGATGCATGACCGCAGCCAAGAAGGTGCCCGTGGTGAGGATGACATTGGGGGCTCGAACTTCCGTGCCCCCGTCGAGCATCACACCCGTGATGCGCCCGTTGGAGTGTTGTAGGTCCGCAACCTCACCCTCGATGAGCTCCAACAGCTCGAGTTGCCGGAGGCGCTGCGCCATCACACGTGGGTAGAGGTCGATGTCTACCTGAGCTCGGGACGACTGCACCGCCAACCCCTTGCGGGTGTTGAGACGACGGAATTGCAAGGTCGACGCATCCGTGACCCGACCCATCCAACCGCCAAGTGCATCGATCTCCCGGACGAGGTGGCCCTTGGCCAGACCGCCGATGGCGGGATTGCACGACAGGCGACCGAGGTGACCCAGTCGAAGTGTGACCAGTGCAGTTTGGGCGCCAAGGCGCGCGGCTGCCGCGGCAGCTTCACAGCCAGCGTGTCCACCGCCCACCACCACGACGTCGTAGGTTCGTTGCACGTTCATCGACCCCATGTCGTGGGGACGCACTCGGAGCACACGCCGTGTCGACGACGCGGCGGGCCCCGTGCGCCGTCCTTCAGCTACTCCTCGACGGTGATGGTGATGGTGGCTGCCATCACGTCGCCATAGGAGCTGTGGTTTCCGTCGGCGAACTGCATCGTGAGCTTGTGCTCTCCGGCGGGCAGCTCGATGTCCGCTTCGGTCTGGCCCAGCCCATAGTGGATGTGCTTGTCATCGGTTGGAACCGTCTCACCCTGCGCGACGCCAGCAGGCCCCACGATGAGGTGATGATGACCGGTGTTCTCGGCGATCTCGCCGGCTGGCTTGATCTCCATGCCTTCCACGCCGAACTCGATGCGAACTGGCGACTTCACGGTGGCGCCATCGGCAGGTGCTTTGAAGAACACCCGTGCGGCGGGTGCTTCGGGCTCGGGTTCGGGCTCGGCCACCGGCTCGGGAGCGGGTGCAGGCTCAGGCTCCGTCGGCGTGGCGGTCGGGCAGCCTACGAGGATGGACAGGAACAACCCCAGACGCATGTGCATCTCCTTGTGTGACGCCGCCTAACCGTGGGTGCGAATCAAGTCGATTTCCGCCAGGAACAGCCCGGTTCGCGGCAGTGGGATCTCGGGTCCGACACAACGTGACGTTGCCTAGGTCAGCGGTGGGAACCACATTGCTTGCACCTTCGAGGAGCCTCCACATGGCACCCTGGACGAAACAGCTTCTCTCTGACTCGCGCCTGGTCGTGGGGGCGCTGCTGAAGGAGCCATTGATGGACGTCGGCATCCTTCGCTCGCAGGTGGCGGGATACCGCGATCAGGTCCGAGGCCTCGGTGATGCGTCCGTGGTGGATGTTCCTCTGGTCGAGGCGTTGTCGGCAGGAATGCTCGAGCTCCTCGCCGATACCGTGGACGATGACGGCGCACGCAAGCTGGCTCAGGTCGCAGCTCGATACTTCGTCTTGAGTGATGATGGCGACGGCGACCTGTCGTCGCCCTTTGGCTTCGATGATGACGTCGAAGTGTTCAATGCAGTCGTTCAGACCCTAGGTCAGGAGCACAGGCGTATTCCGTACTGAGGTTTGCGCCTCAACTAGGTCCTCGGTCGGATACGGTGTCGCTCGTTCATGATGGAGACCAGCTGATGATTCGTTCCGCAGTGGTGGCACTCTTCCTCGTAGGGTGCAGTGGTGAGACCGAGCCTGCAGACAATCGTGCCGCTGACATCCTCGCACTCACGGGTGACGTGACTGCGGGGCAGACCGGGTACGAGACCTACTGCGACCTGTGCCACGGAGCGATGGGAGAAGGCGTCGAGGGCTCTGGATCCAACATCCAGGGCGTGGGCGCCAGCAACACGGTGGGCGTTGTCCTCAACCCACCTGAGGGCATGTCGGACTACAGCATCCTGATGGATCAGGAGATCGCTGACATCGCCGCCTACGTGGAGACGCTCTAGCGCTCCAGGCAGCTAGCCGAGAATGACACGGGGCGGCCTTGGGTCGCCCCGTCTTGCTCAGGGGCTTCCCCAAGCCTGGAGGCGTGGGTCGGTGGCCCACACCATGACGACTTCCTCTGCCAGCGCGTGCGCTAGCGTGCGCCCCGCATCTGCAGCGCCTTCGCGGCCGCTCAGGATCGCGTCGTAGGTGTCTTCGTAGCGAAGGACCACCTCGCCATCTCGAGTGACCAACGCCATGCCCACGCGCGCCGTGACGAGGTACGGCTCGTCTTCGTGGTCCAAGACGACCGGTCCTGCTGAGGTCTGGATGACTTCGCCTGGGAAGCCACGTAGCGAGAGTGGCTCACCCTCGAGCTGCCTCACCCAGCTGAACAGAGTGGCTTCTCCGCCGACTGCCCGTGCAGCGTTGCCAAGCACAGCGGTGAGGTCCGGGCGTTGACCCGTGAGCGCATCGGCGACGTGATGGTAGGCCCCCGAGGGAAAGTGATGGCTGCGAAATTGGCCACGCCACGCCAACCCCAGTCGTCCGTTGACCTCGCCTGGGAGTGCTCGAGCCAGGGCATCGGGGACCTCCGCGAGCTCTCTGGTCCGTGCGCGGCGCACGCTCTGCCGGTGGTGCGGCAGCGCCGCGCCGAGGTAGCTGTCCAGATTCAGCTCGACCGGGTGATGCACGGCCAGCACCGGGACCACGCGCACCTCACCCCAGGTGGGACGTGCTTCGAATGCAAAGGACAAGTGGTCCGCGGGATTGACGAGGGAAGGTCTCACGCACCCAACGGCTGCGCTGACGACCACTCCTACGACCCATCGAGGCATGAACGGGCCTCCAACGCTACAAGCATGCCACACTGCGCGTGGTCCCGACGTCAACAATGCCCAAACTTCCCTCCAGCTCTGGCGATCCGACGACGGCGCATGGTGCGCGTGAGGTGATCGTGCCGGCCGCTGGAGATGGCATGCGGCTCGATCGGTTTCTCGCCGCACGCTTTGCGGATCGGTCTCGCTCCTTCTTCGCCAAGCGGATTCGAGCTCGCGAGGTTCGCGACGAGCAGGGTCAGGTGCTGAGCTGTAGTCATCGGGTCATCGAGGGGGACTGCCTCAGTCTGCACATCCCGGGGATGGTGCCGGATGGACCTCCACCGCCGTTTCCAGAAGTGCTGTTCGACGATGCGGGGGTGGTGGCGGTGAACAAGCCTCCTGGTCTGCTCTGCCATCCGGCTGGAACACAGTTCACCTGGGCGGTGGTGTCGCTGGCGAAGCAGCGGTATCCGTCGGACGACGTGGACCTCGTGCACCGCCTCGACCGAGACACCTCCGGCGTGTTGCTGTTGACGCGGTGTAGCGAGGTCAACCGGCACCTCAAGGCGCAGGTGAAGGCGGGCACGGTGCACAAGGAGTATCTGGCCATCGTGAAGGGTCGGGTGCCGTGGGACCGTCGGCTGATCGAGGCACCCATCGGCCCCGCAGGGGGCGTCATCCGTATCCAGATGGGCGTACGTGCATCTGGGCAGCCCGCACGCACTGAGTGCCACGTGGTGGCTCGGCAGGAGGGACTCAGCCTCGTTCGATGCGTGCTGCACACAGGTCGAACCCATCAGATCCGGGTCCACCTCGACCACGTGGGTCATCCCATCTTGGGCGACCGCATGTACGGCGTGCCTCCGAGCGTGTTCCTCTCGGTGCTCGACGAGGGAGTGACGGAGGCCACGGTGCGCGTCAGCGGCGCGCCACGTCAGGCTCTACATGCCAGCATCACCCGCGTGAGGCTACCGGGGGGAAGAACCGTCGAGATGCGAGCTCCGTGGGCTCCAGATCTTGCTCGTTGGTGGGAGCAGCCGGAGTGTCTTCCTTACGACGGGGCATTCGCACGGTGATGTCGTCGAATGCGAGCCCTGTTGCAGGCCATGGGCGAAACGGCGGCGGATCCGAGCAGTGTCCACCCATCATGTCGAGGGTCCTCCCATGGAGAACCTTCTTCGGATCTACATCAGATCGTATTCAGGGCCATCGCCGGCTTCGGGTGGCATCCAGGTGATGATCTGGTAGGGGTCTCGGATATCGCAGGTCTTGCAGTGCACGCAGTTGGCGAAGTCCACCTCCATCTCGAGCCGTCCGCTCGCTTCGTTCTCACGCATGTTGTAGACCTGCGCGGGGCAGAACTTGGTGCAGGGGTTGCCGAACTCCTCGAGGCAGGTGGTGGCGCAGATCTCGGTATCGATGATCTTGAGGTGCGCTGGCTGCTGCTCTTCGTGCTGGGTGCCCGAGTTGTACACATCGGTGAGCTTGTCGATGAGGTAGGTGCCGTCGTAGGGGATCTCTTGCCGGGCCCAGGGGGCCGGCGTGTGTGCCGCCGACTGCTCCATGTAGGTGTGGTCCTGGTCGAACCGCTTCAGAGGTCCTGGGCCGAAGGCGTACTGCACTGCGGTCTGTACGAGTCCAGAGATGGTGTGCTTCTTGAAGTTGGCGTGCATGTTCTGGCCGGGCTGCATGTCCTCTCGGATCCAGCTGCTGTCGACGGCCTCTTGGTACTGCCGAAGCACGTCTGCCGAGGCGTCTCCTCGCACCATGGCCTCGAACGCAGCCTCGGCCGCGAGCATGCCACTCTTCATGGACAGGTGGATGCCCTTGATGCGCAGGGGGTTGAAGATGGAGGCCGAGTCGCCCACGATCATGGCGCCATCGGCGTACAGCTGCGGTACGGAGCCCCATCCGCCGATGGTGACGGCTTTAGCCCCGTACTTCACCACCTTGCCGTCCCCGAGCTTCTCCCGAATGTAGGGATGCATCTTCAGAAGCTGAAGCAGATGGTGTGCGTCCATCTGTGGATCAGCGGCGTTCAAACCGACCAGTAGGCCGATGCACGCCTTGTCGCCCTCCATGCTGTAGGCGAAGGTCCCCCCGAAGGTGCGCTCATCGAGCGGGTATCCGAGGGTGTGGACCACCCAGCCGTCCTCGACGCTACCCTCCGGCAGCTCCAGGACCTCCTTCACGCCGATGTAGTAGATCATCGGTTCGCTGTCGGCATCGAGGTTGCGACGCTGAATGAGCCGCCGGGTCAGATGCCCCCGTGGACCCTCGCCGAGGATGGTGACGGGGCATTGGAGATCCATCCCTGGTTCGAACTGATCTTTGGGCTCACCGTCCTTTCCGATTCCCTTGTCGCCCGTGCGCACGCCGACGCAGGTGTCGCCGTCCCAGAGCAGATCGTGTCCGGTGAAGCCAGCGAACACGTTGACGCCCTTCTCCTCGGCGATCTCGCCCAACCAGGCGCAGAAGCGACCGAGGCTGATGATCGGCTTGCCATGATTGTCTAGCTCTGGTGGGATCCAGGGGGCCGTCACGGCGCTATCGGGTGTGAGGAACGCGAGCTCTTCTCGCTGAACGAAGCGCTCGACGGGGACGTCGTCTCGCTCGCGCCAATCCGGGATGAGCTCGTCCAGCGCACGGGGATCGAGCACTGCGCCAGACAGTTGATGCTGGCCCACAGCCGAGCCCTTCTCGAGCACGACGACCATCGGCTCGTCGATGGGATCACCCGTCTTGTCGCCAGCGGCGATGGCCGCATTGTGAGCCTCGATGAGGTTCATGAGGTGAATCGCGCCCGCCAGGTTCGCCGGTCCAGCCCCCACGAACAGCGCGTCGCACGGCATCTCATCGCGTTCCATCGAGCACTCCCTGCTGAGGGGGTGTCCGTAACACGTCCCCGCTGCTGACCTGACCCCAGGGGGAAATGCCAAGCCGGACAGCGAATGCATCGATGAAATCAGTGTCCCGGACATGCTGAGATCGCTGAATGTGGAGCTCGCCTCCGTACGCGCAGCGGTATGTGGCGCATCCGGCTCGTGGGCGTTCGGCCAACAGAGGTGTCCGGGACCAAGTGTTCATGGGGTGGATCTGTGTCCGGGAGTCGAAGTGCTGCGAAGTCGGTTACTCGCACGGCAATGCAGGCCCGTCTCAGCCGCCTCACGCCTCGCACCTTCGATGCGTCGGTCGCCTCGACGCCCTACCTGCTGGTGCGGCTCGAGCGTCGCTCGCGGGTGGAGTTCCACGCCGGCGTCGCGGACTACTTCGCCGTCAGCTACCCGGGGCTGTTCTCGTTCGGCACGATGTCGCGCGTGGACTTTCCCGACTCGTTCCTCGAGCGTGCGCTGCAGAGCGCCGTCGGCCCCATGCGTGGCGGCGTCGGCGACGGCTACTACCTGCTGCACGGCGGCATCGTCGTGGGGCGTCATCGGGGCGTCGTGGTGCCCTCGAGCGTGGCCTACGAGTCCGGTGCTCGGGAGGCGGAGGCGCTCCGTACCAAGCTTCTACGGGTGGCGTTTCGAGGCCGTAGCCCGCGCCCGCAGGAGGTCGAGTCTGCTCGGCAGATCGTGGCCTACCTCGACGGGATCGTCGCCCGTAAGCAGGGGTCTGCCACCGACGATGGGCGCTACGTCTACGAGGAACGCGGCGCCTCGACGCCGCCTTCGGGAAGCACGCCGTCGACGGACCGCGATCCGTTCGCGGTGCTGGGCGTCGCGTCCGACGCCTCGGTGGCCGAGATCAAGACGGCGTATCGAGAGCAGATGAAGATGAACCACCCGGACAAGGTGGCTCATCTCTCTTCAGCGCTTCAGCAGTTCGCGCAGGCTCAGGTGCTCGAGATCAAGGCTGCCTACGAGCGGATCATGGCCATGCGCCGCTGAGTTCGCGCGTCATCCCTTGCCGTCGTTGGAGGCATCCCCGCGGGCGAAGATGCTGGCGACGTACTGCAGCACGTCGGCCGCGCTCACCTCGTCGTAGCCGTAGTGGTCGATGAGGCGTTGCTTGACGACCTCGATCTTGGCTTGGGTGTCGGCGTCCATCGTCTCGGACACGAGGCTCGTCAGCTTGATGGAGTCCTTGCTGTCTTCGAACAGCTTGAGCTCCAGGGCTCGGTGCAGACGCTCGTTCATCGTGTAGTCGAAGGTCTTTCCGTCGAGCGCGAGGGCGGCGATGTAGTTCATCAGCTCGCGCCGGAAGTCGTCCTTGCGCGCATCGGGGATGTCGATTTTCTCCTCGATGGAGCGCATCAGGCGCTCGTTGGGCTCCTCGTACTCGCCGGTGAAGCTGTTCTTGACCTTCTCCTTGAGCACGTAGGCGCGCAGATTGTCGATGTAGTTCGCGCACAGGCGCCGGAGCGCTCCTTCGTCGGCGGCGATGGCCTTCTGGACCTCGTTCTTCACGATGTCGGTGTACTCCTCCTTCACCACACCGAGCAGCTCGCGGTAGCCCTCGCGCTCGTCCTCGCTGCTGATGAGGCTGTGGCTCTTCAGGCCGCTCTCCAGCTCGTTGAACACCATGAAGGGGTTGAGCACCGCCAGATCGGGGTCCTTCACCAGGGCGTTCGAGATCTTGTCCTGCACGTACCGCGGGCTGATCCCGATCATGCCCTCGCGGCTCGCGTGCTTGCGCAGCTCCTTGACGTGGTCCTCGGTGAAGCCGCGCACCGACCGCCCGTCGTACAGCTTGGACTTCTGCAGCAGCGACAGCTTGTGGTTGGAGGGCTCCTCGAGCCGCGTGAGCACGGCCCACAGCGCTGCCATCTCGATGGTGTGCGGGGCGATGTGCACGCTCACCTTGTCCGAGGCGAAGTCCTTGACGTAGATCTTCGACTCTTGCGTGGGCTTGGTGATGTAGGGAACGTCGATCTTGATGGTGCGGTCCCGCAGCGCTTCCATGTACTCGTTGCTCTGCAGGCGCCGATACTCGGGCTCGTTCGTGTGCCCGATGATCACCTCGTCGATGGAGGTCTGGGCGAACTTCTTGGGCTTGATCCGGTGCTCTTGGCTGGCTCCCAGCAGATCGTACAAGAAGGCCACGTCGAGCTTGAGCATCTCGACGAACTCGAGGATGCCCCGGTTCGCCACGCAGAACTCACCGTCGAAGTTGAAGGCGCGTGGGTCGGAGTCGGACCCGTACTCGGCGATCTTCCGGTAGTTGATGTCGCCCGTCAGCTCGGTGGAGTCCTGGTTCTTCTCGTCCTTGGGCTGGAACGTGCCGATGCCCACCCGGTCCTTCTCCGACAGGAGCAGCCGGCGAACCTTGATGTGCTCCTGGACCTTCATGAAGTCCCCGTCGTAGCGGCGCATCAGCTCGCGATACCAGTAGCGGCACACGGGGTTGAGCTCGCCCAGGATGTTGATGCGGTAGCGGGACGTGCCTGCGCCGTTCAGCCGGTCCAGCACGGCGCCGCGTGTGGCGTCGGGCAGCAGCTTCAGGGGTTCGTCGTTCATGGGCGACGGGATCTCCTCGCCGTCGACGACCCAGGAATAGGTGTACAGCCGGCCCTGGTCCGTGCGGCTGTATTGCTCGAGGCCCTTCTTGAGCAGGCGCGCGATGGTGGACTTCGCGGAGCCCACGGGGCCGTGCAGCAGGATGACTCGTTTCTCCGGACCATATCCAAGAGCAGCAGCGCGAAAGACCCGAACCAGCTTCATCAGATGGATGTCGATGCCGAAGACGGCATCGGCGCCGCCGTCGAAGGGGTCGTCGAAGAAGTGGTGCCGGAGAATGGGCTTGCGGTACTCGGTGTACTCGTCGGCGCCGTAGGATTCCATCAGGTCGTACAATCTCTGGTACGCATTGCGCGCCACCGTGCCATCCTTGCGCACGATGTCGAGGTAGTCTCCGAACGACCCTTCCCAGAGCAAATCCTGGTAGTGGGTCATGTCCTGATGTTCTGCGATGAGATTCAGCAAGCCATTCGGCTCGTCGTTGGACATAGGGGCGGCCTCCGCGTCGTCGTCTGGTTCACCGCGTCCCGACCAGCTCGGCTGATCGTCGTCGGGGGTGCGGCGTTGTGAGAGCGAGGACGTAGGTGGTCGGGCAGGAATGCCTCTTGGAGATCATCACCCAAAATGACGACCGTCGCCGGTCCAGAGTTGCCCGACCGGCGGAAAGTCACTCCCAACCATTGGAACTCGCCCGATGCGAAGCGGATTCCAAGATCCGAACCCTACGCGACGATCCGTTGGGCGCCACGCGGGCTAACGTCGATCCTCACAGCCCTCCGACCGCCATCGCGAGGACGACCCCCACCACGGCCGCCAGTGCCACCGTCGACGTCATGGCCAACAAGGCGCATCCGCCGGCGACCAGCGCATACGTGAGCGGACGGGGACCCTCGGGCGCTGGAGCGGTCAGGGGCTCCAGGATGATCTCCGCCTCTGGCATCGGCTCACGCTCGAAGCGAACCGGTGCTGGGGGTGGTGTGCGGAGGGCCTCCGCTTCCTGCTCGGAGATCTGAAGCTGCTCGAGCGCGGTGCCCAGTGGGATGCTGGGGAACGCTGGCGGGGCCTCGGGGGTGTCGTCGGGAGGGGATCGACGATTGGACATGCTCGCTCCATCCAGCACCATAGCGGGCTCTGCGGTCGTCGGCGGCCGTTCGATCCTTCGTGGCCTTCCCACGTCCCTATGTCGAGGCGGGACCTCGGCGGAAGACGCCGGATCTCGGGGCACCGAGCGCCCGGACAAGGTCCCGATCCGGCTGGGAGGAGGAGGCCAGGGCGCCTCGGCGCACCATCGATGCAGGGACGGGCCGGAGAGCTGGTCGCCGAGGGCTTCACATCGCTCCACCACCGACGGCGCGCTGGGGCGAGCACTGGGTCGATAGGAGAGGCAGGCTCGGACCAGGTCCACAAGATCCGGGGGCTGGGCCAGCTGCGCGAGACGACGGTCGAGGTGCGCGGTGTAGTCGTCCTCGGACAAGGCCAGTGCCGTCAGCTCTCGCAGCCGTAGGTCCGCCAGGAACGCGGAGGGGCCCAGGGCCTCGAACGCGCAGCACCCCAGCCCGAACACGTCGACGGCAGCGTGCTTGGAGCGTGCCACGAACCGCTCGGGCGCCATGTAGGGCATGGAGCCCACCATGACATCGCTGTGGGTCTCCGCGTTGCGATCTGCGCTGTTGAACAACGCGATTCCGAAGTCGAGCAACCGAACCTGGCCGTCACGTCCCACGCGAATATTGGCGGGCTTGATGTCGCGGTGGACGATGTGGAGCGGCTGGCCAGCGTCGTCCATCGCGGACCATGCGGCGTCCAGCGCGGCAGCCACGCGGGCCAGCACCCGCATCAGGGGACGCGGGGGTAGTGGTGGGCTGAGGTCGATGCACCCCTCGAGATCGAGACCCTCCACGAACTCCGTGACCAAGCCCAGCCGATCGTCTACGGTGATCAGGTCGAAGGCCTGCACCACCACTGGATGACGGATCCGCGCCAACAGGCGGGCCTCGTCGCGCAGCCGGTTGGCGGCGTCGCTGGCGTGTGCGGCCGCTCGGTGCAGGACCTTCAGGGCCACCGTGGTCCGAAGACCGCCAGGGGAGCACTCGGTGGCTCGATACACGTCGCCGAAGCCACCGCTGCCGAGCAGCGGCCCGATCTCCAACCGGTGGGGCTCGGCTCCCGACATGGCGGCAGTCTACCCAATCAGCGTCCGATGCACGACTGGCGGCACGCGCCGTGTCCGATCCGCTCGAATTCCTTGAGGGTCGACAGTGGAGACCTTACCTGTTGCGCGCTGGCCTTCCTTCAGGAGGTGCCGACACGGGCGCTGGTCACGGTGGCGCGACCAGCGCTACGCTGGTATCGCAGCGTTTCGAGCGAGGGGGCGTGAGCACCACCCGGACCATTTGCTTGAAGTGCAGCTCCGATCAGCTGCGCTGGTTGACCCTTCGGAAGGGCCGCATTCCCGTGGACGTGCTTCAGTGCCCGAGCTGCGGTACGGCCAATGCCGAAGAGGACTGGATGCCTCCGCTCCGGCCGCTCCAGGTGGGCCGCTGCTGGAACTGCATGAATCGTCGCGAGATCGACCAGTGTTCCAACTGTGGGCTCACCAAGCAGGAGGACGTGCAGGTCCACGACGAGCTGCGGAGCATCGTGGATCCCACCCTGTCGCACCTGGATGCGGCTCGGCAGGCGAGCCGGAATGGCCGGCGACTGTTGGCTTTGAAGCTCGCCACTGCGGCAGCGGCTTCCAACGAATCGGGACAGGGGGAGGTGGCCCGCGCGCTCCGGATCTGGCTGCTGTCGGCCATCGGCGAAGCCGATCACGCGCTGGAGGACGCCAAAGCCTGGGTGGAGGGCACGCAGGATCCGTCCGCGATCGCCTGGGCGAGCTACGGACAGCAGCTGCAGGCCTCGAACATGACGGGAGCGGCAGCCGACGCCTACGAGAAGGCCCTCAAGAAGAACCCCAAGCAGAACAACATCCGCGCTCGTCGTGCGCAGCTGCTGCTCGAGCTTCGGCGTGGCGGACAAGCGCAGGACGAGGCCATTCGGGTGCTGTCGCAGGACGGTGTGGACGAGCAGTCCGTGGCGATCGCCAGCATGGTGGCCGAGAAGCTCTGCGACCACTTCGAGAGCGAGTATCGCGACGCGGAGATCTCCCGCCTGCTCGACTACTCGCGAGACTACGTGGAGCGTTCGCCAGTCCTGCTGGCTCATCGGGCCCGTCTGCTGGCATCCGAGGGTGATCTCGCCTCGGCGCGCCGCGATCTGAAGCGAGCGCGTCGGCTCAACCCGGAGCTCGAGATCTTCGAGCGAGTGGAGCGCGCCATGAAGCCGTCGCGTGGCTCCTGGTGGCGCTGGTAGTGGAGGATCTGCCAGTCCAGCCCGGTGTGACGATTCCTGCACACGAGCTGACCGAGAGCCACAGTCGAGCGAGCGGACCAGGCGGACAGCACGTCAACACCACCTCCAGTCGGATCACCCTTCGCTGGAACCTGCGTGAGAGCAGCTTGCCCGAGCGGATCAAGGAGCGGTTGCTGGAGCGCCTGGGGTCGCGGCTCACCAGCAGCGGCGAGCTGATGATCCACGCGTCGGAGCACCGCTCGCAGCTCCGGAATCGCGAGGTGGCTCGCGAGCGGCTGGCCGCTACACTGCGCGCAGCGCTGCACCGACCCAAGGCGCGTCGCGCCACGCGGCCGTCGCGGTCCTCCCAGCGGCGCCGGGTGAACGCCAAGAAGCAGCGTGGACGCACCAAGCGCCTGCGCGGTCGCGTCACCGACGACTGATCGCGACAATCCACTCTGTTGATTGTCGCGATGAGGGCGCGAGCGCGCTCGTGCGAGTGGTCGGTCGCCGGTGCCTAGGACACAATGGGCCAGGAGCTGCCGTGGTCGCATGGATGTGGACATCCTGGGTGGCGTGTACGGGGCCACGCGCCGACGTGATCGAGCCCCCCACCTTCGAAGAGAACACCGACGGCGCTTGGCTCACCACCTGGTTGCGCCTCACCACGTCGGAGCCGACGGCGCTGCAGATCGCCATCGATGACGGCGAGCGCGTGCGAGAGCAGGCCGTGGCACCCGCCACCGAGCACCGCGTGTTGCTGGCTGGCCTCCTGCCGGACACCGATCACACAGTCACGGTCACGATCTCGGACGTCGAAGGGCGCTCGAAGGCCCTCGAGCCCGTCACCCTGCGCGCTGGGGCGCTCCCTGCCGATCTGCCTCCGCTGCAGCTCGTGGTGTCGGAGCCCGACCAGATGGAGCCCGGGCTCACGCTGATCGACATCGGTCCGTACCTGACCGCCGTGGACGAGCAGGGCCGAGTGCGCTGGGCGTTGCGCAACGAGCTCATCGTGCACGAGCTCACCGCCACCGACCGTGGCACCGTGGTGTTCCAGTCCGCGCGCGTCAACCTCACCGAGGTGAGCTTGTCGGGTGCTGTCGTGAACCACTGGGTGGCCGGCGGCGAGCCTCCGCAGCTCGCCAGTGCCATTCGGGTGCCGCTGGAGGCCATGCACCACGACGCCGTGGAGCTGCCCGACGGGAACTGGCTCACGTTGTCGGTGGAGCGGCGTCAGATGGAGGCGTACCCCACCTCCGAGCGCGATCGGGACGCGCCCACCCAGCGGGCGTGGGTGGCGGGCGACGTGGTGGCGGAGTTCCGACCCGACGGCACCGTGGTGAAGCAGTTCTCACTTCTGGATCGGCTCGATCCCGACCGCATCGGGTACGACGCCGTCAACGGAGATCACTGGGATTTCTGGTGGTCTGGCCCCACCCGTGACTGGTCGCACGGCAACGCCATCTTCTACGACGCCGCGCGTAACGAGGATGTGGTGTCCCTGCGCCACCAGGACGCCGTGGTGGCGCTGGATCACGACAGCGGAGAGCTGAAGTGGATCTTCGCGCCGGAGGCCAACTGGGGCCCCGAGTTCGCGGATCTGTTGTTGAGGCCTGCGTCGCCCGACTTGCTGGTTCCGTACCACCAGCACAGCGCCAAGATCACCGAGGCGGGCTACCTCATGCTGTTCGACAATGGGAACCACCGCGCCAGCGCCTTCGAGGACCGCATCCCCAACAAGCGCAACGGCTCTCGCGGAGCGGAGTTCCGCCTCGATCATGCGGAAGGCACCTGGGATCTGGTGCGGGACTACGGGCCGCAGCTCGAGCCCCTCGTCTTCAGCGGCTCCCTCAGCGACGCCGACGATCTGCCACAGACCGGGAACATGCTGGTGACCTTCGGCAACGTGGCCAATCCGGGCTACCCAGGGGTGATCGTGCGCGAGGTCACCGCTGCGGATCCGCCGCAGATCGTGTTCGAGCTGACCCTTCCCGAGCCCCTGAACCTGTTTCGCGCCCAGCGTGTCTCGGGGCTGATCCCCGGATTCTGATCATCGCACCTTCCTTCGATCCCAGGCTGTTGGTGAAGGCGGCTGTCCGGGGCCGGGTGCGTGCCGCGGCCCTGTCCACGTGGCGACAGGCGCGCAGCACGCCCAGGCGAGCGGGCGCCATCCTGCGTCGAGCGGCACGGGAGCAGCGCCACCTGCACTCCCGCGAGCGTCGACTGGTGCAGGAGGGGCTGTTCGGTCTCATGCGCACCGAGCGCGGGCTGTCCGAGCTGCTGGGCACCGATGCCGAGATCGCGCTGTGGCTCGGGTGGCTGGTGCTGCAGGGACTGGATCCCGAGGTGGCCTTCTCGGAGCTACCCGGACCGTGGACGGACCTCCGGGAGGACTGGAAGGCGCTCGGGAAGGGGAGGGATCCGGCGCAGCGCCTCGCGCTTCGCCACAACCTGTCGGACCACCTCGCACGGCGGATCACGAAGGCCCTGGGCGACGGCGCAGAGGCGTTTCTCGAGGCGAGTGACGTTCGCGGGCCCGTGAGCCTGCGTGCCAACCGCCTGGTCTGCGACCGCGAGGCCCTCGCCGAGCGCCTGCAGGCCGAGGGGATCGGAACCGACCCGTCGTCGCTGGTGCCCGATGGGCTGCAGGTACGAGGACGGCACAACCTGCAGGGGCTCGCCTGCTTTCGCGAGGGCTGGTTCGAGGTGCAGGACGAGGGGTCGCAGATGCTCGCCGAGCTCGTGCAGCCCGACGGACCCCTGATCGACTTCTGCGCGGGAGCGGGGGGCAAGAGCCTGGCGTTGGCCGCCAAAGGAGTTCCCGTGCTCGCCCTCGACGTGCGCGAGGAGGCCCTCGAGGAGCTCGACAAGCGGGCCACCCGTGCTGGGGCCGACGTCGAGGTTCAGCGGATCCGACCCGACGGAGCACTGCCCGCACACGTCGCGGACCGTCGCGTCTCTCGCGTGCTCGTGGACGCTCCGTGCTCGGGCCTTGGCGTGCTGCGGCGTCATCCCGAGCACCGCTATCTGGTGGACCGTCGGTCGTTGAAGGCCCAGCATGCGCTGCAGATGTCGATCGTCGAGCGGGCAGCTCCGCTGGTGGCCCCCGGTGGGTGGCTCGTCTACGGCACCTGCTCCGTGCTCACCGAGGAGAACGATCGGGTGGTGGCGTCGTTTCTGGATCGGCACCCCGACTTTCGCTCGGTGGGCTCTCCGCTGAGGGTCGCTCCTCACACGCATGGAACCGATGGATTCTTCGGCGCCGTCTTGGAGCGAATTTCGGCCCACGAGTAGGAATGAACAAGCCTGAAATGCCCATTGGCTCGATGCCTCCGGCTGGGCTACCCTAGCCAGCCTCCCGGAGGAAGCCGTGGATCGAACCGAGGAGCGGCGTGCGGGTGCAGCACTCGTGCGGGAATCCAAGACGTTCGCTCAAGAAGATCTGGCCACCACCTGGCGACTGTTCGGCGCGAGCGTGGCGGTCTACCTCGGGTTCGAGGCCGTGGCGCTGTTTGCGCCCTGGTGGCCGCTGCAGCTCCTGGGCGCGGTGGGCGCCGGGCTCGTCATCGTGCGACTGTTCATCTTCTACCACGACTATCTGCACGGTGCGGTGTTTCGGGACTCGGTGGTCGGGCACTGGGTGATGGTGGCCTATGGCTGGTTCATCATGTCGCCTGCCCCCGTCTGGCGCGAGACCCACGACTACCACCACCGCAACAACGCCAAGATGCTGGGCGCGTCCATCGGCTCCTTCCCGATCGTCACCACCACCATGTGGAGGCGGATGAAGCCACGCGATCGGTTCTGGTACTCCGTGGCACGCAACCCCCTCACCATCTTGTTCGGCTACCTCACCGTCTTCATCGCGGGCATGTGCATCTCGGCCTTCGTGCGCGATCCGAAGAACCACTGGCAGGGACCGTGTGCCCTGGCAGTTCACCTCGCGTCCATCGGTGTCGTCGGGTGGTTCCTGGGCCCCTGGGCTGCCCTGGTCGGCGTCGTGATGCCGATGTTCGTGGCCTGTGGAACGGGCTCGTACCTGTTCTACGCCCAGCACAACTTCCCTGCAGCCGAGCTGCGTAGTCGGGAGGCCTGGACCTACCACCACGCGGCCCTGCGCGCGTCGAGCATGTTCGACATGCCGGGTTGGATGCACTGGTTCACCGGGAACATCGGCTACCACCACGTGCACCACCTCAACCATCAGATCCCGTTCTACCGGCTGCCCGAGGCGATGGAGGAGATGGAGGCGCTGCAGGATCCGGGTCGAACCACCTGGCGTCCGTCCGATGTGTGGGCATGCCTGCGACTCAAGCTGTGGGACAACGAACGCCAGGCCTTGGTCGGGTGGGACGAGGCACGGGCGGCGTCCTGACGGTTCCGCTGGCCTCGGTGCGTCCAGAGGATCGCGCCTTGGCTGGTGGGAAGGCCGTGGAGCTGGGGAGGCTCGCGCGCCTTGGAGTGCCCGTTCCGGCAGGAGCGGTGATCACCACCGACGTCTTCCGGCGTGTCTTGCAGGACGCTGGGCTGCTGCCCCTGGCCGAGGCCGTGCAGCGCGAGCCTCATCGGGCCCAGGAGTTGGCCCGGGAGCTTCGGGACATGCAGCTCGATCCCGAGGTGCGTGCTCAGTGGGTGGCGACGGCGGCGCGCCTGGGGTCTCGGGTGGCGGTGCGGTCGTCCGGCGTCGACGAGGACGGGGCCGCGCGCTCCTTCGCCGGGCAGCACGCGACCTTCCTCTCCGTTTCGCCTCAGGAGGTCCCCGACGCCGTCCTGCGTTGCTGGCGGAGTCTGTACGGCAGTCGCGCCATGGTCTACCGAGGGTCCGAAGGGCCCGCTCCAGGGCAGCTCGCCGTGCTCGTCCAGGAGATGGTCGAGCCCGATTGCTCTGGCGTGATGTTCACGATCAACCCGCTCAACGGCTCCTGGCGGGAGATGGTGGTGGAGTCGGTGTGGGGCCTCGGGGAGGGGTTGGTCAGCGGGCAGATCGCGCCACACCTGTTCGTGCTCAGGCGACCGCGCCGGCTGCCTCGCCCCTTCCGTCGCCTCGCCGAGCGGGTGCGTCTGCAGGTGGTGGAGGAGGATCTGACCCTGCAGGAGGAGCGGTACGTGGCCGACGCCGAGGGGCGGCTGGTGCGCCAGGCCGTGCCGGAGCCGCTGCGGCGTCGACCCACGCTGCGTCGTCCGGCGCTGCGGCGGCTGTGCCGGCTGGGCCTGCGCATCGAGCGGGCCCTGGGAGCGCCCCAGGACATCGAGTGGGCGCGGGATCGCGATGGTGGCTTCCGGGTGCTGCAGTCCCGTCCGATCACCACCCACGCCGCGGCCAGGCCCGAGGGCCAGGTGCTGTGGACCCGGCGGTTCATCGGAGAGCGCTGGCGGGAGCCCGCCACGCCCATGGGCTGGTCACTGCTCGAGCCCATCCTGAGCTGGTACATCGCGTATCCCCACACTCAGGAAGAGCACCTCGGCGGCGGACCTGCCCTCAAGCTGGTGCACGGGCGCCCCTACGTGAACGCCACCGTCTTTCGCCACCTGGCGTTCAAGCTGCCCGGAGCGCCCGGTCCGCGCTTCATGATGGAGCTCATCCCGCCCGAGGAGGAGCGTGCATGGCGTCGGCGCTTCGCCGTGGCGCCCGATCTGACGGTGTATGGCTCGCTGCTTCAGGCCACCTTCGCCGAGCGTCGCTGGCGTCGCTTCGAGTGGAACCCACTCACCAACCCCGAGCGCTGGGACGCCTTCGTGGCGCGTCTGCGGGAGCACTTGCCCGGGCTGTCGCGTACTCCGGTGGACGGTCCGGACGCCGTGCGGTTGGTGCACGCGCAGCTCGGATGGGTCCGAGAGTATGTGGGGATCCACATCTGCAGCCTGTTGTTCGCCAACCTGTATTGGCAGCTGCTGGAGTCGGCCGTGGCGGCGTGGCTTCCGCAGCACCGGTCCGTGATGGAGGGCCTCGCCCTGTCGGACGCCGGCAACCTCACCGTGCGCACCAACGACGCGCTGCATGCGCTCGCACAGCGCGCGACGCCCGACGATCTCACCGCACTGCAGCAAGGGCGGCCGCTGTCTGCCGAGGCCCAGCAGGCGCTGAGTGCCTTCCTCGAGGAGTACGGACATCGGGCCGAGGCCAGCTGGGAGGTGATGAGTCCGCGCTGGCGCACCCACCCGGAGCGGCTGGTGCCCCTGCTGCGTGCCCAGCGAGGATCGCGCCCGCCCGGGGAGCGCACCTCCGCTGGTGAGCAGCGATTCTCCGCGGCCATGGCGTTGCTCCGCGAGCAGCTCGGGGGGAGCCGCCTGCGGTGGATGGAGCGCCTCGTGCGGGACACGCGGCGCTACCTGACCCTGCGCGAGAACCAGCGGTTCTGGTTCGACCACTTGCTCGCGGCGCTACAGGACACGCTGCACACCGTCGGGGGGTTCCTCTGCGAAGCGGGGGCGCTGTCCGACGCCGAGGACGTGGCCTTCCTCACCTGGACCGAGGCCACCGATCTGATCACGGGCGCCAGCGAGGTGAGCGGGTGGGCGGAGCGGGTGGAGGAGCGACGCGCGCAGCGTCAGGAGCAGCTCACGCGTGAGCCTCCGACGTTCTTGGTGGGGGACGACGTGGACGCTCAGGAGGTCGAGGGCAGTCGTCGCCTCGTGGGGCTCGGGATCTCGCCCGGTCGGGTGCGCGGCCGGGTGCGGGTGCTGGGCAGTGTGGCGGAGGGGAGTCGCCTGCAGCCCGGCGACGTTCTGGTGACGCGCGCGGTGGATCCGGCGTGGACGCCGCTGTTCCTGTCGGCTGGTGCCGTGGTGCTGGAGCTGGGAGGGGTGCTGTCCCATGGCGCCGTGGTGGCACGGGAGTATGGTGTTCCAGCGGTGGTCAACATCGAGGCCGCCAGCAGTCGGTTGGTGGACGGTCAAGAGGTCACCGTGGACGGACATCGCGGCATCGTGTGGGTGCATGACCCAGGAGGCTGATCGGTGGGTAGGGTGAGGGCCGTGATCACCGGGGTCGCTACGTTTCTGCTGATCACCTACCTGGGCTACGGAGCGGTGCTCTACCTGCTTCAGGACCGCATGGTGTTTCCGGCGCCAGGTGGCTTCGATCGGGCCGGGCTCGATCAAGCCGCTCGCGAGGTGGGCGCGGTGCCGCTGGAGCTGACGGCCTCGGATGGCACGGGGTTGTATGCCTGGCATCGACCCACGCGAGGGGCCGATCGCCTCGTGATCTACCTGCCGGGCAACGCCGAGACGGTGGCGGCGAACATCGGCCTGCAGCGACTGCTCGACAAGGCTGGATGGGCGGTCCTGTCGTTGGCCTATCGGGGCTACCCGGGCTCGGACGGCTCCCCTACCGAAGAGGGGACCATCCTCGACGCCGACGCCGCCTGGACGTGGGCGGTGGGGGAGGGCGGGTACCACCCGGGGCGGATCGTGATCCATGGACGATCCATCGGAGGCGGCGTCGCGGCTCACCTCACCGAGCGGCGCAATCCAGCTGGGCTCGTGCTCGAGTCCACCTTCGCGTCGCTGCGGGCGCTGGCCAAGCGCCGCGCGCCGCTCTACCCCGTGGATTGGTTGCTGCGGCATCCCTTCGACACCGATCTCCGCGCTCCACGATTGGGCGTGCCGGTGCTCGTGATGCACTCCTCCGACGATCAGCTGATCCCGCTGGCGCTGGGCGGCAAGCAGCTGCTGCCGGTGCTGGCGGAGGCGGAGTACCACGAGACGAGCGGCTTCGGGCACCAGCACTGCCTGCCGGTGGACGATCGGTCGCTCAGGCAGGCGTACCTGTCGTTCTTGGAGCGTCTGGTGCCGCGACGGTGATTGGCAGCGAAGCTGCACGAGTCTGATCAGCTGGCGAGCTCACGAGCCCGTCGTCCCAAGGCCACCTCACCCGCCTTCTCCGCTCGGAACGCCAGGGAGATCAGCCGCTCCGGGGTGCCTGCACGGCGCCCCTTCCGCGGCAGATCCTCCAGCGCATCGATGCGTTGCTCCACCGCCTCCCAGTCGCCGTCCACGGCGTCCATCGTGGCCAGCAGCGACAGGGCGTCGGTGCGGAAGCGGATGTCGCGGGTCTCGTCGAGGCGCTCGAGCAGCTGATCCAGCAGGCGGCGGCCTTCCTCCCGCTCGCCGTCCTCCGCCAGTGCCGCCGCGAGATCCAGGTCCAGATCCGGCCAGTCGAAGCCGGCCCGGTCCCGGAGCTCGATGGCGCTGGTCAGGGCCGAGGTCGCCTGCTTCGTCTTGCCGAGGGCCAGGAACGCCGAGCCGCGGGCCCGCTGTACCCGGGCGCGGATCATGGGTGCCTTGGCCCGCGTGATCCGGTCGATCCAGTCGTCGAGCAAGGTCAGTGCTTCGTTGGCGCGATCGTCGTCGCTGAGCACCCGCGCCAACGCCAGCATCAGGGGTGCGGCGTCGGCATCCGTCGCCAGTGCATCCCGCAGCATGTGCTCGGCCTGCTCCAGATCGCCACGGTGACGTCGCACCTCCGCTCGGATCGCGGCGGCCTCCGGGCGAAGCTCGGTGTCCTGGGAGCGGTGCCAGGCCAGCTCCGCGCGGGCCAGCGCTCGGTCCAGCTCCAGCGCCCGCAGATCGGCCTGGGCGAGCTCGATGAGGGCGCGCGTCTCTGCCTGCGCGTCTCCCCGCCCGCGCTGCAGCAGCTCCTCGGTGGCGCTCTGATGGGCATCGCCCCCTTGCGCACCCACCAGCTCCACCACCACCTGCATACCTTCGGTGAACCGAGGATCTCCACGCTCGGCCACCCGCGCGAGGGTGGCATACCAGCGGGTGCCGATCTCCAGGGCGCGCTCTCGATCCCAGGCCGCCAGCCAGCGCATCGCGCGCAGATAGGCCGAGGCAGCACGATCGTAGAGCCCCCCTGCCTCGAGGTGGTGACCACAGCTCGCGGCGCGCACGTCGCCGCGCGTCTCCAGGATCTCGCCGCACACGCGGTGCAGCCCCTGTCCGCGTCCCTCCTGGCCGATCACGTCGAGCAGGGCATCCCGCAGCAGCGGGCTACCGAAGGTCATGCGGCCGCCGCCTCGGGCGGGCACCATCACGCCGCGCATGCTCAAGCGAGCCAGCAGCGCCGGATCCAGCGGCACCGCCACCAGCTCGCAGGCCTCGCGCCACTCCGGCAGCGCCACCGAGCGCCCGAGAACCGCGGCGACCTCCAGCGCCTGGCGAGCATCGTCGCCCAGGGCATCGATCCGCTTGAGGGCTCCCTCGTAGAGGCTCGCCAGGGACTCCGGCAGGGGCACCGTCGGATCCACCTCCACCCCGTCGGAGTCTCCTCGAAGCTGCCCTTGCTGCACCAGATCGGCCACCAACCCCACAGCGGCGCGCGGAAGGCCTGCGGAGGCTTGGCCGATGCGCTCCGCCAGTGCGTCGGGGATGGGGAGCATGCGCTTGACCATGTCGGCGGACTCGGCTTCGTCGAGGCGCCGGAGCGGCATGTGCGTGACCTCCAGCTGCCCCTCCACGTCCGACACCATCTCGGCGATGTCCGCAGCGTCCGTCACCGTCAGCAGCAGCAGCCCACTCACGTCCGCGGCATGCTCGCCGAGGTGCTGCACCAGAGCCCTGGCGTCGGCGTGGTTCTCGGCGTCGTCGAGCCAGACCACCAGACGACGTCCCTCCGCGCGGCGCTGCATGAGCCGCCAGCACGTGCGCACCCGCTCGGCCACAGTCAGGGCCGGTGTCTCCAGATCTTGATCCACCGGGCGTAGCAGGCGGGCGATGGTGGGAGAGGTGACCCCATGATCGAGGCTGTCGCGGGACAGCTGCACGGTCTCGAGGTGCTTCAGTAGATCCGGGCCGGACATCCCGTGGGTTCGGAGGTGCTCCTCCATCATGGCGGCGAGTCCGGAGCTCGCCGAGGGTTCCACATGGAACACCGTTCGGAACACCGCCGCTGCTCCCACCTCGTGGGCGCGCTCGCACAGCCACGCACCCAGGCGGCTCTTTCCCACCCCCGCCTCGCCCGACATCACGACGACGTGCAGCCGATCGCCGGTGGCCAAGGCCTCCCACAGGGCGTCTCGCTCTCCCTCGCGGGCCACGATGGGGGCTGCTGCCATGCCGAACAGCCCGAGGCCGCGGCCCCGCATTCGCCGGTCCACCGAGGCCGGGCCATGCCAGCGATTCGGGACTGGGGGCCGCACCCGTGCGGGCTCGGCGTCTCCGGGGGGCGTCGGGGGTGTGGTGGCCGTCGGGCGAGGGGGCGTGTCCTGCGCCCAGGCGATGACTGGCAGCGTGCGCGTGGGGAAGCGGGCCGAGCTCAGCACCGTGGCTGCCGTCTCGTCGTCGTCTTCCTCGTCCACCTCTCCCGGTACGGGAGGCGGCAGCTGTAGCAGCGACCACGCCGCGTCGGCCGCACGCTGGTAGCGATGGCGCGGGTCCTTGGCCATCAGTCCCTCCACCCAGGGGGCGAGGCCGGGCGGCACCGCGAACCGCGAGGCCATGGTGGGGAGATCACCGAACAGGTGGGCGCGCTGCAGCTCTTCGTGGGTCTCCCCCTTGTAGGGGCGTCGGCCTGTGATCAGGCGGTAGGCCGTGCAGCCCAAGGCGTACAGGTCCGTCCAGGGGCCCTGCTCCGTGAGCTGCCCCACCAGTTGCTCTGGAGAGGAGTAGGCCGCCGTCCCTCCGTCGAGGGGCTCCGACGTCCCCCGCCAGGCCCAGGCCAGGCCGAAGTCCGCCACCAGGATCCGCAGCTGGCCATCCGCCTTGCTGTACAGCACGTTCGCCGGCTTCAGGTCTCGGTGGATCACCCCTCGTGCGTGGGCGTGGGCCAGACCATCCAGCGTCTGCAGCAGCAGCTGGAGGAGCACCGTCCAGTCCATGTCCTCCAGCAGATCGTAGACGCTGCCGTCGGCCAGCTCCATGGCCAGCCAGGGGCTTCCCGCCACCAGTTTTCCGCCCGTCAGCCCCTCGTGCTCGGGTCCCAGCACCCCGGCGTCGTACACCTCCACGATGTTGGGGTGCTCCAGCGCGGCCACCGCTCGGATCTCCGCCTGCAGACCGGCCACCGGATCCAGCTGCTCCGACGGGGCATCTGCGTGGATGATCTTGAGTGCGGCGGGGACCCCCGATCGGTGCACGGCACGCCACACACGGCCCATCCCGCCAGTGGCGATGGGCCGCTCCAAGGTGAAGGAGCCGACACGCAATCCCTGCACAACTCAAGTGTAGCGCCAGACGAACAATGACGAACCCAACCGAACGGAGGAAGACCGAAAGCACGCTGAGGAAGTAGGCTGGATCGGTGCACTGGGAGGTGAGATGTTGCCAGATACCGAGCTTTTGTGCGATTTGAACAACGGGCTGACGCTGTGTGATGCCAGCTGGTGGCACTACGTGTTCTTGGCTCAGTCGCTGTTGGTGGTGTCCCTGGGCGTGGCGAACTTGGGGGTCGGGATCCGGCACTGGCTCGGCTGGTTGGACATTCCGCTGTGGGTGGCGCGACGCTTCAGCCTGTCCACCCTCGCCGCTGCTGTGGTTCCCTTGACCACGGGTCTGTGGCTTCGCGAGCAGGTCAAGTCCGCCTCCTACAGCTGCTACTTGAACCACGAGGCGTCGGGGTGCACGCATACCCTCATCGAGCGCGGTCACGAGATGGCGGGCGTGCTCACGTGGGTCGGGTGGACCGAGGCCGTGCTCCTCGTCACGTGCTTGGTGAGTCTGGCCTTCCTCTTCGGCCCCACGCGGGGTGTGCCCGCCGGTCGGCTCACTCGTCGGTGAGGGTGAGCTCCGCCCAATCGGCGGGCACTTCGTCCAGATCCAGAACCCGGCCGATCTCGTCCAGTGCGCTGCGCTCGGCAGCTGAGATGGCAAAGAGCCGGGTTCCCAGGAGGCCTCCCGCAGCGCCGGCGATGGCCCAGCACCAACCAGCGATGGCTTCCCGGTCGAGCTCGGCGGGCACCTTGGCGCGCCGGAGCAGCTCGGCCAGCACCTGACCCGCCGTGGTGTTGAAGTAGCCACTCGGCGCCTCGGCGAGCCAGGACTCGATCATCTCCCGGCTGTGCTCGTCGAGCAGTCCATGCTTGTCCGCCACACCGAGGATCAGCTCGCGCTCCCGATCCTGGATGCGGCCATCCGCCCACGCCACCTGAACGAGGGGCAGCAGACTCACCAGAGCAACCCGTTCCTTCGAGATCCCGAGCGTGCGAAGCTTGTCCAGAAGATGGTCGTCGTGCATCCTCACCCCGGTCTGACCAGCTAGGTAGGGAACCCGTGACGCTCGAAGAGTCCACCCACATCGGTCCGTACGAGGTGGAAGAGCAGATTGGCTCGGGCTCCACCGCCCTCGTGTTTCGGGTGCGCCACCCCGAGACCGACGAGCCCATGGCGGTCAAGGTGCTCACCTTGGTGCACCCCGAGATCCACCGCCGCATGGAGAAGGAGGGCCGGGTCCAGGCGCAGCTGCACCATCCGAACATCGTGCGCGTGCTCGAGATCCTCGACGTGGACGGAAGACTCGGACTGGTCCTGGAGTACGTCGACGGTCCATCGCTGGATCGCTGGCTGCAGACCAAGCCGGTCCCCGACATCGCCAGTCGCCAGCTCGTGGCCACCCAGATCGTCGAGGGGGTGGCCTATGCCCACGCGCGAGGGCTGGTACATCGGGATCTGAAGCCCACCAACGTGCTGCTGGAGTGGACGGATCAGGGGCTCACGCCCCGCATCACCGACTTCGGGCTCGCGAAGGTGCTCGGCGAAGCCCCTCAGCCCATGGACACCCGTACAGGTCACACCCTCGGCACGCCCCGCTACATGTCCCCCGAGCAGATCCACTCCGCCAAGCACGTGGATGCCCGGGCCGACGTGTTCTCCCTCGGATGTGTGCTGTACGAGATCTACTGCGGTCGACAGGCATTCCCACAGAAGGACATGCTGTCGGTCTTCAACGCGGTGTGCGACGGAGTGCTGGACGATCCGGCGGAGGTGGCCGACGATGTGCCGCCCCACGTGGCAGCCGCCATTCGCGCGGCCTTGTCCGTGAACCCGGACGATCGGCCTGCGGATGCGTCTGCCTTGCTGCAGATCCTCGCCCCCGGCAGCAAGGCGTTCGCGTTCCAGAACACCGTGCCGCCGCAGCGATCGCCTGCCGCCAGGATGCCTCCCACCCAGCCGCTGCCCGAGTGGGTGGTGGGCGTGTCGTTGCTGGGGCTCGGGATGTTGGTCGGCACCACCATGGGCCTCGCGGCGGTGGTCGCAGCACTGTTCTTCTGGTGGATCACCGGCTGATCAGGCTCGTGCCGGCTCCGCCGCCCCTGTGCTGATTGGCCGCGAGCTGCGAGCTGCGTTCACAGCGGATCAGCCGTGCTCGTCGCCTCGGGATGCAGGATCTGGTGGATCTGCTCGGCCAGCCCAGGTCCGATCCCCGGCACCTCCGCCAGGATCTCCACCGAGGCGTCGGCCACGGCGTCGGCCGATCCCAGGTGGGTGAGCAGTGCCTTGCGCCGCGACGGGCCCACCCCCGGGATCTCCTCCAGCACCGAGCCCAGGGTGGACTTCCGACGCACCTGTCGGTGGTAGCGCACGGCGGCGTCGTGCACCTCGTCGCGGATGTGCTGCAAGATCCGCAGGGCGGGATGGCCTCGCGACAGCTTCAGCGCCTCCTTGCGATGGGGCAGGAAGATCTTGTCCGTGGCGTGTCGATCTCCGCGCCGTCGCTCGGTTCGTGGCTTCGCGATCCCGCACGCGGGCTGATCGTGCAGACCCAGATCCTGCAGCACCGCCAGGGCGGCAGCCAGCTGGCCCTTGCCGCCGTCCACCACCAGCAGGTCCGGGAAGACGCCGTCATCGAGGGCGCGCCGAAAGCGCCGGCCCAGGATCTCGCGCATCGAGGCGTAGTCGTCCGAGCCCACCACGGTCTTCACCCGGTAGCGCCGGTACTCCCTGCGGGCAGGGCGCCCATCGAGGAACACGGCCATCGCCGCCACCGGGTGGGCGCCACCGAAGTTCGAGTTGTCGAAGCACTCGATGCGCTCTGGTGCCGTCTCGAGCTCCAGGGCCTCCGCCAGCTCCGCCATGGCTGCGCGATGACGCTCCTCTTCGTCGGTCTCTCGCAGGTAGCGGACCCGAGCGTTCTCCGTGGCCAGGTTCAGCAGGCGGAGCTTGTCGCCGCGCTGAGGCTGGTGGATCCGCACCCGCTTGCCCTTCCGCTCCGTCAGCAGCTCCTGCAACACGTCGTGGTGGGTCGGCAGCACCGGCACCAGGATCTCGGCCGGGATGGGGGTGTCTCCCTGGTACGCCGTGTTGATCATGGTCGACAGCAGGTCCGGATCGTCGTCTGCCACCTCCACGAGCGAGCTTCGCGGCTCCGTCATCACCCCGTCGCGCACCGGCACGATGGCCACCGCTCCTCGGGCTCCCTCGCGATGCAGTCCCCACACGTCCCGGTTGCCCAGCCCCGTGTCCACCACACGCTGACGCTCCAGGCTCGACTCGATGCTGAAGATCAGATCCCGTAGTCGCGCAGCCTTCTCGAACTCCAGGGTGTCCGCCGCCTCGCGCATGCGGGACTGCAGACTCCGCACCGCCACCTTGCGTCGCCCCTCGAGCAGCGCCATCGAGCCGTCGACGATCTCGGAGTACTCGTCGGGCTGCACCAGATCCACGCAGGGCGCGCAGCATCGGCCCATCTGGTGGAGCAGGCACGGACGACGTCGCGACCTGAGCACGGCGTCGGTGCAGGTCCGTAGCGGGAAGGCGCGCTGAAGGAAGGCCAGCGTCTGGCGTGCCTTCGACGCCGAGTGGTAGGGGCCGAAGTAGCGCGCGCCGTCGTCCTTGATGCGGCGCACCAGGTCGTAGCGAGGCCACTCGCGGCGTGTGTCGATGCGCAGATGCAGGAAGTTGCTGTCGTCGCGCAGCTTTACGTTGAAGCGAGGTCGGTGCTTCTTGATCAGCGTGTTCTCGAGAAGCAGGGCCTCCTTCTCGGTGTGGGTGACGATCACCTCGACGTCGACCGCCGCCCGCACCAGGAAGGGCACCATCATCCGCTCGTCGGTGCCCGACAGGTACTGGCGTACGCGGGCGCGCAGGTTGATCGCCTTGCCTACGTAGATCACCGTGCCCCGGCGGTCCTTGAAGAGGTACACGCCCGAAGTGGTGGGAAGCTCGGCTGCGCGGTCCTCGAGGTGCCCCATGATGACGGGCGTCGTAACACTCGTGCGGGTGAGCTAAGCTTCGCGCCATGGCACGCACCCACGATGGCATTCAGACGCCGCTTCCACCGAGTCCCACCGGGATCGGGCTGGGGCTGGCGGTATTGATCGGCGGCATCGCCGCATCCTTCTTCTTCCTGTGCGCTGGCATCCCGATCGTGATCGTCGGCCTGCTGATGCTGGTCAACCAGCTCAACGGCAAGAGCCGCGTGAGGTTGACGTTCAGCAAGCTGCTCGTGGAGAACGAGCGGTTGGTGATGGGCTTCCTGGTGGGGCCAGCCAAGCAGCGCGTGGCCTGGCCCGATCTGAAGGGGGTCGAGGTGACGGACGGCGTGGTGGTGGTCACCTCGAGCACCGGCGACGCGCTGCGGTTGGGGGAGGGTTGCCCCGACGACGAGCTGCAGGAGCTCAAGGCGCGGATCGAGGAGTCGGCCCAGCGGTACGCCGACGAGGGCGGTGCCTGAAGTCCGCCCGGCCCAACGTCTGCGATGGGCGCTGGTGGGGGTCTGCCTCGCCATCGCGGCGGCGGACTGGATCCAGCCGCTGATCCTGGACTGGCGTCCCAAGATGGTGGGGGCGATCCTCGGTGGGGCGTTCTACGCGGGCAGCGCGTTGGCGGTGCATCGCGGCGTGCGCCCGGTGGCCATCGCCGTGGCCGCGCTGCCGCTGTTGCCCGTGGGGTTGCTCGGCGCCCACTGGATCGGCTGGTCGGTGCCCGTGCAGCCCGACGGTGCCATGGTGGGCATCCTCGTGGGCCAGATCGTCGCCGCGATCCTGGCGGTGGCGTGGTTCAGCGCACGATCTGACCCGTCGGAGCGGCCAGCGGCTGGTGCGCCAGACGACCGTTGACCTCGGCGATGTGCTCCACCGTCGGCAGCGCTCGTCCGAGGAAGCGTGCGCCGTGGGTGGCGAATCGGGCGGGATCTCCGGTGCAGAGCACCCGCAGCGATCCGGCGGTGGATGCCGGGTCGGACGGCGCGAAGCGTGGGTGACGGCTGATCCAGGACACCAAGGCCTCTGCGACGTAGGGCGCCGGATCGAGCACGTGCACGCCGCTCGGGACCGACCGCTGCAGCACTGGCAGCAGCAGTGGGTAGTGGGTGCAGCCGAGCAGCAGCGTGTCGATTCCCGGCAGATCGGCCAGGTAGCGGTCCACTGCGAGCCGCGCGATCTCGGTGCCCTCCCATCCCTCCTCCACCAGCGGAGCCAGCAGGGGGGCGGCTCGCTGCGTCACCCGATGGGGGCCCAGCTTGGCGATCTCGGTCAGGTACGTGCTGCTCCGGACCGTGCGCTCGGTGGCGAGGATGCCGATGTGGCCTGCGCTTCGTTGCACCGCCAGCTCGGCTCCCGGGATGGTCACCCCCAAGATCCGCCGAGGGCTGTCGCTCGCCGCATAGCGCTGCTGGAGGTGGCGCAGCGCCACGCAGCTCACCGTGTGGCAGGCCACGATCACCAAGCTGCAGCCCTCCTCGAGGAGCCGCTCCACCGCCTGCTCCGCGAAGTCGAGCAGCGTGTCGGGGGAGCGTCCGCCGTAGGGCGCGCGTCCCGAGTCGCCCAGGTAGACGAAGGAGTGGTGTGGCAGCGCCTGCATGCAGGGCCCCAGCACGGAGAGGCCTCCGAATCCCGAATCGTAGACGCCGATCATGGAGTTCCTGCTACATACCTTGGACCACGTTCAGGGGGGGAGCCATGACGGGGACGGACTGGGTCGGAGCGATCGGCGTGACCATCTTGCTGGTGGCCTTCTTCCTGAACTGTCAGGGAAGGCTGTCGTCGGATCAGCCGCTGTACCACGCGCTGAATGCCCTCGGGGCAGCCATGGCCTGCACCGCCTCCATCCTCATCGCCTACCTACCCTTCGTGCTGCTCGAGGGGGCCTGGACGGTGGTGTCGTTGGTGGGCCTCGTGAAGCACCTGCGGTCGGGGTCTGCGCTGCTACTTGCCGGGCACGACCATGGGCTCGGACATGCGGCGGCAGTGGTACACGCCTCCCGGCGGTAGGTTGCGGAGCACCAGGTCGAACCGGACCTCGTCGAACAGGCGCCGGTACAGGCTCGCGAACCACCACGGCATCACGGTCAGCTGGTGGAACGTGACGTCGGGGCCTTGTTCGCGTAGCCAGCGAAGCCAGGCCTCGTTGACGGCCTTGGGCAAGCTGGGCACGGGCAAGCCCGACAACACCACGTCGGCGCGTTCCGCTCCCTGGTCGCGCAGGACGGAGGAGAGATCCTCCACGTCCGCCACCACGAAGTGGGCCTGCGGAACGGCGCGGCGGCCGATCTCCGCGAAGTCCGCATCCACCTCCACGGCGATCAGGGTGCTCTCGGGGTGCATCCGATCTGCGGCGATGCGCGTCACCGCACCCGTGCCGGCCCCCAGCTCCACGATCACCTGAGGGCGGCTCGGTGTGATGTGGGCGCACATCGCCGAGGCCAGCGCCGGGCTCGAGGGGGTCAGGGCTGCCACGCGGGTCCCGTGAGCCAGGAGCTTGCGGGCGAACAGCAGGGGTCCTCCGTCGATGTCGCCGGCGCGGCTCATGTCACCTCCTCGAGCGTGCCGTGGCGCTGCAGAAAGCGCTCGTGGGCGGGCCGGCCCATCGTGCGGCGCAGCATGCTCGCCGGTGCGTTGCGCAGATCGGCCACACACAGGACGTCCAGGCAGCTGCCGAAGTCCGGGTCCACACCGGCGCACAGTCCCTTCATGCCGAGCTGCAGGTAGTGCTTGACCAGGACGGGGGGCTTGCGGCCGTCACGCCTCGTGACCGCAGCCTCCACGTCTCGGTAGGTCGGTAGGGGCGCCCCGGGACCCTCGAACACGAATCGATGCACCGGTCGCACCAGCGGCGCGAGCTCCGAGCGGTGCTCCGTGGAGAGCAGGAATCGCGCGACGTCGGCGCGGCTCGCCACGCTGTAGTCGGCGGACATGCTCAGGGTGCCGACGATGGCGTGTAGGTGAGGGTGGCGATCGAACCAGGTGCCGATGCCCATCCACAACAACAACAGTGGATGGAACGAGCGCTGCACCTCTGGGACCACGAAGGACCGACCCAGCTCGATGGCGTGGGAGAGGCGCCGGAGCAGGGCCCCTCCGTAGCGGAAGCAGCTCTGGGTGTACAGGCCGCCGTTCCCGGACGGCCCTGCGATGCCTGCCACCTCGGCCAGCCGGTAGCCACCCAGCACCTGACCCGTCTCGTCGTTCCAGAGCACCAGCTGTGCATAGCTGGCATCCCAGCTGTCTAGATCCGCGGGCTGTCCGCTGCCCTCGCCCACGGCTCGGAAGGTGCGCTCCCGCTGTCGCCCGATCTCCGCCATCACGTTGGGAGCCTGGTGGCTCCGGAACGTGACCACGCGGAGCGGCGACTTGTCCACCAGGACGGACTCGGGGCCGAGCGATGCCATCTCCTTCCGGAGCAGCTCGACGGGGCGGGGGTGGGCGAGGGGGACGGGTGGAGTGGGGGACACGGCGGCCTCCTGCGAGATCGGCCGATGCAAACGGCCGAACTCCCTCTTGCTGCGTGCGGGTGACCCCTCGGTCGACGTGGCGGAACGACCTAGCGCCGGTTCCGCAACGGGCCTCGCAGCGAGCCGAACCAGTGGGCGAACGTCGCCAGCGTGGCGGGTCCCTCGAGCAAGGTACCCAGGGAGAACGACACGTTTCCGTGATCGAGCAATGTGGTGGTGCACAGGCGGGATCGCTTCCCTTGCTGCGACAGCAGCTCGTGCAACCGTGCCGACTCCGTCGGTGGGATGACCAAGTCGTTCCGGCCGTGGAACAGGGTCACGGGCGCGAGGAGATCCGGGATCGCGTGGGTGACGGACAGAGCGTCCACCGCCTCGGCGTGGTCGGCGAGCAGGCGCTCACACAGGCGTGACCGGGCGGCTGCGTCGTCTCGGAGCGTCAGGAAGTGCTCTCGATCGTGGGGGGTCAGGTCGCGGAGCACCTGTGGGAGCTGCTCGGTCTGATCGATGGAGTCCGTGAGATCGGTGTGGATCGCCAAGGCGATGCCGTCGGTGAGCTCGCCCACCTCGTCCAGGAACCGTCGCAGCAGGATCAGCCGTCCGTAGGGATCCGCAGTCGCCTCCACCAACAGGTGCCTCAGCAGCGCGCGCGCGTCGTGGTAGGCCCCGATGAGCATCAGGCCGCTCACGTGTTGCCGGAGCTCGGGGGTCGCTGCCGCCGCCATGGCCTGCCCACCCGCATAGGACGGGGCCAGGATCCCGACGCTGCTGCAGTCGAGGGTGTCGTCCGCGAGCACGGAGCGCAGGGTGGCCGCGATGGTGGGGCTCGCGAGCGGCTTCAGCCGCAGCTGAGCGAGGGGCTCGATGCGAGGGCTCACCACCGCCATCCCAGCCGCCGTCAGGGCAGTGGCCAGACGCACCAGCCGAGGATCGCGATGGGCGTGCCGGGCCAGGCCATGCAGCATGAGTACCGTGGCCCACGGCGAGCCCGAGGGCCGGTAGAGATCCGCCTCCACCACGCCCATCTCCGTGGACAGCAAGTAGGGCTTCCCTGGGCTTGCCTGGTTCGTGCGAAGGAATCCGGCAGCAAATGCGATTGCACGAATCAGATCCATCTTGGTACCTGGCCGCTGAGTGGCATCTGGATAAGCCCTCACTGGGTCGTGTGCCCGTAGCGCTCGATGATGGAGTGCGTTACGCGGTCCGGCCCTGCCACAACGGTTTCCCGAAGTAGGGAAAAAAGGGCGAGAGGCTGGGATGAACCGGGTCGAAAAAGCCATCGAGTCGGGCCGCTGCGCCGTTGCGGTCTCCGGCTCACTCCTTCGGGATCCAGAAGTCATGCTCGCGCTTAGCGAGCGTTCCGCGCTCAACCCCATGGCGCTCGCGGGACCGGCTGTGTCCCCCGTGATTCCCGTGGGGCCAGACGGCATTGCGCGGGCCGTGGCTCAACCAGGCGGCGTCGTCGTCGTGGTGGAGCCGGAAGGGGCAGACGTTCAGGGTCTTCAGGCGCTCGGCGCCCTGCTGCAGCGAGGCCGTCATCGGCCCGAGGTGGTGGTGGTCGCGCGCAACTACAACCCCTTCGCCTTCGGTGGGGCCCTCAAGGGCCTCACGGTGGATCACGAGAAGGGTAGGGGCAAGGCCTTTATCCAAGGTCTGCCCGAGCCCCCCGAGGCGTTGGACGTGCCTGGCGTGGAAGACGCCTTGGCCAAGGTCAAGAAGAAGGGCAGCGACATTCCTGCGCCGCGCTTCTGCTTCGTGGGGCGCGAGGAGGAGGCCGAGCAGCTCGGCTCGCTGCTCGGTTCCGGCGGGCCCATCGTGCTCTCAGGTCCGCGTGGATCGGGCCGTCATCAGCTCCTCGAGCACGCCATCGAGGCGTCCGAGCTCACCCGCCTTCCCGACCTGTGGCTCGGCTGGGGCACCGGATTCGATGCCCTCGCGGCTCGGATCGCCATCGCTGCGAGCGAGGCGGGGCATGGTGCGTTGCTGGAGCTACTCAAGGCAGAGCACTCCGTAGCGGAGCTGATCGAGGCCACCCGGGGGGCGGTGGCGTCGGAGGCCATGGCGGGCCGGGTGTTCGTGGTGCATCGTCTGGAGTTCGGGCTGGGGAGGGAGAACGACTTCTTCCGCAAGAGCCGCCTCGAGCTGCTTCTGTACAGCCTCCTCACCCACGACGCGTCGTTCCCGATCGTGTTCGTGTCCACGCGGCAGCCGCGCTTCCATCGCGAAGGGATCGGCGAGGGGCTGCGTCGTCTCGAGGTGGGTGGCATCAAGGGGCGCTTCTTCCACGAGATCTTCGAGGCCCACAAGGCGGCCGAGTTCCCGCGCGACAAGTTCGGGCCCATCTCGGATCGGGTGCATGGTCATGCGCTGGCTGCGCGCACCTTCGCCGTGGCTACCCGGGTTCGTCAGGACGGTGAGGCCATCGTCGACGATCCCAAGTTCATGAAGATGGAGTCCATCCAAGACGAAGCGGCCATCAAGAAGCAGCTCGGCAAGCGGGTGGAGCGACTACCCAAGCCGCTGCGCAACGTGCTGGCTCGGATCAGCCACTTCGCGGAGCCCGTCAACGGCAACATGCTCGCCGACATCCGGGTGAACCGGAAGAGCCGTCTGGAGCTGCTGTCGCTCGGTCTGCTCGACATGTACGGCACCATGAACGACCGGCGGTACCGAGTGCATCCGCTGGTGCGGCTGAACCTGTCGTTCCGCGAGATCTCCGACTTCGACGTGTGTGGTGATCTGGCCGAGTACTTCCAGGGCCAAGCCACCAAGGTGGAGGGACTGGAGAAGGTGGCGCTGCAGCATCGCCAGATGCGCTTCGCCATCGCAGGTCGGCGGCTGCGGGCTCGTCCGCAGACCGAGACCCCTCAGCACGACGCGTGGCTGGAGTCCGTGACCGGCATGCTGCGCGCCAAGCAGCCCCGTCTCGACCTCGTGGAGCAGCGACTCAACGAGTGCCTGAAGACGGATCCGGCCAACTCCGACGCGTGGCTGCTCAAGCTCGAGCTCGTGGCCGCGCAGCAGAACAAGATCGAAGCCCTCGAGGAGGTCCTCGAGGAGGCCATCCAGAAGGCGGCGGTGCCCGAGCTGTTCCAGCAGGTGGTGAGCTACGCCTTGGGTCGTCGTGCCCGCACGAAGGCCATCACGGTGCTCGAGCGCGCCGTGGCGATGTTCCCCGAGGAGAGCCGTCTGCGCACGCGCCTCGGTGCGATCCTGCTGCGGCAGGGTCGTCGCAACGAGGGCATCGAGCACCTCATCGACGCCATGAACCAAGATCCGATGCTGCCCGATCCGTACGGCCTGCTCGGCATGGCGCGTCGTGACGAGGGCGTGGAGTCGCTGGACGAGGCGGAGCAGCTCCTGCGCGAGGCTGTGCGCCTGTCCCCCACCGATCCGGTGCAGACCGCGCGCCTGGCCGATCTGCTGATCGAGCGCGCCCGCGTCGAAGAGGACAAGCAGAAGGAGCTTCGCGAGGAGGCCTACCAGCTGCTGGAAGATGGGATTCGTGGCGAGCGGCGTGCACCAGAGGCGTGCTTGTTGCTGGCCACCCTCATCCGCGAGCAGGGGGGCGATCTCGAGCGGTGTGCCTGGTTGCTCAAGCAGAGCCGCAAGCTCACCGATCGCAACCACGAGCGGTCCCGCCGGATCACCGTGGAGCGAGCGCTCCTCGACATGGCTCAGGGCAACCTCGACCAGGCCGAGCACAGCATTCGGCAGCGGATCGACAGCGATCCCACCCACGCACGGGCATTCGCGGCACTGGGGCACATCCTCGAGGTTCGCGAGCAGTACATCCCTGCGTTCGCCGAGTATCAGCGGGCCAAGGAGCGCACGTCGCAGCACAGCCTGGCGTGTCGCTACTATGGCTCGCTGCTGACGCGCCTGCAGGGCATCATCGAGGCGCAGGCAGCCGGGCTGCTTCAGCCCAGCGAGCCCGCGCGCCCGATGCCCACGCCGGTGGTGCCGTCGGGTCGAATCCTGCGGCGTGAGGGGAGTGAGGCATCGGCCGACGTTTCCGGCGGCGAGCCGGCAGCGCCCGACGCGGCGGTGGAGCAGCTGCTGGCCGAGCCAGGAGTGCCTGCTGCCGCGGAGCCTGCACCTGCCGCGGAGCCCGTTGCCGCGGAGCCTCCTGCACCTGCAGCGGAGCCCGTTGCTGCGGAGTCTGCACCTGCAGCGGAGCCCGTTGCTGCGGAGCCTGCACCTGCCGCGGAGCCCGAAGCGCCCGTGGTTGCTGTGGAGCTCGAAGTGCCCAGTGCTACGGCAGAGCCCGTTCCAGCGGCGGAGCCCGTCGTCTCGGAGCCCGAGGCACCTCAGGTGCCCGTAGCCGAGGCTGCTCCGGAGCCAGTGGTCACCCCACCCGCTGCAGAGCCCTCCGTCGAGGAGCCGAAGGAGCTGTAGGCTTGCGCCTCAGCTCGCCTTGGCGAGGGAGGGGCGGCGGAGCCTGAGCACCGGCCACCGGTGCTGGGCCAAGAGCCACAGCGCCATGCTCAATCCGAAGGTCGCTGCGAAGATTCCCCAGCGCTCCAGGGGCATCTCCCAGGGCCCGTGCATGACCAGACCATCCGCCATCAAGGTGAGGGCGATCATGCCCGGCACCATGGCCAGCACCGAGATCACGTACTGCCACAGCGGGATCCGTGTGAGGGCCGTGGCCACGGTGAGCAGCGGAAGGGGCAGCCACAGCACGCGCCACACCACCAGGATCGCCGGTCCTTGGGACTCCAACGCCTGCTGGATCGGCTTCAGTCGCTCCCCGAACCAGGCCTCTGCTGGCGCTCTTAGGAACGAGCGCACCACCGTGAGCTGGATCGCGGCAGCGACCAGGGCGCCCACCACCGCCATCGCCGTGCCTGCGCTCCATCCGTAGAGCACCCCGCCCACCAAGGTGGGCCACAGGATCGAGTTCGCCACGATCCAGAACAGGAAGTAGGTCGCGAGCCACGGCAGCGACCAGGCCGTCTCCACCTCCCGCAACGCCACCGGATCCAGATCCACGCCCAGGGAGCCCTGGGCGTACCACAGTGCTCCACAGAGGAGCACGAACAAGCACACCCGCAAGACGTGGGGTGCCGCACGTTGGAGGGAGTCGGACATTCCGTGCACGGTAGCCGGCTGCGTCCGCTTCGTCCGCTGTCCGCTGGTGACGTTGTCGACGGGCTCCGTCGGGCGGTCCGTCACGGATGCACGATCTTCCGCAACATCTGGCGGGTGAAGTCGTGATGCTCCAGGTAGGCGAGCTGCACGGTGTCGTCCGACAGCTTCAGCTGCACCCGTTGCACGTCGTCCGTTCCTCGGCCGTCCGCCACCGCCCGCACCGGACGCCATCGCGCATGCAGCACCGTCACCTCCACCTGTGCATCGGGTGGAAGCACGAACGGTGTCAGCCTCGGCAGGTGCGGGCAGATCGGGGTGACCTGGACCGCGCGGAGGCTCGGATGCAGCGGGGTGCCCCCCGCCGAGAAGCTGTAGGCCGTGGAGCCCAGGGCGGTGGCCACGATCATGCCGTCCGCCACCAGCTGATCCACCGCCACGTGTCCACCGATGGAGATCTGCAGCCGCGCCGTCTGGCTGGTCATGCGCTCCAGGTACACGTCGTTGATCGCCCGCGTGACGGCCACGGCGCCCGAGGCCAGCTCCATTCGCGCCTCGATGAGCGGGAACGTGTGCGCCGTGAAGCTACCCTGCAGGATCGCCTCGGCAGCCGCTGGCACCGCGGACGCCACGTCGTTGAGGAGGAACCCGAGGTGGCCTGCGTTCAGCCCGAGGTAGGTACGCCGCAGGCCGTGCTGGGCCACCGTCTCCAACAAGAAGCCGTCTCCGCCCACCACCACCGTCAGCTCGTCCGAAGGAGACCAGTCCGGTGGAAGGTGACTCGCCAGGCTCGCCCACAGCTCCTGGGCCCGCGGATTCCGCGGGTCGCAGATGATCACGGCTCGTCCGTAGCAGCTGCGGGCGCCGGCACCTGCAGATCCGCCAGGGCGTCCAGCTCGATCATGCTGATCAGCGCGCGACCAGGTGCCATCGCCAGCGTGGGCTCCGTGGGGGAGGGCACGCGATACGAGGCGAACCACAGCCCGCCGCCCACCTCGTTGGGCACGGCCCACAGATCCACCAGATCGGCAGTGGCTGGACCGGGAACCTCCAGTCGGTACCGCACGGCCGGCTCCCCATCGACCCAGGTCGGTGCTGCGTCCACCAGGGTGCAGCCGCAGCCCGAGAGTAGGCCCGTGAGGAACTCCGCGCTGAACACGTCGGACGCCTCCTGCTCGTGCCAGATGTCGAGCTCGCCACCGAGGATCAGGAACCGCAGGCCGCCTTCGTCGCGAGGCAGGCCCTTCACCGGCGCCACCACCGATCCCCCCGGGATCTCGTGTTCCGCCCAGCCCGACAGCACCAGCTCGCGCTCGGGAACGGTGTGCACCACGATGCGCTGAAGTCCGCTCGCGGGGGTCTCCAGCGTCGTGAGCGGGCCCCCCGTGGCGTCGAATCGTCGATCCTCGGTGATGCGACCGCGCTGTCGACGCTGCATGCGCACGACCGTGTCGTCCTCCAGCTCCCAGAGCAGGAACGGGCCGTCGCGCCGCTGTCGCCAGCGCCCACGCACCCGACCGTCCGTGCCCTCGTCCAGGCGACGGTACAGCCGCTCGGACGGCGACTGTCCGGCGACTGCGGGATCGAGGTGGCGCTCCAGGGCCCAGGCGGATTCTTCGCTGGGTCCGGCCATCGCCATCGTGCAGCACACCAACCCGAACATCGGGCCTCCTGCTCTTCCAATCTTCTACCAGGAACTGCAGCGTCAGGCGTTCACGGCCGCCGAGGGAGCTCGCCCGGTGAGGCGCCAACCAGCTGCCCAGGCCGTCGGAAGGAGCACCACGCTCGCCACCACGACGGCGATCAGGCCGATCACCACCAGCATGCCAAGGGAGCGAACTCCGCGGTTCCCCGCCAAGGTGAGCGACAGGAACGACAGGATCGTGGTCACGGCAGAGATCGCGGCAGCCACCCCCGTGGTGCCAAGTGCCCTCCGCACGCCCCCCGGTCCCTCTTCGGCCAGGCGATGGAGCAGGTGGATCACGACGTCGACGCCGATCCCCAGGAGGATGGGGATCCCCACGATGTTGATCATGGTCAGGCGCACCGAGGCGGCCTCCAGCGCGAGGCCTGCCCAGACCATGCCCGCCAGCACCGTGCCCACCGCACCCAGCACCCACACCGGTCGGCGCAGATCCACCGCGGTGATCAACACCACGAGCAGGAACGCGAACAGCGCCACCACGGGCATGTCGCGCTGGATCACCCCGAAGAGGGAGCCCAGCGCCACGTGCTCGCCGGCGGCCGGATGTTCGGGCACGGCCCGATGGACCTCGCGATGCAGATCAGCGGCTTGCCGTAGGTCCCACATGTTCCCCTGGGGAATCATCAGCATGCGGTGTTGGTCTGCCGTGGCAGCTCCCAGCATGGCCAACAAGGGAGGGGGCAGGGAGTCCCGGGTGAGGGGCTGTAGCGCCACGGCACGCAAGGGGAGGAGTGGCTCCACGAGCGGCGGTGGCAGGTAGCGCAGGTTCGGATCGGCCAGCAGGCCCTTCAGGCGCTCCAGCACCTCCAGTCGTCGTGGCTGATCGGGCGGCAGCACGTCGGCGATGGACAGGGTGCGGGCCACGTGGGGGAGTGTGCCCTCTCCGATCTGCGCCCGGACCGAGGCCTGCACCTCGTCTCGGGTGGCGGCGTCGTCGAAGCTCACCACCACCGGGGCGTAGGACTCTCGAGCCAGCGCGCGGGCCTCGGCGTCGAGCTCCGCGTAGGCCAGGCCGTCCCGGCGCAGCGCGCTGACGTCGTACTCCCAGGTCAGCTGCGGCAGTCGCCAGCTGCCGAGGCCAGCCGTGGCCAGCACCAGCACCGTGAGCAGCAGCGGTGTCCAGGCATAGGAGGAGCGGCTCCGGATCGAGCCCACGCCCACCCCGCGCAGCAGGGGAGCCCGTGCATCCAGCCCCAGGATCAGCAGCGGCAGGGTGACGAACATCACCAGCAAGGTGACCAGCAGTCCGGTGGCCAGCAGCACGCCGAGCTGGGAGAATCCGCGGAAGTCCGCGATCGCCAGGGCTGCGAATCCCGCCGCCGAGGTGAGTGCCGCCGTCACGCAGGGAGGGCCCACGCGCTCCCAGGCCACCACGATGGCGATGCGGGGCGACAAGCCGTCGGTGCGCAGCTCCCGAAAGCGACCCACCAGGTGCACCGCGAAGTCGATGCCCAGTCCCACCAGCACGGCGCCTCCCAGCGATGTGTAGGTGTTGAGGCTTCCCACGAGCAGGCGGGCCAGTCCCAGGGTGAGGATCACCGAGATCACCAGCGGCACGCACACCAGCACCACCGCCTTCGCGGATCGGAAGGCGAAGGCCAGCACGGCGAGCACCATGAGGAGGCTCGCGCCGCTCGTCCAGGCCAGATCCTGCCGGATCCCTCGATAGTCCTCGACGTTGTGCCGGTAGGCGCCGCCGATCCACGACAGCTCCACGCCAGGCGCCTCGGCCAGTGCGTGCTCCACCGCCTGCTCCACCTCGGTGATCAGGGCCAAGGAGAACGCTGGGTCGTGGCTGGAGCCTGTGGGTCGCACGAGCAGGCGTCCACCCCCCGTGCCCAAGGTGGGATCTTGCTGGATAGCCGCGTCGATGCGCTCGGTGACCGGCCCCATGGCCATCAGTCGCTGCGTCATCATCGGGTTCAGCGCCGGGCCGAGGGCCAGCGCCCCCTGGAGCCGTGCCGTCAGCTGCTCCAGATCCGAGGGCTCGAGCTGCAGCAGCCCGATCTGCGTGGCCAGCTCCTCGTCGACCGTGTGCAACGCCCACTGCACGCGGTCGCTCGCCGCCAAGGTCTCCGCTAGGCCGTCGAGCAGGCGATCCACGTCTTCTTCGGGCCCGTCGAAGGACAGTGTGACGAGGTTCGCGCCCCCTTCAGCCTCGTGCAGCGCTGCCAGATCCTGCGACGCGCGATCGTCGGGCGGCAGGAGTGCCAGCAGGTTCGGCTCGATGCGCGGAGGGAACCCCACCGCGACAGACACGATCACCGACACCACCAGGAGGGTGGTGACCAGGCGAGGGTGATCCAGGACCCAGGCTGCGAGGGTGCCCCAGTTGACCAGCACTAGCGAGTTCCGAGCCGGGAGTGGAGTGCGGCCATTACATCTGCAGCACCTCCACGCAACTTCCATGTGACGAGCCCCGACACGTCACTCTCCCCTGGGTTGATCTCCACGACCGGACGACCCGCGCGCGCCTGCATCATCACGGGGGCCGCGATGTAGGGGAACGCCGACGTCGTGCCGATGGACCACACCAGGTCGAAGGGGCGCTCCAGAGCCGTGGTCAAGGCGTGGATGTTGCCCGGATCCAGCATCTCGCCGAACAGCACCACCTCGGGGCGCACCAGCGCACCGCAGCGCTCGCACGACGGGGGGATCTGCAGCTCCGCATAGTCCGGCACCCGCCATCGTCGCGGACACGCCGTGCAGCGCAGCGCGTGGATCGATCCGTGGATCTCGATCACGTCCGACGACCCGGCTGCGACGTGCAGACCATCGACGTTCTGGGTGAGGATCACCACCTCTCGCTGCTCGGCCAGCTCGGCGATGATCCGGTGGGCTGCGTTGGGGTGGGCTCCGCGGCACGCTGCCTCGATCTGGGCGATGTGGCGCCAACACAGCGCCGGATCGGACTGTAGTGTGGTGCCCGACAGCACGTCCTCGATGGGCATGCCCTCGGGCGTGTCGGCGTCGTCGTACAGGCCCCCCACCCCACGGTAGGTCGGCAAGCCACTGTCTGCAGAGATGCCCGCCCCGGTGACGAACAGCATGCGCTGTGCGCTACGCATGGCGTCGGCCACCTCGTCGAGCAGATCGGGATCGACCTTCATGGTAGACGGAACAGTGGTCCGAGGTGGACCTGGACGCCAGTCTGCAGGATCCAGCCCGGTCCTCGTTGGCCCGAGGGCGCCGGGGGCGCGGTCATGCCCTCTCCGTTGCTGAGCTCGATGGTGGGACTCCCGCCCAGGGGTACGTCGACACCAGCTCGGGTGAAGATCGTCACCAGGGGGGAGGCCTCGAACTCCCCTCCCGGCAGCACGCTCCACAGCATCAGGGTCGGTGCGTTCACCCGGGAGAAGTTGTTGCCGGCGGGAATGCCCGCCCCCGTCCACAGCGACACCCCGGTGGTGATCGTCGGACGTGCGCGGCTGTGCACCCAGGGTGCCAAGGTGGCCCGCAGCCCGTAGTGGTAGGTGTTGATGGAGGTGACCGTGGGGTTGGAGCCGATGGCTGGCTGTCCCTCCACGTCCTCGTCCACGGCCAGTGTGGTGCGGCCGGTGTGCATGCCGGCGAGCACCGACAGCTCCAGCACGGGCAGCACGCCCACCCCCACCTCGAGCTCCCCCGTGGCGGTGGCTCCGTTGATGACCTCGACGAACTGCACCGTGTGGATGGGCTCGAGGGTGGTCCCGCTCCGGAGCAGCTGTGCCACGTAGTTCTGATGCCACGGGCCTCCCCCGAAGCCGCCGGCCACGCGCAGCACCAGCTCGCCGGTGCGTCCTCTTCCCTCCCTGCGCCAGGTGTCCAGGTCCTTGCCGGAGTTGGAGTAGCGGAGGAACTCCCGCTGCCCCATCCCCGTTCGCTCCCAAGGTGGGATGTCGGCGTCGTCGTCGAACTGGGAGAGCTCTTCCTTGGTGACCTTGGGGGTATCGACGGGCTCCAGATCGGGGCTCGGCACCACCTGCCCCAGCTCGGCCTCCAGCTCCTCGAGGTAGCCGGCCATCAGCTGGCGGCGCGCTGCCTCGATGGCCGCCTCGTCGGCGTCGGGCGTCATGCGCATGTCCCGCAGGGTCGCCGCCCCCTCCAGCACGTCGGCGAAGAGGTGCACGATCCCTTGCAGTGCCGCGTTCTCGTCGGGGCTCAGGGGCACCGTGAACTGGGTGACCTCCCGGGCGCTGGTGACGTCCAGCACGTGCACGTTGAGCACGTGAGGGGCGTCGTCGCCACCGATCTCCTGGGCCAGCGTGGCGCCGACCACCCAGTCCGACAGGGCCCGCTGCCCCAGGACCAAGGCGCAGCCAGGGTACTCACCGGGCGGGCAGCCCCGCATGTAGACGTCCGGCCCATAGTCGTGGACCTGGAATCCCTGCACCTCGGCCATGTCGATGGTGTTGTGGGTCTGCTGGAAGCGAGTGGTCAGGGCGGCGTGCAGGCGGTTCGCCTCCGCCTGCAGCGAGGCGTCGCTGGCCTGGAAGGTGGTGACCAGCACCTGATCGAAGGTGAAGGTGGTCGGCTCGTCCGGGGCGGGGTCCTGACCCCATGCCAGCACGGGAACGACAACCCAGATCACCTGCACCTCCGCACATAGGGGGGTGTAGCCCGGGTCGACCCCACACCCCAGCGCGCCTCTACCTTACAAGCTTGCGCTGGGGTCCACGTCGCTTGGGGGGTGGGTGATCGTCGGGCGGCACGAGGATGGCGAGCAGCTCGACGTGGGCCGTGTTGGGAAACATGTCGAACAGCTCGATCTCTCCCTGCACGCGCCAGCCCAGCGACCGGGCGTGGGCCAGATCGCGGGCCAGGGCATCCGGGTTGCACGACACGTAGGCGATCCTCGCCGGCTGCAGCGCGACGATGCGCTCCAGGACGCCTTCCTCCAGGCCACGTCGGGCCGGATCCACCACCACCTTGGTGCCCACACCCCCGAGGCGCTCCTGCAGATCCGGCAGTGCGGTGAGGACGCCGTCGCAGATGAACTCCGCTGGCGCCCGGTTGATGCGGGCCGACTCCCGCGCCCGATTCACCGCACCCTCGATCTCCTCCACGCCGATGGCGAAGCCGGTTCGCTTCGCTGCCAGTAGCGCCACCCCACCGACGCCGCAGTACAGATCGAGCACGGGCTCTCCCTGGGCCAGCTCGAGGCGCTCCACCACGCGGGCGTAGAGCACCTCGGCCACACTCGGGTTGGTCTGAAAGAAATCCCCAGGTCCGATCCGGTAGGCCGTTCCGTTGAGGGTCTCCTCGATCCAGTCCTTGCCGGCGAGGGCCGACACGCCCATCACGCCGTCGCCGTCTCGCTGGAAGATCGCGTTGCCGGGGCCTGCATTGATGTGCAGCCAGGCTCCGACGACCTGGTTGACCCCGCGCGCGACCTCTTCGGCCAGCTCGGCGAGCTTGCGGGTGCGACGGGCGGCCACCAGCGTGAGCATCACCTCGCCCGTCGTGCGGCTGGCCCGCAGGACGGCCGAGCGCAGCACACCTCGCTCCGTCTCCGGCTCGAAGGGCTCCACGTCGAGCTGGATCGTGTGGTGAGCCAAGGACATCATGGTGCGACGCAAGACCTCGGGCGCAGCGAGACATCCCGGGATGGGCACGATGTCGCGATTCCCTCGTGCCCAGGCACCCACCCGGATCCGACCCCGATCCGACCGGCCGAAGCCCACCTTCACCACGTGGCGGTAGTCCTGCAGACCGTCGGGGCACGGGTGGATCGGGCCGAGGGCGACGTCGGCGAGCTCGAACCGCTCGAGCACGGCGCTCACGCGGTCGCGCCTGGCGTCCGACTGGCCCGGGCCGTCCAGGTGCATCCACGGACACCCTCCGCAGGGCCGGTAGCGATCGCAGGGAGGCTCCACCCGATGTGGGCTCGGAGCGTCGCTCGACACCCATTCGCCACGGACCTGGTTCTGGCCGCGGTGCAAGATCCGTACATGCGAGCGCTCGCCAGGGATACCGCTCCACACCACTAGGGGCTTGCGATCCCCGTCTGCGTTCACCACCGCTTCCCCTCTGGGGAGCCAGCGATCGGGCTGTGTCTCGACGATGCGTGCCATCCGCCCCGCTAACGCGGGGGCCACGCCCCCGGTATACGCATGGGCGATCGCGTTCGGTATCCTCACAAATTGGCCAGCATCCTTAATAAAATCGCTGAAGAGGACTCGGAAAGTACCCTCGTTCTCGTAGGGGAACGCGATCTTGGAGGTGGATCCTACGGGGGGATCGCGGGCGATTTTGGGACTCGATCACTTCGAGCAGTAGCGCTAAGGTATGAATGGACGGTTCGCAGCAAGGCGAGTTCTTCGTCGATTTCGGGCGAACCTACAGGGGTGTGGTATAGCAGTGATTGTGCGTGTCCCTCGACGGCTCTTCGCGCCGCTTTCCCAAGTTGCGCAGCCGTTCGATTTCCCCCTACCAATTGACCTCCCTTCACGAGCAACACCATGATCGTTGCAGATCCACTACGGGTTTCTGGCACCTCCGAGCGGGCCGTCGACGTGATCGACGAGTTTCGTTTCGAGGATTCGTCTCGGATGTCGGCATCGGAAATCGCGATGCCTCAGGGAGGTGTGCCCAGGGCGTTGCGCGAGGCCGCCGAGGTCGCGGGCATCGATCCCAGCGCCGAGCTGTTCAACGAGGCCATGCGGTACGCCGAGGAAGGCCATCTGCGCATCGCACGCGAGCGATTGCAGATGCTTCTCTGCATGGTGCCCGACGATGCCGAGGCTCGCATGATGCTCGCGCGAGTCCATGCACAAGGAAAGCGGTGGTCCGACGCTCTCGCAGCGCTGGACGAGGCCGTGAGCCACGGTCAGCACGTGCCGCGCTCGCTGCGCCGTGCGATCGAGGATCGGCTGCAAGCCGAGCGCTCGCAGTCGCAGGAGCACCGCGTGGCGGTGCAGGCGCGAAGCACGGGTGAGCTCCAGCTCCTCCGCGAAGAGGCACGTCGCCTCCGCAGTGAGAAGACGGAACTCGGAGTGCGTGTCGCATCCTTGGAGCGCGAGGTCCGCAAGTGGGCCTGGGCCACCATGGGTGTGTCGGTGATGGCCATCGGCTTGTTCGTGGGGTGGTTCGCCCTCACGGGCGCGGGCCTGGGCACCGATCTCCGTATCGCCACGGCGGCGATCCCCTTGGAGCAGACGGCGATGGACGTGGACGTGGCGCGAGCTGCTCCGCGACGTACGCCCGATGCAGCTCCCGCCGGCAGCCTCGCGGCAACCGTCGCACCCGCCCTCGGAGCGGATGGCGCCACGGTGGCTGCGAGCGTGGGGCCCGTTCCCGTGCTCATGGCCGCCGCGCCCAGCGGCACCGCCGAGCAGCTCGAGGCCGTGGAGGCCTTGCGTGGTCGTGCGCAGCAGCCCGAGGGGTCCGCTGTCGAGGCGGCTCCTGCAGGCCCCATGGACGCCATCGACGTGGCGCTGCACGCCATCGAGACCGAGCCCGGTCTGGCGGATGTCGCCGTGCGGCTGTCGAAGCGCGCAGACGCCATCGTGGTCACGGGCGAGATGAGCAACTACCTGCAGCGCAAGCGACTGGAGCAGATCCTGGTGGATGCTGGCGTCACCTTCGTCGACTTCACCGACGTGGTGGTGCTGTCCCGCGTGAACGGGGCCATCCACCGTGTGGAGGCCGGCGAGACGCTGTCGCACGTGGCGCACCGCTACTACGGCAACGCCATGCTCACGCAGCCCATCCAGCAGGCGAACGACCTCGAGGAAGGGCTCACCATCCAGGCCGGCCAGCGCCTCACCGTGCCGCCGTTGTCCGCTCGCTGAGAGCGGCAGCAGGGCAGGCGTTTATGCCCGCCCTGTGACTCACCAGTCGATCGAGCCCTCTTTCCGCCTCTCCTTGAGGCGATCGAGGGCTCGTTTTGCTGGCTTGTGGCCGTCGACCTTGATGGCCGCGGTGTAGTGTTGGGCTGCATCGCCGTAGTTGTTGCGGCGGGAGGCTACCTGGCCCAGCCTGTAGTGGGCGTAGGCGCGTTGGTACTTCTCCAAGTATTCGCCTGTCAAGTACCGTTCGAAGGACTGCTGGGCAGGAACCAGGTCGCCCTTGCGCATCTGCGCGACCCCCTTCCAGTAATGGGCGCGCATGTTGCTGGAATCCACACGGTGGATGTGGTCCAGCAGCCCGATCGCCCCGTCGTAGTCCCGCTTGTAGATGGTGGCCATGCCCATGACGAGGTTGTTCACGATGTTGTTGGGGTAGGCGCTGCGGTTGCGGTCGCAGGCAGCGACCGCTTTGTTCATGTCGTTTTCTTCCATCCAGGTGAATGCAAGTGCCAGTGTAGCCATGGGGCGCATGAAGATGCCCTGCTCCTGCACCAGCTTCATCTCTTGGATTCCCTGCTGGCGATGGTCGCCGAAGTCGGGAAGGAGCTTGGAGTTGAGCGTGATCACCGTGCGCCAGTAGTTGTACAGGCCGTCCGCCAGCTTGAGGTCCACGAACTCGGGCGCCGCACTCCGGCTTCGCTCGATCTGATCGAGGGCCTGGAACGCGAGCTGCAAAGCAGACAGGTAGCGTGACTGCCGCATCGTGTGGATGGCCTCGATGCCGAGGATGGTGCCCATCAACAGGTGCTCCCAGGCCTCGTTGCCCGGGATGTCCATCGCCTTTCCGAGCGCTCGCCGAGCTTGCTTCGACGAGGCCCAGTACTGCTTGTCGTACCGGTAGTCGAAGTTCTCGAGCATCAGGGCTTGCCACACCAGTGTGTCGATCACCGCCTTCAGGCCCGTGTTCGGAAAGCGCTCCTCCAGTGCTGCGAAGTGTGCCTTCGCGTTGTCGTAGCGGCGCAGGTAGATCAGCTCGAGCCCCTGCTGGATCCCGTGGACGAACTCGGGCTCCATGCGCAACACCTCGGCGCCTCGATAGGCCTCCACAGGGTAGGGCAGGTTGGCCAGCTCTTCCTTGGTCAGATCGTCGCGAAGGCCGAACTCCCCAGGGGCGCGAGGATCGCGCGGAACGGTGTCTCCACCACTCTGGCCCCAAGCGGACGTGCCCATGCCGAGGGTCGCCAGGAGAAGGGTATGGACCAACTGCATCATCTCTCCTCGATGCTGGCGACCTTGGCCTGCACGCAGTCCACGAGGTCGGCTTCCAGCTTCTTACCGGCCAAGCGATTGATCTCCCGGATGCCGGTGGGGCTCGTGACGTTGATCTCCGTCAGGTAGCCGCCGATCACGTCGATCCCCACGAACACCATTCCCCACTCCCGGAGCTTGGGCGCGATGGCGGCCACGATCCGCCGGTCCTGTGCGTCGAGCTCACACGCTCGAGTGTCGGCTCCGACGTGCATGTTAGCGCGGTGGTCGGACTGCACGGGCACGCGCAGCATCTGCCCCACCACCTCTCCGTCGAACAACAGGATCCGCTTGTCGCCGTCGACGACCTCGGGGATGTAGCCTTGCGCGATCACGTAGTCCGTGCCTTCCTTCGTGAGGAGCTCCACCATGGACGCCAGGTTGCCGTCCGTGGACTCCGTCACCAGAACACCTCGGCCCCCGTTGCCGTCCCACGGCTTGAGCACCGTGCGCTCCGATCGGCCTCGCACGAAGGCCTTCAGCTGCGCCACGTCGTTGCTCACGAGGGTAGGGGGCTGCAGCTCAGGCCACTGCGCAGCCACCCACATCTTCTCGTTGAACAGCTTCAGCCCGGCTGGCGCGTTCACCACCAGCGTGGACGGCGGAGCCATGTCCAACAGGTAGGTGCTGAAGATGTAGGACATGTCGAAGGGCGGGTCCTTGCGCATCCAGACCACGTCCACGTCACCCAGATCGAGATCCTCTTCGGCCCCGAGGTGGAAGTAGGGCGCGTCGGCGGTGGTGCGCACCGAGGTGGCGCGAGCGCGCGCCCGACCGGATTGCGCGTACAGCCCCGACGGGGTGCACGCCCACACGTCGAAGCCCCGATCGGAGCACTCCCGCATGGTGACGTATGTGGAGTCTCCAGCGACGTGGATCCGATCCCAAGGGTCCATCACGAACAGTGAGCGCATCAGCCTTCCCGCACAGCGAGGTGCAAGTATGCCGCGTGCGGAGCGCTACTGCTCGAAGTGGGCAATGATCGCGGCTCCGATGCTGTCGGACCACACGTTCACCGTGGTGCGCGCCATGTCCAGCACGCGGTCCACGGCGAGGATCACGAGCACCGCATCGGTGGGCAGGTTCACCGCCTGCATCACCACGACCATCATCACCGTGCCCGCGTGGGGGATGCCGGCGGCACCCACGGAAGCCATCAAGGCCGTGACGGCCACGACGCCCTGCTCCATGAGCGTGAGATCTCCCAGCATCTGCGCGATGAACAGCACAGCGGCCACCTCGTACAGCGCCGTGCCGTCCATGTTCACCGTGGCGCCCAGCGGGAGTGTGAAGCTGGCGACGCGCTCCGGCACCTTGGCCTTGTCTGTGGCGCACTGGATCGTCAGGGGCAGCGTGCCCGAGCTCGATGCCGTGGAGAAGGCGGTGAGCAGCGCGTCGCGCATGTCGTAGGCGTAGGTGAGGGGACTTCGACCCGTGATGACCTTCAGCAGCAGGGGCAGGGTGACGAAGGCGTGGAACGCCAGTCCCAAGGCCACCGCGAGCATGTACCAGGCCAGGGCGCCAGCGAGCTGCAGCCCCGTGGTGGCGGTGACGAACAGCACGTAGCCGGCGATTCCGATGGGGGCGAAGTGCAGGATCCCGTTGGTCATGGTGATCATGACCTCGTAGAAGGAGCGGAAGATCCCATCCACCGTCTTGGCGGTCTCGCCTCCCTTCGCGACGGCAGAGACCCCGAACAGCACGGAGAAGAAGATCACGGCCAGGATCGTGGTGTTGGAGCGAGACGAGTCCACCACGTTCTTCGGGATCATGCGCAGCACGATGTCGGCGAAGATGCCCGTGATGCCGCCCTCGGCAGCGCCTGGTGCGGGAGACTTGGCCTGCATGCCTCGCGTCTCCAGCTCCCCCTGCGCGGCAGCCATCAGCTCGTTGTAGTCGAGCCCGGCACCAGGCTGCACGATGTTGACCACGATGATGCCCACCGTGATCGCGAGCAAGCTCGTGAGCAGGTAGTACGCCACGGTGCGACCACCGAGTCGGCCGACGCCTTGGTTGGAGCCCACGCCCGTCAGGCTGCTGATGATGCTGGCCACGATCAGCGGCACCACGATCATCGAGAGTAGAGTTAGGAAGACGACTCCGAACCACTCCCCCACCCTGCCCACCGACAGGGCGAGGCTGCGGTCGATGGTGCCCGCCTCCGCCATCAGGTTCAGGGAGAGTCCGGCGACGAGCCCCAGACCCATTCCCGCGAAGATCTGAACATGAAGGGGAATCTTTTTCATGGTGGCGGGGACTAACCGATCGGCGCTGCAGGTTGCGGCTGCGCCTCAAGGCGCCGTCGGCGGGGCCGATGGCCGGGCATGGCTCAGACTCCCTCCGAGGATGCGCTTCAGCGCTGGTTTCGCCTCCTGGATCGTGAGCATCCACTGGTGGCCCTGTTGTGGGCCTGGGCGCTGCGACGGTGGGCGGAGCAGCAGGACGCACCGTGAATCCGTCCCTCGAGATGGACATGCTCGTGGCGCAGGGCCGATCCCTCGGATCCCTGCCCGACGTCTTCCAGCGCCTCACGCGGGTGCTCGAGGATCCTGCGGCGAATGCCCGGACGATCGCGGAGACGGTGCGCATCGATCCGGGACTCACCGCGGGTGTGCTCGGCCTGGCGAACTCGGCGGCCTACAGTCCTCGGAGCCGGGTGAAGACCGTGGCGCACGCGGCAGCGATGCTGGGATCTCGCCGTCTGCGCGAGGTGGCGCTGGCCACCTCGGTGGTGAGCATGTTCCGGGGGATGCCCGAGCACCTGTTGAGCATGCGCTCCTTCTGGAGGCACTCCGTCGCCGTCGGCCTGTGCGCCCAGAGCTTGGCCGCCCAGGCCTGGCGCGATGCCGAGGAGACCTTCGTGGCGGGGCTGTTGCACGACGTGGGCACGCTGTTGCTCTGCCTCGTGGAGCCCACCCGTGCGCGGCGGGTGTTCATGGAGCTGGAGAACGCGCAGCGAGCCCAGGTGGAGGTGGAGCTCGACGTGCTCGGCTTCCACCATGCCGAGCTCGGAGCCCGGCTGCTCGAGTCCTGGGGACTGTCTCACCTGCCCGTCGCCGTGGCCCGCTGGCACCATGCTCCCTCGGAGGCCCCCGAGGACGTGCGGAGCGTGGCGGATCTCGTGCACGTGGCCGACGTCGTGGTCAGCGCGCTGCAGCTGGGCAATGCCGGTGAGCGCCTGGCCCATGGGCTGGACGCCGCCGCGTGGGATCGGATCCCCCTCGATCTCGACGACATGGAGGACACGTTGGCGTCGCTGCAGCACGAGCTGGACGATGTCTCCGATGCCCTATGTGGTGGGTTGGCCTCCTGATCTCGCCACCATAGGGAGGCGGTCGACCCGGAGCGGCAATCGGGGTACGCCCGTGCCCTGGTTTCGATCCAGCAGCCCCGTGGAGGGATCCGTTCATGAGCCCAAGCCCTGCGATCATCTACACCTGGACCGATGAGGCCCCCGCGCTGGCCACGCACTCCTTCCTCCCCATCATCCGGGCGTTCGCCGCGGCCGCTGGTGTGCCGGTGGAGACTCGGGACATCTCCCTGTCGGGCCGGATCCTGGCGGCGTTCCCCGAGCACCTGACGGAGTCGCAGCGGATCGGAGACGGGCTCGCGGAGCTGGGGGACCTGGTCAAGACGCCAGCAGCCAACGTGATCAAGCTGCCCAACATCAGCGCCTCCATTCCTCAGCTGAAGGCGGCCGTGGCCGAGCTGCAGGCCAAGGGGTACGCCCTGCCCGACTACCCCGAGGAGCCGCGTACCGACGACGAGCGCTCGATCAAGTCGCGCTACGACAAGGTGAAGGGCAGCGCGGTCAATCCCGTGCTGCGCGAGGGCAACTCGGACCGGCGAGCGCCTCGTGCCGTCAAGGAGTTCGCGCGCCGCAATCCCCACCGCATGGGGGCCTGGTCCGCCGACTCCAAGACCCACGTGGCGACGATGTCCGCCGGCGACTTCCGCCACAACGAGAAGTCCACCACGCTGTCGGCCGCCACCACGGCGCGCATCGAGCACGTGGCCACGGACGGCACGGTGACGGTGCTCAAGGAAGGCATCACGCTACAGGCGGCAGAGGTGCTGGACGCCAGCTTCATGGATCGCGAGGCCCTCGTGTCGTTCCTTGCGGCACAGGTGCAGGACGCCAAGGACAAGGGCGTGCTGTTCTCGCTGCACATGAAGGCGACCATGATGAAGGTGTCGGATCCGATCATCTTCGGCCACGCGGTGAAGGTGTTCTTCCGCAACGTCTTCGAGCGGCACGGTGCGGTGCTCGATCGTCTGGGCGTCGACGTCAACAATGGACTCGGCGACCTGATCGCGAAGATCGCCACCCTCGACGATGCCACGCGATCGGCCATCGAGGCCGACATCCAGGCGGCCTACGCCAGCGGTCCCGCCATCGCCATGGTGAACTCGGACAAGGGCATCACCAACCTGCACGTGCCCAGCGACGTGATCATCGATGCCTCCATGCCCCCCATGATCCGCGACTCCGGGGGCATGTGGAACGCCGAGGGCAAGCTGCAGGACTGCAAGGCGGTGATCCCCGACAGCAGCTATGCGGGTCTGTACCAGGTGCTGGTGGAGGACTGTCAGCGCAACGGTGCCCTCGATCCGTCCACCATGGGCACGGTGCCCAACGTGGGCCTCATGGCGCAGAAGGCCGAGGAGTACGGCTCTCACGACAAGACCTTCGAGGTCTCGGCGGCTGGTCGCATGCGCATCGTCGACGCTGCAGGCGCCACGCTGCTCGAGCATGCCGTGCGGCCGGGCGACATCTGGCGCGCGTGCCAGGTGAAGGACGCCGCGGTGCGGGACTGGGTGAAGCTCGCCGTGAGTCGTGCCAAGGCCACGGGCTCCCCGGCGGTGTTCTGGCTCGACGCCACCCGGCCCCACGATGCGGAGCTGATCCGCAAGGTCAACGCCTACCTTCCCGAGCACGACACGTCGGGTGTGGAGATCCACATCCTGTCGCCGGTGGAGGCCATGCGCCTGTCCACCACGCGGATCCGTCAGGGCCAAGACACCATCTCGGTGACCGGCAACGTGCTCCGCGACTACCTCACCGACCTGTTCCCCATCCTCGAGATCGGCACCAGCGCCAAGATGCTGTCCATCGTGCCGCTGATGAACGGTGGCGGGCTGTTCGAGACGGGTGCGGGCGGCTCAGCGCCGAAGCACGTGCAGCAGTTCGAGTCGGAGGGGCACCTGCGCTGGGACTCCCTGGGCGAGTTCCTCGCGCTCGCGGCTTCGTTCGACCACATGGCTGCTCAGACGGGCAACAGCGGCGCCCGTCTGCTGGGCGAGACCCTCGACGAGGCCACCGGGAAGCTGCTGGCCAACCGCAAGACGCCGTCGCGCAAGGTCCACGAGCTCGACAACCGTGGATCCCACTTCTACCTGGCGATGTACTGGGCCCAGGCGCTGGCAGCGCAGACCACCAACGGTCAGCTGGCAGGCCGCTTCGCCCCCGTCGCCGAGGCCCTCGCGCGCAACGAGGCCGCGATCGTGGCGGAGCTCGATCGAGCCCAGGGGAGCCCGCAGGACGTCGGGGGCTACTACCGCCCCGATCCGCAGGTCGCCGAGCGCGCCATGCGCCCGAGTGCGACCCTCAACCAGATCATCGACTCGGTCTGATCCGCGGGGTCCGCACGGGCCCGATCAGCTGCTCGCCGAGGTGTAGTGCCGCACGGCGAAGCGCCAGAAGCGCCGGCTGAGCCACAGCAGAGCGAGGCCGGCAGCTGCGCTCCCCACCGCCGCAGGCCACGCCAGTCGGTGGGTGGCCACGGCGGCGGGCACGTTGGTGATCAGCGCCACGGGCACCACGAAGGTGAGGAAGGTGCGGGCCCAGGCGGGCGCGGCCGACACCGGAAAGCGACCCGTGCCGAGCAGCGTGTACAGGGGCACCGACGCGTTGTCGATCTTCACGAACCAGAAGGCGCTGGCGCTCACCGCGAGCCACAGGCTGTAGAGGATCGCAGCGCCAGAGGCCCACGCGACGCTTGCCCACAGCAGTGTGGCAGGGCGCAGCACCTCGAGTTGGTTCATGCCCCAGAGCACCAAGCCCAGCCCCATCGCCCCCGTCGTGAGGTGCCAGAAGGCCAGGTGGCGCGTGGAGACCAGCAGCTGGGCGCTCGCCGGTCGCAGCAGATCGTAGTCCAGCTGGCCGGTGCGGATCCGCTCCGGCAGCGCGTCGAGGTTGGGGTGGAGCACGGCCTCCACCAGCGCCTCGAAGGTCATGAAGACGCCGAACAGCACCAGGGCCTCGGGCCACGTCCAGCCCCCCAGCGCGGGAGCGTGCTCGAACATCACCCGCAGGGCCACCCAGCCCGAGACGCCGATCAGCAGGCCATGGGCCACGCTGATGACCAGATGAACGGGGTACTGCAGCTCGCGCTGCAGCGAGGCGGCCACCTGCGCCCACACGATCGCCAGGTGTCGGCGGATCACGACCCGTAGGCCTGGTAGCGGGTGCGTCCGGCCCACCACAGCGCGCGGGAAGCCAACACGAGCCCCACCGCCCACAGCGCCTGGACTCCCAGCGCCACGGGCAGCTCGTCCGACGTCAGATCTCCGAGCAGGATCTCCACCGGCGTCGACAGGATCGAGGGAAAGGGCGTGAGCCACACCCACCGGGCGAGCTCGTCGGGAAAGAGGGCCAGCGGCGCCACCGCGCCCCCCAGCAACGTCGTGAGCGAGTAGACCAACCCCTCGAAGGCAGACGCCTGCTGCGTGAAGAAGGCAAGCGATCCCAGGCAGTAGTGCAGGTGGAACACCACCAGCCAGGCCAGCGCGGTGGACAGCACGAACAGGCCGATCCGGCCTGGCACCAGCTGTGTCAGCGCACCCGTCGCCCACCAGCCGAGGACCACCGCAGGCACCACCAGAGGTAGGCGAACCGACAGTGCACCCAGGTGATCCGCCACGTGCGCCCAGCTCGGATCGAGGGGCTTGAGCAAGGCGACCGACAGCCTCCCGTGCCGGATCTGCTCGTCCAGCTCGCCGATCACCCACACCTGAGTGATCTCGTGCACCAGGTAGATGCCCAGGAAGTAGGCTGCGAAGCGTGCCTTGGTGAAGCCCGCCATCGGTCCAGCGTCCGCCAGGCCCATCCAGATCAGCATCATGAACAGGGGCATCCAGCCCGCCAGCATCCACAGCACGATCTCGGCGCGGTACTGCGTGGCCTGAGCCACCCCCTGGGTGAACAGTGCCCAGGCGACTCGCATCGCGCGAATCAGGGGTTGCTGCCTGCGCCCAGCAGCTGGGCCACCACGTCCTCCACGGGCACCGGGCCCACCGACAGCTCGGTGATCTCGAACTGCTCCAGGATCGCGCGCGTGACGGCGGGCACGTCGGCGTGATCCACCAGCAGCTCGACTCGGTCGTCGTCGCAGCGCCGGGCCTGCCCGTAGCGTTCGAAGGCCTGGGAAGGCGCTCGGGCCTCCGTGCGGACGGTGATCACCGAGCGGCCACCGACGTCGCGCTGCAGCACCTGCAGGGTGTCGTCGAACACCAGGCTGCCCTGATCCATCACCATCACCCGATCGGCCAGCGCCACCACGTCGGGCAGGTGGTGCGAAGCCAGCAACACCGTGGCGTTCGTGCGCTCGGCGTGCGCCGCCACCAGGCGACGCAGTGCGCGCTGGGCGGGCACGTCCAGGCCCAGCGTGGGCTCGTCCAGCACGATCAGAGCGGGATCGTGCAGCAGTGCGGCCAGCAGCTCGCACGCCATTCGCTGTCCGAGGGACAGGGTGCGCACCGGCCGATGGAGCACCTCGTCCAGGTCCACCAGCTCCGACCAGCGCTCGAGCCGCTCGGCGTAGGCGGTTGAATCGATCCCGTAGATCGCTCGGTGCACACGCAACGTGTCCGCGGGCGTCAGATCCCAGTCCAGCTGCTGCTTGTGGCCCATCACGAAGCCGATGCGGCACAGAGATCGGGTCGCTCGGTGGGAAGGGGTCGTGCCCCACACCTGCAGGCGCCCCGAGGTGGGATGCAGCAGCCCGCAGATCATCTTCAACAGCGTGGTCTTGCCCGCGCCGTTCGCCCCCAGCAGGCCGACGATCCGGCCTGGCTCGATCTCGAAGGACACCGCGTCCACGGCCACGAGCCAGCGGTGAGACCGAGTGAGCACCGACATCACGCTGGACACCAGCCCTGGGGCGCGGTGGTGCACCCGAAAGGACTTCGTGAGCTGGTGCGCTGTGATCATTCAGGTCGAATGCCGAGAGAGGGGAATGTTGCTGGACCGTCGAACTCGATGACCTTATCTCTGGCACCCTTGCGTATGCGAACATCTGTGCAGATTCACGAAGAGCGTGTGCTCCGAGCCGCCCAGTCGGCGTGGGATCACACCGCTGTGTACCGCGCGATCTACGGCGACCGACCCGAGGCGGTGTCCGACGTGCCGTTCATCGGCCACAGTCGGTTCCATCGCGCGCGGGGTCTGTCCGACTGCGTGCGCGACCTCGATGCGGTCTGTAGCACCGTTCCACCCGTCGTCCGCGACGTTCGACGGATCGGGGTGACGGTTGCCGAGGACGAGACGGACATCGAGCTGCGGCACGAGCGCACGGTCCTCGCGCTGCAGGACGTGGGGCTGACGCCGGAGTCGGGGGTGCGATCCGTGCTGCTCGTGGCCGACGACGCCACGGGTCCGCTGGCCTGCGAGCTGTCGGCCGCGCTTGGCTGGGAGCGGGTTCGTGCCTCCATCGCCTACGTGCACAGCGGCTCCGACGCCCTGAGCTCCGACGTGGAGGCGTACGATCCCGACGTGGTGATCTCGGTGTCCCACCACCTGACCGCGGCCGAGGCTCGGCCCTGGCGTCGGCGGTGGATCGAGGTGCGCCCGTTCGATGGCCCGATGAGCCCGTCCTCGGAGGAAGCCACGCTGCTGGTGAGCGACGAGCTGCACGTCGTGGCGTCCCGGCCCGCAGGCCGGGCTTGGTTCGGCTTCGACGACTCCCAGTTGGCGGCCGAGCGCCATCCGCGAGCGCTCACGTGGGCCCTCACCCGAACCCGGTGGGGAGCCTTTCCCCTGGTGCGCTACGCATCTGCGGGCACCGCTGGCCTGCAGCTTCGAGGTGTCCGTGGCTGATCCGCGTCTGCACGTCCACGCCGATGGAGCCGTGAGCGTGGTCGGCCGACCCGACGCCGTGGCGCAGTGCCTCGAGCACCTGAGGCGGACGTCCGCTCACTTTCGAGCGCTGATTCCCGACGAGGCGACCGATCCGCTGAAGGTCCTCGCGGCCTTGCCCGTCACCACGAAGGCCGACTTCCGCGGGCCGCTGCGCGTCGAGGCCTTCGAGGCGCTCGACACCCACATGTTCGTGAGCGATCGCAGCTCTGGGTCCACCTCGCGTCCGGTGCTGTCCCTCTGTCGCACCGGGGACGATCTCGCCGAGCAGCACGCCACCGAGGCCGCCTTCGCACGGGTGGGGCTGGGCCCGGACGATCACTTCGTGTGCATGGATCTGGGCGCCGCCGAGATCTACGACTTCTACTTCCGCGCGGCTCGTGCGCTCGGAACTCCGCGCTGCTCCTTCCTGCACGTCACGGCAGAGTACGCCCGAAGTGTCAGTCCCCTACTCCATCTTCGGCCAACCGTGTTGCTCACGGTTCCCACGCTGCTCGTTCGTGCGTGGCCGCACCTCGTGGCGCAGTGGCCCGACGCGGCGACGTGTCCCGTGCGGTCACTGATCTTCATGGGAGAGCCCATGCATCCTTCTTTTCGGAAGATGGTGGAGGAGACGTGGGGGTGTCGGATCTTCTCGTTCTACGGCACCACCGAGACGGGAGGCCTGGGCACCGAGTGTGGGCAGGCCGACGGGGTGCACTTCGATCCCGACCACGTGCTCGTCACCATCGCGGATGCGGACCACCTCGACGCACACACCGTGGAGGGAGAGGGGCTGTTCACCACGCTGCGCACGCACAGCCAGGGGGTGGTCAAGTACCGTGTGGGGGATCGCGTGCGGGTGAGCACGGCGCCGTGTGCCTGTGGAGATCCGCAGCCACGGCTGTGGCACCTCGAGCGCGTGCACGACGCCTTCGTCATCGCTGGGGAGAAGTTCCGCTACCAGGCGTTTCGCGAGGCGCTGCAGGCCGTGGTCCCCGAGCTGCACCTGTTCACGGTGGTGGTGGAGGAGTCCACTGACGGGCCGCCCACGGACCGGCTCACGGTGGTCCTGCCGCGCACCGCCGAGCCGCACGGCGACGCCATCCGGGACGCTCTCACGGAGTCCATCTTCGAGCTCGACGCGCTGTTTCGGTATGGGGTGCTCGGGCTCACGCTGCAGTTCGAGGATCCGTCCTACTTCACGGGACGCAAGGTGCCGCGGGTGGTGGACCGGCGACGCTATGGGGCCGACAGCTAGGAGTCCCGATGAGCGTCGGTCCCGTCGAGGCGTTGCGGCGTTGCCTGGTGCCTCCCGTCGTCGTGGTGGCCGGTGCCGGGTGCAGCACCGAGTCCGGCATCCCCGATTACCGCGGTGAGGGCACGGCGCGTCGGGCGCGGAACCCCTTGCAGCACCGGGCCTTCGTGACCGATCCCGTGGCACGCCGCCGCTACTGGGCCCGCTCCTTCGTGGGCTGGCCTCGGATCGACGCGGCCGCGCCCAACGCTGGGCACGTGGCACTGGCACAGCTCGAGGCTGCGGGCGTGCTTCAGGGCGTGATCACCCAGAACGTGGATGGCTTGCACCATGCGGCTGGAAGCCAGCACGTGGTCGAGCTGCACGGCGCCCTCCGCCGGGTGGTGTGCCTGAAGTGCGGCCAGCGCGAGGCCCGGGCCTCGGTGCAGGAGCGGCTGGGCGCCGCCAACCCCCACGCGATCCGGGAGCAGGAGCTGCTCGCCGATGGCGACGCCGATCTCGAGCCCGCGTCGGACTTCGTGGTGGTGGACTGCTTGCGGTGCCACGGTACCTTGATGCCCGACGTGGTGTTCTTCGGTGGCTCTGTGCCCCGCGAGCGGGTGGATCGCTCCAACGCCTGGGTGGACGCCGCCGCCAGCGTGCTCGTGGTCGGATCATCGCTCACCGTGTTCAGCGGCTACCGGTTCGTGAAGCGCGCCCACGAGCAGCGCAAGGCGGTGGCCATCCTCAACCGGGGTCCCACCCGAGCAGATCGCATCGCCGACGTCAAGGCGCAGCTGTCTGCGGGAGAGGCACTGCAGCGGCTGGCCGACCTCTTCGACGGCACCACGGACTACGGCCGGAAGCGCGAGAACACGTAGTCCTGCGGCTCCTGGGAGGCGTGGCAGCCAAAGCAGGAGGTGCCGCCGTCTCTGACCGTTCCCGTGCGGGAGGAGCCGGCGAATGCCTCGAAGCCCCATCCGCCCGTGGCTGCCCACTTGTCAGCGTCCTTGCGCATCACACCGAGCAGCTTGCGCTCTCCCTCGGCGATGGAGCCGTCGTCTGCGAGCGTGGCGTGCAGCAGATCGAACGCCAGGACCGAGCCGTCCGGCAGCGCTCGGCCCTTGCGCAGCGCTCGCTCTCCGGTGGCGTCGACGTAGACGTGATGCATGCCGGCGAAGGGGTCCGCCAGCGCGTGATCCGGTCCGATCCACATGGACTTCACGTGGGTCCAGCTGCGGTATCCCTCCGGATAGGGAACGTCGGCTGTACCGGCGCCAGCGGAGCCACATCCGGTCAGGACCATCGAGCTGATGACGAGCGTACGCATGTCGAGATCTCCTTGTTGATGTCGACTCGATAGTATCGAGTCGACATCTGAGTAGCCGGATGGCTGGCGTCGTCAAGGAGGTTTCGACTCGATACAGATTGGTGTGTCCTTGGCAGACCACATCGAGCGGATCGCGTCGCTGCTGCGCGCCGAGTCGCGCACCCATGCTGCGGAGCTGGGCCTACACCCCGTGCAGCTCGACGCCCTGGCGTATCTGGCCTCCTGCAATCGCTACAGCGACACGCCTGCAGCGGTGGCGGAGTTCCTCGGGGCCACGCGCGGAACGGTGTCGCAGACGGTGTCGGCGTTGGTGCGGAAGGGGCTGGTCCACAAGCGCAAGGATTCGGTGGACGGACGGGTGGTACACTGCGAGCTGACCGCTGCGGGTCGCCAGGCCCTGCGGGATCGGCCGTCGGGTCCCGTGCACGGCGCGCTTCGAGCGCTGCGGACCTCCGACGCCGAGCAGCTCATGCAGCTGCTCACCTCGGTGCTGCGTCGCGCTCAGCAAGTGAGTGGAGGTCGGACCTTCGGCCAGTGTGCGACCTGTCGGTTCCTGCAGCGCACGCCAGCAGGACTACATTGTGGCGTGACGGAGGAGCCGCTGAGCGAGGGTGACACGCAGCTGCTGTGCCGAGAGCACCAGGAAGAAGACGGCGACCCTCAACGGAGTTGGTAGCCGCGGATCACCCGCTGGTTCACCGGCACCTCGCCCTCCACGTCGATTCGGCCGTCCGGCCAGTGGATCGCCAGCTCCGTGATGCGATCGGCGTTCGCCAAGCCGAAGAACAGCTCCAGATCGTTGACCGCCGAGAACCCGCTGCCGCCGTGCAGCCACTGGGTGTGCTGCCACTCGGCGCCGTCGCCGTCGCGCTGCACCGTGAGCACCACCTTCGTGCCGATGGCCGACCGATTCACGGCCTCGCCATCGCCCTGCAGCGCCACCGACAGCCAGGTGCGCGGCTCCTCGAAGGTGAAGTCGAAGAGGCGGTTCGGCTCCCGCACCACGTCGGGGTAGTCCTCGGGCCCGCCGTTCGTCACCGCCACCTCCGGCACGCCGTCGCGATCGAAGTCCACGATGCAGGTGCCATGCGTGCGGTACGGATACGGCGCGAACGCGATGGTGGTGTCCTCGGGCTCGGGCGCGGGCACGTCGATGAAGGAGCTGGCATTCTCGAACTGGGGTACCGCCACCGTGTGGCCGTCGATGTCCACCACCCGCAGCTCGCCCGTCGACAGGAACAGCAGGTTCGAGGTGCCGTCCAGCGGGCGTCCCTGGCCGATCCACACATCGGGGATCCCGTCCACGTTCACGTCGCCGAGCTGCCCGCCCATCACCCCGTCGATGGCGTGGTCGCGCCGCCAGTTGATGAAGGGCTGGTTCAGCCCCGTGTGGGCGCTCACCTCCACGAACCCTTGGCCCTCGAGGTTGAGGAACAGCACGTGGCCATCCCGGAAGGGCGAGTCCTCGGGCTCCACCGGCCGGATGAACACGAACAGATCTTCGAAGCCGTCGCGGTTGAAGTCCGACACGGCACTCGCGAAGGAGCGGCGCGGGTACTTCATGGTGCCGCCCGCGAGGGCGTCGTCCGGCGTGATGTTCTGGAAGCGTAGCTCGCCCTCTTCCATCCACATGTTGCGCCACATCACGTTGTTGTAGCGGTGGTTGCTCTCGTACAGATCGAAGTCGCCGTCGTTGTCGATGTCGATGAAGCTGGAGTTCATGGTGGAGCGTGCCGTGGTGAGCCCGGCCGGCCCACCCACCTCCTCGAAGTCGCCCCGACCCAGGTTGCGCCAGATCAGGTTCTCGCCACTCCAGTCCACGTCGGGGGCCCGAGGCAGGATGTAGCTGTTCACGAACAGATCGAGCTTGCCGTCCAGATCGAGGTCCAGCACGTGGGCGCTGGCGCTGGACCACGCCAGCACGTCTCCCTCGGGGGCGGGCCCCTCGATACCAGCCTGTCGCGCTCCCCGATCGAAGCGCAACACCCCTTCCTCCACGAAGCGATTGACGAACACCTCGTCGGCCGCTCGCGTCTCGTTGCCGCCGCCCGACATCACCACGTCCACGTCGCCGTCGTTGTCGAGATCCCCCAACGTTCCCCCCCAGAACACGGCGTCGGCAGCCAGCACCGGACCCTGCTCGAAGGACAGCACGCCAGTGCGACCGGTGGTGTTCAGCAACACGTGGGACTCGTCACCGGGGTTGCCGATCACCACGTCGGTCCAGCCGTCGTTGTCGAGATCGGCCGCCAAGCAGGCGCGCCCTCGCTTGTGATGGCCGAAGGCGTCGTCTTGGAAGTTGGCTTCGACGGCAACATCGCGCACCGTGAGGGGGCCTGCCAACGACATGCTCGGGCCCGCGAGGGAGGCTCGCGGCTCCCGGATCTGCACGGGGTCGTGGCTGCAGGCCGCCGCGACCACGATTGCCAATCCCGCTCTGATGTGTGCCGTCGTGGCCATGCTGGGGCATCCTCCCACCCCAAGCGTAGCCTCACCAGCCGCACACCGGCGAGCACAAAGGACGATCCTGGCAGCCCGACCGGGACTCGCATCGGATCACGCTGCTGATGGCGGCCAGACAGCGTGGGTCCGTGCTGGCTCCGCCCGCCATGCAGTGCTCCTGGTACAGGCCGAAGCTGGACCATTCCTGTTTTGCTGATTCGGCCAGCGCCAGGGTGATCCGAGGCAGTTCACACTGCAGGCTCAGGTACCGCAGGTCCAGGGTACGCGGATCCTCTGCCGTGATGCCCATGGCGAGGTCGAGCAGCCGGTCTCGGCGGGCGCGCACGGCCATGCAGGCACTGCGGTCCGGCCAGCTCGCCAGGATCGGAGCCTTCAGCGCCTGAAGTGCCCGCATCTGGGCGACCACGTCGCTGCCGTACAGATCTGCGTCGGTCGGCACCTCCACGGGTTCGCACGCCGTCCACAACATCCAGATCATCGCTCCTCCAGCGGTGTGGGAGCGACCGTGGCGGAGCGGGTTGCTGGAGAGGCCACCCGTGACGCCGCCACGGACGTCCCACGCGCTGGAGATTCAAGGTCCGGGCCAAGGGTCCGGCACGGTCCGAACTGCCAAATCACGCGTGTCCCCGACCGACGTCCGTCAGTTCGCCGACGACTGTCGTCGGTTCATGGGGCTGCTCGGTTTAGAACTCGGGGTCGCGATACGCCTGCTCGCCGTCCAGCAGTGTCTACAGGACCAGGCCCCGAGGACCGGCGTAGCCTTTGCTCTCGTAGGGCTCGAGCAAGGCCCCCGTGGTGAGCCACACGATCCCGTCGCTGTAGACCTTCACCTGCTGCACACGGAGCCGATCCTCTGGCTCGCCGTGTCGCAGGCCGACGAGGGTGGCGAGCTGCGTGTCGTCGTCGGCGTCCGGGGCTGCCCACAGCGAGGCGACCACCCGAAAAGTAAGGTCCCCTGCCCTGTTCACGGCCTCGTATGCCTCCTGGTAGCCCCGCTCGTGGTAGGTCCGACCGTCGGTGATGGAGGTGAGCCCGTTGCGCCCACCGGATCGAGGGTGTTCGCGTCGAACCCCAGACGACGCAGTGCCTCGCTGTTGACCCACGCGGCGTGCGAGGTGGACTCCATCATCACCGCGGGCCGAGCGACGCGCCCCCAGGGACCTCGATGATCTCCTCTGGGGGTGGCGGATCTGCAGTGCACGCCAGCAGTCCTGCCACAGTCCCTGCGATCCACGACATCGTGACCTTCGTCGAGGCAACATAGAGGGCGTTCCTCAAAGGAAGCTGGAGCATGCGGATCTTGTGTGTCGAGGACGAGAGGACCCTGCGGGGGGCCGTGCCTCGGCGCCTGCGAGCGGTGGGGCACGTGGTCGACGAGGTGGGCACGATGTCCGATGCGCTGGACCAGCTCCACACCGCCTGGTGAAGCCCGCCTATTGCCGGGCTTGTCGATCGGTGGAGCGGGCTCGAGAACGAGGAGCGGAAGGGTCGCTGATGATCTGTTGCGAGGACATGATGCACGCTGGTAAGGCCGCCTTGATCACGACCCTTGTGGCAATTTGCGTGTTCTTGCTGATGAAACTCGACAAAAGCAACGACAGCCAAGCTGAAGCTCAACAAGCCCCGCAACAGGAAGTTGTTCCCGAGCTTCTGTCCAAAGAGGAGCCGCCAAGCTCGATCGAACGGGGCGCCCCATACAACCTCCCCGCGCCAAGCCAGCACGACGCGCGCACCGATCCGACAGCAGAAGAGCTGCCACGGGTAGAAGGAGCGCTGCCAAACCAACAATCCGCTCTGGATCTCGACGCGGCGGCTGAGGAACTCGAAGAGCTCGCGGAAATCTTCGCTAACTGCCCTGAACTAGACAGCAGTCGCAGTATGCAAAGGTACTTGGTGATGGCGGATAGGTCGCTGAATCAAGATTCGATCAGTCCAGAGATCCATGACGTGATGGCTGAGGCAATGGCAAAGCTGTCATCCATGATGCGAAGCGAGGCTGAGGGATCGCCTTGTTGGCCATGATTTGCGCGATCTGCGCTCCGCGACTTCTGCTGGTGCATGACCAGATCTGAGTGTGGTGCCCGGACTCGGTTCGAGTACCGCCTCCTGTCACCCTGAGGGCCGACCACCAGACCGGGCCAGCGCAGACTCGGCCGCCGGGACCTGGGCTCCAACGTGGTGGAGGTGACGCTGCCGTCGCTGCGCCGGAAGTTGGGCTTCGGCTACGTCCTCGACGCATGATGCGCTCGCAAATCACGCGTGTCCCCGACCGATGTCCGTCAGTTCACCGAAGACTGTCGTCGGTTCATGGGGCTGCTCGGTTTAGAACTCGGGGTCGCGATCGTCTGCTCGCCGTCCAGCAGTGTCCACAGGATCTTGGTGCGAGCGAGGTCGCGGGGCGCTGCCCTTCGTAGCTCGGTGGCGGATCTGCCGAGATGCCGGTCACACTCCAACACATCCTTGGAGGTACTCGTGCGTCGGTATTGGCTGGCTACCGCGTTGATGGCTGCTTGTGCGAGCAAGCAGGGAGACACGAACGAACCACCGTTCCCGACGGAGGTCGCGTATTCAGGACCGCACTGGCAGGCCTCCGAGGGATGGCAGCTCGACGTGGTGGTCCTTGTCGGCGACATGGACGGCGATGGTTACGACGAAGCTCTCGTCGGAGCCTTCCGCGGGGAGGAATGCTGCGACGAGGCCGGGTTCGCGCTAGTTCGCGGCCCGCTGCACGAAGGACGCGAGCTTCCCGCCCAAGCCGAGGCTTGGTTCGAGGACGTTCCCTGGGATTGGTATGCAGGGGACGTCGACGGAGATGGACTCGCCGACATCACGATGGACGCGCTGCTGCCCGGGTTGCCCAACGGCACCTGGACCCAGAAGCGGCGCCTGGCCGAGGGGCTCCCACTGGCAAAGGGGACCCTCGAGGATGTCGACCAAGACGGTGTCCTCGACCTCTACAGAACAGACCCGGCCGGGGACACGCTGCAAGTCTGGTGGGGCCCGCACAGCTCGGCCTGGGAGGCGGAACCCGACGTCACGGTGACGGGCTCCACCTGCGGGTACGAGGGAGAGCAAGGCATCACCCACACCGGCTGGCGATCGCTTCCCGACGTCACGCAAGACGGCCGCCCAGAGTGGCTCACCACGGTGGATCCGAACTGTAGGTTCGTGATCCCGGTGCCGGAGGGTCAGGCCGCCCTGTCGCTGGACGGAGAGCCCCCTGGTCCTCCATCGAGACACTATCCGAGGGCCATCGGCGACCAGAACGGGGATGGGATTCGAGACCTGCTGATCTGGGACCACGACAGCCACACCCTGGACGTTCGCTTCGGACCGATCTCGATCGAGCCCGATGGCGCTTGGCTAGGAACGGGTCACGTGACGGGCTTGCTACACGAGGGCGACGTCTCTCTCGAGCCCTTGGGCTTCGATGCCGATGGCGACGGCATCGACGATCTGCTCGAGCGGACCAAGCACCCCAGCCTGGACACCACACAGCTGCGGATCGTGTTCGGCGGCCCAGATCCCAACTCCTCGAGATCGCAGCGCGCCGCGCCCTACGAGGTCGACCAAGGCACCGAGATCCACGGACCCTTCCAGGAGGACGGGCGCACCTGGGTCCTGCAGTCCGTGGAGTGGGGTGGCGCGGAGATTCGCGTGGTGGAGATCCCCGTCGACTGATCCGACGCGCGCAAGACCTCATGTGAAGCGGATGCAGCAACGCCCGCGACCCCATCGGGTTGCTTCCTCGAGGCAGCGCGACACGGTCTGGGTCAACGCAGCTTGCCCCTGCGCTAAGCTGGGCACAGGAGGGGACGATGACGAGAATCGCAGCGTGGCTGTCGGTGCCCGCGGGGCTGTTGATCCTAGGTACGGCCTGCGAGATCGACGCAGGAGCCGAGGACGGGAACCCTCCGTCCATCCTGGTGACGGTGGGGGGGCACAACATCAGCTCCAACGATCCCGCCCCTGCCGAGACCGCCTGCTACGAGGTGCCCGACGACCCCACCCGCGTGAACGTGGTGGCGTCGGACTCGGGCGGGCTGCAGCGGCTGTTCGTGCACCTCCTGGAAGGGAGCGTGGTGGACGGGGTGGTGGACGTGCGGCCCGACGCCTCCGACATCAGCTGGCTGGTGGCTCCGGGGGAGTCGCCGGCGGACATCGGCGACGACACCATCGACATCACGCTCACGCAACCCACGGCGGGCACCGTGCGCAACGGGGTGAACCTGACCTTCGACCTGGAGGGCGGTGTGCCGTTCTCCCTCGAGACACGGGCCAGCGACTATGCTGGCTACGAGACCGTGATCGCCCCGTTCGTGCTGCACCAGGTCGACGTTCACGGGGCCTGTCCGTAGGGCTGGAACTCAGAACAGGCCGGGTATGAAGCGCGCCTTGTGGGCGAAGGCCTCCCGCCACGCCGGCAGCTGCCGCAGCGTGGCTTCCTCGGTGCGGATCCGCACCGCCAGCACCGCTGCGTTCCACAGCGACAGCACCACGGCCGAGATCCAGGCCGTGTGCAGCAGGGGGAGGGCTGCGATCTCCAGGATCACGCACAGGTAGTTGGGGTGGCGAATGAGACGGTAGGGGCCTCCGACTGCCACGGCGTCGTCTTCGGGCTTCACCACGCGGACGTTCCAGGCGCCGCCGATGGTGAAGAGCGTCCAGATCCGCAGCAGCGTGGCCAACACGAGCAGGGCCAGCGCCGGTCCTGCCACCGTCCAGGTGAAAAGGCGTCCCAGCCACACCACCTCGGCGATGGGCCCGACGATCAAGGCCGCATGCAAGCCCGCCATGGCCGGGAACAGCTGTGGCTCCTGCACCAATGCGTCGCGCCGGGCGGCCAGCCGGCGCACCGACACCCCGAGCTCCACCAGCCTCATCACCCCAGTGGCCAGCAGCACCGCCACGAATGCCCAGAACGTCGTCGTCATGCGTCGATCCCCTGGCGATCCTATGATCGTGGCGGACGAGGGGGGAGGACCGTTGGCGCGTCGAGGAGAGGATCAGCTCCAGGCCAAGCTCAGGCGCTTGGCCGCTGCCGACCCACAGACCGAGGAGGGCAAGGCCGTCGTCGTGGAGGCACTGTCGAGCAGCACCAATCACGTGGTGGGCAAGGCCGCTGGGCTCGTGGCGGAGCACGGCCTGGACGGCTGCTGGGATGCACTGCTCAAGGCCTTCGACCGGTTCATGGAGCAGCCCATCAAGCGGGATCCGGGCTGCGTCGCCAAGCTGGCGGTGGTCGAGGCCCTGATCGAGACACGCTATCCGCATCCCGACGTGTTCCTTCGGGGGGTGCATCATCGTCAGATGGAGCCCGCCTGGGGCGGCTCCGTCGACAGCGCTCCAGGATTGCGGTCCCACTCGGCCATGGGGCTCGTGGCCATCGGATGGTCGGACGCGCCCGTGGCCATCGCCGATCTGCTGCACGATCCGGAGGTCCCCTGTCGGGTGGGGGCGGCGCGGGCGCTGGCGGCCTGGGGGGATCCCGTGCTGGCCTCGGCGCTGGTCCACCTGCGGCTGGGGGTGGGGGAGGAGGAGCCCGACGTGGTGTCGGAGTGCTTCGACGCATTGCTCGCCCTGGAGGCCGCCACGGCTCTGCCCTGGGTGGTGGCGCGGCTGTTCGACGACGACGACCTCTACGCGGAGTGCGCGGCCATCAGCCTGGGATCGTCGCGCCACGACGATGCGCTCGGCCCGCTGCAAGCTTGGGTGGAGCAGCGTCCGCAGCCGCAGCTGCGTCGGATCGGACTCGTGGCCATCGGCCTGTTGCGCTCCGAGGCCTCCATCGAGGTGCTGCTCCGCTGGCTCGCCGAGGGCGGCGAGCGCGAGGCGGAGGCGGCGCTGGAGGGACTCGGGGTACACGCCCACGATCCCCGGCTGGCGGAGCGCGTGCGCGACGTGGCGCACGATGCGGGGAAGGGGACGCTGCTCGGTCCGACCTGGGGAGGTCGATAGGGCGGCACGAGGGCAGCGGTGGATGTCGGTCCGAGAGGCTGGCTCGACCTGTCGCATGAACTATGGTGCGCCATGCTCTGGATCTGCATCGCCATGGCCCACGCTACGCCCACCGACGACATCGACGCCGTGCTCGACGGACTGCACCGAGCCGCTGCCGACGCCGATGCCTCTGCCTACTTCGGTGCCTTCACGGACGACGCCGTGTTCCTCGGAACCGATCCCGGGGAGCGGTGGGAGCTCGAGGCGTTCCGCACCTTCGCAGCCCCGCACTTCGAGCAAGCGCCCGCCTGGGTCTACACCCCCGTCGAGCGCCACGTGACGCTGGACGCCAAGGGCAAGGTGGCCTGGTTCGACGAGTCGCTCGATCACGAGCGCTACGGCCGCGTGCGCGGCTCGGGTGTGCTCGTGCGCCAAGGCAAGGTCTGGCGGGTGTCACAGTACGTGCTGTCCTTCACCGTGCTCAACGAGGTCTCCGCCCTGGTGGTGGCCGCGAACCAGGGGCAGGCCTGGCTGCCCACGCCCTTCACCGCCGCTCAGATCCGGCAGGCCATGCCCGTCGGGCTCGCCACGCGGTGGCGTCAGATCGGCGAGGCGGGGGAGTCCCAGGTCACCTGGAAGGTGGTGGAGGCCGACGAGGAGGGCATGACCCAGGAGCACCTCACCGAGGGGTCCGACGCAGCTCCGCGGACGTCGGCTTCGTGGGTGCAGCTGCGGGATCACGCGCGGTTCCCTGCCGCCCACACCGAGGTGGTGGACGAGGTCGTGGACACCGCCCTCGGGCCGCTTCCCTGCCGGCGCTACACCGTCACCCGAGACGACGAGGTGACCACGTTCTGGTTCTCCCCGAGCCATCCCGGGCCACCCCTGCGCTACACCTCCACCAAGGGCGACACCGTCACGCTGGTCCACGAGCTGGTGTCGCGCGAGGAGCCGCGGTAGTGCCCACCCTCCGGGCACGGGTGCTGACCTGCGTCAGCGCCGACGAGCTCACCTTCCTCGACGATGCCGTGGTCTGCATCGACGGCGCCCAGATCGCCGAGGTGGCCCCCTACGATGGGCGTCCGGTCGACGAGGACCTACGCCCCGGCGTGCTGCTGCCCGGCTTCGTGGATGCGCACGTGCACTATCCACAGACGCGCATCGTGGGCTCGGCCTCCGGTCCGCTGCTGCAGTGGCTCGAGCGCAGCACCTTCCCCGAGGAAGCACGGTTCGCCGACGAGGAGCACGCCCAACGGATCGCAGCCACCTTCGTGGATCGCCTGGCTGCGGCCGGCACCACGCTGTCCATGGTCTACGGCTCCGTGCACCCCGCCGCTGCGCACCAGCTGTTCGCAGCCCTCGCGGGTCGCGGGCTGAAGGCCATCGCGGGCCCCGTGCTCATGGACAGGGACTGCCCGCCGGCACTGCAGCTGCCTGCCGATCCCGCCTTGGCTGGCCTCGAGGCGCTGCGGCAGCGCTGGCACGGCCACGACGCCGGCCGGCTGCAGCTCGGCGTCTTCCCGCGGTTCGCGCTGTCGTGCAGCGCTGCCCTCATGGAGCGCGCGGGCGCGTTCGCGGCCGAGCACGAGCTGTTCGTGAGCACCCACCTGGCGGAGACGCCCGAGGAGTGCCGCGTGGCCCGCGAGCGCTTCTCCGCCGCCGACTACCTCGAGGTGTACGAGCGAGCGGGCCTGGTACATGCGCGTGCCGTGTTCGCTCACTGCGTGCACCTGTCGCCCAGCGAGTGGGAGCGGCTGGCGGCCGCCGGCAGCGTGGTCGCCCACTGCCCCGACAGCAACGACTTCCTGGGCTCGGGCGGCATGCCCGTCTCCGACGTGCGCGGCCGACGCATCCCGGTGGCCATCGGCACCGACGTGGCCGCCGGCCGCAGCTTTCGCGTGCCCCGGATCTTGTCGTCGGCCTACGACAACGCGCTTCGGCAGGGGATCACGCTGAGCCCTGCCCAGCTGCTGTGGTGGGGCACGCGGGGAGGCGCCCTCGCCCTCGGTCACGCCGACACGGGCCAGGTCGCCCGTGGCATGCAGGCCGATCTGTGCCTCTTCGACGCCGGCCCCTGGGCCGAGGATGCCGCTGCCGTGATCGCCTCGCTGCTGTTCGACCACGACGCGGGAGGGATGCGGTGCACCTGGGTCCGCGGTCGCCAGGTGCACCCTGCGCCAGGGTGAGCGCTAGCGGCGCCGCCTCAGGGCCAGCACGCCCAGCAGCACCAGCCACCCGCCGGCCGACCCGCCCGAGGTGCAGCCGCATCCGCTGTTGGCGGCGTCGTCCGTCGCTGGGTCTCCGCCCGTGTCCGTGCCGTCCGTTCCCGTCACGCCGTCCGTCGGCTCGGTGGGGGCGTCCACCGCTTCCGTGCTCGCCGAGGCCGTGGCGAACACCTGCGCGATCCCGAAGCCCCCCAGCCCGCCGTCGTTCGCCGGCGCGATGGCGAAGTAGTACCGCTCCCCCGACTCCAGGGGCACCTCGGAGTCGGCGTCCACCACCACGGTGTCCGTGCCGCTGCCGTCCACGAAGAAGTCGTAGTCCTGGGCCTGGGGCAGATCGAAGCCGAACACGGTCTTGGCGGCGAACCGAACCGGCTCCCCCCGTCGCACGAACACGCGCCAGACCAGCCCGGCACTGCTGGAGTCCCACTGATCGATGCTCAGGGTCGCTCGGCCGTGCTCGGCGGGCACGTCCACGCTCACCTGGTTCTGCAGCGGCATGTAGCCGATGGCGTCCGCCAGGGTCAGGTAGAAGCCCAGCTGCGTGTGGGTGTTGCCACCGTCCAGCGGCACCACTCGCTCGCACCCCACCATGTTGGCCGCCGTCAGGTGGCCCTGGATGGCGTCGTGGGTGGCCTGGTCGATGGTCTCGTCCGCCAGGAACGCGGCAGCCGCGTCCGTCAGTGACTGGCCGGCGTCGTCCCAGCTCACGTCCGATGGCCAGTCCAGGATCGCGCGGTAGAACAGATCCGCTGTCACCTCGGTGCCCACCTGCGGATCGTCGATCAGGTTCCAGGCCGTGGAGCCCATCACCAGCCCGTCCTCGTGGGACTGTCCCAGCAGGTCGTCGGGGCAGCGACGGTCGGCCTCCAGATCGCGCACCGCACCCAGACCGAGTCCCTGTCCCACGAACTCGCCGAGCACCGGGTCTTCCGTGAGCAGGGTGGAGAACACGTCCGCGGCGCCCTCGTTGATGGCCCCCGTGGCCCAGGAGATCCCGTACTCGTCCGCCTCGAACAGTCCGGTGGGGGGCCCGATGGTGTCCACCAGCACCGCGTGGGTGTACTCGTGGTAGATGACGTCGGCGTCGTAGGCGAAGTCCGTCTTCCCCGTCTGGCCGAAGGCCACGTCCCCGATGGTGTCGCCGTTCACGTCGCCGTAGAAGGCGTTGACCACGTCCAGGTTGGCCACGCTCAGGATGGGCTGCGGCAGCACGAAGCCGTAGCGGTCGTCGAACCAGCGCGCAGCGGTGTCGACGTGGTGGTACATCTGGACCTCGGCGAACGGATCGGGCGTGCCTGCCGGATCCGGATCGAACAGGAAGTCCCCATTCTCGTCGGCGATGGCCTGCACGCCGAACTTGGTGCAGGCACCGACCCCGAAGTTGGCGTTGGGATCCCACGCGTCGCACGACTGGGTGTACGTGTACTCGCCCGACAAGCTGGGGGCGCCCTTGTCGAGGCCCAGCAGCTCCACGTCCTCCACCTTCGAGACCACGGGGTTGAAGGGGTAGATCCGACCCTGGGCGTCGAAGGAGGTCCGGGTGGCGTTCAGCACCTCGCCCGTGTGGGCGTGCACCACGAAGCGCCAGGTGGACATCGGATCGGCGAGGCTCGCGTGTACCGCCCACACGAGGTGGGCCTGATCGTCGTCGTCGGCCCACAGGGCGAGCTGTGCGTGCGGAGCCCACAGCGTGCCGCGGCCCAGCGACTGCAGCGCTGGTGCGATGGACGTGATGGCCACGGCGTTCGACTGGGTGGGGATCAGCGAGGCGGGCGCGCGAACGGCGGGAGCGGGGGTGGGGGCCCCCACCCGGTGGCGACGGTTCAGCACGGGCAGGCCATCGAGGACGGGCTGCTGGCGGACCAGCGTGTGGCCGCGGACGTGATCCGTCCGCACCGTCGTCAGTGGAATCGTGGGGGTGGCGTGGGCAGGTGCGGCCAGCGCGACAAAGAACAGTGACATGCGTCTCCCATAGATCGGGGAGATGTTAGCGCGAACCACGTCCACCGAACCTCCGCGCGACGCGGTCGCGCTTCCGGAGACTCCGATGGCCCAGCGCGATCCCATCGACCGCACCTATGCCCACGGAACCCTGCGCCTGGTGCAGGGAGACATCGTCACCCAGCAGGTCGACGCCATCGTCAACGCCGCCAACTCCGCCCTCGCCGGCGGGGGTGGGGTGGATGGCGCCATCCATCGCGCAGCGGGACGGCGCCTGCTCGAGGCCTGCCTCGCGCTGCCCACCGACGCCAACGGGCAGCGCTGTCCGCCCGGTCAGGTGCGGATCACCGATGCCTTCGACCTGTCCGTGGGCTGGGTGATCCACGGCGTGGGGCCCGTCTTCGATGCGCGCCAGGCCGACGCCTGCCGCTCGGTGCTCCGCAGCGTGGTGCGCAACGCGCTGACCGCAGCGAGCGAGCTCGGCGCGCGCAGCGTGGCGTTTCCCGCCATCTCCACCGGGGTGTACCGGTTTCCCCTCGACGAGGCGGGACGCATCCACCTCGACGAGGCCGTGCAGGCGCTTCAGCGAGCGGAGGAGCCGAGCGAAGTGCGCTTCGTGCTGTTCGACGAGCGGGCCTTCGACGCCTTCGCCAGCGAGCTGGCGGCACGCCGGGATTAGTCGCGCAGCGCGTCCTCGCCCACCTCGCGCACCTGGGCCAGCAGCTGCCGCGCCACCACCGCCGCTGGCACGTCGCGTGCGTAGTCGCTCGCCCGCCGCACCTCCCCGAAGGCGATGCGGATGTCCGGCCCGCGGTGTTCTCCGCCGCGGAAGTTGCTGATCACCTCGCTCACGAAGTCGTTGGTGATCCCGCACAGGAAGAACGGCAGCACCTGCACGTCCGGGCCGCAGGCCTGCACCAGGCGGCCCGCGCCGCCCTTCGCCGGCAGCAGGTCCAGCGGATCGGCGCGATGGTTGCGCGTGCCTTCGGGGTGGATCCCCGCCAGGGTGCGCGGACGTTCCAGCATGTGCGCCAGCTGGGTCAGCGCGGCGGCGTTGCGTCCCGCGCGGTCGAAGCCCGCTCGGATGGGGGGCCACATCGACCCGGCACTCACCGCCACGTTCAGCAGCGCACCCACCGGATGGGTGTAGAAGAACCGCGCGCGCACCGGGAAGTACAGGCTGCGGTGGCCCGACACCAGCGACGCGATCACCGACGTGGCGATGTACATGTCCCAGAACGTGCGGTGGTTCGCCACCAGCACCACGCCCCGGTCGTCGTCGATGGCGCGCACGTGGTCTGCACCCGTGATCACCAGCCGATTGGAGATGGCCGCCTGGATCCAGGTGTGGCTGATGGTGCGCGCGAACCACCACGATGCTCGCTTCGCCGCCAGCGAGGTGTTCCAGGCGGTGAAGGCACGAACCGCCCACGCCTCGAAGGTGGGGAGGCCCTTGGTGGGGATGGGAACGGGGAGTGCCCTCGGAAGACCTGAGCCCATGATGTCGGAGTAGCCGGGGGCCGACCTGCGGTCACGCGACCAGTTGTCACCGTTGGATCAACTGCGCCACCGCCTCGTCGTACTCGGCCCGCGTCAGCTCGCCCCGCTCCAGTCGGTCCGCCAGGGCCTCCAGGTTGCGCAGGTGCTCCGTGCGGGCCGCATCGAAGCCCGGCTTCTCCGACTCGAAGCGGGTGCGCCCCTCGGCCGCCGCGTCGCGGAACAGGCCCCGCAGCTCGGAGGTGTCGAGACCCCGATCGCCCTCGAAGTGGTGCTTGGCCACCATGCCGATGGCGTAGGTCGAGGCGAAGCTCGTGGTCGCCCCCACCGCCGAGCCCCAGCCCGGCACGAACCGCGCCAGGTTGTTGATGGCGATGCGCAGGCCCGTGGAGCCCGCAGCCGCCACGACGAAGCCCCGGATCGCCGCGCGGTCCAGCGAGTGGCCGCAGTACTGGCCGATGTCGTGGACCAGCTTCGTCTGAATGGAGATCACCGCGAGATCCGCCAGCACGCCCACGCCCGGTAGGGGCATGGCGCCTGCCACCGCCGCCAGGAAGGCGTACTTCATGGTGTCTTCGATGATCTCGGAGTCACGCTGCACCGGATCGGCGATGGGCAGCAGGCGGGTGGGCACCACGGTGTCGAGCACCTCTCCCATCACCTGCTGCAGGGTGCCCTCCTCCCCCTCGTCGGGCACGATCTGCTTGAGCAGGGCCACCTCGGCGGTGGCGGCGTGGCCGTCTGCGTGGGTCAGCGCGAAGGCCGACTGGTAGAGCCTGCGGCGCTCCTCGTCCGACAGCAGATCGAGCTCCGTTTGCACGTCCACGTCGTCGGCCAGCAGGCTCTCCATCGCATCCGCCCGCGCCCCCAGCATCTGACGCAGGGTCTCGATCTCACGCTCGTCGAGGTGGCCGTCGGCGCGCGCCACCGCCACGAGGAGTCGGAATTGGGCAAGGGTGGTTCGATCCATGCGGAGGCTCCAGCTGGGCCGACTCTACCAGCGTGCTCGGGTTCGGAGTCCGCCTTCGAAGAGTGAGGGGTATCCTACAGCCACAACGGAGGTCGGATGCGCTGGCTGTGGGTGATTCTGGGAACGGGATGCCTCAACGGTGGGCAGCTACCCACCACATCGTCGCCGACCTCTCCGCCCACCGAGCCCTGCGACGCGCCCGTCGAGGGATGGACGCTGGACGCCGACGGCGATGGCTACGGCGACCCGATGCAGCCGAGCTGCCCCGACGATCCTCGGGCAGTCCGGCTCTCTGGGGACTGCGACGACACCGATGCCGCCGTGCACCCCGATCGCACCGAGATCTGCGCCATCGGTGATGCCCGCGACGACGACTGCGACGACGCCACGGCCGATCCGGTGGCCAGCGTGGGCGACCAGCCCTTCGCCGACGTCGCCCTGGCGATGAAGGCCGCCGACGGTGGCGGCGAGGTGGTGGTGTGCGACGGGCAGACGCTGCGGCTCGATCCCGTGCCCGTGGGCGGGAGCCTCGCCGTGCGCTCCGCCTCCGGGCAGCCAGGCGGGGTCACGCTCCGCGCCAAGGGCGGCGCCCTCTTCGAGCTGCAGGGTCAGACCAGCTCGCTGACGCTGCAGGGGCTGACGATCACGGGAGGAAGTGCCCCCGTCGGCGGCGCCGTCGTCGGCGGTGTGCAGGGTACGGTCAGAGACGTGGACCTGTACGGTGAGGTAGCACTGATCGACGTCGTGGCGCAGGGCAACGATGCCACCTACGGCGGTGTCGTGGCCGCCGATCGCATCACCGTGGAGGGAGGCGAAGCCAGCTCCAACAACGCCGTGCTGGATGGCGGTGCCTTCTATGGCAACACGGTGACCGTGCGAGGCTCACAGCTGTCGGCGAACCGAGCCCAGCGCGGCGGAGCCGTCCATGTGTTCGGAGGAGCGAGCTTCACCGCGTCGACCTTCGCCGAGAACTTCGCGAGCAGCTGGGGAGGAGCCATCTATGCCAGCAACCCGAGCGAAGATCTGAACCTGCGCCTGGACGTGTCCAAGAGCGTGTTCGTGGCCAACAAGGCGTGGCAGGGCGGGGGCGCGGTGTTCGCCAGCCGCGTCGCCGTGCTGGAGGCGACGGGTGCGCAGTTCGACCGCAACGTGGCCCTCGACGACGTGCTGGGGGACGTGGGCGAGGGGGGAGCCATCTACCTGCTCACCTTCAAGAAGGTGAAGGGCAGCGACCTGCTGGGGGGCACCTACGACGACAACGAGGCCTGGTTCGGCGGGGCCGTGTACGTGGGCTGCGACGAGGACGACGTCTTCGTGCTGAACGGCCTCACGGCCCAACGCAACGACGCCCAGTTCGGCGGAGCCGTCTACCTCGGTGGGGGGTGCACCACCACGCTCCGCGCGCCCACCCTGAGCGACAACACGGCCGATCAGCTCGGCGGTGCACTGTTCGTGGCCTCGGGCACCAACGTACGGGTGGAGGAGGGCGTACTCGTCGACAACACCGCCGTGCTCGGGGGGGCGATCTACCTGCGGTACAACACCGACACCACGCTGCAGGACACAGCACTGCTGCGCAACGAGGCCACCAACCCCATCTCCGGCGCGGTGCACGCCTACGACGGGCCCGGCACGTTCGCCCTGCGGGGGGCCCAGATCGACCTCGGACTCGACCCCGACGACAACGAAGCCTGGGATGTGGCCATGGGGCCCCAGGACCTCGGCGCCGTGGCCGGTGCATGGGCCTTTGAGGCGGGATTCCTGGCCACGTTGTCCTGTACGCACGCGGGGTGCACGGGTTCCTGACGTATGCTCCCCGGAGCACGGATTGGAGACCCGGATGAGATGGTGCATGTGGCCCTTGGCCCTATCTGCCTGCCTTCACGGTGGGCAGGTGACGGACAGCACCGAGACCTCCACGTCCCCCCCCTGCGACGATGCCGTGCCGCCGTGGTACGTCGACGCCGACGGGGACGGCTTTGGCGACGTGACGCAGCCGTTGTGCGCCGGTACCTCGGGGGCGGTGGTCGACGCCACCGACTGCGACGACGGCAACGCGGCGGTGCACCCGAACCGCAGCGAGATCTGCGCCGAGGGTCCTCCGCGCGACGACGACTGTGATCCGCGCACGGCCGATCCCGTGGCCAGTGTGGGCGATCTCCCCTTCGATACGTTGGCCGAGGCGGTCGCCCACGAGACACACGGGCCCCGGACCGTGGTGGTGTGTGACTGGCAGGATCTGGCCGTCGCCCCGCTCGGTGTCGAGGGCGATCTCACGGTCCGCTCTGCCACCGGCCAGGCGGAGCGCGTGTCCCTGACCCCCTCGACTGGCGCCATCTTCGTGCTGGGGGAGCAGGACGCCTCGCTGACGGTGCGTGGGCTCACGTTGGCTGGTGGTCGGGGGAAGATCGGGGGCGCCATTGCGGCGGCCAGCACGGGGCTCGCCGAGCCGCTGTTGTTCGGCGAGGTGGTGCTCGTGGACGTGGTCGCGAAGGGCAACGAGTCCCAGTACGGCGGGGTGGTTGCCGCCGGCACCGTCACGGTGCTGGGCAGCGAGCTCACCGGCAACGTCGCCCTCGACGATGGGGGGGCGGTTCTGGCGAACCAGCTCACGATGGATGCCTCCACCCTGTCCGACAACAATGCCTTCCGTGGGGGAGGGGTCGCGGTGCGGGGGGCTGCCACGATCACGGCTTCCACCTTCGGCGGCAACGATGCCCGCGCCATCGGGGGAGCCCTGTTCGCCAAGAACACCGACTCGGATCCGGACATCACGCTCCAGCTCATGGGCGGCTGGTTCCGCCACAACGAGGCGCGGCAGTCCGGCGGAGCGCTGTACGTCAGCAACTTCCGGGTCATCGACGCCACGGGCACGTCCTTCGTGGACAACGAGGCTCGCAGCCTCGAGAACCCCAGCCTCGGGACCGGTGGGGCCGTGTTCGTGGACGCCCTCGGCGACTCCGTGGGAACCACGCTCGTGGGAGGTGCCTTCGAGGACAACGACGCGCCGGACGGAGGAGCCGTGTACGCGGTGTGCTCTGGGGGGGAGACCGTCGAGCTGCAGCAGGTCCTCGTCGACAGCAACACCGCGAACGCAGGGGCTGCGGCCTACTTCCACAATGGCTGCCGCGCCGTGCTCACGGAATCCGACCTGCTGAACAACCACGCGGCCTTCGTGGGCGGAGGGGTGTACGTGGGCTTGGGCGGCACCACCTTGCAGGTCACGGATGGCAGCATCACGGACAATCAGGCCAACCTGGGCGCCGCCCTCTTCCTCGTGGAGGGTGCTGCCGCCACGCTGACGCGCACAGATGTGTGGCGCAACAACAACAACGACGCCTCGGGGGCCATCCACGCGCTGCCCGACAAGGGGCTGTCGCTGAGCTTCGCCGAGGTGAGCCTGGGGAGCGGGCCCGAAGACAACGCGCCCTTCGACGTGATGATGAGGAGCTACGACTCCACCACGCCCGACAACGAGTGGACGCTGCGGGCCGACTACCTGGGCAGCCACGAGTGTGACTTCCTCGGCTGCTACAAGCCGCCCGTGAAGTAGCTCAGCGAGCGCCGCCGTACACGCAGCGCACCACGTCGTTGAAGGTGTCGAACACGAACAGGTCATCGTCGTGGACGAGCACCTGCTGCGGTCGTGAGAGGACGGCGTCGGCGCCGGGACCGAAGTCCCCCTCGAAGCCGAAGTGCTCGGGCTGCCCCACCACCGTGGTCACCGTGCCGTCGAGATCGATCCGGCGCACCACGTGGTTGCCGGTGTCGGCCACGTACACGATGCCCTCGGGCGAGACCGTCACGCCCTGAGGGGCGTCGAGCCGAGCGCTCGACGCAGGGCCACCGTCTCCCGAGAACCCGGCGATCCCGGTGCCCACCACCGTGGTGACCTCGCCCGTCTGCACGTCGATGTGGCGGACAGCGTGGTTGCCGGTGTCCGCGACCCACACGGCACCCTCGTGCCAGGTGAGGCGCTGGGGCTCTGCGAGCTGGGCATCTGCACCCACGCCGTCGACGAAGCCCGGCAAGCCGTTGCCCGCCAGCGTGTCGATGATCCCGTCCGGCGTGACCATGCGGACTGCGTGGTTGCCGGTGTCGGAGATGAACAGGGTGCCGTCGTCGGCCAGGGCCAGCCCCGTGGCCTGCGACATCAGCGCCTCGCGGGCCGGGCCGCCGTCGCCCTCGTAGGCCTCGGTCCCCGGCTGGGTGACGCTGCCGGCGTAGACCGTGAGCCAGCCCGTCGGATCCACCTGCAGCACGCGAGCCCCGTGCAGCTCCATGATGAACAGGGTGCCGTCCTCGGCCGCCGCCACGTCGATGGGGTTCTCCATCGGGGAGCTGTGCGCCTCGGAGCCGTCCGTCGCGTAGGCGTGACGGCCCACGCCCACCACTGCTGGCAGATCGCCGTTCGGCTCGAGCCGGCGGATCACCATGTTGTTGTGATCCACCACGAGCAGCAGCGCGTCGGGATCGAAGTCGCCGCCGGTGGGGAGGAACAGGTGGGTCTCGAGGGCTGCGCCGTCGCCGTTGAAGCCGCGCTGGCCCGTGCCCGCCACCGTGCAGATCTCCCCGTCGGCGCGCGAGCAGGTGGGCTGCACCGGCACCTCGGGGGCGCAGCCCGCCCACAGCAGTCCGGCCACCCCCCACCGCACGCTAGCGCCGCACCCGGCGGATCACCTGGTTCAGGGTGTCGGCGATGTACACGTTGCCGTCTGGGTCCACGCCCACCCCGAAGGGTTCGTTCAGCAGGGCCGCTGTGGCGGGGCCCTCGTCGCCCGAGAAGCCCGACTCGCCGCAGACGCCCGCGAAGGTGTCGATCTGACCATCGGCGATCACGCGCACGCAGTGGTTCTTGGTATCGGCCACGTACAGCTCGCCGTCGATGCCCACCGCCACGTCGCGCGGCGTGTTGAACACTGCGTCGATAGCCGGCCCGCCGTCGCCGGCGTAGCCAGCCACGCTGCCCGCATCCACCACGGTCTTCTTCTCCGTGACCGCGTCCACCACGGTCTCGGTGCCGGCCGAGGTGTAGGCGCCCGCGAAGGTGTCGATGGTGCCCTCGGCCAGATCCACCACGCGGATCACGCCGTTGACGGTGTCGGCGACGTAGAGCAAGTCACCGTCCAGCGCCAGCTTGCTGCCCGGATCCGCCTTCTGATCGGTGTGGCCGTGCAGCGAGGCGTCGATGGCCGGGCCGCCGTCTCCCGCGAACCCGGGCTGGCGCGGCTGCCCCGCGATGGTCTCGAGCTGTCCGCCCGAGATCCGGCGGATGATGTGGTTGGCCTGGTCGCTGAAGTACAGCGTGCCGTCGGGGGCGAAGGCCAGGCTCGAGGGCAGGTCGAGGATGGCCTCTTCCAGCGTGTCGGCCTCGCCGAAGAAGCGGGCGCCCGTGCCTGCGTACCAGGTCAGCGTCTCGGCCTCGGTGTCGATGACGTTGATCCGGGAGTTGTGCCAGGCCGCCACCCACACCTCGTTGGGCCGCTGGGGATGCACCGCCACCTGGGTGGGGTGGTTCCAGGCGCTCGCCATCGTGTTGCACGGCTCCCAGCAACCATCGCTGCCGATGGGTCCGTCGCCCAGCGTGCCCGTGCCCGAGATCGTGTCGACGATCCCCTTGGTGGTCACGCGCCGCACCCGGTGGTTGTTGAAGTCCGGGAAGTAGGCGGTGCCGTCGGGGCCGAAGTCGATGTCCTGCGGCAGGTAGCTGTGGCTGTCGAGGCGGTGCAGCCCGTCTTCGTCGAACAGTGCCTCGCCGGGGACCCCCAGCCAGGTGCAGATGGTGCCGTCGGACTCGCAGGGGTTGCACCCCGACGCCATCGTCAGCAGGACGGCCCAGATCATCCATGCAGCCCTCGGCTTCGCCGGCAGGCTCTCCGAAATCGACATTGGGATTACCTCGGTCATCGGTACACGATGCGGAAACGTTGGTTGTAGGTGTCGGCGATCACGAGGTTGCCCTCGAGATCGAGGTCCACGCCGAAGGGGCGGTACAGGGTTGCCTCGGAGGCGGGCCCGCCGTCGCCACCGGTGTGCTGGCCCTCGCAGATCTCGGGCACCAGCAGCCCCTCGTCCAGCTCGCAGCTGGGCTGTCCCGTGCCCACGGCCGTGCTCACCTCGTCCGTGGCCAGATCGATGGCCCGGATCACGTGGTTGTTCGAGTCGGCGACGTAGAGCAGGCCAGCGTCCTCGTCCAGCGCGAAGTCTGCCGGGTAGTGCCAGCGGGCGTCGGCGGCGGGTCCGTCCACGTAGCCGGTCTGAAGCGGTGCCCCGCTGTACAGCTCGATGGTGCCCGCGGCCAGGTCGATCTTGCGGATCACGTGGCTCTCGGAGTCCGCCACGAACATGGTGACCCCGTCCGAGAGGATGGCCATCGCGCCACCGGGCTCCGGGTTCTTGCTCTTCGGGAAGTTGAAGCAGGTCTCGAGCGCGTTGCCCTCGCCGCAGTAGCCCTTCTCGCCCGTGCCCGCGACGGTGTTCACCACCCAGCGATCCCGGTCCAGCACCCGGATGCGCTCGTTGCGCATGTCCAAGATGTAGACGAGGTTCTCGTCGCCCGGATGGAAGATCACTTCCTTGGGCTGGTCGAGCAGGGTGTCGTCGGCAGGCTCCTCGAAGTCCTCGTGGAAGCCCGGCGGCCCGCCCAGGTACACGCGCACCTTGCCGGTTTCCGGATCCCAGGTGCGTAGCTTGTGGGTGTGCCACGAGGCCGACAGCAGCGTGCCGTCCTCGAAGTAGATCTGCTGCGTGGGGTGGTTGAGGTTGACGTCGGTGCCGGCTGCACCCGCCTCCGTCAGGTCGAGCTGCTCGGCATCTCCGTCGCCCAGGAAGTCCGTGCCCATGATGGTCTGATAGCCATCGGCCGGATCGTCGAGCACACGGCGGAGCTTGTGGTTGTTCCAGTCCGCGAGGATCGGCGGACCGCGCTCCGAGAAGGTCACGCTCATCGGAAACGAGAACCAGGCGTCGAGTCGGTGGACGTCGTCTCCGTTCCAGCCGTTGTAGCCGTCGCCCGCCCAGGGGCAGATCCGGCCGGGTGCGGGCTCGCAGTCCCGCATCACGTGCTCGATCTCGGCGGGGCCCGAGCCATCGCCCGAGCAGGCAGTAAACAGTGCGATCAGTGGCAGCATGAGGAGGCTCCCGTTCACAGCGAGATGTCCGGTGCGTCGGAGCCGCCGTACACCACGACGCCCTCCGACAGTCCAGTGAGATCTCCGCCCACGGCCCACACGTCTCCTGCGTCGTCGAGCAGGCAGGCGTGGAAGTCGTGCGCCGTGGGGCGGGGTCTGGGATCGAGCGTCCACTCGTCGGACCTCCGCCAGAAGATGGATCCGTTGCCCCCGCAGGCGACCACACCGCGATCGGTGGTGGTGAACACGCCATTGAAGAACGGGGCCACGGCTTGGGGGGGCGGGGAGTCGTCGGTCCAGTCCGTGCCGTCGAAGCGGGTCACGGCGGCGTTGCCGAAGCCGCCCACGGCGATCGCCTCGTCGGGCCCCGAGGCGTGCACGGTGGTGAGTGGCGTGCTGCCGAACAGCGGCGCTTCCACGTCTTCCCAGGTCGCGCCGTCCCAGTGCATGATCAGGGCGCCGGTGCCCACCACCCACACGTCGTCCGGGCCCGAGCCTGCCACCTTGAACGCGGACCGCACGGTGACCTGCTCGCCCGGCGACGCGGTGGCCACCTCCGACCACTTCGCGCCGTCGTAGTGCAGCACCACGCCGTCGAGGTTGCCGTTGATGTCCCCACCCACGGCGTACACGTCGGTGTCGGAGGTGCCCCACAGTCCGAACAGCTTGTAGGCGGTGTTGGTGATCACCGTGGTCTCGCTGGTGCCGGTGGCGCGATCGTAGGTGACCACGCGGCCTCCGTCGCCCGCCATCCACACGCGATCCGAGCCGCTCGACCAGACCCACCACAGATCGCCGGGGCTGTCGACGTCGATGCGGGACCAGGCGCCCTGTTCCAGGTGCAGCACCACGGGTCCCGCGCCGTCGTCGGATCCCACCATCCACAGGTCGCTCGGGCCCGGCCCCCACACCGAGAGCAGGGCTGCTGCGGGCAGCGACGCGTCGTCGCCCAGCACGGCGAACTCCTCTCCCGAGGCGGTCGTCGTGTCCGTGTCCGTCTCGGTGGGTCCAGTGCAGCCGAGTAGGGTCGAGGTCACCCAGACAATGCGCATCGTCGTCCTCCGCGGGCGTTCGTAGAGTGCCTGGCTAACCTCGCGGTAGTCCAGTGTTTCGCATTCTGATGTGCTAGGGATGTCGTGGCGCTGGGGGCCATCTCCGTCCACCCGGAAGGAACAGATGTACGTACGGCTCGCATGGGTATCGATCGTCTTGGCCGGCTGCTTCGACATGGGCCGCGCGCCCGACGAAGTGCCCGAGCAACCCGCAAAAAGCGACGCAAAGCCCGAGCAGACCCTGGCGGTCCCGGGTCCGAGCGGTGCTGCCGCCGAGAAGAAGACGGAGCGGCTGGGGGCGGTCAAGGAGGTGCTGACGTCGGCCGGCTACACCTACGCCTTGCTCGAGAACTGTGGTGAGGAGGCCTGGGTGGCGGGTCCCGAGACCGAGCTCGAGGTGGGAGCCGTGGTGGTGATGCCCGAGGGGATGGGCATGGAGAACTTCCGCAGCCCCTCGCTCGACCGCACCTTCGACACCATCTTGTTCGTGGACTACCTGCGGCCCACCACCGACGAGATCACCTGTGCCGAGAAGCCTCCGCCGGCGCCTGTGGGGCGTCAGGGCACGTCGGGTCACGACAACGAGGAGAAGCCCCCTCCGCCGAAGGCCTACCACGGCAAGGTGGTGGAGACGATGGAGTCCGCTGGCTACACCTACGCCAAGCTCGAGCACTGCGGTCAGGAGACCTGGCTCGCGGCGCCGCGGATCCCACTGCAGGTGGGTCAGTTCGTGAAGGCGCGCAAGGGCGACGAGATGAACGGCTTCACGAGCAAGTCGCTGGGCCGTACCTTCGACTCGATCTTCTTCGTGCCGTCGATGGCGATTGCGCCGAACGGTCCAGCCTGCCGCTAGCGGAACGTCACACTCTCCTGACGAACCGCTCCGGGACGGACCTGTCGGACGGGGTCGGGAGGCGCGATGGGCTGGCGTCGGATCGCAGCGGTGTGGCTCGTCGCGATGCTCTCGGTGCATGCACTGTACGGCCCCGACACCTGGAGCTTCCTGCGGTGGGGCATCCTGCCCCTCGGCGCGCCTCTCGGCACTCCGCGGGCCGCCGTCGGTGTGTACGCACACCAGGTCGGCCACCAGGTCCACATCGCCGTGCGCGCCCAGGCGTTCTACCTGTACGACGGCCGGGGCCGTAGGCAACGGGGCCTCGCCACGGTGCATCGATTCCGGGTGGATGCGGCGATCGCCGTCGAGGGCGCCGACCGGGTCTCGCTGACGTGTCGGTGGCGTTGGGCTCGGGCCGGCGAGCAGACCTGCATCACCGACCTGCCCGCGTTGCCGGACGGCGAGCACACGCTGCTGCTGACGGTCCGCTCGCCCCTGCCAGAGTCGCCCACGGTCGAGGTTCCCCTGCCCGTGTTCGAGAGCGCCAAGGCGCACCTGCTCACCGATCGCACCCGGTATGCACCCGAGGAGACGCTGCTCGCACGTGCCCTCACCTATGCGCGCGCCGATCTCGTCCCGCGGCCCCACCGTCGCGGCGTCTGGCAGCTGCGTCGCGACCACGACGTGTTGCTGGAGGAGGGAGGAACCACCGACGCGCGGGGCGTCGCAGCGCTGACGTTGACGCTGCCGCCCTCGATCGTGCCCGGTGACTACGTGCTGTCGTGGACGAGCGGGGACGCCATGGACGAGGTCGTCGTCACGGTCGACGACGTCGAGCTGCCGTGGCTGCTGGTCGACGCCGAGCCCACGCGCGGTTGGTTCGGCCCGGGAGACCAGCCGTCGGTCCGGGGCTCGGTTCGCACGGCCGCCGGTCGGCCTGCGGGCGACATCGAGATCACCCCCACGGTGCAAGTCTCGGGAGGCTGGCCCCTGCCGTTGGCGTGGAGCGAGCTGGCTGCGCTGCGCACCGATGCGCGTGGCCGGTTCGAGCTTGGCCTGCCTGCCGTGCCCGCGGACCTCGGCGCGCTCGGCACCCTCCGCCTCGATCTTCATGCCCACGACGCAGTGGGGGGGACGAGCACGGGCCGAGTGGTGCTGCCGCTGTCGCCGGATCCGCTGCTGGTGCACGGGGTCACCGAGGCCGGAGGACGCCTCTTCGAGAGCCGCTCCAACCGCGTGTTCCTCCGGTTGACGACGCCGGATGGACGGCCGCTGGCTCACCAGGCGGCGCACATCGTGAGCCAGATCGACCCGCGCGATCCTGGACGGACGGCAACCACCGACGACGACGGCGTGCTCGCGATGCAGCTCGATCCCGGTCCTCCCCTGGCGATCGTGCAGCCGCTGCCGCCTCGCCGCGAGGAGCCGACACAGCGCCGCGCGTTCACCCTGGCGGAAGGGACGTCGGTGCTCACGCAGCGGGGCTTGGGTCTGGCAGAGCGCACCGCGGTCCGAGCCCTGGTGGAGCGCATGGACGAGGCGTGTGGGGGACTCGTGGGCGCGCAATCCCAGGTCGGGCGCCTGGTGTCCGTCGAGCGTGGCCGAGTCACGGCCGTGACCCCCGACGCGTCGGCCCTGGACGGGTGCGTGGCCGAGGTACTGGAGGGGCGTCGATGGCCCGGTGACGGGTTGTGGAGCCTGACCTTCGACCAGGTGCCCGACCCCGCCCGACCGCGCATCGTGGTCGGTCACGACCCGGAGAGTCAGCTCGTCGATCCATTGAGCGTGGCATTCGCGGAGGCCGCCGCTCGGGCGGGAGCGTGTGTCCGCGGGGCGACGGCCTCTCGCGCCTCGCTCGGTCACGTGCGCTGGCTCGTCGAGGCCGCGGAACGTCGTCCACAGCTGTGGTTCTCCCAGGATGTGGCGCCGTGCGTGCGGCGGCACATCGCTCGAGTCACGCTGCCAGAGCCTGTCGAGCGTGATCTTCAAGGCGTGGTCTGGCTCTCTGTGGAGGTGCCGTGGACGCGGCCGCCGCCCGAGCCCGAGCCGGAGACGACGCGTGGATGGACGTACGAGGTCCACGTGGGCGACCGTGTGGGGCATTGGCAGGTCGAGCCCGCCAATCACTTCCCGACGAGGCTCCGTCCCAGCGAGCCCATCGTCGACGCAGGATCTGTGGTCACCATGCGGTTGATCCGGGGTGACGACTTCGGAGGCGTGCCCCCCGACACCCTCACCTTGCACGGCCCGCGGTCGTGGTCCCAGACGTGTGCGCGTCGAGGGGTGCGCGCCCGGTCCGATGCCACGTGTCCCGTCGCTCCCGAGGCAGGCTGGCGGTTCCAGCCGCCCGAGGATCACAGCGGGTTCTTCTGGGTCGACGATCTCGCCGAGGCCGTGGTGTACGTGCGCCCCTCGCAGCCGGCCGACCTGTCGCTCACCGCTGACCAGTCCCGATATGCGCCCGGCGACCGCGGTCGGATTCGGGTGCGGACCCACGGTCCGGCAGTGGTCAGCTTGGTGGGGGTGGACGCGCGACTCGAGCGGGTGTTGGACCTGCCCCAGCCCGACGACCTGCAGCGAGCCGCCCACGACATGGCGTCCCCACGGGTGTTCGGGGTGTTCACGCTGCTGGACGTGGTGAGCGGCCGCATCCGCGGGGAGGCAGCAGCCCTCGCCGTGATGTCGCAAGCTCGGCTCGACGAGCCCGACGAGCCGCCTCTGCTCGATCCCTTCGTGACCGTCCACCATCCCGATCTCGATGGTGAGGAACGTGCGGCTGTCGCCCTCGTCGCTGCCGAGGCGCGCTCCGCGCTCCGGGCGTTGCCGGGTGATCGGATCACCTACGAGGACTTCGTGGAGCTGTGGGACGAGATCGTCGCGGTCCAGGGGGCCCAGGGCCCCTGGCGGCGCCCACTGGCGCTGTCGTCGTTGAGCGAATCGAGCCTGAGGCGAGTCGATCCACGCGTTCTGATCGGAGATGCCACGCGAATGCCGGAGGATCTCCAGCCTTGGCTGCAGTGGGTCGCGGAGGCCACGCCATGATCCGCCGCATCGTCCTCGTCGTGGGTGCGTTCGCACTCCTCGGGGTGCCCCCGCTGGCTCAGTGGTGGCTGACTCGGCTCGACGTCGTGCCGTTTCAGGCAGTCGCCAAGGCCTCGCTGGAGCGCCGAGACCTGTTCCTGAGCGCACCGCGGACTGGACACTTCGCCATCGAGGAGATCCCGGACCGGTTCGTCGAGCTGCTCCTGGAGAAGCCCGAGGAGGGCGCCCCTCGTCGGCGAGCGCGGACCTGGTTTCCATCGACGTTCCTGTGGGCGCCGAGTGTGGTCACCGACGCCACGGGCCACGCCGAGGTTCCGTTCACCGTGCCGGATGCCCTGACCGAGTGGCGCGTGCTCGGGCTCGCCATGACGGAGCATGGGGAGCCCTCGGGCCAGATCTTGCGCTTCTCGTCGGGCCAGCCACAGCAGGTCCGTCTGTGGCTCCCGCCCAGAGCGAGGGTCGGCGACGAGATCGCGCTGCCGATCCAGGTGATCAACGACGGTCCCGATCCCGTGGCCGCGCCACTCACGGTCGATGTGGATGGCCGCGTGGTGCACTCGAGCAAGGTGCGCTTGGCGTCGGGTGAGGCCACGACGGTGACGGTGCCGATACGGGCCGACACACCTGGACGGCGATCCATCACGGCACGCTGGACGGAGCTGGACGAGATCCGGCGGCCGCTGACGGTGGAGCCGCGAGGGTGGGTGTCTCGAACGGTGCTCGGCGGCCCGGTGGTGCCGCGGCGGACGATCCGCGTGCCTTCGGGTGAGCCGGGCTTCCTTCGGCTGCGGATGCTCGCGGTCCGGGACGTCCTGGAGCGGGCGCGCGCCGTGTCCCACGGGTCTGCGGACCCCGAGCACGCCGTGTACCGCTGGGCGCTGGCCTGTGTGCTCGAGGACGACGCGCTCCGCCGCAGCGCCTCCATCGCGATCCCCGTCGACCACGACCTGGAGTCCTTGCAGGTGCTGGCCACGCTCTCGGGCATCCGCTGCTCCACTCACGCGTCGCCGTGGCTCCGAGACCGGTCGCACGAAGCGCATCAGCTCGCAGACGGGAGCTGGACGGTGCCGAGCGGAGCGCCGCTGTCCCACCTGCTCTCCCTCGCCGCCATTCGAACCGTGGCCGCGAGCTCCCAAGCCGTGTCGCTGCAGAGTGCGAGTCTCTTCGAGCGGCACGGGGACCGGGTCACGGACCCGTTCTCAGCGGGGTTGGTGCTATGGGCGGGCCTGCGCGACGAGGGGCTCGAGGAGCGCTTGCGGGAGCAGGTGCGGTCCGGGGCGCGAATCGAACCAGACGGCACCGTGAGGGTGCTCGGCGAGGGGACGCGTCCGGACGGCCGTCGTGCGACGGACGTGGACGTGCTGGCGGCGGCGGCCCTCGGCATGCCGCCTGCGGAGGCGGCGACGTACCGAGCCGCGCTGGCGGGTCGTCTGGATCCCGCGACCGGGTGGGGGGATGCCATGTCGAGCCTGCTCGCGATGACGGCCATGGCTGGTGCGCCCCCGGTGCACTCCGCCACCTCGTTGCACCTGGCGGGGCCGGATGGCGTGCAGGGCAGCGTGATGGTGGGGCAGGAGACGTCGGTGCCCCTGCCGGGGGACGCCCGCGTCTACACGCTCGCTGCAGATGGCCCGGCGTCCGACGTGGCCTGGCAGCTCGTGGTCGAGCGGTGGCACCGACGCGACTCGGAGAGCCCGCGCCTCGAGGCCACCATCCGACGTCCACGGTACCTAGCGCTCGGCACACCCGGGCTGGTGGAGGTGTGGGTCTCCGCTCCGCGAGACGTCAGCGTCGACGTGCACCATGCGTTGCCCGCCGGCGTCGATCTGGTGCCGGGAACCGCCACCGTCGACGGTGAGCCGGTGGACGCGCGGACGGTCGACGGTGGGGTCACGCTCTCCCTTCGCCCCGGTCGACCTCAGACGGTGCGGGTGCGGTACGAGGTCCGGGCGACCTTGGCTGGGACGGTGCACGACGGAGGCGTGCGGGTCGGGGACGCCGAGGAGCAGATCTGGCGTGGTGCAGCAGATGCGTGGCGTGTCGTGGGTGGGGGGTGACCTCAGCAGCTGGGATCGATCCCGTCGCAGTCCTCGTCGACGCCATTGTCACAGACCTCGGTGTTGCCGGGGTAGCGGTCGTCGTCGCCGTCGTCGCAGTCGAGGTCGTTGCCGACGAAGTCGGGGGGCTGTGAGCAGGACTGGGCGTCCTGCACCGCGTCACCGAAGCCGTCGCCGTCGAAGTCGGCCCACCAGGTGAGGGCCGTGGTCAGATCCACGTCCGCGTCGTCGTCGTCCACGTTGGTGTCGCAGTCGTTGTCGACTCCGTCGCAGACCTCGGTGGCGTCTGGGTTGACGTCCTCGTCGTCGTCGTTGCAGTCGGTGTCGTCGGCCACGTAGTTCGAGGGGGGCGCGCACGCCTGTGTGGTGACGCTCGCATCGCCGAAGCCGTCGGCGTCGAAGTCCAGGTAGTACGTATCGGAGAAGGCAGGATCCAGACTCGGGTCCGCGTCGTCCGCCAGACCATCGCAGTCGTTGTCCTCGCCGCCGTCACAGATCTCGTTTCCGATGGGCGACGTGAAGGGATCGGCGTCGTTGCAGTCCTCGCCCAGGATGGCCAGGACGTGGTCGGGGGAGGGAGCCGTGCACGTCGGCTTGCTGGCTGCTCCGGCTCCGAACCCGTCGCCATCTGAGTCCAGTCGCCACTGAGCCGGTCCCTGCAGCAAGGGCTCGGTGTCGTCGCAGTCGTCGGCGTTGGACACGTGGAACCAGGGCTGAAAGCAAGCGAACTTCGAAGAGTCGGGGTTGCCGGCCCCGTCGACGTCGGCGTCCTCGTACCACAGGGACTGACCCGCCGTGTCCAAGGTGTCGTCGGAGTCGTCGGTCAGCTGATCGCAGTCGTCGTCGACGGCGTTGCAGACCTCCTGAGCCGTCGGGTTGATGGTGGGGTCGTCGTCGTTGCAGTCCTCTCCGTTGAGGACCGTGGTCTCCGTGCTGGGGGCCACACAGGTCACGAAGGTGACGTCGGGGTCGCCGAAGGTGTCGCCGTCCGCGTCCAGGTAGTGGACGGGTGCCGAGCTCGGATCGAGGAACGGGTCCTCGTCGTCGACGAGCTCGTTGCAGTTGTTGTCGACGTCGTCGCAGACCTCGGTGGCGTCCGGGTTGACGCCGTCGGACGAGTCGTCGCAGTCCTGCCGGTTGTCGACGTAGCCGGGAGGGGCGAGGCAGGCGGTCACTCCGAATGCAGGATCGGGGTTGCCGAACCCGTCGTCGTCGTCGTCGAGGTAGAAGATGGCCTCGCGCAAGCCCTCGTCGGCTTGGCCGTCGCAGTCGTTGTCGATTCCGTCGCAGGCCTCGAGGGCACTGGGGTTCACGGCGGCGATGGCGTCGTCGCAATCGCTGTCGTTGGTGGCGAACCCCCGCAGTACCTCACACACGGGCTGATCCGTGCCAGGGGCTCCGAAGCCGTCGTTGTCGGCATCGGTGTAGACGACGATCCGTGCGGGCTCCGGGCAGTCCCCGGGCCCCGCTGTCCGATCGCCGCTGCAGGCGACGAGGACTGCGAGGGAGAGGGAGAGATGACGTGTGCGCATAGGGCTCTCGGAAGGCGGCTGGGCATACCCCCATACCCGGACCCGTCCGCGGTCGTCACGCCTGATTGCGGGCACGGTACGAGGTTCGGGCGACCTTGGCTGGGACGGTGCAAGGTGTCGGCGCAGGCCCGGCCAGCCATCACTCGTCGGTGACGAGCTGCCCCTGCAGGATGGGGACTCCGATGTCTCGGTGGCCCACCACGATCTGCGCTTCCGTCCACGGTCCGAACATGGCCAAGATGTGGTCGTGTTGCTCGGACGGGTCGCGCCCGAACGCTACCAGCGCGTCCCGTCCCATGTCTGCGAGCACGTCGCCCAACTCGGTGTCCAGGACCAGGACGCGTTCACCAAGTTCTACCGGACCCTTCCACCGTGGGTCGACGAAGTGCCCATGGGCAGCCCCGCCTTCGTGGCTGCATTCCTTCGAGATCAGCAGGGGCGTACGCCGGTGCGAACCGTGGCGGACCGGATGGGCACGAACCGGTTCTCCGTCGCGCGATGGCTGTCTGGAGCTGTGGAGCCCCGGTTGGTGTCCTTCCTGGGCATGATCAGGTTCGGCGCGGCCACCGGGGATGGCGCGTGCAGTCCCGACCCGAGATGGTGGACACCCGGCGCGACGAGGCGTCCGCACGCACGCTCAAGGCCTTCTGGTCGAACGTGGGGCGAGAGCGGATGCGCGACGGGGCGACCGGGCGCTGGGCGTACACGGTGTGTGCGGTCTCGGAGGAGCAGCTGGCTCGGCTGGAGGCGCTCCAACAGGCGATGTTCAAGCAGATGCGGGCGATCATCGCGGAGCCCGAGCCAGCCACTGCGGTGGCGCTGCTGAACCTCCAGATCGTCCGACTGGACGAGCCCGATGCCTGAGGTGACGCCATGGGCTGTGTGCGGTGTCTAGCCTCCACCGATCTTCCTGGAGCCGTCATGCGTGCCTGTTCACTGTTGCTCCTCGCCCTGCCTGGTTGCACCATCGTGCTCGAGAACGACTTCGCCACCAGCACCCTCGAGATCGAGCCCCCCGAGGAATCCACCGCGCTCCAGCTCCGCATGGAGGTCGGCGACATCGACATCGTGTCGGGTGACCGCCATCGCATCCAGGCCGACTTCGAGTGGACGGGGCAGGCCACCGGCAGCCCCCAGCTGGTCCGTGACGAGCGCGACGGGGTGGCCGACTACGCGCTGTCCTGCCCCGACGGGTCCCACAACTGCAGGGTGCACCTCTCCGTCACGTTGCCCGACGAGGTCGCCACCACCACTCTCGACGTCGCCTTCCTCGACCTCGAGACCTTCGGTCTCGCCACCGATCTCGTGGTGCGCTCCGACGTCACCAGCATCGCGCTGTCGGGACACGACGGCGACGTCGACGTGCAGATGGCTCAGGGTGACGTGACCGCCCTCGACGTCTGCGCCGAGGAGATCTCGGTGCAAGGCCAGACCGCCGACGTGGAGCTCGACGTGTGCGACCGGCCGAGGCTCGTACAGGTCGGCCTCGACCTCGGCGACATCGAGATCGTCGTGCCCACGGGTGGCTACGTCCTCGAGACCGACGCCGGAGCCTTCGGGGAGGTCACCCTCGTCAACGTGACCCAGGACCCACAGGCCGACGCCGCCCTGCGAGCCATCCTGCGAGAGGTGGGCGACATCGAGATCATGGGCCGATAGTCTGGCGGGACCCATCCCTTCGGCGGAGGTCCCCATGCAGCACGAAGCCTTCGTGGAGCGCGTTCTGAAGCGTCTCCCGGCGACTCCCCCCACGGACTTCGCGTTCCAGCACTGGAGCCACGACGGCCGGCCCACCGACGAGGGCTTCGGGATCATGGCCGTGCCCGGAGCCGATCCGGAGAAGGTGATCGCGGCGGTGATGGACGTGGACGCCTACGTGGGCAACGTCGAGCACGTGGACCAGTGCCGCTCCATCGCCGACGACCGCTTCGAGGGCACGCGCTTCTACCAGCGCGTGTCGATCCCCGTGCTCGGTGCGGTTCAGCACGAGCTGGTGATCACCGACCTGGGGGAGCGCCAGGGCTATCGGATCGCCGCCTGGGACGTGCTGCGCAGCGAGACGGATGCCCTGAGCACGCGCGACGGCTTCCGCAGCGACTACAACAGCGGCGCCTGGCTCGCTGCCCCGGGCGTGGTGGGCTACGCCCTGGCCTCGGCTCCCAAGCGCGGCGACGTGGGCTTCCTGAAGTGGAAGGCGCTGACCACCGGAGCGGACGCCGCGGCCTCTCGGGTGCTCAAGGCGAACATCGAGGGGCTGGTGGCCTGGTCGAATCGGCGATGAGGGCCGTGATTGTTACCCCGGGGATGCCCTCGCGCCTCCATCGGTTACGCGGGCTTCGGGGGCTGGGGATCGTGATTTGGACGTTCGAGTTTCTCCCAAGAGCTTAGTGCTCGACTTGATGTGCAGCTTGGACCGGCCCGACGTGCCGGTCGCCTCCCTCGTGCGCGCCGGCGCCTTGTTCGACTTCGAGCCAGGTGCGGTGCGGGTGGCGCTGTCGCGCCTGCGGCAGGAAGGGCTCGTCGAGTCGGTGGATCGGGGTCAGTGGCGGCTGGCGAGAGCCGCCGAAGAGGTGGCGAGCCACGTGGCGCTGTGGCGTGAGCGAGAACACCAGGTCCGCCCCTGGGAAGACGGCTGGATCGGGGTGTCCACCGGCGGCTTGTCGCGCACGGACCGACGCGCCCTGCGGCGTCGCTCGAAGGCGTTGGCCCTGTGGGGTTTTCAGCGCCTGCGGCCGGGCCTGTGGGTGCGGCCCGACAACCGCGTGCAGCGAGCACCGGAGGTAAGGGAGCGGCTGGTGGCCCTGGGCCTCGAGGACTCCGCCCCCGTCTTCGAGATGGGGCACCTCGGCCCGCAGCAGCAGGAAGCCCTGCGACTGTGGTCGGGCCCGGATCTCACCGAGTCCTATGTGCAGATGCGATCCGAGCTGTCGGACTGTGCAGCGGCGCTGCCCGACATGTCTGCCGAGGAAGCGGCGCGCGAGGCCTTCCTGCTGGAGGGGCGCGTGGTGCGGCTGCTGGCCTACGATCCGTTGCTCCCCGAGCCCATCGTGGACGTGGCCGCCCGATCGGCCCTCATCGAGCAGATGCGGGGATTCGATCGCGTCACGCGGCAGCTGTGGGACGTGGTGCTCGACGCAGCGGCGTGACGGTGTGGAGCCGTAGAGGTACCTGGCTCGCATGAGCCGCCTCGCCGTCGGTCTGCTGACCGTTGTCCTGTTGTTCCTGGGGCCCTTCGCCCCGCTGATCTACATGCGGCCGAAGTACGCCACCTGGATCGCGCTGGACGTGGGCATGGCGCTGGGCGTGTTGTTCGCCCTGCTGTGGGTCTCTGGAGGCTGGAGCCGACCATCCGAGGGTCGCTTCGGCACGTGGCGCTCCTGGGCCCTGGGCGCCGTCTGGGGAGGTCTGGCCACCTTCGGCTGGCTGATGTCCGGCTCGCGCATCGCCACCAACGAGCCGCTGCCCCTGTACGATCTGTCGTTGCTGCTGCGCCACGTCTGGATCCTGGGGATGGATCTGTACGGTGCCTGGTCCACGGTGGCGGCGGTGGCGGCGGCGTTCGTGCCGCTGCTGCTGGCGGTGGCGGGGGCGTGGCTGTTCGGCAGCCTGGAGCGGGAGGCCCGGCAGCTGGGGAAGGTCCGCTCGGGGCAGGCCCTCGCCGGGGTGCTCGCCTTCACGGCGCTGGCTGCCTGGCTGCCCGTCTCGGAGTGGCTGGTGCCGTCCCTGACCCGCAACCTCCGCGAGTCCGCCGAGCTGTACGGCCAGGTGCGGTCCGACATCGACGGCAGCCTCGCCGCCGAGCTCGCCACCCTCGAGATCACGCGGCGCCCCGACGTTCACATCTACATCGTCGAGAGCTACGGCGACATCGTGCGGCGGGGGCGGCTGGCGCGGCACTGGGAGCCCATGGTCGACCGCCTCGACTCGGAGCTGACGGAGGCGGGCTGGGCCACCGCTTCGGGGATGTCCCACGCACCGGTGCACGGCGGTCGATCCTGGATGGCCGATGCCGCCGTGCTCTTCGGGATCTCCGTCACGCGGCAGGTCACCTACGAGCACCTGATCTCGCTGGTGGACGAGCTGCCCCACCTGCCGGGCTTCATGGCCGAGCAGGGCTACGAGACGGTGCTGGTGCGGCCCAAGGACCGGGCGCGACCGGGCGTGGAGCTGGTGAACTACTTCGACTTCTCCACGACCGTGTTCTTCGACGACCTGCAGTACCGCGGACCTGTGGTGGGCTGGGGCCACATCCCGGATCAGTACACGGTGGACTACGTGCACGAGCACGTGCTCGACGGCATGCAGGCGCCGTCCTTCGCGTTCTTCCACCTGGCCACGGCCCACATCCCCTGGCTCGACGCCCCGCCGATCCTCGAGCCCTACACGCTGTGGCAGCAGCAGGAGGGGCGCACCGAGCCCATCTACAAGGAGCGCAGTCGCTACAGCGAGTTCCGCATGCGGATGTCCCGCTTCAAGCGGCGCAACGAGGGCAAGCACAAGCCCACCGCCACCGCCGATCCCGAGAGCTACCTCGACAACGTGCTGTACGATCTCGAGGTGCTGTCGAGGCAGCTGGCGTCAGGCCCGCAGCGAGAGCAGCTCGTGGTGATGATGGGAGATCACCAGCCGCCGCTGATCGCGAACGGCCGGCGTCCCGACGTGCCCATCCACCTGCTGGCGTCGTCTCCCGAGCTGCTGGAGCCGTTCCTGCAGGCGGGCTTCGAGCGGGGGCTGCGGCCCGCGAACCTGGGCCCTGCCCCCATTCGTCACCGCGATCTGTTCCCGCTGCTCGCCCGCACGCTGACGATCAAGTGATGCCGTAGGCGAGCATGGTGTCGGCCACGCGCTTGAAGCCTGCCACGTTGGCGCCCTTGATGTAGTCCACCCCGTTGGCGCCTTCTCCGGCGGCCTCCAGGCTCTGCTGGTGGATGTTCGCCATGATGCCCTGCAGGCGGCTGTCCACCTCTTCGCGGGTCCACTGCAGGCGCAGGCTGTTCTGCGACATCTCGAGGCCGCTGACGGCCACGCCGCCTGCGTTGGCGGCCTTTGCCGGAGCCACCACCTTGCCCGCCGAGCGCAGGCGCTCCACCGCCGGGAGCGTGGTGGGCATGTTGGCGCCCTCGGACACACCCATCACGCCGTTGGTGACCAGCTGCTGGGCATCGCCCGTCTCGATCTCGTTCTGCGTGGCACAGGGGAACGCCCAGTGGCACGGCACCACCCACGGCCGCTGCCCCTCGTGGAAGGAGCTGCCCGGGAAGCGGCTCGCGTAGGCCGAGATCCTGCCGCGCTCCACGTTCTTGAGCTGCATCACGTAGGCCAGCTTCTCGGTGTCGATGCCGGCCGGATCGTGGATGAAGCCGCCGGAGTCCGACAGCGTGACCACCTTGGCCCCCTGCTGGATGAGCTTCTCGGTGCAGTACTGCGCCACGTTGCCCGAGCCCGACACCGTGCAGGTCAGCCCCTGCAGCGAGCGGCCCATGTGCTTGAGGATCTCCATCGTGTAGTAGACCGCGCCGTAGCCCGTGGCCTCGGGGCGAATGCGCGATCCGCCGTAGTCGAAGCCCTTGCCCGTCAGGGTGCCCGTCCACTCGTTGGCCAGGCGCCGGTACTGGCCGTAGAGGTAGCCGATCTCCCGGCCGCCCACGCCGATGTCGCCCGCGGGCACGTCGGTGTCGGGGCCGATGTGGCGATGCAGCTCCGTCATGAAGGCGTGGCAGAAGCGCATGACCTCGCGGTCGCTGCGCCCCTTGGGGTCGAAGTCCGAGCCGCCCTTGCCGCCCCCCATGGGCAGGCCCGTGAGCGCGTTCTTGAAGATCTGCTCGAAGCCCAGGAACTTCAGCACCGACAGGTTCACCGAGGGGTGGAACCGCAGGCCGCCCTTGTAGGGGCCCAGCGCCGAGTTGAACTGGATCCGATAGCCCTTGTTGACCTCGATCTCGCCACGGTCGTTCTCCCACACCACCCGGAACTGGATCACGCGTTCCGGCTCGGTCACTCGCTCCAAGATCCGCTGGCTGCGATAAGCAGGGATCTGCTCCATCAAGCTCCAGACGCTGTGTACCAGCTCCTCTGCGGCCTGATGGAACTCAGGTTCGTTGGGGTTGCGCTGCTTGAGACCGTCGAGAAACGCTTGGGCGTGATCGGACATGGACGCTCCTCCCGAAAAGGCGTGCACTCTACCGCCGATGGGTTCACCGTGTTGTTGCCGTGCGATACAAATGCGCCGCCGCGGAGTACGGACATGCGCAGAGCACCATGGATCCTGCTGGTCATGGCATGCATCCTTTCGATCGGGTGCGGGGAGATCTGGAGGGACGTGCAGGCGCGATCCTTCTCGGAGCTCACCGTGGAGCTTCAGGACTGGATCGATCTGAACGACCCGCACCGCGAGGAGGTGCAGTCCATGATCGAGAACGGTTGGATCGCCGCGCACGAAGGCAGGGTGGGGTTCTTGAGGGCCATCGCCTTCGAGGTGGCCTTCGAGGACTGTGCCGAGGACGGGATGTTCGACGACGCGGAGATCAAGCTGCTCCGTGGCAAGTCCGCCGGCTTCTCGGGGAGCACGATCCCCGACGATCGGCGGGCCCGCCTCATGGAGCGAAAGGCTGCGATGGACGCGGAGGTCCGGGCCAAGCGCTTCGCGCCCATCCAGCGTCGCGGCCGTCGGGGTGGCGGAGACCTGGCGAACTGGAAGCTCCCCGACGACGTGCAGGATGCCATCGAGTCCGCGGGGTGGGAGGTGGAGCGCTGCCGCGACGACGAGATCGACGGGATCCTGTTCGTGTTCTGCAACGCTCGGAAGGGGCCGCTGCACGCCGAGGTGCAGGTGGATCGCTACCCGCGCATCGAGGACGCGCGCGCCATCGCCGAGGCGCCCCGCGCCACGGCCACGGTGCGGCAAGACGGCGACACCGTGATGACGGTGACGGTCCTCGACGGGCAAGCCGCGATCACCCTGCGCGACGCCATCGTGCCCAAGGGCGACACGCTCAACAAGTTGCGGGCAGGTCCGGTTCAGGCGGCGCTTCGCGGCGGCGGCTGGGACGTGGAGGGCTGCGATCCCATCAAGGACGGCAGCCTCATGCAGGTGTCCTGTGCCGCGAAGCAGCGGGGGCGTCAGGCGCTGGTGGACGTGGTGCTCGAGATGAGCGTCGCGGGCGACGCCGAAGGCGAGGAGCGGATCCTGCGCGAGGGTCAGGCCACGGTGGTGCAGGCCAGCAGCAGCTTGACGGCCTCGGTGACGGACACGGCCCCAGCCAACGAGCTGGTGGAGGCCATCCTCAAGTAGTCACGCGCTTCAGCGCCCGAACGAGGGTCGCGGGGTTGAAGGGCTTGATGATCCAGGCAGTGGCACCCACGGCCTTGCCCTTCGCCTTCAGCACGGGGCTTGCCTCCGTGGTGAGCACGAAGATGGGTGTGCGTGCGTGCCCCGACTGTGTCCTGAGCGCCTTGATCAGCTCGAAGCCGTTCATGTCGGGCATGTTGATGTCGGTGATCACGGCGTCGATCTGAGAGTGGCTCACCACCCGCAGGGCTGCCCGACCGTTGGGGGCCAGGTGGACCGTGAAGTGCGCGGCCGTCAGCGCGAGCTCGAGCTGGGTCCGCATGGTCACCGAGTCGTCGACGACGAGGATGGACGCCACGGGCGCTCCTAGAAGAAGTCCACCTCGCCGGCCTGCCCGTCGCCGTCGGCGTCGGGCACTCCGTAGGTGGGTGGGTCTGTGAGCTGGATCGATCGACGGGTGTGATCGGCGATGGCATCCCGTCCGGCGAGCAGCGCACGTGCCCGATCCAGCATCTGCTGGCTGCGATCCTCGAACTGGAGCCGCTGCAGGGCCTCGTGGGCGCTGTTCGTCAGGGCGTTGGCCTCTTCCCGGGCGGTGTTCACCGACTCCGTGGCGTGCTCCTGGGTACGGGCCAGCGCCTCCTCGACATTGCCCAGGGCGCGCAACGCCCGGTCGCCCTCCGAGCGACTGAGGTCCGCCAGTGTCGAGGACTGCCCGTGGATCTCGCCGAGCAGCCGCATGAGCCGGTCGGCGAGCTCGAGGATCTGATCGGTGACCTTGCTGGTCCGAGCGCTGTGGCGCTGCATCTCGTCGGCCACCGTTCCGATGGCACCCGCGGTGGCGCCCAGGCGGCTGGCCTCCACCGCTACGTTGAGCGCCAGCAGCTTCGAGGCGAAGTTGAGCTTGTCCATGAACTGGCCGACGCTGCGGAGCGACCCCACGACCTCCTCGATCTCGCTGACGCGGGACTGCTGCGCGGTGGACACCTCGTCTACGCCGCTCGCGAGGGTGCGGATGGCCGTGGCCTGTTGATCGAGCTGTCCCGCCAAGGAGCTGGAGGTAGCGTCGGTGAGCTCCTGCTCGAGCTGGGTCAGCGCGTGGACCTGCGCGTTGCTCTGGTGGAAGACGGTGCGTAGGGACTCCGTGGCCGCCGTCACCTCGCCCCGCGACAGGACCATGACCGCCGCCAGCAGCTCGTCCAGCTCTTCGAGTGCGCCGGGCATCTAGAGTCGCTCGTGGTCGGTGACGGGCAGGCGCAGCTCCACCACGGTGCCACGCCCCAGCGTCGAGGAGATCTGGACCTGCCCCCGGATCTGCACCATGGACGTGCGGACCACGTCCATGCCGATCCCCCGGCCCGACACCGTGTTGATGGTGTCGCTCAGGCTGAAGCCCGGGAGGAACAGCAGGTCGAGGAGAGCTGCGTCGTCGGCGCAGTCGAGCTGGGCCGGTGTGCGGATCCCTTGCGCCAGCGCGACGCGTCGTATGTCGTTCACGTCCACGCCTCGACCGTCATCGATCACCTCCACGACGAGATCCCCTCCATGCCGCGCACACCGGATCTCGATGCGCCCTCGTGCGGGCTTGCCCGCTGCCACCCGAACCTCCTCGGGCTCGATTCCGTGGTCCACGCTGTTGCGAAGGGCGTGGAGCAGCGAGTCCCGTACGAGCTGGGCGGCCTTGGCGTCCACCAACAGCTCCTCCCCCACGAGCACGACGTCCTCCAGGCTCTTCCCGAGGTCGCGGGCCAGGTCCCGGCACATGTGCGCCATGCGGGTCAGCAGCCCACGGAGGGGCACCTGCGTCAGCGCGCGCACGGCCTGTCCCACGGCCTCGAGCTCCGGGGTAGGATCCACCTGCGCCGCGAGTACTGCGTACCGTCGCCTGAGGTCCACGATCTTGGCCTGCGGCACCGACGTGCCGGCGGCGGGAGCTGCCGAACCTTGGCTCGAGGCGAGCATTCTGCGACCGACGACCTCGAACTCCGACAGTGCGGTGCGGATCTGCTCCAGGCAGTCGTCCACGGCGTGGAGCTGCGCCGAGTCGGGTGGGCCAGGCGTGTCGCGGATCTGCTGGACGTGGTCCTCTGCATGGTGGGCCAGGTGCTGCATCGAGGCGATCTTGAAGATCCGGGCGTTCCCCTTGAGGGTGTGCAGCCCTCGCAGCAGGCAGTCCACCTGCGACGCGTCGTCGGGCGCCAGCGTCAGCGCCGTGCAGGACTGGTCGCAGCTGGCGAGGATCTGCCTGGACTCTTCGATGAAGGTCTCGAACAGCGCAGCGTCGAGCTGGGTGGCTTCGCTGGCCATGTCGAGGTTGCGCTGGTTGCGCGCCTCTGTCTCCACGACCTGTCGACCCAGTCGCTCCACCTCCGTCAGATCCTCCGCCACCATCAGGATCCGTTTGAGGAGCTGCTCGTCGTCGTAGATGGGCTGGTACTCGACCCGCAGCTGCCGGATCTGGCTGTCGGGGTGGCGATAGGTGATGCGCCTGGGGAGGTTCTCCTCCATCAGGTCCCACTGCAGATCGTCTTCGCCGAAGACGGTGGTGAACACCGAGTCCACGACGGACCGCTGGTCGTCCGTGAGGTTCGCCAGCACGCTGTCGAACACGTCCGAGCGGGCGATCCCCGTCCCGAAGAGGTGCTGGCACCAAGCGCTCACGGGATCGGTGACGGTGCCCTTGCTGTTCACCGAGAAGATCCCGCACCGCATGTGGTCCAGCAGCTCTTGGATCCGTGCCTTCTGGTGACGCAGCTTGCGGTTGCTGACGTCGATGACCTTCGAGAAGGACTGCAGCATCAGCCGCTGCTCCATCACGGCCTCCACGCTCCGCCCGTGCACGAGGAGGTGGAGATCTCCGTCCAGTGCGTGCCGCCGCAGGGTGTACTGCACGGGGAAGGCGCGCTGCTGGGCCGGGGTCGCCTCCGCGTCGAAGACGTGCGGGCCGTCGCCGCTCGCGAGGGCTTCTCGGACCTGATCCTCGGATACGCCGAGCAGCGCGGGAAGGGTGGCTGCTGGACTCCAGCGCTGCAGGGCGGGGTTGCGGACGACGAGGCTGAGGTCGGCCGTGGAGGCCACGCCCAGTCCGTCTTCGACCCACTTCCAGCCCGCCGTCGCGGCGCGAAGTGGCTCAGGGACGACCAAGCTCACGCGATGACCTCGTCGGCGTGGCTCGCCACCACCCCGAGGATGGTGTCGATGTCGCCTTGCTCCACCCCCGACTCGCGCAGCGCGGCCTCGAGGTGGGCGGCCACCTCGGCGAAGGCCTCCGGCGTCACGTTCAGCGACTTGTGCGCTGCGGCCAGCCCTCGCCCCGTGTAGGCCTTGGGGCCCCCCAGCACGCCGCAGAGGAACTGCGTCTGGTGATCGATCAGTCGCGCCATGTCGACGGTGGCGAAGTAGTGCGCCAAGCTGTCGGACTGCTTGATCTTCGCGTAGAAGAGGTGGACGACCCCGGAGATCCCCGCGAAGCCACCGTACTTGTCGTAGAGAGATGTTCCCACACCAGCTCCTGTGTTCCTCACAGGTCGGCAGGAAGCGTCAGACCTTCAGGGTCCGTTCCCCTCGATTTGCACTTCGCCCACCACAGTGACGCGCTCGGCCAGCATCTCGACCTCGCTCGTGGGCAGCGCGGGGTTGTCGATCACCACGAAGTCCCCGGCCACGTCTTGGAGGCCTCCGAGGGCCAGTCGCTGCAGCGCGTCGTTGCGACACACGGTGAAGCTGCCCTCGACGGTGGTCACCCGATCGAGGGCGCTGATGGAGCGCAGCGCCGGGTTGTCGCAGATCTCGAGGTCGCCCGACACGATCTGGAGCGGCCCCGCCAGCAGCTCCGTGGCGCCTACCTCCACCAGGCGCACGGAGCCCTCCGCCCGGGCCAGGCGAGACAGCCCCACCCGCGACAGGCTCGGCAGCGTGCGCAGCGACAGCGACCCCACCGACGTCACCTCGTCGAGCGCCAGCGTGCCCGTCAGCGGGAGCTGCTCCAGGATCAGCGCTTGCTGAACCTCGGACAGATCGGGCAGCTGCAGTCGGCCGAGCCCGCTGTCTCGCACCTCGAGCCAGCCCACGGACTGCAGGGTGGGCGCCTGCAGGGTCTGCAGGGTGGGGTTGCCCACGACCTCGAGCCCCTCGGTCACCACGGCGAGGTTCGGCAGCTCCACCGTGCCACCCGCAGTCACCTCCACCGATCCCTCGACCCGACACAGACAGTCGATGCTGCCCGACCAGGCGATCTGGAGATCGCCCTGCACGGTGGAGCCCTCGGTGCACAGCCGCTCGGCGTCGGCTCCGGTGGAGATCTGCAGAGGGCCGGCCACGGTTCCGGGTGCGCATGCCGGGGGGGTGTCGCCCCCCTGGCGGGGGAGGCCACAATCGAGCCACTGCAGCAGGCGGTCCCGCTGGGCGGCGGTGGGACCGCCGCCTGGCGGCATGCGGGCCTGCTCGCCCGTGGCTGAGGAGCGGATCAGCACCTCGAGGGCTGCCACCTCGTCGTAGGTGTCGAAGTTCATGCCGGCGGGGGCACCGCCGCGCAGCGTGTCTTGCAGGGCGGGGTGATGGCAGGAGGTGCACCAGCTGGTCATGTAGGCGTCGCCGAAGGTCTCCCAGGTCAGGTCGTCGGGGCAGGCCTCCGGCGCGCCCGAGCCCCCACAGCTCAGGGCCAGCAGCCCCCACCACCAGGTCGTGCGCCTCACGCCTGCAGGCCGCCCCAGGGGGTCACCCCGGGTAGCCACGGCTCCGGATCCACGTCCATTGCGCTCAAGATCCCGGCCACCACGTTGTCGTGGCGAGGCACCTGACCAGCACGATCGGCCTGTCCGGTGGCCAGGTCCACGGCGACGCCCTCCATGCGCTCGTCGGTGCCCCCCAGCAGGCGGTTGCGGGGGGTGGAGGCCCCCAGGAACAGGTAGCTGACGTAGGGCCAGTGGTCCTTGCCACCCATGGAGTTGCGCACCGGGGTGCGCGTCATCTCGGAGGTGACCACCACCAGGGTGTCGTCGAGCAGCCCGAGGTCGTCGAGCTCCCTCACCAGCGCGTGCACACCGCCGAACAGCTCCTCCTGCAGCGTGTTCTGCTTGGCCGTGGCTCCGTGGGTGTCGAAGCCGTCCAGCGACAGGAACACCGAGCGCGTCAGCCCGGCTGCCAGCACGGCGGCGGCGTTGCGGCTGCGCTGGAGGAAGGAGGGCACGTTGGTCAGATCGAGCTCTGCCTGCAGGGCCGTGTCGCGCATGGTCTTGGCGCGCTCCTCGGCGATCCAGTGGTCGGCCAGACGGGCATCGTTGTGCCCACCCCGGTCGGACCAGTGCTTGGCCATGCGCTCGTTGCGGTGCTTCAGGTGGTCCAGCACCTCGCGCTCCTGCACTTCCGAGGGCAGCCAGCGCGGATCGCGCGGGCGCACCAGGGCCTCGAACTGCAGCGTGCCGCCGGTGCGCGCCGTGCCCGACTCCAGGGCACCCAGGTGCTGCCAGCGCGAGAACGCGAAGGAGGCCACGGGCAGGTCGCCCCCTGCCTCGGCGCCGTAGATCACCGCCAGATCCGGTCGGTGCTCCAGGTCGGTGCCCGTGAGCACGCGGGTGCGGGCCAGCGGATGCCCCACGGCACCGCAGAACACGCCGTTCACGAGGCAGCTGCGGGCGCCGTACTCGGCGAAGAAGGAGCCCACCGCAGGGCGTCGCACCTCGTTCACCACCACCGGTAGCTCGCCGAAGCGCTGTAGCTCGTCGACGTCGGCGGGGTTGTTGCGGTTGGCGTCCACCATGGGGCCCACGATCTCGGTCACGTCGAGCTTGGGATCGAGGGAGTAGGTGGTGTCCCAGCCTCCCTCGGCGAACACCACCACGAGGTTGCGGGGCGCGTTGGACGCTCGGGCGTTGCGCAGCTGGCTCGCGGCGAGCAGCGCCGCACCGGCCCCCAGCAGGCCGCGTCGACTGTAGCTGTGCGATCCCATGGGCCCCTCGCGGAAGCCCGAGTGTATCTCGGGCACCACGGCAGCCGCGACGCCTACCGCTTCAGGCTGTAGGTGCCGGTGAACGCTGCCGCGATGTGACCGGCCTCGTCCAGCAGCCACGGCAGCTTGGGGGCGTGTCGCGGCGGCACGCGCACGTGAGCAACGCGCTCGTGGGTGCCGAACACCCAGTCCCAGAGGGGCGAGGTCACGCCGTGGTTGGTGGCTGGGTTGCCGAAGTGGTGGTGCAGGTGGTGCCGTCGTGCCCAGGCGCCGTAGCCGTTCAGCGGTGCCGCGACGTGGATCCGGCGATGGAGCAGCTCATAGCCGAGCCAGCCGCCCACGATCCCGCCCACGTAGGCCAGCGCCGTGCCTCCGCCACCCAGAGCCCAGCCCGCGAGCGCGAGCGGCGTCAGCACCGCCGCAGCCAGCCGAAGCTTCGACGACCACGGGGCGAACCAGCTGACCTCCTTGTGGTGGCGCGTGTGCTCCCGGGCTGCTGCCCGTCCCCACATACCGTGGTGGAACACGTAGCGATGGAGCCCGTACTCGAGCAGCGTCCAGGTGAGCAGGCCGAGGACCAGCGGGATCCATGGATGCAAGACGATCATGCGCCATGATGACATGGGGAGGGCGACCGTCAGTAGTGCAGGAACTGCGGATCGCGCAGCAGCGCCCAGATCACCAGGCGCCACGCGTCCTCGGCGTTGCCCGAGCGCGCGATCTCGCCGTCGAACAGGGCCAGCAGCCCCTCCGTGTCGGCCTTGTCGGGAGGCGCGTGCAGGAAGTGCTCGAAGAGCCCCTCGATCTGTGCGAGCACCATGTCACCTCGCTCCTCCGTGCCCTGCACCTCCGTCAGGAAGAGCCGATCCGCCATGGGCCGATCCAGCTCCCGCTGCACTGCCGCCTGCGCGATCTCGGCGGCGATCCGACTCCAGGCCATGCTGCGGATCGGCGTGGAGGTGAGCACCGGATCGAGGTTGTAGGCCCCGTCCACGCCACCCAGCATCGACAGGTAGCCGTACTGCTCGGTGACCACGAGGTCTACGATGCCCAGGCAGTAGGGCTCGCAGGGCAGGGCCTGGGGGGAGGCCAGATACGCTTCGCCGGTGACCGCCCGCAGCGTGCGCGCCAGCTGCTCGGGGCGCACCAGCTGCAGCCCTGCTGCCCACTGCTCGTCGGTGCTCTGCCGGCGCTGCAGCACCTGCGACAGCACGATGTCGCGCACCAGCCCCTTGGCGTCGAGATCGCTCGCGCGGAAGGGGGCCTCGAAGGTCGCTACCACGTCGTCGGGCACCTCGTGCACCGAGGTCTGGGTGAAGTAGCTCACGAAGCGCCGCACGCTGCAGGTCACGAAGCGTGGATCGGCCGCGAAGGCGGCCCCCAGATCCTCCAGATCCTCCACCGGCTGCCCGTAGAAGCCCGGGGGCCGCAGCCCGAAGCTGCGCCACAGGTCCTCGTTCTCGGTGTGGTACGTGGTGATCGGGTAGCAGGCGTCGTTGCCGCGCACGAACCCGTCCTCGGGGGCGGCAGGGACCACGCCCGGTCCGCAGCCCGAGGCGAAGGCAGCCTGGATGGTGGTGCCCGGCAGGTCCCGCTTGAAGCCGAAGAAGGTGCTCGCGATGGGGTCGAGCGTCTGGTGGCAGCCCACGCAGGTGTCGATCTCGAGCAGGGCGTTGGCCACGGTGGAGGGATCGTCCCACAGCGGCAGATCCACCTGGGAGATGTCGAGCGGCCGGTCCGACACTGCGTCGCAGAGCAGCACCTTGGTGAGCAGGTTCGAGCGGCCGCGGTTGAAGTCCTGGGCCACCGAGCCGTGGCGGCGCCACAGCTGGGTGCTCGAGAGGATCCCCGCCTTGGGCCGCCCGTCCACCCACTCCGAGCGCTGCCACTCGCCCGCCGCCGGATCGAAGGGCACGCCGTAGGCGTCCGACAGGATGCGGTCCGTCATCATCCAGTCGGCGGTCACGATCTCGGTGTAGGGCGCACCGCTGCGCACCACCTCCTCCACCAGGCGCACGGGCGCGTCGGCGCGGGACTGGTTCACGGCGGACATGGAGGTGCCCTCGAGCCTGCCCAGGGCGGGCATCCAGTTGGCACTCTGCCCGTCGTCGCGCACGGCCAGCTGCTCGGCGTGCATGTCGCGGAGGGTGGCGCCGAACTCCTCCGAGTCGAGCCACTCGTCCACCAGCGCCTCGAGTGCCCGCTCGCTGCGGGTGCCCTGTGCGCGCTCGGCAGGGGTGGGGGGGATCCCCCGTAGCGCCATCGACACCCGAACCGTGCGCTCGGCGTCGCTGAGGGTGGCGTCGCCGCGGCCCCCGCAGCCGGCCGCGAGCAACAGGAAGAGGCTGGCTGTGCGTGCGCGTCCCATGGGGGCGTAGGGTAGCATCGGCCGCGCCGAGTCGCTGCCCTGCGTCAGCGCACCACCAACACCGGGATCGGGGCGTGCCGCACCACGCGCTCCGCCACCGAGCCGATCAGGATCTGCGACAGGCCCGTGCGCCCGTGGGTGCTCACCACCACCATCTCGTAGCCGTTGTCGGCCTCGGTACAGATGGCGTCCGCCGGTGCTCCGCGCCGCAGCAGGATGCGCCCCCGGCAGTCCTCGGGCACGTGGGCCTCCATCAGCTGCTGCAGATCCCGCAAGGCGCTGACCTCCTCGCCCTGCCGGATCTTGGCGAGCACCTCGGCGGGCGCATGGGCCTGGGCGTGGGCCGGCAGGCTGCCGAGCATCACGTGCAGCAGATCCACCTTCGTGGCAGAGCCTTGGGCTACGCGCACCGCATACTCCAGTGTGCGCTGGGTCAGCTGCGAGAAGTCCACGGCCACGAGCAGGGGTTGGGCGTCCATGTTGGGAGTGTACCCTCGGTGAGGGTATGTACGGGCATGACCGACGCAGCACCCAGCACGCCGTCCTCCTGGACCTTCCTTCGCGGCCTGGCCCGCGATTGGGGCATCGCCGCGATCGTGGTGGTGGTGGTGTTCATGGGCTACAACCTGTTGTTTCCTCCGAGGCCACCGGGGCTCGGGCCCGCGCCCGACTTCACCCTGAACAACCTCGAGGGCCAGCAGGTGACGCTGTCGAGCGTGGATTCCGATCTGGTGGTGCTCAACTTCTGGTTCACCACGTGTCCGCCCTGTCGCGCCGAGATCCCGGAGCTCACGGCCTTCGCCAGGGACAACCCCGACATCGAGCTGTACGGCGTGAGCACCGACGTGAACATGCCGCCGGGGCGGCTGCAGCGCGAGTCCCACAAGCTGGGCATCCGCTACCCGGTGCTCCACGACGTGCGCGCCGACGTGGCCCGTCGCTACGGCGTCTCGGTGTTCCCCACCACCCTGGTCATCCGCGACATGCAGATCGTGCAAGCCCGGGTGGGCATCGTGAACCGCGAGCAGCTCGACGAGATGGTGGCCGCTTCCCGGTAAACGGGCCTGACCGTCACTGGCCTATTTGCGCTCGAGCAGCTCCTGCAGCTCTTGGCGCTCGTCCGTCAGCGCCGCCAGATCCTGGGTGTGCTGCAGTATGCGTCGCTGGGCGCGCCGCGTCTCCTCCACCAGCGTGGTCCACCCGTCATCCTGGGGAGGGGGAGGCAGCCGCAGCAGCGCTCCGTCCTTCAGGTGCAGGGTGACGCCGCTCGGATGCTCCACCAGGTCTTCGATCTCGCCCAGCTCGATGCGCTTGCCGGAGCGCATGGGGCGCTCCAACCACAGCGCCCCTTCGGTCAGGGTGACGCTGTAGGGGCGGGGGAAGAGCGCGGCCAGCACCATGCCGAGGCCCAACGGCCAAGAGAAGGTGAACAGGGCCATCAGCACGCCGAACAGCGTCTCCGCGAGCGCGGGCATGCCCGACAAGTACACCGCCCCAACCACGAGCGCCGCCAGCTGCAGCACGAGGAACGCGCCGCCCACCAGCGAGCCCAGCCAGGTGAACGCCGACACCGAGTAGGGGACGGTGGCCGCCTTCCAGGTGACGCGCAGGCTGTTGGCGCCCCAGGTCACGTCCAGCGCCGGTTGTGCGTCGTCCTCGGGTACCGTGGCTGCTGCGAGCACGTAGCCAACGAGCACCGGGGTGCTCATGAAGACCAGCAGCACCACCGCGCCGATACGCACCAAGCCGACGTCCACGTCCAGGTACTTCGCGATCCCCGCGCACACGCCCGAGATCTGACGATCCGAGGTCGAGCGTCGCAGGGATCTGTCTGCCATCACCACAGGCCGTTGAAGGTGAAGTAGGCCGACACCGCAGCCACGGCGCCGATGATTCCCATTGCGTCGGCGGTGAGGGCGGCCGCCATCCCGTGGCGGATCCGATTCACCTGGACGGCTCCGAAGTACACCGCGAGCACGTAGAAGGTGGTCTCCGTGGATCCCTGTAGCGTGCTCACGATGTAGCCGATGTAGGTGTCGGCTCCGTGATCCTCCATGATGGCGATCATGATGCCGTTCGCGCCGGAGCCCGACAGCGGACGCAGCAAGGCCATGGGCAGCGCCTCGGCCGGCATGCCCAGCTGCATGGTGTAGCTGCCCACCGCGTTCACGAACAAGTCGATGGCGCCTGCACCGTCGAGCATGCCCACGGCGGCGAGGATGGCCACCAGGTACGGCACGATGCGCACGGCCACTTCCCAGCCTTCCTTCGCACCCTCCACGAAGGCCTCGTAGACAGCCACGCCCTTCACCGCGCCGAAGGTCATGAAGCCCACCACGATCATCGGCACGAGCCACGGCCCGATGGCATCTCCGTAGATCAGGGTGACGGGCACCATGGCCAACAGCCCCGCCAGGGCGGTCAGGGAGACCCACAGCGGGTAGGCGTCGTCGTCGTCGGTCGCGACGTGTGCCGGATCGGGGGTCACGGTGCCCTGGGGAGCGGGACTGAACCGCTGGTAGACCTTGGCGGCGATGATCGCGGTGCTGGTGGACAGGATCGTGGCCGCGAGGGTGGTGGGGAGGATGCCGGCGGCGTTGGTGGAGCCCAGGGCCTCTCGAATGGCGATGACGCCCGTGGGCAGCAGCGTGACGGAGCTCGTGTTGATGGCCAGGAACAGACACATGGCGTTGGTGGCCGTGCCCTTCTCCGGGTTGAGCTTGTCGAGCTCCTGCATGGCCTTGATCCCGAAGGGCGTGGCGGCGTTGCCCAGCCCCAGCGCGTTGGCCGACATGTTCAGGATCATCGCCCCCATGGCCGGGTGGTTGGGGGGCACGTCGGGGAACAGGGTGACCATCAGCGGCCGCAACAGCTTGGCGATGATCTTCATCGCGCCGGCCACCTCGGCCACCTTCATCAGCCCCAGGAAGAAGGCCATGGCACCGATCAGCGGGATGATCACCGACAGGATGGCCTTCTTCGCCCCGCTGAACAGCCCGTCGTTGAAGCGCTTGATGGCGCTGGTCTCCCCGACCGTGAAGTCACCCACCGTCTCGAGCTGGGTGACCACGGCTTCCGCCGTGAGGTCGGGTCCCGCCTCACCCAGCGCCCGGGTGAGCGCAGCACCGAGATCGCCCTGGCCGCCGCTGTGCTCGATGCGCTCCACGACGTCGTCGACGCCGCGCTTCTCGCCCAGATCCGTGACCCGTCGCTGCAGGAAGGCCGCCATCTCTGCCGGCGCGACCTGACCCCGAGCTTCGATCTCGGCTGCCACGGTCTCGACCAAGGTCTCGCGATCCGCCGGCTTCAGGGGGACCGCCGGATCCGAGAGCGTGAGGAACGCGGCCACGAGGAAGGCCACGAGGATCATCAGATAGAAGATGCGATTCATGTCGGTTCCTGTTCTCGGCCCGAGTCGTCGCCCAGGTGACGACGGAGGAAGGCATGGATGGCGGAGAGCACGTCGGCGTCTTCGTCCTCTTGGGTGCGTCCGGTCTGCTTGGTGTGGGTCTTGGTGACCTGCAGGCTGTGGTCTCCGGTCTGCACGACGTGCAACTCGGAGGCCGCCTTCATCTGATCCCGCACATCGGCCAGCAACGGCAGCGGGCACAGCTTGTCGCGCGTGCCCTGCACGAACAGGATCGGGGTGGACAGGTCGCGGAGCACCTGGTCCCGCAGCTTGTCGGGGTTCCCGCCTCCGGCCAGCGGATAGCCGAAGCACACCAGCGCATCCACGGGGTGCTCGAGGGAGACGTGGCAGCCCACCCGCGACCCCATGGACTTACCCATCAGCACCATGCGCGAGTCGGGGTGGGCCTCCCGCAGGGCGGCGAGCTGCGCTGCGTGGTGGGCCACCAGCACGGGCATCCGATCCGGTCCGCCACGCCCTCGCTGCTGGTAGGGGTAGTCGAAGGGGGCCACGGGGCCGAGGGTGCCCAGGGCCGTGGCCCATGCCACCATCCAGTCCGAGCTGGACGGCTTCCCGGCGCCCGGGGCGAACAGGATCGCGGGTGACGTCATGGCCGCCACCCTACCGCAGCCGATCACCCTCCATCGCACTCCTGCAGGTAGAGCGCGAACCGGGCGTAGGCCACGTAGGTCGGATCGCAGACCGATCCGATCGTCCGGCAGAATCCCTCCGAGCACACCTGCCCATCGGGGCACGGCACGTCTCCGCAGCGCTGCTCCGTCCGGCAGTCCACTGGAGCCGCGTCGAGGCATGGCGGATGGTGGCACCCGAAGTTGAACTTGCTCGTCCCGCCGTGTGCCACGCCCGTGCCCGTGGACACCGAGCTCAACGAGATCCCCGGTCCGTGGATCTGGGTGGGGGTGAAGTCCTCGAGCAGAGGCTTGGTGAGCAGGGGGGAGTCCAGGGGCGAGCTGGTGCTCACGAGCCCCAAGGCCACCACGTTGTACATCGTGTTGAGTCCGATCTGGCGGTGCTCGGCGTCGGACCACTGCAGCGCTCCCGTCGTCCCCTCGAAGAAGTGGGGTGCCAGCAGGGGACCCGGTGCGTAGCAGGTGCCCTCCTCACAGATCTGCTGGAGCTCGCAGTCCTCGGTGGTCTCGCAGGGCCCGAACGTGCCTTGCTCCTGGCCGACGTCCGAGTGGCAGATCAGGCAGCGCCCTCGATCCACGATCACCGAGTCCCAGAACACCCCGAGCAGATCCTCCTCGGAGCAGTCTCCGATGGGCGTTCGACCAGTGGAGGCCGCCCCCGTTCCCGCAGCGCAGGCGTCCTCCACGCTTCCGCAGACCTCCTCGTGGCAGCTGGCATTCCAGCGAATCCAGGCCTCCATGGCTGATGCCTCGGCCTCCACGTCGAACACCGACGACTGCGGGTCCCCCATGCGGATCTGGGCGAGGATCGTGCTGCTCGACGGGTCGTCGGCGTCGACCACGCCGAGCTGCTCCATGCAGGCGAAGGTCTCACACGGGGTGTCCTGCACGTACAGGCCCAGATCCACCCCCGTCATGTGGCACTGACCGCAGCTCGTCGCAGTGGTGCCCGACACGAAGGGCTCCACGTAGCGCCCGTAGCTCGTCGCGAGGTCCTCCTCGGTGCACTGAAGCGCGGCTGTGTCCACGATGGGCGGATCTGGCCCCCTGTCGACCACTGTGGCCGCCCCACGACAGGCCACACCCACCAACGCAGCGACCAAGCCGATCCATCTCATGCGTCCTCCTGTACGCAACTTTTTGCGTATGTGCGATGATAGATCAGCTTTCTCTGTGGTGTGGGATGAATGCGCAGAAAGTTGCTTGTCCTGTGGGATGGGCGTAGGATGGGTTCGTGGCCGAGTCCGACGCCGGTGCCTTCCTAGAGCTCAAGCAGCGGGTCGTGTACTCGCTGCTGCGGGCCGCCACGCGTACTGCTCTGCGACTGCGCATGCCCCTGAAGCAGCTCACCGAGCTGGTGCAGATGGCCTACTTCCAGGAGGCGCGAGAGCAGCATGGTCTGCAGCTCGAGGCCATCGCGCAGCTGTTCGGGCGATCCCTGCGCACCGTCAGTTCGCTGCATCGTCGCTACCGAGGGGACTTCTTCGCACCCGAGCGTGAGGTGTCGCTGCGCAGGGCGGTGGCTGCTCTCGTCAACGAGTCTCCCGCCACGGACGAGCGACTGGCTGCTGCCTTCGCCCACATCCCGGAGGCGCAGCTCGCCGCGGCGCTGTCGGATCTGGAGCAGCAGCGTGTGCTGCATCGTCGCCAGGGCACGTGGCATCGCAACCCCGATGCCCATGACTTCTCGGGCAACGACTGGCGGCGACGGGTGGATGGACTGAATCGTCAGCTGGACGTGCTCGCCGAGGCTGTATGGCACCGCATCGTGGTGGACGACGCCGAGCCGGCACTGGCCCGGACCTATGTGTTCCGGGGGTCCGACGAGGACGTGCAGCAGCTGCTGGCGCGGCTCGATCAGCTGGCGCAGTCTGGCGCCATCGAGTCCGACGATCGGGTGGACGCCACCGGTCGCGGGCGTCGCTTCGGCGTCACCTTTGCTGCGGGACCCATGCCTGTCGAGGAGTCGTCATGATCCGCTGGATCCTTCCCATGGTGTGCTGTGCCTGGTCCTGCGAGCTGTCGGAGCCAGGCGATCCTGGTGCCATCGAGATCACGGGCTACCTAGACGCGAGCCGGGTGACGTGGACCAGCGATGCCGACACGGTCCAAGCGGCCGGCGGCGAGGGGGTGGCGCCAGCCAGTGCCTGGCTGCTGCTGTCGAACCTCACGTCGGGAGACGCAGAGCGAGCGCGTGCCTCGGCGGTGGGCGCCTTCGCGGTGGGGGTGCAGGCCATCGCGGGCGATCGGCTGGAGCTGTCGCTGCTCGACGCTCAGGGCAGCGACGTCGCGGCCCACGACGTGCCCGTGGAGCGGCCTCCCTTTCCGGAGACGGTTCAGGCCCTCGCACGAGTGGATCCCCATGCCGACGCTGCTGCTGTGGTGGAGGTGGTGTTCGAGCCGCCCCAGTGGCGTGGCCACGTCTGGGCAGTGAACCGCAGCCTCGACGGGGTGGTGGAGATCCTCACGGTGCTCGATGCAGGACGGATCCACGGAGGGCGGCTGCGGGCGCTGCAGGGCCACGAGGTCTGGCTGTACTGGGTGCCCGTGGAGGGGCAAGAGAGCCGACCGCTGGCGCTGACGGTGAGGCCAGCGGATCCGTGAGCGACCACCTCCTCGCGGACGATGTCTAGCGATTCTGCACATGACGCCGCAGGCGCGCTACACGCTTTCTAGCTCGATCCTTAGACGTAGAGGAAGAAGGCTGTCATCCTGATGCTGCGAATCAGCACGGGGGCAGGAGATGATCTGGATGATGGCAGCGCCCGCTTGGGCCTGCGGGGGCTTCTTCTGCGACGGTACGCAGGGCACGCCTGGGGTGAGCCAGGCGGGTGAGATCGTGGTGTTCGGACAAGACGGCGAAGAGGTGACGGCGCACATCTCCATCGCCTACGAGGGGCCTGCCGACGAGTTCGCCTGGGTGGTGCCCGTGCCTGCGGAGCCCACCCTCGAGCTCTCCAGTCAGGTGCTGTTCGACCAGCTCCAGGCCACCACCCAGCATCGGGTACGGCTGCAGCAGATCGTGGAGGGGTGTGCGTCGCCTTCGGCGGCCGACGCCGACACCGACTCGGACACGGACTCCGACGCCGACGTCGATACCGACGGCTTCGACACGGGCATCGGCGGCGTGACGGTGGTCTCGGAGCAGCAGGTGGGCCCTTACGACTCCGCCGTGCTGCTCGCCGAGGACGGCACGGCGCTGGTCGACTGGCTGCAGGCCAACAAGTACGGCGTGCCCGACACCTTCGCGGACGCCGTGTCGCCCTATCTGGCGCCGGGCATGCACTTCCTGGCGCTGCGGCTGTCGAAGGGCAACGACACCGGCGATCTCGCCCCCGTCTCCCTGAGCTACACGGCGCGCCAGATGTCCATCCCGCTACAGCTGACGGCGGTGGCGGCCACGCCGGACATGCCCGTCACGGTCTACGTGCTCGGCGAGCAGCGGGCGGTGCCGCTGTCGTATCTGCACGTGCAGCTGAACCCCGTGTACTGGTTCGTGGATGGCTTCGGCTCCATGGACGACACCATCGCGGGTGCGGTGGACGAGGCGGGCGGCCGCGCGTTCGTCACGCTGTACTCGGATCCGCACGGCATCCAGCTGCGGGCGATCACCATGCCGCTGCAGTCGCTGTCGGAACACGCCACGGCGGCGGACTTCGTGTTCGGCCTGCAGCAGGGAGCCTGGCTCGCTGAGCCGGGGGTGGTGGGGGTGTTGCTCGACCACCTGCCGCCTCCGGAGGGCATCACACCCGCCTACTTCTACGGATGCCCGAAGTGCTTCGAGGAGGAGTATGCGGCCTTCGTGGAGTTCGATGCCGTGGCGGTGACCGAGGATCTGCGCGAGCGCGTGGTGCGGCCCGCGACCCGGGCTCAGCGCATGCTCAACGGGGGCCCGGTGGCCACCCGGATGCAGACCGCGCTCTCCCCCGAGGAGATGACGGTGGATCCGGTGTTCGCGTTCAACCCGGACCTACCGCGGGTGGCGGCGGACCGGTCGATCCTCCTCTCCACGCGCTGCCTGGACGACAGCCAGCTGATCGAGGATGGCCCTCGGTACCTGTTGCTGCCCGGTGGCTACGAGGTGCCCGTTCCCGTGTCGAGTGACGCGATCCCCATCGGGTCGTGGCTCGAGGAGCGCGTCGACTACCGCAGGGCCATGGTGGTGGAGCAGCTGTCAGAGACGGGGGAGGGATCGGTGCTGGTGGACCACAGCGCTGATCTGGTCTGGCCGGCTCCCTTCGACGAGACCTGGGTGGGACCCATCGGTCGGTACGCCGGGGGTGGCGCCTGCGGGGGCTGCCAATCGGGCCCGGCGTTCCCAACAGGGATGTCGATGCTGGTGCTGCTCGGCGTGCTCAGCCGTCGCCGTCGAGGCTGATCTCGGCCACTCGCTTGCGCTTGATCAGCTTGTCGAGCTTGGCTTGCTCGACGGCCATGATCTGCGACTGACCTGCGAACTCGGCGTGGGACACCTCGGCCACCGTGGTGGTGTCGGCCACCACGGTGACGGAGCCGTGGCCCGAGGGCGAGGCGGCGGTCAGGCCCTCGGGGGCCTCGAGGCAGACGTAGGTGCCGGTCCCCATGCGCAGCGGCTGACCCCCCAGATCCACGGGCATGGGCGACCAGTCCTGGTGCTTCTTGCGGAACAAGCACAGGGTACCCAGGGCGGCCTCGTCGAGCTTCGGATCATCGGTGGGGGCGGTCAGATCCTGCTGACCCAGCAGGTTGCCGAAGGCGTCGTGGACCAAGGCCTCGGGGGTGTCGAGCACCATCGGCCCCAGCGCCACGCTCCGCGTGACCACGGAGGCGTCTCCCACCGTCCAGCGAACGTCGACGGCCCAGCCGGCGCGGTCGTTCCACGCCGCACCGTACAGTCGCTCCACCACGCCCGAGACGGGCACGATGGTGGGTCGTGCTTCGGCGGTGCCGTCGTCGACGGCCTCGTCGGCGGGGGCCTCGGGCTCGGGGCCGTCGTCGGCCAGCGTCCACCCCGCAGCTGTGGCGCGCATGGTCATCGCTGCTTGCACGGCGCCGTCGTCGAGGCCCTTGGCGGCCAGCGGCCCGAGGTCGAGGGCACCCAGGCTCAAGGCGATGTCGGCGGAGACCTCGGCGGGTAGGCGGGCGTACCAGCCCTCCGGATCGGGCACGACGGGCAGCTCGAGCCCCGAACGTGCGGCGCGCTCCGCTTCCTGTCGGATGTTGGCGTGGCGGTCCACCGCGGCGTTGCACAGGTCCCGCAAGCGGCCCCGAGGCACCTCGGGCTGCAGCTCCTGGAGTAGCTCCAGCACGGTGGCTGCGGCGTCCAGGCGCTCGATGATCACCGGGTCGTCGGACCCGTCTCGCCGGGCCGTCAGTGCGCGGAAGCGCGCGTCCCAGTGCTGCAGCGACGCCATCTCGGCGCCAAGACCCTTGGTGCCCTCACCGGCGTGTGCGGCGAGTCCCCACAGTGCGAGGGTGATCATGGAAGCTCCAAGCCGAGGGCGGCTGCGATGCGCTCGGCGATCTCGGTGTTGTCGTAGATCCCGCTGAAGGCCTCGGAGCCCGGACCTGTCGCGAACACGGGCACCATCGCAGCGCTGTGCCCGTCGGTGGCGAAGGTCAGTCGGGTGCCCTGCGGGTCGCCCTCTGCGGGCAGCAGCGACAGCCCACCGGTCTCGTGGTCCGCAGTCACCACCATCAGCACGTCTCCGCGGGCGGCTGCCCGCTGCTGCAGGCCGTCCACGGCGAGGTTCAGATCGGCCATCTCCTCGAGGAGCCACGTGGCATCGTTGGCGTGTCCAGCCCAGTCCACCTGCGATCCCTCCACCATCAGGAAGAAGCCCGCCTCGTTGGCGGCGAGCAGGTCGAAGGCGTGTACGGCGGCCCGGTGCAGCTGGCCCTCCCGCCCCTCGCCCGCCTTGCCCGGGTCCTTGCCGCCGAGGAAGCCGTAGAGGGGAGGGGCGTCGACGGTGGTGATGGCGTCGATGCCGTTCACCACGGTCACGCCGGCCTTGCTCAGCTCGTCGGTGAGCACCCGGCCGTCCTCGCGCTCGTCGAAGTGGGTGCGACCGCCGCCGATGGCCACCTCCAGCTGCACGTCGAGGAAGTCCGCAGCGATGGCCTGCTCCTCGTAGCGCACCGGGTGATGGGCCACGAAAGCTGCGGGGGTGGCGTGGGTCAGGGTGCTCGTGGCCACCACCCCGGTGGACAGGCCCTTGGCCTCGGCCAGGTGGAGCACCGAGGTCAGCGGCTGATCGTCAGCATCCACACCCACCGCACCGTTCTTGGTGCGCTGACCGCTGGCCATGGCGGTGGCCGAGGCGGCCGAGTCGGTGACGGCATGGGTGCTGGAGCCGGTGCGCTGCAGCCCGACGTGGTCGAAGTCGGCGACGGCCAGCGGCATCTGGAGCGCGTGATCCGCCGCGGAGAGCTGCGCGAGCCCCATGCCGTCGCCGATCACGAGCACCACGCCCCTGGGTGTGCTCCGGGGCGTGGGCGTGAGCAGCTCCGAGGGGGCCACCTCCGCCTGCTTGGCTCCGGTGCACCCGAGCCATGCCCCCAACATCCACAGCCTCATGCCGCCCCCCGATGTGCGGGCCGACTTATCGGCTCATCAGGCTCTGCGCAGTGACCGCGATCTGGGCTGGGGTTCCCGCGTCGTCGTAATAGGAGTCGAAGCGCAGCTTGAAGTAGGCGCCCTCGGTGGTGCGGATCACCCACGTCTGCTCGGCGGGTGCCAGCTCGTGGGTGTCGTAGTCGTAGATGTACCAGGTGCCGAGCGCGTACTCGGGTACATCGTCGTCGTTGGCGTCCTCCAGGTCCACCACCCAGCCGTCCGCTGGAGCGTTCACCACGTCTGCGAAGGGCAGCTCGCTCGGTGCCACCTCCACACCGCCGTCGCCCGACACGCCGCCGTTGATCTTCACCTCGAACCGTCGGGCGGCCAGATCCCAGTCGGGGCCCTCTTCGTCGGTCACTCCGAGGGCATCCAGGTCGATGGCGACCCAGTCGTCGTAGCTCGCGGCGTTGACCACGAAGGCCGACGCGCCGTCCTCGGTGAGCACGGGCTCGATGCCGCCGGTGGTGCCCGGACCAGGATCGAGGGAGTCGGACAGGTCCGGGTAGCAAGCGGCGACACACAACAGGATCGGGAATCGTCTCATCTCGAGATCTCCGAGGTTCGTCGGTCTCTGGCTCGCGCCAGCCGGGCGTCCAGGCCACCGTAGAAGAGCCGAGGAGCGGTCTGCAGGTACCTGGCGTCGCCTGCGTCGAGGAGGTTCTCCACCCCCGCGAACAAGGTGATGGTATCGGACGCGTCGAGGGGCTGGCGCACCTTGAGGTCCACCAGGGCGTAGGGATCGGCGTCCACCCGGATCTCGCTGCCCCCGTCGCTCTCGTAGAAGGGCCGCGGGCCGAAGCCCACGGCCCGCGCCGTGAGATCTGGTCCCCGGCGCACGGGCACGTCCACCCGGATCGCCGCCGTGCCCTGGAGCAGCGCGCGGCCCTCCAGCGGTCGCTGTAGATCGAGGTCGACAGCGTCGGTGATGGTGGTGGACAGGTCGATCCCGAGCCAGTGCACGGGCTTCATGCCGAGGGAGCCCTCGAGGCCGCGGGTGCGAGCGCGGGCGACGTTGACGTAGCCGAAGCGGATGGTGGGCCCCTCCTCCAGCGTGCCGATCTGGATGAGGTCGCGCAGCTGGTCGTACCAGCCCGACACCGAGATCGACCAGCTCTCGGCAGGCACCCACTCGAGCCCGGCGTTGGCTCCCAGGGAGCGCTCCGGGCGCAGGTCCGGGTTGCCCTCAACGGTGTATCCCACGGCACTGTTGGCGAAGCGCAGCAGCAGCTCGCGGAACTCCGGTGCGCGCCAGCCATTTCCGGCAGAGGCGCGCAAGGTCACGTTGGACACCGGATCGAAGCGCACCCCGAGCTTCGGCGCCACGGTGCCGCCGAACCAGCTGTCGCCGTCTGCGCGCACCCCCGGCACCACCACCAGGGGGGCCGAGCCCGACAGCACCTTCCACTCGTCTTGGGCGTACAGGCCACCGCGCATGCGGTTGCCGCGACCCTCCTCTCCGAGTCGTGGAGAGGCGAGGGCCGACAGGAATCCCTCCGCCCCCACCGACAGCACGTGGCCCCCGAGCACGCGGTCGAGCTGGCTCGTGAGCTGCACCAGGGTCTCGCGTGTGTCCTCGTAGGCGTCTTCGGCCCCCGCGTTGCGTTGATCCCAGAGGAACTGGTCCCGGTAGATGGAGACGCCCACCGTGTTGCTGAAGCGGGACTGCTCGTCGAAGAGCCAGTCCGCCGTGGCTCGGATCAGCCCGTCCTCGGTGACGTTGCGTCGGTCGAAGATGCCGCCCGTGGGCGCGAGCTCCACGCCACTCGTGGGCCTCAGCCCGAGGGGGCCCGAGCGTCCCAGCTCCACCCCCGTGGAGTCTTGAAGCGCGTAGGAGCCCGAGGCGCGCAGCGTGAGGTTGGGGTTGGGCTTCGTGTCGGCGGCGCCCGAGAGCTGCAGCTGCCACACGGCGTTGCCGTTGGTCTGCGGCGACTCCGGATCCAGGCGGAAGGCAGCGTTGTTGTGCCAGCCTGCGTCGAAGCGGAACCCCGAGCGGCGGCCGCGCGCGCCCACACCTGCCGTGGTGTCGATGGTGGTGAGGGTGCCTCCGCGGGCGTGCAGGCTGCCCTCGATGGGCTGCTTGGACTGCCGCGTGATGATGTTGATCACGCCTCCCATGGCGTCCGAGCCATACAGCGCGGAACTCGCGCCCTTCACGATCTCGATCCGCTCGATGGAGTCGGCGGGAATGCGCGACAGATCGAAGGTGCCATCCTTGCGGCCCACCACCCGCTGGCCGTCCACCAGGATCAGCACGTGCTCTGGGTTCAGCCCTCGGAGCTGCACGCTGGCTCCGAACAACCCACGGTTCACCACCACACCGGTCTGCTGATCCAGCACGTCGGCGACGTCTTCGGCTCCAGAGGCCTCGATGGCGTCGCGATCCACCACCTCCACGGCCACGGGAGACTCCCCGAGGCGGCGCGGTGTGCGGGTTCCGGTGACGACGATCTCTTCTGCGTCATCTGGCTCTTCGGGTTCCTCGGATTCCTGAGCGAATGCTGGCGGAGCGAGGAGTAGCCAGATGAAAATGGATTTCATTTTCATGATCGGCATTGTGTCGTGCCTGAGGCGCCGGGTCAAGCGCTCTCACCTCGGGCGCACGGCGAGCTGCTCGTGCAGTCGCGCGGCGAGCTGCGCCACCTCGGCCGTCGGATCGCCCTGCCCCCCGAGGGCGGCATGGATCACGGCGAAGCGATGCTCTGTGGCGACGACCTCTTCGGGCGACACACGCTCGCGCAATGCTGGCTCCACCGCCTTCTCGAAGCGGTCGAAGGCACGGCTCCAGGCCTCGAAGGCGGCCTGATCCTCTTCGGAGGCGAGCCGTGCGGCGTCGTCGAGGGCCTTGATCACCTCCACGGCGGCCACCTCCGGAGGTGGGCCCTCGGGCTCCTCGAAGGCCTCGCAGGCGGACAAGCACGTGATCCACGCCAGCAGGCTCACCATGTCAGGGCCCGAAGGATTCGGCGAACAGCGCGTCGATCGCGCGCCGGCCGGCGTCGGTGATCTGTCGGGTGCCGGTGCCGCAGATGTGGGCGGCGTGGATCTTGGGAACGCCGGGCGTCCAGCCTTGCTCGGCGTGCCACTGGTGCCAGGTGGCGCGTGGCTCGTCGAACACCCACAGCTCCCGGCTCCACATGCGAGCGAGCTCCACGGACCAGCCCGTTCCGCCGCGCACTGTGCCGTCCTGCTGGATGGTGCCCACCACGAACACCTGCTGCGACCGCCGAACCATGTGCCACAGCGTCTGAAGCACCCCGCGGATCAGCCCACCGGCGTCGTTGTAGCTTCGGTTGAGCTGCTTGCTCACGTAGGTGAGGCTCACGTCGCCCATGGCGAGCTCCTGGGGCGACAGCTCTCGCCGCCCCACGGTTCGGCTCTGCAGGTGCCCTTCGAAGGTGAAGGCGACCTCCTGCACACCCCTGCGCTCGGCTGCCTCGCCGAAGGCCGCCTCGGAGCCCGCTGCCCCGCCAGAGAACAGCGTGCAGTCCTCGGGGCGCAGCTGCCCCGCCGGATCCACCTCGGAGGGGGCTGCGTCGTAGGACTCGAGCAGGGTGGCCGGATCGAGGATCTGCGGCGACGCAGAGTCTCCGCCGTGCACGGCGCGCAGCCGCAGCACGTCCCCGTCGTGCACGAGCCGCAGGACCAGCTGCACGTGCCCGAAGATCTCGCTGGGCACGGGTGCCTCGGATCGCACGTCCACCCAGCAGCGCAGGGACCGGTCGTGGGCGAGTCGAGACAGGTCGGGTAGGGCGCTCTGCAGGTCCTTGCCTTGCAAGCCGTCGACGATCACGGCCTCGGGCACGAACTCGGCGGCGTCCGCCAGCATGTCGAGGTGGCGCCCGAGCATGGCAGCGTCGAAGTCGGCGCTGCGACCGCTATGGATCACGCGCCCGCGCTCCACCTGTAGCTTGCTCGCGTCGTCGGCTCCCACCACGCGAAGCACCTCGTCGTAGTGCGCTCGCACGTGGTTCACGGACTCGGCGATGGTCAGGTGCAGCACCTGCTGTCCACGCAGCAGCGCATCGAGCGCGGCGTGGCACAGCAAGGCCGTCTTGCCCACGCCAGGCTGCCCCGCCACCAGCGCCACCGCCCCGACAGGTAGCCGAACGCTCCAACGAGCGGTGGGATGGCCGGCGTAGGGGGGGGCGCCAGGAGTCGCGAGGGAGCCAGGAGTCACGCTACTTCCGCTTCTCTTCCAGCTCCTTCTTGTACGCCTCGATGAGCTCGGCACCGACGGCGTCGGGCACCTTGCCGTACTTCTCGAACTCCATCGTGAACTCGGCCTTGCCCTGCGTGGCGGACCGAAGGGCGGTGGAGTAGCCGAACATCTCGGCCAGGGGCACCTCGGCGTCCACCACGGCGTAGCCGTCTTCCTCGGTGGAGCCCACGATCACGCCGCGCCGACCCATGATGGTCGACACCATGGGACCGTTGAACTCCGACGGCCCCTCCACGCTCACCTTCATGATGGGCTCGAGGATCACGGGCTTGGCACGCGTGTAGACCTCACGGAAGGCGCCACGCCCAGCCGCTTGGAAGGCCATGTCGCTGGAGTCGACGGCGTGGGACTTTCCATCGTCGATGGTCATCTTGACGCCCGTGATGGGCGCACCGATGAGCTGTCCCTTGTCCATCATCTGCTGGAACCCCTTGTCCACGCTGGGGATGAACTCCCGCGGGATGGAGCCACCGACGATGTTGTCGACGAACTCGTAGTGGCCTTCCTCGAGGGGCTCCATCGCGCCGGACACCCGACCGAACTGGCCCGACCCACCGGTCTGCTTCTTGTGGGTGTAGTCGAAGTCGGCGGGGCGAGTGATGGTCTCGCGGTAGGCCACGCGCGGGGGCGAGGACTCCACCGGCACGTTGTACTCGCGGCGCATGCGCTCGAGGTACACGTCGAGGTGCAGCTCCCCCATGCCGCTGATGATGGTCTCGTTCGTCTCCGGATCGGACCGCACGCGGAAGGTGGGATCTTCCTTGCTGAAGCGCTGCAGTGCCTTCGAGAGGTTCTGCGTGTGCTTCGCGTCCTGGGTGAAGATCGTGTAGTCGATCACCGCGTCGGGCACGTGGATGTTGGTCATGGAGACCTGCACCTTGCCGTCGGTGAACGTGTCGCCGGAGTGGCAGTCCACACCGAACAGGGCCACGATGTCGCCCGCGAAGGACGAGTCGATGTCCTCCATCTCGTTGGAGTGCATCCGCACCAGGCGGCCCACCTTCACCTTCTGGTTGCCGCGCATGTTGAAGATGAACTCGCCCTTGCGCAGGGTGCCCTGGTACACGCGGATGTAGGTGAGCTGACCGTAGCGGCCTTCCTCGAGCTTGAACGCCAGCCCGATGAACGGCTTCGACGGATCGGGCTCCACCGTGATCATCTCGGGGTTCTCGTCGTCGGTGGTCAGGTCGTAGCCCTGGTTCTCCACCTCGTCCGGCGCGGGCAGGTAGGCGTTGACGCCGTCCAGCAGCCGCTGCACGCCCTTGTTCTTGTAGGCCGAGCCCACGAACACGGCGACGAACTCGTTGGCGATGGTGCCCTTGCGGATGGCCGCGTGCACCTGATCCTCGGTCACGTTCTCCTCGAGCATGGCCTCCATGAGCTCGTCGTCGAACATGCTCACGGCGTCGAGCAGCTCCTCGCGGAACTGGGCCACGTCGTCGACCATGTCGTCGGGGATGTCCGCCTCGCGGACGATCTCGCCGTTCTCGCCCTCGAAGTAGTAGGCGCGCTGACCGACGAGGTCGACCACGCCCTTCAGCTGGTCCTCCAGGCCGATGGGCAGCTGCACCATGTGGGCGTTGAGCCGGAGCTTCTCCCGCAGCTGGTTGCGCACCTTGACCGGGTTGGCGCCCTGGCGATCGCACTTGTTGACGAAGGCCACGCGCGGCACGCTGTAGCGGCGCATCTGCCGGTCCACCGTGATGGACTGCGACTGCACCCCAGCCACACCACACAGCACGAGGATCGCGCCGTCGAGCACCCGCAGCGCGCGCTCCACCTCGATGGTGAAGTCGACGTGGCCGGGAGTGTCGATGATGTTGATGTGGTGGTCCTTCCACTCCGTGTGCGTCGCGGCGGACTGGATGGTGATCCCACGCTCGCGCTCGAGCTCCATGGAGTCCATCTTCGCGCCGACGCCGTCCTTGCCACGAACCTCGTGGATGGCGTGGATACGGTCGGTGTAGAACAGGATCCGCTCGGTCAGCGTGGTCTTGCCCGAATCGATGTGGGCGCTGATGCCGATGTTGCGGACTTTGGACAGGTCGACATGCATGGCTGGTCCATGGAGTTGGGGGGCGATCAACCGCCCGGTGGAGGCTGGCCTTAGCGGGGTTGTCACGGCAAAGCAAGGGGCCTGCCGCTGCATACTGCACGAGCCGCTAACGCTGCTACGCCGCTGCTCGGCGAGTCCGAGACGGCAACCGTGCCCGTGCGTCCCCACGCGGGCAGGCTGCGCTACTTAAGCGCCGCCGTCGTCGCGGCAAGCCCAGCAGCCTCGGCCGCCGTTCGCACGGCGAGATCGTCGATCCACTCGGACAGCCGGTTCCAGTCGCCGTCCGAGCCTCCGCGGCTGAACGCAGCCATCACCTGGAACTCGCGGCTGTCGACCTCCATGCGCACCACGTGCGCCCACAGGCGCATGCCCTCGATGCCGGCCTCGCGGGCCGACTCGCTGTAGGTGACGATGATGCGCAGCGCGTCGCCCCAGTGCAGCATGGGGCGAGCGGTGGGAGGCGCGACGATGCGCACGCCGGAGTCGCTGATGTCGGCGATGTGGCCCGCCGTGGGCACCCCGGCGCTGGGGTGGGCGAAGAAGACCGGTACCAATGGGTCTGGGCTGTATCGGACCGCGCTGCGGCGCTCGCCCGGGCCGAGCTCCTCGGAGGTATCGAGGACCGTGGGCTGTCCCGCGGTGGTCATGGTGCTCCCTCGCACCCGCATTCATCGGCTCGGGTGCGGGTCAACTTGACACGAAGGGAGTCCAAAGAACGTCCAACCCATCGGTTAGACGACCCGGCGGAGTGCCACATGCCGAGTTCCTACCTTTCTCTATCGGCCGATCTCCAGGAACTTCCGTTCCTCGGTGGAACGCTGGGGCAGCACTGGGCTTCGCTGTTGCGCCAAGCTGCGCTCACGCCAGCCTCGTCGGTGCGGTCCCAGGTGGTGGTGGATGGCCGCTTCGCCGCCTTGGATCCGGCGCGCCTGCGTCAGCTCGTGCAGGCCTTGGGCGACGGCGGCGAGGAGAGCGTGGCCCTGGTCACCCCGGAGGGGCAACGCGTGGCGGTGGCGCGCGCGGAGCCCGCGTCCGACGACGATCCCCTGAAGGCCGCAGCCGACGGCCCCTCCATCGCGCTCACGCCCGCCGAGGTGGTCGATGCCACCGATCCCTGGGGTCGATCCCTGGCGGAGCGGCAGGTGGTGGACCGCAGCCTCCGCCGGCTCGCCGCGCTGGGCGTGCGGCTGGTGGACCCAGCTCGGATCTGGGTGGAGCCCTCCGTCCGCGTGGCGGCCGGTGCCACCCTCTGGGGAGGGAGCGTGCTGCTGGGGCGCACGTCGGTGGCCCGGGGGGCGCAGGTGCATGCAGGCGCCTGGCTCCGCGACACCACGGTGGGGGAGAACACCGTCATCAAGCCCCACACCGTGTGCGACCGGGCTGAGATCGGGGCGGACTGTGCGCTCGGGCCCTCCGCCCACCTGAGGCCAGGCGCCGCTCTGCACACCGACGTGAAGGTGGGCAACTTCGTCGAGGTGAAGGCGGCCGTGCTGCGTTCGGGGGTGCGCGCGAGCCACCTGTCCTACATCGGAGATGCCGAGGTGGGGGAAGGTGCGAACGTGGGCGCGGGCACCATCACTTGCAACTACGACGGGTTCGGCAAGCACCGCACGGAGATCGGTGCAGGCGCATTCGTGGGCTCCAACACGTCGCTCGTGGCGCCGGTGCGCATCGGAGACGGCGTGATCATCGGTGCCGGAAGCACCATCACGCGGTCCGTGCCCGATCAGTCCCTGGCGGTGGAGCGGGCCGAGGAGCGGGTGCTGGAGGGGCGGGCTCCGAGGCTGCGGGAGCGCAACCGGCGCCGTGCCGAGGCACGTCGGGATGGCTGAAGACGAGGTCCCCGAGCACCTGGTGCGCCTCAACCCCGAGCAGGAGCGCGCCGTCACCACGCTGTCGGGCCCGCTCCTCGTGCTGGCGGGGGCGGGCTCGGGCAAGACCCGCGTGCTCACGCGCCGGATCGCCCACCTGCTCTACACCGGGGTGGATCCGAACAACGTCATCGCCCTCACCTTCACCAACAAGGCCGCTGCGGAGATGCGGGAGCGCGTGGCGGAGCTCATCGGTGATGCCGCCGAGCGGGTGTGGGTGAGCACCTTCCACTCCTCTTGTGCCCGCATCCTGCGCATGGACATCGAGGCGCTGGGGTTCACCAAGCGCTTCGCCATCTACGACGACGACGACCAGGTGCGTCTGCTGAAGTCCATCGTGGTGGATGCCGGCTACGACCCCACCCGCGTGGTGCCCCGCGACGTGCTGTCGCAGATCGACGGCTACAAGAACCAGATGCGCACCCCCGACCAGGTGGTGCAGGAGCGCCGCACCCACGTGGGCGATCCGGTGATCCGGGTGTGGCGCGACTACGAAGAAGCGCTCAAGGCCTCCGACGCCCTGGACTTCAACGATCTGGTGGGCAAGACCGTCGAGCTGTTCCAGGATCATCCCGACGTGCTCGAGAAGTGGCGGGATCGCTTCCAGTACGTGCTGGTGGACGAGTACCAGGACACGAACCGCGCGCAGTACCTGTTGCTCAGGCTCCTCGCGGTGGAGCATCGCAACATCGCGGTGGTGGGCGACGACGACCAGTCCATCTACGGGTTCCGCGGCGCCGACGTCTCCAACATCCTCAACTTCCAGGAGGACTACGCCGAGGCCAAGGTGGTGCGACTGGAGCAGAACTACCGGTCCACCGGCTACATCCTCACCTTGGCCAACGCCGTGGTGGCGCACAATCCCGACCGGCTCGACAAGCGGCTGTGGACCGAGAGCGCCAACGGCGCCAAGGTGCAGCTCATCGTGCGGCGCACCGTGCTCGAGGAGGCCACGCGGGTGGCCGACGCCATCCTGAAGCTCCGTCGCATGGGCCACGAGTACAAGGACATCGCGATCATCTACCGCACCAAGTCCATCGCGCGGCACTTCGAGGGCGCGCTGCGGCGCAACCACGTCGCGTATCGGGTGGTGGGTGGGCGCAAGTTCTATGCGCGTCGCGAGGTGCGCGATCTGCTGAGCTACCTCCGGGTCGTGGTGAACCCCGTCGACGACGCAGCGGTGCTCCGGGTGATCAACGTTCCGCCGCGCGGCGTGGGCGCCAAGACGCTGCAGAAGGTGCGCAACGAGGCCAACAAGCGCGGTCAGCCGCTGCTGTCCACCGCCCGTGCGCTGGGAGGGGCGAAGAGCGTGGGGGAGCGGGGCATGGCGGCCTTCGCCTCGCTGATCGACGACCTCACCCTGCAGGCTCGGGATCTCGATCTGGGTGCCCTGGTGGCCGAGGTGGTGTCGGCGTCGGGCTATCGCGCCATGCTCGAAGCGGATCGCGACAAGGACGGCAAGATCACGCGAGACGCGCAGGGCCGGATCGAGAACCTCGATCTGCTGGTCCAGGACGCCACGAACTTTCAGCCGCCGCCCGGTGCGCACGCCCCCATCGACCACCTGACCGCTTGGCTCGACAGCATCGCGCTGACGGCCGACGCCGACGACGTGCCCGAGGGAGGCGAGGTCACCCTCATGACGGTGCACGCCTCCAAGGGCCTGGAGTTCCCCGTCGTCTTCGTGGTGCAGATGAACGAGGACGTGTTTCCGCACCAGAAGTCGGCCGAGGTGGGGCTGGAGGAGGAGCGACGGCTGGCCTACGTCGCCTTCACCCGTGCCATGAAGCGGCTCGTGGTCACCCGGAGCCTGGAGCACCCCACCTTCGGAGGGGGCGGGGGCCGGCAGGCGAAGGCGAGCCGGTTCCTCTACGGGATCCCCCTCGACGTGGTGGACGGCGATCTGCCCATGGGCGAGCCCGCGTCCGGCGGGCGAGGGGAGCGCCTACAGGAGGCCCGCGAGACCACCTCTCGCCTGGGCACGTTCCTGGAGCATCGCCGCCAGCGGGCGCAAGCCGCGCCGGAGCACCAGTACACCCTCGTGGAGATCGAGGACGCCGAGCAGCTGGCCAAGGGCGTGCGAGTGCACCACCCTCGCTATGGGATCGGCGAGATCACCGTCGTTCAGTCCAGCGCCATCTACGTCAACTTCGAGGGAAGACAGCAGCGGATCGCGGCGCCCGCGACGGGCCTTCGAATCGTGGCGGAGTAAAGGGACGGATGGCGTTCGTCTGTGCTAGCGTTTGGCTCTACCCATTCCATGAGCCCATTGTTGCCGTCCGATGACCGTCAACTGCCCGGCGTGTAGCACGCGCTTCCGAGTGAGCGCGTCCAGGTTGCGGGGAAGCAGCGGAGCAACAGTGCAGTGCCCCAGCTGCAACGAGCGCTTCGTGGTGCAGCGAGACCCGCCCATCACCGTCGAGCTCACCGACGGCGACACCATGACCGCCTCTCCTCCACGGGAGATGGACCGGCTGGACTTTCGCACCGTGGGCCTCACCTGGCGCGTGCGCGCCGCGGCCGATGGATCCGTGCGTCACTTCCACGACCTGCAGGGGCTCAAGTCGGCGCTCGTGCAAGGGCGCGTGGGGGATCACGACCACCTGTCGCACAACGGCCGCGACTGGATGGAGCTGGGAGCCATCCGCAAGCTGGAGACCCACTTCTGGGACATCTGGCAGCGTGCCAAGCGAGGCCACTTCGCCGGTACGGTCACCCGTCGGGTGGATCCCGGTTCGCAGTGGCAGAGCGAGGGGGAGGCCGACCCCAACGAGGAGGACACCTCCGACGCGCCCACCCGGATCGGCACCGACGGGCCGCCGCTGCACCCGCCCACGGAGGACACCGTGCCCTCCACGGCCGTGGATCCGGATCTGGACTGGATGGAGGCCAGCACGATCCTGCCGGTGCTCGAGGACACCAAGCCCCTGCCAGACGCGGTCGCACCCGAGGTGATCATCGACGGCATGCGGTCCTTCGACCTGCTCGGGGATCCGCCGACGCCCGACTTCGAGTCCGACGACGACCAGACCACCGACGAGGGCCGTCGGATCCGCCGGTCCGACCAGGGAGAGGCCCGGCCCGAGGTCAAGGAGGCGGAGGCGCTGGTCCACCAGATGCTGTCGAAGCCGAAGCTGCGCAGGAGCCGCGGCGTGTTCGATGCCGCCGATCCGGACTCCGTGGACGAAGAGCTCGGCGATCCGCCGGGCGTGTTCTCCTACGGCCCCGGGGTGGTGATCTCCAACGACGGCGCCGACGAGGGTGTACACGATCGAGACACCGCTGAGCTGCACACGCCGCTGGGTCCGCAGAACATGGGCCTGACCGATCCGAAGGTCGAGAGCATCGAGGATCGGCTCGCAGCGGCGAGGCGGGCGTATGCGCCATCCGTGGTGCAGAGCCCCACGCTGCCGCTGCCGCCGCCCGTCCGGCAAGCGCCCGCCCCACCGAGCCGCCCGCCGCTGGCCGCGATGGCGCCCGTGCCGTCTCGGTCCATCTCGGGCGCGCCTCCCCTCGTGCAGGAGCCCGCCGCCATCCGGGCCAGGGAGACACCTCCGAAGGAGCTGTCTCCGGCCGTGATCGTCCAGGCCGAGGTGGTGATGCCGGAGCGGACGCGGCGCGAGTCCGTTCCCCTCGTCTTCCTGGCGTTCCTCGCCGGCTCCGGGCTGCTCATCGGAATGCTGGCCGCGGCGCTGCTGATGCTCTATTCCATGCCGCTGGAGCCAGGCCCCGAGCGCTATGGGCCTGCTGCCGCAGCGGTGCCTGCTCCCGCCGCACCCGTCTCCGCGGGTGCCGTGGCCTTGCCCGGTTCGAGCACCGAGCCGGTCGCGCAGCCCACCTCGCGTCCAGCACCCGTCAAGCCCGCGCCACGCCCTCGGCCTGCGCCTGCTCCTCCTGCTGCACCCGTGCGCGTGGAGGCGCCCGAGTCCCGCACGGCACAGCCGGCACCCCAGTCGGCTCCTGCCGAGATCGGGGTCCGGCCGAGTCCTCCTCCGCCAGGTGTCGGATCCGATACCGAGGGGGAGCCCGCCTCCGAGCCGCTGGACTTGCTGCCCATGGACGAGCCCGATGCCCCCTCGGAGTCTTCTCCCCCTTCAGAGAGTGGCGACGGCGAACGAGAAGAGGGAGAGGCGCCGGAGCCAGGTCTGCCCGATCCCGAGCCGGAGGATCGAACTCCCTCCACTCAGCCGGAGGAGTCGGAGGAGCCCGAGCCCGAGCCCGAAGGCGAGCCCGACTCCGAGATCGGTCAGGTCGATCCTCTCTGACCGACATGGATGCGCCGGGCCGGATAGGAGCTGGTCGTGGACATTCAGTGCGAGAACTGTGACACGGGGCACGAGCTCGACCCCCCGACGTGGGTGATCTCCTCGGGGAGGGCGTTCCGCTTTCGCTGCTCCGCCTGCGGTCACAGCCAGTCGGTACGACCTGCACGGGGCCAAGCAGCCGCGCCCGCCACCAACGCGATGGTGGCTCAGGAGGGCGGCGAGCCGGTGAGCGAGGGCGGGGTCGCGAGCATCATCGACGACGAGCCCGATCCCATGGCGGTCACGGCCAGCATGGTGGACACCATCCGCATGCCAGGCCCCTCCACGCTGCTCGGAGGCGAGGAGGCGCAGCAGCAGGGGGAGTCCTCGGTCTTCCTGAAGCAGAAGGGCCAGATCTACATGGTCCAGGACTGGGACACCCTCGAGGACTGGATCCGAGAGCGGCGGGTGGATCCGAGCGACCTGGTGTCGGAGGGAGGGGTTCGCTGGGAACCCATCACCGACAGGCCCGATCTCGCCGCCCTGTTGGACGAGGTGCTGTCGCTCGCGGCCACGCCGGTTCCGCTGCTGCCGGATCCGTCGACGTCGGAAGAGTCGGAGCCCGCTGATCTACCGGAGCCGCTGCCGCACAGCGAGATGCCCACGGTCGCGGACGTTCCCTTCGTGATGGCCCCCGAGCCCACGCCGGTTCCGGCGCCGACCGCTGTGTCGTGGAGCGACGAGGACACCAGCGGGGTGCCCACCGGCCTTCCCCCGCTGCCCGTGCCGGGCATGCAGCTGCATCCGCTCGCCACCACGCCAGAGTCCGACACCGCCGTCACGGCGGTGACGCAGGTCACGCCTTCCGGGTTGGCCTCCGAGCCCACCGTGGGCGGACCCACGCCCGTTCCGACCGAAGCCCGGATCGACGACAGCTCGACGGACTCGGAGCCTGCACCCCTTCGGCCCGAGCCGCTCCAGGCCGAGGTGAACCTCGCCGAGACGCCCGCCCCGGCTGCGTCGGGTCAGTGGGAGGATCTGCTCGCCGAGGACGCCCCTCCCGTCAACGCGACCCCCGAGCCCCTGACGACGGCGAGCCCGGTGGTGCCCTTCTCCTTCGACGAGGCATGGGACGATCTCGACACCCCGCCACCCAACAACAACGGGATGTGGTTCGGTGCCGCGGCGGTCACCGCTGCGATCCTGGCCGTGCTGGGGGTCGCGTTGTTCGGCCCTCCCACTGCCGGCCTCGGCACCTGGCTGACGCCCGTTCCCGACGGCGGTGATCCCGAGGTGCTGGAAGCCAGCGCCGGGGGACCCGTCGCCGCGCCTCGCGTGGAGCCGCCTGCTCCCGAGCCCCCAGCCCCGGAGCCTGCTCCCGAGCCCCTAGCCCCGGAGCCTGCTCCCGAGCCCGCGCCCGTGGCGGTGCCTGCTCCGGCTCCGCGGCCCGTGTCGGAAGTCATCGAGATCGGCTGGAGCAAGATCGACTTCGATCAGCAGGCGGCCGGCAAGGCGTTCAAGGAGGCGCTCGACCGCGAGCCAGACAACGACGACGCCAACTACGGCTACGGGTACGTCCTGTTGATGCGGGCAGATCCCGACGCTGCAACCTTCCTGTGTCGCGCCAGGGATGCGCGAGACGCTGAAATACGACAGGATGTGGTGGGACTGATCGCGTCGCACTCCCTGTCGTGTCCGTAGCAGCCGCACCCACACGACGGGGTTCCGAGCCAGGATAGGAGCGGACAACCTATGGAACAGAACCGTCCGCCCATGAAACCCGAGCCCGCGCCGTTGTCTGCGCACATTCCGCAGAACACGCCCGCACCTGCTCCGTGGCGCGAGAGCACGCCCGCACAGAGCCGTCGAGCGGGGCCGCCGCGCCTCCAGACGGAGCCCCCCGCGGCGCCGCGTTCGGCCTCGCCGCGGCGGGGTCCCGTGGCCCCGCTGGTGTCGCTGTTGGTGATCGGCGGGGTGGCCGTGCTCGCGATCCCCTTGCTGTTCGTGTTGTACGAGGCCGCGAACGGTTGGCCCTCGTTGGCCGCTGCTCCTGTCGCACCTGTGGCGGCACCCGCGCAGCCAGCGTCGCCGACCGCTCCGCTCGTCGCGGCCTCCACCGAGGCTCCGGCGTCCGCGGCGGTGGGATCCGCTCGCCCGCGCCCCACGCCCACGCGGCGTCAGCGCGCCGACGCCCTGGCCGCGAAGGGCATCGAGCTGCTGCAGGAGGGCAATGCCCAGGCAGCAGCTCTATTATTCCAGGATGCGCTCTCCCTCGACCCCGCCAGTGCAGACGGCAACTACGGGCTCGGCTATACGTTGCTGCACCAGGGCGATTCCCAGGGAGCATTGCCGTACATCTGTACCGCTGCCAGCACCGGCAACGATGCAGCTCGGCGCCAGGCCTTGGCGCTGCTGCAGGCGAACTCTCTGGCGTGCCCCTGAATCATCGGAGGCAGCATGTCCGACGAAGAGGACTACTTTCGCAAGCTCGATCAGGAGGCCAAGGCTCGGCTCAAGTCGATGCTCGACGCCGAGCAAGACGCCGCTGCGCGGGAGGCTCGCAAGGATCTCCACTTCCACAAGTGCGGCAAGTGCGGCAGCGACATGACCACTCAGGCGTTTCGCGGCATCGAGATCGAGGTGTGCAGCAACTGCGGCGCGGTCCTGCTCGATCCGGGTGAGCTGCAGCAGCTTGCCGGCAAGGACACCACCGATGTCATCACCTCGTTCTTCGGGATGTTTGGCGGTGGTTCCTCCGACGGATAGGCCAGGCGCTGCTGTGAGCACTTGACCATCATCGGAGGTGCGAGTGGAGCGCTGGTCCGTGTCGGACAGCGAGGAGCTGTACCAGATCCCTTCTTGGGGCCAAGGGTACTTTCGCGTGAACGATGCGGGCCATCTGGAGATGCGCCCACCCGGATCCGAGCATGGCATAGACATCAAGGCGCTGGTGGACGATCTCGTACGACGCGGCATCGAGCTGCCCGTGCTCGTGCGGTTCTCCGACCTGGTGAAGGCTCGCATCGACGTGTTGGTCGAGGCCTTCGCCAGAGCCAAGCGTGAGTACGGATTCAATGGCGAGTATCGCGGTGTGTACCCGATCAAGGTGAACCAGAGTGCGCACCTGGTACGCGACTTCGTGCGGTTCGCAGCGCCCCATCACCTCGGGCTCGAGGCCGGCAGCAAGCCCGAGCTGCTCGTCGTGCTCGCCATGCTCGAGGATCCCGAGGCCCTGATCATCTGCAACGGCTACAAGGACCGGGCCTACATCCAGATAGCGTTGTTGGCCAAGAAGCTAGGCCGGAACTGCATCATCGTCGTCGAGAAGGCCAACGAGATCGACCACATCGTGGAGGTGTCGAGGAAGCTCGGTATCGAACCCATGATCGGGGTTCGTGCCAAGCTCACCACGCGGGGATCTGGGCGCTGGCAGGGATCGGTGGGGGACCGCGCCAAGTTCGGTCTCACCGCTCGGGAGATCGTGGCTCTGGTGCGGCGCCTGGAGGACGAGGGCATGCTGCACTGCCTGCAGCTGCTGCACTTCCACATCGGCAGCCAGGTGACCCACATCCGGTCGTTCCACAACGCCGTGCGGGAGGCGATGCGGATCTACACGGAGCTCGTTCGCCTGGGCGCACCGCTGGGGTACCTCGACGTCGGGGGCGGGCTCGGCGTCGACTACGACGGCAGCAGGACGAACTTCCAGTCCTCCATGAACTACAACGAGCAGGAATACGCCTCGTCGGTCATCGCCGAGATCGTGGACGCCTGCGATCGGGCGGGCATTTCCCATCCCCACGTCGTCACCGAGGCGGGTCGCTCCTTGGTGGCCCATCACGCGGCGCTGATCTTCAACGTGCTCGGGGTCACTCGCATGGTGAGCACCTCGGAGCCGGAGGAGCCCGCCGAGGACAGCAGCGAGGAGCTGCGCGAGCTGTGGCGCGTGTTCCAGTCCATCTCCAAGAAGAACCTGCTCGAGCCCCTGCACGACGCCATGGACATGCGCGAGCAATGCCTCACCAAGTTCAACCTCGGCCTCGTGGACCTCGAGGAGCGGGCGCGGGTGGAGGAGCTGTACTTCTCGGTGTGCGATCGACTGAACCGCATCGCGCCTCGCAGCAAGCGGGGGGTGCCTCCCGAGATCGAGCCCCTCGAGGCCCAGCTGGCCGACACCTACTACTGCAACTTCTCGGTGTTCCAGTCGGCTCCCGACGTGTGGGCCATCGATCAGATGTTCCCCGTCGCCCCGATCCATCGCCTGAAGGAGGAGCCCACGCGTCGGGCCGTGCTCGCGGATCTGACGTGCGACTCCGACGGCAAGGTGGATCGCTTCATCGATCGGCGCGACGTGAAGCCGGTGCTGGAGGTCCACGAGGCCGGCTCACGGCCCTACTTCCTCGGCATGTTCCTCGTGGGGGCGTACCAGGAGATCTTGGGGGATCTCCACAACCTTTTCGGCGACACCAACGAGGTGCACGTCCGCGTGGCGAGCGGGAAGACCGGATACCGACTGGACGCGGTGGTGGAGGGCAACACCGTGCGCGACGTGCTGGACTACGTCAGCTACGACCGCAAGCAGCTGCTGAGCGTGCTGCGGGGGCGTGTGGAGGCGGCCATCGAGGACGACGTCCTCACTCCGGAGGAGGGGGGCCTGCTCGTCTCCACGTACAGCGCGGGATTGCAGAGCTACACCTATCTTTCATGAGGGGAGGAGTGGATGGACAGCGCAGCACCCACCTGGGATCTCGACTCGGTGTGTCCCGGTGGTCCTGGCGGAACGTCCTTCGACGAGCGCCTCACCGCGGTCGTTCAGCGCGTCGAAGCGATGGAGCAGCAGGTGCGCGGGATGCCTGCCGTGGAGGAGGATCTCGCGGGATGGGCCGATCTGCTGCAGCAGCTCGATCCTCTGAGCGACGCGGCGGGTGAGCTGGTGGCGTTCGCGGTCTGCGCGGCAGCAGCCGATGCACGCTCGCGCGATGCGCGCGGTGCCGAGGCTCGCGCCGACGACCTCAGCCGCACGCTGGAGTCGGTGCACGTCCACGTGGGCGCCGCCATCTCTGGAGCGAGCGACGCTGCGTTCGAGTCGCTCGTGTCGCTGCCGGAGCTCGCATCTGCGGCCCCGTGGCTTCGCAATGTGCGCGCGGGCGCAGGTCTTCGGTTGGAGCCCGCCCTCGAGTCCCTGCGGGTCCAGCTGGATCGCGAGGGGGTGTCGGCGTGGGGGCGCCTGTACGATCTGCTGTCGGGGGATCTCACCGCCGAGGTGGTGGTCGACGGCGAGCCCAAGGTGTTCGGCATCGCCGAGCTCGTGGCCATGGGGGCGCACACCGACGAGGGCGTGCGTCGTGCGGCGCACGAGGGGGTGGAGGGAGCCTGGGAGGGGGTCGCGGACATCTGTGCCCACACCCTCACGCAGATCACCGGCTCTCGGCAGCAGATCCAGGACCGCCTCGGCGTGGACGAGCTGGCGGAATCCCTGTTCGACAACCGACTCGAGCGGGCCACGCTGACAGCGATGTGGGCTGCCACGGAGGCGCTGCGGCCCGCTCTGGTGACCTACCTGGAGCGCAAGGCGCAGCTGCTCGGCAAGGACAAGCTCGACTGGTGGGACCGGGACGCTCCGGTGGTCACCGAGGTCGAGGGCTCTCACATGGCATGGGACGAGGCGGCGGGTGCCATCGCCGATGCGCTGGGGGGGTTCCACGGAGAGCTGGCCGACTTCGCGCGTCAGGCGGTCGCCAAGCGATGGATCGACGCGGCTCCCCGGGAGGGACGCCGGCCCGGTGGCTTCTGCGTGGATCTGCCCCAGAGCAAGCAGTCCCGCATCTTCATGACGTTCACCGGCTCCATGGACAACGCGCTGACCTTGGCGCACGAGCTAGGGCACGCCTGGCACAACGAGGTGCTGTCTGGACAGCCCTCCAGCCGCCGACGGATCACCAGCGCGCTTGCGGAGACCGCCAGCACCTTCGCCGAGGCCACGGTTCGAGATCGGCTGATCCGATCGGCCCAGGAGCCTCGGCTGAAGACCTTCATGCTCGATCAGGAGCTGCAGGCAGCAGTGGCCTTCCTGATGGACATTCCGGCTCGATTCGGCTTCGAGCGCCAGCTGTACGCATTGCGCCGCCGAGGCGTCTTCGACACCACCGAGCTCAAGCAACAGATGGTGGCCCAGCAACAGCAGGCCTACGGTGGGGCGCTCGGTAGCTACAGCGAGCTGTTCTGGTGCTCGAAGCTCCACTTCTACATTGCGGAGTTCGGCTTCTACAACTGGCCCTACACCTTCGGCTACCTCTTCAGTGCGGCCGTCTACGATCGTGCGGCGGCCGAGGGGCCCGACTTCCTGGTGCGCCTGAAGGATCTGCTGGTCCGCACCGGCTGGCAGTCCACCGAGGAGCTCGCCCACCAGACGTTGGGGGTGGATCTCACCGATCCGGCGTTCTGGATCGGGGCCGCCAAGCCCATCGAGGCGCGGGTGCAGGCCTTTCTCGAGGCCACGGCGTGAACGTCGTCATCGTGGCTTCCGAGATGCGGCCGTTCTCCAAGACCGGAGGGCTGGCCGACGTCGCGGGTGCGCTCCCGGTGGCGCTCGCGGAGCGGGGCCACCGCGTGTGGGCGATCTCCCCTCGGTATCGTCACGTGGACGGGGCTCGGCAGCAGCCCGAGCGCGTGAGCGTGGAGCTGTTCGGGATGGACCACGAGGTGGGGCTGTCGGTGGTGGAGGCCCACGGGGTCCAGTTCGTGCTCGTGGATCACGTGTCGTTCCAGCGAGAGGGGATCTACGGCGACGTGCACGGGGTGTTCGGCGACAACCTCTTTCGCTACGCGCTGCTGTCGCGCGCGGCCATCGAGGCGGTGGCTGCGGTGGAGGAGCCGGTGGTGTTCCACGCGAACGACTGGCACACGGGCTTGCTCCCGGTGTTCCTCGAGGCCATCCATCGGCCCCGAGGGGAGCACCTGCGCTCGGCGGTGGTCTTGAGCCTCCACAACCTCAAGCATCAGGGGATCGAGGCCAAGGAGATGTTCGGGGGCCTGCACATCGATGCTCGGCACTGGCCCACGTGCGACATGGACGGCCTGCTCAATCCCTTGAAGGCCGGGATCGTGTCTGCCGACGCATTGGTCGCCGTCTCGCCCTCCTACAGTCTCCAGATCCAAGAGGATCAGGGCTTTGGCCTGGAGCCGGTGCTGCGCTCCCGCTCCGAGGATCTGGTGGGCGTGCTCAACGGCATCGATCCGAGCTGGGATCCGGCCACCGATCCACACCTGGCTGCCCGGTTCTCGGCGGATGATCTGCATGGAAAGAGTGTGTGCAAGGCAGCGCTCCAGCGAGAGCTCGGTCTGCCGGAGCGCCCAGACGTGCCGCTGCTCGGTCTGATCTCTCGGCTCGACGCCCAGAAGGGTATCGACCTGGTGGAGGACGTCGTTCCCTGGCTCCTTCAGGACGACGTGCAGCTGGTGATGCTGGGGAGCGGCGCGCGCCGGTTCGAGCACTTCTTTCGGGAGATCGAGCGACGATGGCCCACCAAGGCGCGTGGTTGGGTCGGCTTCAACGAGTCGTTGGCTCATCGAATCGAGGCCGGCGCCGACATCTTCCTGATGCCGTCGCGGTTCGAGCCCTGTGGGCTGAACCAGATGTACTCCATGCGCTACGGCACGGTGCCCGTGGTGCACGCGACGGGCGGGTTGGCCGACACGGTGGTCACGGTGGATCCGACCCACGATCGTGGAACGGGCTGGGCGTTCGCGCCGTTCACGTCGGCGGCCTTCTCCCGGGCCATCGGCTACGCGCTGCAGACCTACCGGGAGTACCCGAAGACGTGGGCCGAGATCCGGCGTCGCGGGATGACGACGGACTTCAGCTGGGACCACTCGGCACGGCTGTACGAAGAGGTCTACCAGCGCGCCCTTAGCAGGCGCGCGCAAGCGACGTCTTGACGGGGCCGTCGGGCGTCAGAACTCCTCGATGGAGCCTGCGGTCATCTTGACCTCGGCGATGGCCGCTCCGGGGTTGGTGCCCTCGTAGGTGTCGACGATCTGCACCTCGATGGTGCCCCAGGCGCCACCGGTGTAGCCCACGAGCCACGGCAGCAGCGCCCACTGCATCTTCCCGGGGAGATCTTCGAGGGTGTGGGTGATCTCCGCTTGGTTCGCCACGATCTTGATCGTCTTGGGGCGAGCGTACGACTTGGGACCCTGCTGGATCCCGACGGAGGACAGCCCGTAGCCCGATGCCGTCAGGGAGAACGTGGCCGTCGGGCCCTCGGCGGCCCAGAAGGTGCGCGAGCTGCCGTCCATCATCATGGATCCGTCGTGTCCGCTCTGCTCGCTGTCGGGCACACTGCCGAACGACAGCGTGGCCGCCGGGAACTCCTTGAGGTGAACCCGTACCTCGGAGACGGCCAGGGCCGGGAAGTCCCGGCCGGCGTAGGTCTCCAGTACGGTGAGCTTCACCACGCCCCCCGTGAACTCCCCGCCCACCTTGGTGTCGGGCAGATCCAGCTCTTGCCAGCCCATCTTGTCTTCGAAGGTGATCGTGGTCTCGGCCACCGGAGTGGACTCTCCTTGGGTGAACATCTCCACTCGGGCGGTCTTGATCCGGGCGTAGTCGAAGAACAGCTCCTCGGACTTGTTCCAGCCCGTGGCCACGGCGATCTTGTCGATGGTGGACGTCGGGGTGTCGATCTGGATCCAGGAGCCCTCGTTCTTGGCCTCGGCGTCGACCTGCCAGCAGGTCTCCATGTCGTTGTCGAGGGCGCTCGCGGCATTCCAGTAGTTCTTGCCGAGACGGTCTTCCTTCTTGAAGGTGGAGGCCTGGTAGCCGGCCATGGCCGACGTCGCGAATGGGAGAAGTGCGATGAGGGCAGCGGCGAAGCGGGCCATGACGGACCTCCGAAGGGCCTGGTTGTACCACACGCCGTGGTGTCGAGGCCCCGCAGACGAGCGGGCCTCTTGGGCGAGCTGGCCAGGACGAACCCGCCGGCTCCGCCGAATCATCCACGGCGGAGTGGGGGTCACTCTTGTGCGAGGATCGTGAACTCTACTCGGCGGTTCTGCGCCTTGCCGGCCGTGGTGTCGTTGCTCGCGATGGGCAGGGACTCTCCGAATCCCTTGGCCTGCACGCGGCTCTGGCTCACTCCGGCCCCGACCAGGAACTCCACCACGGCCAGGGCTCGGGCCTGCGACAGTCGCAGGTTGTACGAGTCGCCGCCGTCGGAGTCGGTGTGGCCCTCCACCTGCACCAGGGTCAGGCGCGGGTTGTCGTTGATCACGTCGGCCACCTCTTGCAGTAGCGAGAAGGACATGCCGTCGATCACGGCCTTGCCGTACTCGAAGAACACCTTCTCGGTGATCACGATCTTCTCTTTCTCGATGATCACGCGGGAGGGTGCCGTGTCGGGGCAGCCGTCCTCGTCGAGGTGGCCGTTGGCTGTCTCTGCCTCGAAGGGGCACTGGTCCACGGTGTCGGGGATCTGGTCCAGGTCGTTGTCGTCGTCGGGGCAGCCGTCGTCGTCCTGCCAGCCGTCCACGTCCTCTGCCTCCTCGGGGCAGGTGTCGTTCGCGTCCTCGTAGCCGTCCCCGTCGGTGTCGATGAAGGGCTTCTCGTCGGGGCAGCCGTCCTCATCTTCGTGGCCGTTGACCGTCTCCGCAGCGTTGCGGCAGCGATCGACCTCGTCGAGGATCCCGTCTCCGTCGTTGTCGTCGTCGGGGCAGCCGTCCAGATCCTGGAACCCGTCCGCGTCCTCGGGCACGGTCACGCAGCTGTCCTGGCTGTCGACGATTCCGTCTCCGTCGTTGTCGGGATCGGGGCAGCCGTCGGCGTCTTCGAACTGGTCGAGATCTTCGGGCTGATTCGGACAGGAGTCGTCGCTGTCGGCTACGCCGTCGGCGTCGTTGTCGTCGTCGGGGCAGCCGTCCTGATCCTGGAAGCCGTCGAGATCCTCGGGCACCGAGATGCACTGGTCGAACCGGTTGGGGACGGTGTCCCCGTCGCGATCCAAGGTGAGGGGATCGAAGGAGGGAGCGATGGTGAGCCCGGCGAACAACCGAAAGACCGGGGCCCCGGTGCCGTCCGACAGCCCGATCCCCCCGCCCGCGGTGAAGCTCGCCACCTCGAGGCCGTGTAGCCGCGCCCATGGCAAGATCTCCAGGGGCAGATCTTCGAGCTCGGTGGTGCTGGCGGTGCCCGCGATGTCGACGCCCAGCTCGAATCCGCCCGTGGGCTTGGCCGACAGCGCGCCGCGGTAGAACAGCTCGGGTCCGAACTCACGCCCGAGCAGCTCGTCGGCGCCCTTGATCCGGGCGCCCAGGTTGAGGGCGCCACGAGCCAGGTAGGCGCCATCTCGGATCGAGTCGGTGGCGAGCTCGAACGCCAGGCCAGGGGAGACGGTGGGCTCGCCCTCGCCGATGAAGGAGCGGGTGGAGCCCGTGGGGATCGTGCCCGTGGCATACAGGGCGAGGCCCACGTGGGCTCCCTCGTTGACGTCCACCACCACCAGCTTCGGGGTGACGCGGAGGTCGCCGGGACCCGACGTGAGCAGGTCGGTGGTGCTGGCCTCGGACTGGGCAGACGTGGGCTCGAATCCCTGCTGCCAGACGATCAGGGGAGCATCCACCACGATGCCGAACACGCCGCCCAGCCCCAGCCCGAGCTGGAGATCGAGCATGGTGCGGCGGTCGAGCAGGCCGTCCGGCGACACCGGGGCCGGCCCCACGAGGCGGTTGCCCTGGGCCGTCACCAGGATCAGCGAGTCCTCGCTGTAGTTGCCCCACACCCCCACGCCCACCTGCAGGTTGTCCAGCGTGGTGGACGACTCGGTGACGGCGTAGCCGAAGGGGTCGACCACCGGGCGGAAGCGCTCGACGTCGAAGGGGTAGGCGCGGCTGTCTTGGGCGTGGGCCGAGGAAGCGGCCAGCCATAGCGACGCGGCGGTGAGGATCATGCGTCCTCCCTTCGGGTCTGTCGCCGGAGCCCCCACAGCAGCGGCCAGAACACGATGGACGCGGCGGCCGCCGTGGGCAGCTCGAGGCAGCCGCCACCGCCTTGCAGCTGCGCCTCACGCGCATCGTTGGGGTCGACCTCTTCCACGGGCGCAGTGTCCTCGGTGCCGACAGTGACCCCCGTGTCTCCCGTGGGGGAGGGTCCTGCGGCGGCGGAGAGGGTGAGCAGGGGCAGGACCCAGGGCATCCTCAGCCTCCGGCCGGCGAGTACTCGATGGAGGTGTGGTGCTGGATGCCGCGCACGGTCTTCCAGTCGTTGTCGGACATCGAGGCGTCGTTGATCATCACGTCGATGGTGCCGTGGGACGGCACCCGGAAGTTCAGATCGAGGCCGACGGGCAGGATCTGCGACATGCCGCCCTCGCCGCGGAAGCGCATGATGAGCATGCCTGGACGGCACATCTCGGTGTCGCACGGCAAGCCCGCGACGGAGCCCTCCGCAGCCCCATCGGCGTTGATGTAGTCACCGTCCTTGTCGAGGCGGTAGTAGTCCGTCGCACTCGCGTGGATGTTCACGTGGTCGCCCTTGCACACGCTCACGGGGATCTGCCAGTCGTGGTTGATGGACAAATAGTCGTAAAGGGTGAAGTCCATGGGGGGGGTGGGGCACTGCCCCGCGGTGAGTCGGCCGGGCGTGGCCTTGAGCCAGGCCTCCCAGGCGTCGACACCGCCGCCCGACATCGCCTTCTCGCACTCGGCGGCGTTCTCCGTGGCCACGGCCTCGATGAGCGCTGGCTCGCCGAGCAACACGTTCTCCATGTTGACGATCACCTTGTCGTCGAAGGCCACCCCGTCGCCCTTCTCGCCCCGCCACTGCCCCATGATGGCGTTGCGCGTGTTCTGCCACTCCATGCGCTTGGGCCCGGTGGCGAGCCCCGCGAAATCAGGCGGGAAGTAGCAGCTGCCGCCATTCTCCCCCACGGCAACCCAGCCGATCTTCGGCCCGGCATCCTGCTTGCCCTTGTTCTTCTTCTTCTTGTTCTTCTTCCCGGCTTCAGCGAGTCCGGGAAGCAGCAACAGGGCAAGGATCCAGACAGTGGGCCTCATGGCGATCTCCGGTGCGGTGTAGTGATAGCACGAAACCCATGTGTGCTCGCATCCATCCCCCCAACAAAGAATCGGCCGCCGCATCTCGAAGACGCGGGGCCGATTCCAAGGGTTGTCTCCGCCTAAGCGACGGACCGAGTCGAACTGGCCAACCCGAGGATGGGCCAGTCGAGCCCGGCGATGGGCTCAGCCGTTGATGCTGAAGGCCACCACGAGGGCAAACAGGCACAGGGACTCGATGAACGCAAGGCCGACGTAGAACGGCGCGTTCAGCTTGCCCGCGGCCTGCGGGTTGCGAGCGACGCTCTCGTACATGCCGCGAGCGGCCATGCCCTGGCCGATGCCACCGCCGAGGACGGCGAGGCCCATGGCGACACCGGAGCCGAGGCTGTCGAGGCCGAAGTTGTAGACGGCGCCTTGCTCCTGCGCCAGGGCCACGTCGCCGACGAGCAGCAGAGCCACCATGACGGGCAGGATCAGAAGGGACTTCTTCATCTCTCCTCCTCTCCCGGCGTGGCGGGAGTTCGGATTCGGGTGCCGCTCAGTGAGCGTCGTGCTCATGGTGCGGCAGAGACAGGTTGATGTAGATGGTGGTGAGCAGGCTGAACACGAAGGCCTGGACCACACTCACCAGACAGGCGAGGGTGAGCAGACCCACGGGAAGGATGATCGGCACCTTGTCGGACAGGATCACGAACACCTGGTGATCGCCGAACATGTTGGCCGTGAGGCGGATGGTGAGTGCGATCGGGCGGATGATCAGGCTCAAGGACTCGACCACGAACATGAACGGCGCCAGCAGGGCGACGGGTCCGAGGAGGTGCTTGAGGAAGTTGACCGGATCGCGCCACAGACCCATGCCCATGAACACCAGGAAGGACGTGATGGCCATGCCCACGTTCGTGTTGATGTTGTCGGTGGGGGGCAGGAAGCCGGGCAGGATGCCCTGGATGTTGCAGAGGAAGATGTAGCCGAAGAGCCCCGCGATGAGCGGGAACCACAGCTTGACGTCCTTCGGCTCGAGCAGGTCCGACATCATCGAGCGGATGCCCGACGCGAACACCTCGACGGCCGACAACGCCGTGAACTTCTCGTCGCTGAAGTACCGCTCGATGCCCTCGCGGGACTGCGCGCGGTTCAGGGCCATGCGACCGAGGATGGCGATGGTGACGAGGACCGCCACCGACAGCCACGCATGGAGGTGCACGGTGGTGTTGGCCACCTCGTGGCCCGAACCCCAGTACGACTCCATCCATCCCTGCGACTCGAGGAACGTGTCCTTGTCGACGTCCTCGAACAGGCGGAACCAGGAGAAACCAGCTGCGAGCATGATCAGGCCTCTTCGGGCGTGGGAGGGTGAGGGGGCGCGCCAGCCGCGAGCTCGGCTTCTTCGCGTGCGTTCTCTTCCTGCGCGAGCCCGATCCCGGTGATCAGCGTTCCGAGCAGCAGCGGCACGAAGCCGAGGCCGACGCCGAGGGGCGGGAAGATGCGCACGAGGGCGAGGAGGAGTCCGGCGAGGATCACGAACTTGGCGCCGAGGGCGGCGAGCCACATGCCGGCGAACTCTTCCTTGGCCACGCTGGAGACGAGCCGCGGCCCCAGGACCGACAGTACCCAGATGTTGGCGACGCACAGCGCCCCCGACACGCCGGCTGCCAGCGCATAGTCCGTTCCGATCGCTGCACCGATGGCCACGCCGACGGGCCAAGTGAGGATCGAATTACGGAAGATCGGAGGGTTCGTCATCGTCGCTTTGGTTGTTGCGGGTGAGCACGCGGAGCAGCGCGATCATGCCCATGGAGAATCCGAGGGTGAAGCCGGAGACCATCAGCCAGGGTTCGGTGAGAAACCGCTCGTCCAGCTGTTGTCCGATCCACCCTCCGATGGCCGTGGTGACGACCATCTGGGTGACCATCGCTGCCGCTCGGGCCCCTTGTTCCATCTGAGGGTCGCCTCGTATCGAGGGCCCCATAGCCGGGCAATGACCCGCAACTCGTTGCGGCAGCGCCTTGCGGATCCGAGCGACCCGAGGGCCGGCCATGGGGCTCTAGTGGACGTGTGCTGCGACGAGTGCCGAGCTCAGGCCGTCGACGACGCGGCTCAGCTGCTCGTCGGAGAGACCGAGGGGCAGGAAGGCCGCCTCGTACTGGCTCGGAGGCAGGTAGACGCCGCCGTTCAGGCTGGCGCGGAAGAAGCGCCCGAAGGCAGCTAGATCGCACTGCTGCACGTCGGAGAAGCGCTGCGGCGCCTCGGCGCGGAAGAAGATCGTCATCATGGAGCCCACCCGGTGCATGCTGCAGCCGTGGTACTCGAGGGCGGGACGGAGCGACTCCTCGATCCGCGCCCCCATGGCCTCGAGCTGGGCGTAGCAGCTCGGGTCCAGCTGCTTTAGCGTGGCGAGCCCAGCGGCCACCGCCACGGGGTTCCCCGACAGCGTGCCCGCCTGGTACACCGGCCCCAGCGGAGCCAGCTGATCCATCACCTCCGCCGAGCCTCCGAAGGCAGCGAGCGGGTATCCGCCGCCGATCACCTTTCCCATGCAGGTGAGGTCGGGTCGCACGCCGAAGTGCTCCTGGGCGCCGCCACGGGCCACGCGAAAGCCGGTCATGACCTCGTCGAACACCAGCAGCGAGCCGTGCTCGTCGCACAGGGCGCGCAGACCCTCGAGGTAGCCCTCGACGGGCGGAATACACCCCATGTTGCCGGCGACGGGCTCCAGCATGACGGCGGCCACCTCGCCCTCGTGCTGCTCCAGGAGGGCCTTGACGGCCGCCAGGTCGTTGTAGGGCGCCACCACCGTCAGCTCGGCCACCGCTGCAGGCACGCCGGGAGATCCGGGCTCGGTGGTGGCCTGTCCGTCGCTGAAGGTGGCCACACCGCTACCCGCCTTCACCAGCACCGCGTCGTGGGCTCCGTGGTAGCAGCCCTCGAGCTTGATCACGCGGTCGCGTCCGGTGGCCGCTCTGGCCAGCCGAACGGCGTGCATGGTGGCCTCGGTGCCGCTGGAGCACAGGCGCACCTTCTCCACCGACGGCACGCGCGCCACGATCTCCTCTGCCAGCTCGATCTCTCCCTCGGTGGGCGCACCGAAGCTGGAGCCTCGACTGGCGGCCGCCATGGTGGCGCCGAGCACGGCGGTGTTCGCGTGGCCGAGGATCAGCGGTCCCCACGACCCCACGAGATCGACGTAGCGATGGCCGTCCACGTCGATGATCTCGGTGCCTTCGCCCCGAGCGATGAACGGTGGATCGCCTCCGACGGCCCCGAAGGCGCGGACGGGTGAGTTCACGCCACCCGGGATGACGTCCATGGCGCGGGCGAGCAGGCGGGTCGAGCGGGACATGAACTCTCCAGGTTCAGGACATGGCGGCGAGGACCATCTGGGCGTCCTCGTCCGACTGGACCTCGTGGTACTCCACCGCGGATGCGCACACGGGGCAGGCGCCCGTGGAGAACGCCGCAGGCACCATCACGCGGCATCGCGTGCAGACGCACAGGTCTTCGGTGCGCTGCGACAACGCATCGGCGATGGCCCCGACGTCCATGGGTGGGAAGACCTCGTCGGCCCGTGGGTAGTGCCGCTGGGTGAGCAGACGAACGCCGAGGAAGGCGCTGGGAAGTGCCATGGCGAAGGTGAGCAGGGCCGAGAAGCGGAGGCCGCGCGTGCGCCACCGGGTGGACATGCCGCTTCCGCCCTCGGCGATGCGCTGGGCTTCCTCCACCCCGAGGGCGGGGTCGAGGGTGAGCCAGAAGAGGCCAGCGCCCGCTGCTGCTGCCAGGAAGGCGACGCCGAGGGCGAGCAAGCCGCCCGGTCGTCCCATCGCCTCCAGGCGTTCCAGCAGCTCGTTCATGGTTCCCCAGGGCGTGTTCGCCGGTTCGCCCGCTGGCCGATAACAACCGGTGGGAAGCGGGTCCAGCTGCTTGCCGGGGGGCGTAGGGTGAGGAACGGTGCCGGGGGAGGCGTGGTGATCACGGTGATGGTGGCTGGCTTGCTGGCGTGCACGTCGGGGCGTGGCACCGCCCAGGTGACGGCGCCGCTGGGCGACCTCGAGTGCGGCAAGGCCACGCTGCAGACGTCTGCGGAGGGGCAAGCGAGTCCGGCTCCGCGCTGGGCGGAGGGCACGGCGGTGCAGTTCTGCACGCAAGAGGACGGCACGCTGCACGGTCCGCAGCTCGAGCGCTACGCCGACGGATCCGTCGCGGTGCAGGGCGAGTGGCGGAAGGGCGAGCGCGCGGGCGACTGGACGCGCTGGACCTCACAGGGGGCGTTCTCGGCGAGCGTGACCTACGTGGATGGTCGCGCCGAGGGCGTTCGCCGTGAGGTGAGCGACGACGGGCTCGTGGTGGAGCTCGTCATGGCGAAGGGCGTGGCGGTGGATCTGCGCACGCTTCCTGCCGACACCCCCATGCCCGAGTGGCGCGAGGGGGTGCTCACGGAGGGGCTCGCTCACGCCGCGGCGGCGCCCCCTCCCTGAGCCTGCTCGCTACGGGCAGTTCTTCGTCTGCACGTCGGAGTTGTTGAACGACAGCGTGGTGCCACCGAAGTAGATGGCGCTGTCGCCCGAGCCGTCCTTCTCCGAGTACCACATCAGGTAGTCCCCGGTGATCAGCCGCAGGACATCCCAGTGCCGGAAGTCGGTGTCGTTGGTCCAGGTCTCGGTGGGGCTCTGCGACAGGGCCCAGCTCGAGCCGGTGGACGAGATGGCCTTGCCCCAGCCACCGTCCACGACGGCCCCGTAGTTGGTGTTGACGGAGCCGACCCACATGGCCCAGGGAAACGAGATGGAGTCGTCGCAGACCAGCGCTGGGCTCTTGAACTCGTCGTAGACCCAGCTGGTGCCGCCCCCGGTGTCGGAGGTGTCGCCCGAGCTCCAGTCGGCGTTGACGTCGAGGATGAGGCTGCCGGTCCCGAAGGAGCTCAGCACGGAGGACGCCGTGCGGTAGATGTTGGGGTAGCGCTGGTAGGTCATGGCGAAGGTGGAGCCGTCCTGGACCATGGACGGGTGGCCGCCGGGGCCGTCGAGCTCGAGCACGGGGGTGTTCTGCACCGTGATGTTCTGCACCCCACCGGCGGCGTTGAACACCACGCGCAGGCGCCCGATCCCGGTGTAGGGGCAGGTGGTGTAGGAGCTGGTGGTGCAGGAGGTCTCGTCCTCTTCGGCCTTGAAGAGCACGTGCAGGCGTCCGTTGTTCGTGTCGTCGAACAGGGCGGTGGGCTGGGCAGCCACGCAGCTGTAGTAGGTGCCGTCGCCGGGGGAGGGCAGGAGCATCGGGTTGCTCACGATGGTCCAGGTCACGCCGTCGGAGCTGTGGGCGAGGCCCAGCGCCCAGATCCCCTGCGGACAGTCGGCGTCGGTCAGGGGCGTTCGCGCCTCGAAGGCCATGAGGAAGCGGTCGTTGATGGTGTCGTAGACCACGCTGGGCGCGCCGATGCTCTCGCTGGCGAAGGGGATGCCGGCGTCGGGGCTCAGCACAGCTCCTGCCTGGTAGGAGAACGTCTGTGCGAAGGCAGCGGGCGCCGCGCCGAGGGCGATCGACAGGCCCACCGTCGCGAGGAGGCGGCTCGAAAGGGTGGCGGACATCAAGGCTCCGAGGCGTCGCCGACCGCCGAGGGATGGATCCTCGTGCGGCGAACACCGATGGGCTCATCGGTCCGCTGACGTCAGGGTTGAGGTATGCACCTGCTGCCGGTCAGGGGCAGATGCGGCTCTCGACGTCGCTGTTGTTGAAGGTGAGGGTGGTGCCACCGAAGTGGATGGAGTTGTCGCCAGAGGCGTCCTTCTCCGAGAACCACGTGAGGTAGTCCCCCGTGCTCAGGCGCAGCATCTCCCAGTGACGCCAATCGTCGTCGTTGGTCCAGGTGGCCCCTGCGGCCTCCGACAGGATCCAATCGGCCGAGGAGGAGGCCCCCTTCAGTCCCTTGCCCCAGCCCCCCTCGAGCACCGCCCCGAACCGGGTGTCGCGCGAACCGACCCACATGGCGTCGGGGAAGAGGAAGCTGTCGTCACAGATGATGGAGGGGCTGAAGAACTCGTCGAAGACCCACTGGGGACCAGACTCCGTGTCGCCGGTGTCGCTCGTGTCGCCCGTCTCCCCGGAGGAGAAGTCGGCGTTGACGTCGAACACCACCGAGCCGACGGGGAAGGACGTGAAGAGCACGGATTCCGCGACCCGCACGTTGGGGTAGGTCTGGTAGGCGAGCTTGAAGGTGATGCCGTCGAGCACCACGCTCGGGAACCCGCCCGGGCCGTCGAGCTGCCGCACCACGGTGCTCTGGATGTTCGTGGTGCTGACGTCGCCCTTCTTGTCGAAGTCGACGCGCATGCGCCCGATGCCGGTGTAGGGGCAGGTGGCGAAGCCGCTCTTCTTGCAGCTGTCGGTGTCTTCTTCGGCCTTGAAGAATACTTGCAGACGCCCGTTGCCGTTTTCGGTGAAGACGACTGCGGGGTGGGCAGCCACGCAGCTGTAGAAGTCGCCCGAGCCGGGCACGGGCAGCAGCAGCGGGTTGGAGTCCATCGTCCACGAGATGCCGTCGGTGCTCGTGGCGAGTCCGAGGGCCCAGATCCCCTGCGGACAGCGGGAGTCTGTCGTGGGTGTGCGCGCCTCGAACACCATGACGAAGCGATCGTGGATGGTGTCGTAGACCACGCTGGGCCCGCCGATGCTCTCGCTGGCGAAGGGAATGGTGCTGTCGGGAGCGAGCACCTCTCCGTGGATCTCCCAGGTCTGGGCCTGGGCGGTGGAAGCCGTTCCAAGACCCAGCAACAGAGCAACGCTAAGCCGCATGACGAACTCCTCGGCCTGTGGCCGTAACGGGACGGGGGGACACCATCAAGACTGCAGCTTGCACTGCGAACCCGCAAGCCAAAGTACGTGTGGGTGCTTGGACGACGGCGCGAGGGTCGACAGGAAGCTCCACTCGTTGCGGCCGCCGTCGTCCCATTCCGTGGAGATCTTGCCGGCGGAGAGCCGATAGCGCCCCGTGCGAGCACCGATCTGGATGCGCGCCTCGTGGGTCAGCGCCACCAGGGTGCCGTCGTCTCGAATCCACTGCCCTTGCATGGTCCGGCCAGCGAGGTCGTAGTCGGTGCGCTTCCACGGCTCGCCGTTGATGCGCAGGACGTAGGCCTCGGGAAGCACCTCGAAGGTCTCGGGGATGGTGTCGAAGTACTCGATGGTCGCGTGGTTCCCATTGCGTCGGTACAGCGCCACCCGGTGGCCTGCGGACCAGTGGGCGTCCCAGTCCACCGGATCGATGGTGGCTGGGGGGTAGTCCGTGTAGACACCTTCCTTGGTGAAGATCCGCCACCGGCCGTCGGTAGACAGGTATGCACCCCGAAGACGGGACTCCTCGGGAAGCTCCTGCGTGGGCCACGTCGGCAGCAGGGTGGGCGGCGGAGCGGGGGGCGCATCGGTGGACACCTGCCGCGGCACGGGGTCGCGCTTGGGCATGCTGTTCTGGATGGAGATGAACGACGGGTTGGTCGGGGCTGCGGTGGAGGGCGACGCGGGAGGGATGGCGACGCGTGCGGGGGGGGGCGTCGTGCTCTGCTGGGGCACCTTCACCTGGGCGGGAGCGGGCGCGGACGGGGGTGTGGCGGCAGAGGCGGCCTGCGGTGGCGCTTGGGATGGCACGGGGGCGGACACGTCGAGCGCGGTCACCGGTGCGGGCTCCTCCTTGGGGGCGAAGGGGTTGGCAGAGGCCCCGCTGGCGGGTTCCTGGGGCCGAGGAGGTGCGGAGCTGGGCTCCTCGGGTGTGGCGAGGCCCTGCAGCATGCCGAGGGCGGCCTCGGCGAGGGCGAACGGGTTGCCGAGGCCGGCAGCGGTGGCTGCGGCTGCGGCTGCGCCGGCAGCGGCCCCGATGGCGCTGTCGGTGCCGAGGAGCGCGCCGACGCCAGCGCCGTCGGTGTCGAAGGGGTTGGCCTGAGGCTGGCTGGGAGAGCTTCCTCCAGCGAACGGATTGCTACCGGCGGCGGGCGCGCTGGGCGCTGGCTCGGAGGGGCTCGCGGTCCCGGCGACGAAGGGGTTGCTGCCGATGGCCGCAGGGGCGCTGGCCACTGGCGTTGCAGCGGGAGCGGGGTCGGCGAAGGGGCTTCCAGCTGCCGCGGGTGCTGCCGCCGGAGCGGGATCGGCGAAGGGGTTGCTGGACGCGGCGGGTGCCGGCGGCGCTGGTGCGGGAGCGGGATCGGCGAAGGGGCTTCCAGCTGCCGCGGGTGCTGCCGCCGGAGCGGGGTCGGCGAAGGGGCTTGCTGCGGCCGCGGGTGCTGCCGCCGGAGCGGGATCGGCGAAGGGGTTGCTGGAAGGAGCTGCTACCGGCGTTGGTGCGGGAGCGGGGTCCGCAAAGGGGCTTCCAGCCGCAACGGGTGCAGCTGCAGGAGCGGGATCGGCAAAGGGGTTGTCGGAGGCTGCTGCCGCCGGGGCCGGGTCCGCAAAGGGGCTCGCGGCGTCTGGCACGGGCACCGCCGTGGGGGCCGGATCCGCGAAGGGGCTCGCGGCGTCTGGCACGGGCACCGCCGTGGGAGCCGGATCCGCGAAGGGGTTGTCGGAGGCTGCTGCCGCCGGTGCCGGATCCGCCGCATCCGACGGCGGATCGGCAAACGGATTGTCGCTGTCGCCCGTCCCTCCACCCATGGCCATTCGCTCACCTCCGTCCTCGCTGGGACTGCTCTGTCGTTGTACCGAACGCGAGTCCGTGTTCGAACCCGCCGCCGAGGCCTGATGACCGCTCACGGCCTCCGCCGCCACCGCCGCCACCGCTGCCACTGCCGCATCGACCGAGTCCAACTGGGGCTCGGGGCTGCGATCCCCGTTCGTGGCAGTCGAGATACTCGCCCGCTCTCAGAGAGCGGGAGGCACCGGCGGAGGTGCGCTCCGATGGAGCCAGGGGCAAGGCCACCTGGGGCATCAGCTCCAGCTTCGCCAGCGCCAGGCTCGACTCCACCGCGAGCCGAGCGCACAACCAGCGATAGGCCGGCAGTGCATCCACTCCGGACGCCGCCACCTGGGGGGCCACGCCCGAGCTTCCCGGCAGCACTGCCACCAGTCGGCTTGCCAGGGACTGAGCGTGCGGCAGCACCGCCAGCGCAGCCTCGTCCAGCAGCGCCACCAGCTCCGCCAGCGTCGCCTTGGCATCTTCGACGCCCACGCGGCCCACCACGCTCAAGAAGCGGGTCACCGCGCCCCCCTCGTGGGCCTCCACCAGCTCCGCCACGAACCGACCATGGGCCGCCGCCACGCGCTCCCCGAAGGGCAGGGCCACCTCGATCGCGGCATAGATCTGAATCAGCTGTGTGCCCGCCGGGATCGTCTTCAGCAGCGCCAGACGATCCTCGGAGCCTGCCCCCTCCGGAAGCATCTTCGTGATCAGATAGGCCAGGGCCAGGGCCTTGAGGGCGGCATCGGCGCGCTGCTGGCTGTCCAGCACCGCTGCCCGCCGTCCGCTCACCAGCGAGAGGGCTGCGCGGATGTTGCCCACCACGGACAGCCCCCGATCGCCTGCATCGATGGCGGCGGCCGCATCCAGCGCCTGCCCCACGTGGGGCGCGTCCAGCAGGACCTCCGCGCGTCGTACGATCGCGTCGGGAACACCGCCCGTCGCCGCCTCGGCCGCCTCTCGCACCGTGCCGTACCAGGGCGTGGCTCCCCCTGCAGGCAACGCGCCGAGGATGGCCGAGAGCACCCGAACCGTCACGGAGGACGGCTGGAAGCTCGCTAGCTCCGCCTCGACCCTGGATCGCCCTGAAGGTTCCGCCATCCCCAACCTCGCGACGCCGGCGGTCGACGTCCCATGAACATGGGCAGATAGCACGGACCTTCCGATCCCCGGGCCGCTCGATCGCCCGCCGCGGGACTGCCGACCAGGAGCCGGCGCCCTGCGGGCTCTTGATCCGGCCCCCGGCCGACAGCCCCCCAGCGGCCGCGCGGCCCTGGTCGATCCCCGGGCCGCTCGATCGCCCGCCGCGGGACTGCCGACCAGGAGCCGGCGCCCTGCGGCTGCCGACAAGACGCCGGCGCCCTGCACGCACCAGTCCTGCCGAAGCATTGGGCGAAGCGGGATCTGCTGGGCAGGCCTTCGATCCAGTTCGCCAACGCGAAGGTTCTTGCAGGGGTATCGTCTTCCGGTGTTGATCTGCAGGGATCTCCCTCTTAGGGGCGTTGGCACCCCTGATTGGAGGCCCCATGTCTCGGGTGAACACCGCCCTCAACGAATTCAACTCGGAATCCTTGACCTTCAAGCTGCTGAAGGGCGTCTTTACCGCCGTGCCGTACTCCCCGGACCTCCAGCATTGGACCTCCGTCGACGATGCCGTGCGGGTGCTCAAGCCCGACGCCACCGAAGAGGACTTCGTCCGTGCCCGACAGATCGCCGAGACCGACAAGGACGTCGGCGACATCCTGTGGATGGCCAACCTGCTCGATGCGGGAGACAAGGGCTACGCCATCGTGACCGGCCTGGCCACGGCCTGGAAGCTGTTCTCCGGTGGCGGCACCGAGGCGCTGGAGACCGACAACCAGCAGCGCAACGACGCCGTGCTCAAGGCCCTGGGCCTGGCCTACATGGTCTACAAGGCCTACCCCGGCACCATGGCGGAGCGGGCCGACGCCTTCCGTACCTCCCCCACCGGGCAGGCGATGTCCGTGTACTACGGGGCCATCGAGGTGGCGCTGCCGTTCGCCGACAACGTCGCCATGACTGGCTCCGGGGCACTCTCGCAGCTGCTCCAGGCCGAGGGCGGGGCGCAGGCGCAGCGCCTCAACGAGATGGCCAAGGGCCAAGACATCGGCAGCGCCGCGCAGATGCTCGGCCAGCTCACCGGCCAGCTGCAGCGCGTGGCCGACCACGCCAACAACTACGTCAAGCCCGTGGCGGAGCAGATCACGCCGTACGTGCCGGGCGCGATGAACGCTGCCGACAAGGCCGCCGGCGTGCTGGCCAACGCGGCCGACGTGATGCCGGTCTACCGCCTGCTGGGAAGTCGTCTGGCCGCCGAGAGCGCGGCGCGTCGAGCGGTCCTGCCCAGCTCCGGCTGATGCAGTCGGTGGACGAGGCGCTTGCAGCGTTTGGGCCGGACGCCCTGTGTGCGCGGCTCGTCGCCTCCGTCCTTGCCGAGATCCCGAGGGCGCCGGCATGGGTGCACTACGGCAGCGTCGCGGAGGCGGCGGAGATCCATCGTCGTAGCGTCGATCCCACCCAGCTCGCAGCGGCCTTGGCGCGCGCTCGGACCGAGGTGTCGACGTCGCTGCTCCAGGTCGGCCAGCAGCTCGACGTGGCGGATCGTCACCGAGACCTGGGCTTCCTGGGGCGGCACGACGTGGATGCCCAGACCGACGACGCGGCCATGAAGGCTGCAGCGCTGGGATGGTTCGCCTCACGCTGCGGGGGAGCGAGCTCGTTCGTCGAGCTTCCGGCAGGCCGGAGCATGCTCGCCTGGTGGGCCGCCGTGGAGGTGGCCCTGCCTCTCGGGGAGCGCCGGGTGGAGGCGCTGCTTGCCGAGCGGAGCCAAGGGCAGATGAACCGTCTCGCTGCCCTCGTGGGAGATCACACGCTGCAAGGCGCGTATCCAGCCATGCGGGCGCTCACGCCCATGTTGCAGAAGGTGGTCGATCTGGCATGCGGTCGATCCGAGGATCTGGTCGTGGCCACTGCACCGTTCGTCCTGGGACTCGTCGATCACACCCCCTCCGCACCCCTCGACGTGGCGGCGCGTGCGGACCGGATGCCCGTATGGACGCTCTTGGCAGCTCGGCTGGCCGCCGAGCGGGCGGTGGGCGCATGCTGATGGCGTTGCTCGTGTGGTGCGCTCAGGCTGCGGACGACCTCGCCTGGAGCCAGGCGCTCGGCTGGGTGGACCGGATCGGCTGGGCCGAGGAGGATCGCAGCGTGGACGCCCTGGTCCGTCAGATCCATGACGGGGCTGGTCCGTTCGCGGCCTCCGTGCGGCCGGAGCTCGGCGACACCTTGGTGGAGGGGCCGCTGTACGCAGTGGAGGCCGAGGTCCTCGACGAGATGACCCTGCGGGGTCGGCACGTTCGAGTGCGTCTGCGGCAGGCCATCGCCTACGACAACCCTGCCAACAAGCCCATCGACCAGCTCGTGCTGCGGGTCTTCCCGAGTGCCTCGGCGCGGATCTGGCTGCAGGGGGTGTGGGTCGACAACCAGCGCGTGGCACCGGCGATGGACGGCTCGCTCCTGGTGCTGCCGCTGCCCGAGCCCCTGCCTCCGAAGCGGACGGCGCGGATCCTGCTCCACCTCGAGCAGGAGGTGCCCTCCTTCGACCCCATGGAGCCCTACGAGGCGGACGTCCTCGACACTGCTGCGACGGGTCTCTACGGCTACTCCGGCGGCTACGTCAACCTGGGGCACTGGTTGCCCATGGTGCTGCCGGTGAATCGCTCCGGGCGGGCCAACCCTCAGCCGCTCCGCCCCAACACCGAGCACGCGAAGTTCCCGCCTGCCTACTTCCACGTGGTGCTGACCGCGCCGGCTCGCATGCGGATCGCCACGGGGGGCAGCGAGATCCTCCGTCGTCAGGACGCCTCCAGCACCACCGTCGTCGCCGTGGCCGCGGGTGCGCGGGACTTCCCGGCACAGCTCGGCGCCCACCTCGAGGTGGTCGAGGCCGAGGTGGAGGGCCTCCGTGTGCGGGTGTTCCATCCCGCCACCGACGATGCGATGGGGGGCCACCTGCTGGGCTACGCCACCCGCGCCGTGGAGACGTTCACGGAGCTGTTCGGCCCACTGCGTCAGTCCGAGATCGACATCGTGGAGACGCCCATCCGGGTGGCGCTGGGTGTGGAGTACTCGGGGCTGGTCACGGTGGACGTGCACCACAAGGTGGGGGTCTACAGCCCCAAGGACGACCACGAGTGGACGGTGGCCCACGAGGTGGCGCATCAGTGGTGGGGTAGCGAGGTCGGCAACGATCCAGGGGCCGAGCCATGGCTCGACGAGGCGCTGGCCACCTTCTCGGCGGCGCTGTACTGGGAGCGCCACCACGGGCGTGCGTCGCTGGAGACGCGCTATCGCAACGAGATCCTCCAGCCGACCCGCGCCCTGCAGCGCGCCGGCGTGCCCGATCTGCCCGCGAACCTCCCTGCGTGGCGCTACGACCTCGACCAGTACGGCGCCATCGTCTACGGCCGCGCGGCGCTGTTCTTCGAGGCCCTAGAGCACGAGCTGGGCGAGGAGAACCTGCTGGCGGCCCTGCGCCACTACCATCGCACCCAGCGGGATCACTTCGCCTCCGAGGAGGATCTGATGCGCTCCCTCGGCATGCACGGCGACCGAGATGCCTTGCGCCGGCTCCACAAGCGCTGGATCTCCGAGGGCCACGGCTACGAGGATCTGTTGGCAGCGCCACAAGAAGACGCTGACCACTGACCGCCGACCTACGGCTGATCGCCGATCGCCGACCCCCACCGAGAATCAGCGCCGCATCACGTTCAGCGGCTCGAAGGCGCCCGACTGCTCGCTCTTCACTTGCACCGTGCCGCGGTTCTCGTCGGTCCAGCTGTAGGTGTGTGTCTCCAGGCCGTTGCCCAGGCCGGGATCCATCGTGACCACGGTCTTGTCGGGCGAGTCGCTCACCACCGTGTAGTCGACGGGCCCGAAGCGGTCGGAGCCGAACTGCACCGTGACCTGCTCCTCCGTGAACTCGAACTGCGATCCCTTGAGGAAGCGCAGCTGCGCCCGCATGTCCTTGAGCTCCTTGCCCTTCTTCTTCGACCACGTCTCGAACAGGCCCGTCTCGGTCACCGACAGCTCTCCGAGGTTGGCCTTGCGGTCCGGACGACCGGAGATGGCCGCGTCGATCACCTTGAAGCGACGCAGGTCTGCGTCTGGTGGGACGATTCGCCAGATACCCACGATGCGTTCCTTCGCGGCCACATCGTCGACATCCGTCGAGCCTTCCGGATCGGCCCCCATGCCCATGCAGCCCGACGACGAGATCCACAGACAGGCAACGGCGACGGAAAGCCAGCGCGGGTGGGGCCGGGCGGACCAGGCAGTCATCTCAACTCCTCCAACGACAGCAGCCATGCTAACCGCCGCACAGAGAGGTATGGTTCGACCATCGGAGGGTGACTGGATGCGAGTGGGCGTGGTGATGGCGATGGCGTTGTGCTTCGCGGGGCCCGCCTGGGCTGGCGGAGGATCGTGGGCGAACGCAGGCGGATCGGGAGCCGCGGCAGCGGGGGGATCGGGCACGGCCACCACCGCCTCGGCGACGGCCGATGCCGATGCCGACGCAGACGCCGACTCCGATGCCGACACCGACGTGGACACGTTCGACACGGCCGAAGAGGACGTGGGGCTGCTCGAGGTGTGCGGCTGCACCGTGGGAGCACACCCCAGCCACGCCGCCCTCGGAGGTACGCTGCTCCTGCTGTTGGCGGCCCGCCGCCGACGCTGACACATCCCGGGTGCTGTGCCGGGTCGGGAGCTGCTCATGGTCCTCCTCGCTTCGATCCTGGCGCCCGTGGCCCACGCTCAGTGCACCCTCGCGACGGACGCCGACGGCGTGGTGATCAACGAGCTGCTGCCCAACCCCGATGGCGTCGATGGGGGGCAGGAGTGGGTGGAGATCCTCAACACCAGCGGTGGTGAGGTCGACCTGGAGGGCTGGCAGATCGCCGCAGGCACGTCGGTGTTCTCCACCAGCGACCCCCTCCCGGCCACGACGCTGCCCGATGGCGACCGGGTGGTGGTGGGGCAGTCGGCGCTGTCGGAGGTGGATCTCGTCGTCTCTGGCTTCGTGCTGCCCAACGCTGGCTCGAACGCCGATGCCGTGCAGCTGCGCGACTGCGAGGGCACCGCGGTGGACACGGTGGTCTACGGCAGTCCCAATACCGACGGCTGGCTCGACGACGACCTCGCCGTCGCCACCTCCCTCGCGCCCGTGCCGGGCTCCGGCGCCTCCCTGGCGCGTCTCCCGGACGGGGTGGACACCGACGACAGCGGTGCCGACTTCGACGTGTTGCTGGTGCCTACGCCCATGGAGGCCAACGACGGGCCCGAGCTGGACTGTGGTGGGCCCGCCAGCGGGATCCGGATCAACGAGCTGCTGCCCGACCCCGAGGGCGCCGATGCGGGCGGGGAGTGGGTGGAGCTGTTTCACGCGGGCACCGCGCCGGTGGACCTGACGGGCTGGGTCCTGCAAGCGGGCACCTCGGCCTTTGCCACCATGGCCGAGCTGCCGTCGAGCGTGCTTGCCCCTGGGGAGCTGTTGCTGGTGGGCGGCGAGCAGGTCGCGACCGCCGACGTCGTGGCCGACGTGTCCCTCGGGAACGCCACCTCCAGCTCCGATGGTGTCCGGATCGTGGACTGCGCGGGCGTGGTCGTGGACACCGTGATCTACGGTGCGCCCAACGACGGGGAGACGCCCTTCGTGGACGACACGGGGGCCGTGGCCACCAGCCTGGCCGTCGCTCCCGGCGAGGCCAGCTCCCTGCAGCGGCTGTCGGATGGGTGGGACACCGATCAGTCAGGCTCCGACTTCGTCGTCGCCGCCGAGCCCACACCGGGTCTGTCCAATCCGCCCATCGAACCCATCGTCTGCACCCCGGACCAGGGAAGCGTGACCGTCAACGAGATCTTGCCAGATCCGGACGGCGAGGATGCAGGGTCCGAGTTCGTGGAGCTGTTCAACGCCGCGGACGTGGAGGCGAGCGTGGAGGGGTGGATGCTCTCCGCGGCCACCCAGGACTTCGATTCGATCGACGTCGTGTTGCCCCAAGGTAGCCGCATTCCTCCACGGGGCTTTCTGGTGGTGGGCGGAGCGGAGGTCGCGTCAGCCGACGTGGTGGCGGCGTTCTCGCTGGGCAACGGGACCGACACCGACGGACTTCGCCTGCTCGACTGTGACGGGGCCGTGGTGGACACCGTGGTCTATGGGGACAGCCCCAACGCCGACGGCATCGTGGACGACCGCGGGGAGGTCGTCGAGCCCTATGGTGATCCGGGCAGTGCCGATGTGCTCGCGCGCGTCGAGGACGGCCTCGACACCGACATGGCCTCGGACTGGGCGGTCAAGGCGCGCGCCACGCCGGGCGAGAGCAACGTGCCAGAGCCCGGGATGGGGGTGGTGGTCGAGGAGCCGCGCGGCTGTGCAGCTCGGTCCGAGCCCCGCGACGTGCAGTCCCCCCGCGACGTGGACGATCCCACGTCTGCCGCGGTGGCCTGCGATCAGAGCCCCGTCGGGGGCTCGTCGCTGGCCCTGTGGCTGGCGGCCGTCGCCGTGGCGAGGCGCCGTCGAGTGCACCGCTGAGGCGCGGAAGCGGGCACCGCTCGGTGCCCAGCTTCCCCTTCGATGTGGCTACTTGCTGGCGACCCGCAGTGGCTGCCCGACGACGACCTCGTCGAGGAGGTGCCCCATGCGCTCCGCCTTGGCGTGCAGGTAGCCCTCGGAGTGCGGGTTCGCGTGCATCAGGCTCGGGATCCGGTCCGACACCACGATCCCCAGGGATTCCAGGTGCTGCACCTTGCGTGGGTTGTTCGTCAACAGGGACACGCTCTCGATACCGAGATCGTCCAGGATCGCGGCGGCAGCATGGTAGCGCCGCGCATCGTCCGGGAGTCCCAGTGCTCGATTCGCATCCACCGTGTCGAGTCCGTCCTGCTGCAGCGCGTAGGCGGCGATCTTGTTGGCCAGGCCGATTCCTCGGCCCTCTTGGCGCAGGTAGATCACCAGACCACACCCGCTCTCGCGGATGTGCTCGAGCGCGTGATCGAGCTGGTCTCGGCAGTCGCACTTCAGCGAGCCGAGGACTTCGCTCGTCAGGCACTCGTCGTGCACGCGCACCGGCAGGTGCTGCTTCCCCTCGACCGGTCCCCACGCGATGGCGAGGGGCTCGGTGCCCGTGACGTGGTCGCGGTAAGCCCGTACCCGATACCGGCCTTTGTCTGTGGGTAGCAGCGTTTCGGCGACGAACTCCACCTCGTCGCCGCTCGGCCTTCGTCGGCTTCGAGTGAATTCGCCGCTCGGCTGCGGCTCGTGGCTCGGCATCTGCGCTCCTCCAACTGGCAGTCTCATAACAATCGCTCATATGACGCCGGCCCGTCGACCGACTAGTCATCGGCACCGTCGGAACCGAATACTCGAACCCCGATTTTGCATTCGCCGCGTGCGACCCCCCCACGGATCCCCTAAGAGGCGCGCGATGCTGACCTGTACCCTGTTGTCGTTCCTCCTCCTCGGCTCGCCCGCCCTCGCACAGGACGGCGCGGACGCTCCCGAGTTCCTCCTCGCGGATCTCGGTGTGCGCATCGATCTTCCAGCTGGACCCTGGTCGATGTCGCGGTGGTCCGACTGGGACTTCGAGGCGGAGCACGTCTCGTCGAGCGGGAAGATGCTGCTGTACGTCTGGGCCACTCCCGTGCAGGTGCCGATCGACGGCGACGGGCAGGGCTGGGGCCAGGGCTACCTCGACAAGCTCGACGAGCTGGCTGGAGCCGAGCCCTCCCTGGACGCCACGCAGGTGGCTGCAGCGTCGGGTCGGCCCGCGGCCATGGTGGATGCCAGCTTCCGCTTCGGCGAGGGCGGCCCCGAGGGTGTGCTCCGCGGCGCCACCGTGGAGATCAAGCATCAGAACCTGCACGTCGCGGTCATCGGATCAGCGCGCGCACGCGCCCAGGTGGAGCGACAGCGTCGGGCCATCGCCGAGGGGCTCGACTTCCACGAGGAGCCGGCGAAGCCCTTCTTCGGCGCCACCCTCGAGGCCAAGGGCATCTCCACTCAGCTGCCGAAGGAGTGGCGGCCCCCCTTCGATGCCGAGATGTCCGAGGTCAACGCGGTGGCGGGACGAATCGGCGTGTCCGATCTCGAGCCCTGCTGGACCGCGCTGCGGCCGCGAGCGGGCACCAGCCCCGACGTGATGGTCACGTGCCAGGGAGGGTTGCTCCTCGGCGTCGTGGACGAGCACAGCTTCGAGGCAGCGGACGCGTTGTTGCGCGACCGCATGTTCGGGGACGTGGACGTGGCGGTCGCCGAGCAGGTGGACCTCGACGATCGAGTGGGCTTCCTGTACTCGCCCCGCGAGGGGCTGGCCGTGGGCGTGGTGCCCTACGACAAGGGGGTGGCCCGCACGTGGGTGCTGGGGGCAGAGGCCAACGCCGAGGCCGCGAAGGCCGTGCTTCAGCAGTCGTCCTACTCGGGGCCTCATCCGGCATCGGTGGGGGAGCGAGTCACGTACTGGCTCGTGCACCGCACCACCTCGTTGCCGGTGCTCGCGACCCTGGCGGGGCTGCTCGTCCTGCTCGGGCTGGTGGGACTCGGGGTGTCTCGCGCGATGGGCTCGGGTCGCAGCAAGTACGCCGACTTCGACGACTGAGCATGGCGAGTGTGCTGCTGGACATCCTCGACGAGGTCGAGGCGCGTGCATCGGGAGGCCTCCCCGTCGTGGTCCTCGATCTGGACTCCACTGCGATCAGCACCGCCAGACGTCAGCTCACCATCCTGCGCGAGTTCGCCGACGCCCACGGCGACGCCGAGCTGTCGGCCGTGGTGGCCGAGGTGAGCGAGGGGGAGATGGGGTTCGCCGTGGAGGGCCCCCTGCAGACACGTGGCGTGGACACGGAGGCGCTGAAGCCTCAGCTGCGGGCCTTCTGGCGCGAGCGGTTCTTCGCGGATGCCTACTGCCGCCGCGACCAACCCAACCCCGGTGCGCCGGCGTTCGCGCGACGAGTGGTGGAGCGCGGCGGGCTCGTCTACTACCTGACCGCCCGGCCGGTGGACATGATGATCGGGACCGTGGCCGTGCTGCAGGAGCACGGATTTCCGCTGATGCGCGGGCGGGCCGTGCTCCACATGAAGCCGAGCAGCCACCTCGACGACCATCGCTTCAAGCGCGGGGCCGTGGCCGAGATCCAGTCGCTGCGAGGCGTGGTGTGCGCCACGTTCGACAACGAACCTCGCCACGCCAACGCCTTCGTGGAGTACTTTCCGGAGGCTGTGAACGTGCTCTTCGGCGACGTTCGGTCTCCTGACGCCCCAGCGCCCGATCGGGCATTGGTGCACATCCACACATTCCAGACATCGTCATGACGTGGTAAAAGACCGCGCCCTTGCCCGGAGGACCCCCATGCGGCCCATCGTTTCCCTCATCCTGCTGGTTGGATGTGGTCCATCCTTGGAGATCTCCGAGTACGCTCGGTCCACCCATCCCCCCGCCAGCGTGGAGTCCGAAGCAGAGCTGGACGGAAACCGCCGCGACTTCCAGGGCACCGTGACCGTCTCGGGCGACAACGACGAGGGCTGGGATCTGGCGGTGGCCACGATCAGCTCTGGTCGCGAAGACGTGAGCGTGCGGTCGCCCAGCCGGCCGGATCTGTCGATCCTTGCCTCGAAGGCCGAGACGGTGCAGGTGTCGCTCGCCGAGGACCCGCTCACCGACCGGCTGTCGCTCATGGTGTCGGACGACGACGGGCCCATCTACCTGCTCGAGCCCATCGCCCCCACGATCTTGAGCAGCAGTGGCTTCTCGCCGCAGTTCGTGCAGCAGGAGTCCGACATCGGCACCTCGCCGGTCGCGAACACCACCCTCAACCTCACCAGCGTGACGGTGGCCACCGACAGTGGCGAGGTGGAGGCCTTCCCGGGCGTGCCCGTGGAGGTGGAGATCGACGACCTGTTCTACCGGTTCGTGCTGCTCGCCTCGTGGGATCGCTTCATCGAGCCCGGCGTGGGTGTGAACTGCTCGCTGGACGACATGTTCGCCTACGAGCTGATCCGGGTGGAGCGTGGCACCACCAACACCGATCCCATCGAGCGGCCCGAGGGCCAGGACATCGATGGGGGCGCGTGCTTGTCGGCGCAGTGACGGAGTCGCGCGGGATTCCGGGGGTGCGCCGGCGCCTCAGCGGCGTCGGCACCCGCCCACCTCGTAGACCGCTCGCACCGTGACGCCGCTGGCATCCAAGCTGGCCTCGAGCCCGTCGGGAGCGGCCACCGCAGCTCGGGCCATGCATGCGCGCACCGGCTCGGCGGCGTCTGTGGATCGCGCGACCTCGCGGAAGGTGATGTTCGCTGCCTCGAGCGCCGCATCCAGGGCCAGCGCCGGGGGCTCCGCCACCACGACGATCCAGCCTCGGCCCAGGGGGTACCACGCGACGTCGCAGTCTCGTCGGGACTCGGGATCTCGTCGCAAGCGGCGCGTGAGACGAAGGAGCGTTCGGGGCTCGGCGTCGTCGAGCTCGATGCACACCCGGAGCGGGGTCTGCACCACCACTCGCTCCACCGTCGCCTGGCGCGTGGCGCGCAGCGCGCGCTTGAGCCGTCGCTCCGAGGTGGCCTCGAGCACGTGAGCGCTCCCCCAGGCCACCTGTGCCAGCAACAGCCCCGTCACCGTGATCCTCCCGCTCGAATGGCTATACCTGCAGGGGAGGTATCGTGCAGCTCTGTCTCGTTCGCCACGCGCAGCCTGATTGGATGGCTGGAGGCACCGGGACCATGGATCCGGACCTGACCTCGCTAGGGACCGATCAGGCGGCTCGTCTGGCCGAGCGGGCGCAGACCTGGAGCCATGTGGACGAGATCTGGATCTCGCCGGCGCGCCGGAGCCAGCAGACGGCAGCCCCGTTGGTCGAGGCCCTGGGCGCTCCGGCGCGCACGCTCGACTGGCTGCTCGAGGTGCAGGGGCCGGATCTGGAGGGCAAGTCGCCCGAGGAGGTGCGCGCAGCGTTCCACGGTGCCCGCTACCGGCCCCGCGAGCAGTGGTGGACGGGGATGCCGGGTGGTGAGGACCTGCGCGGCTTCACCACGCGCATCGTGCGGGGAATGGCCCAGGAGCTCGGCACCCTCGGCGCCCACCGGGAGGAGGAGGCTCCCCACTGGCGCGGGCTCCCCAAGGGACGTCGGGTGGTGATCGTGTCCCACGCCGGCACGTCGGGCGTGTTGCTGGGCCACTTGCTCGGGGTGCCGCCCGTGGCGTGGTCGTGGGAGCGCTTCCGGCTGGGGCACGCCGCCATGGCCGTGCTGCGTACCTCCGCCATCGCCGACGGGCTCATCTTCGGGCTGCACGGCTTCAACGACCGGGTTCACCTGCCCAAGCGCATGCACACCATCTAAGGCAGGTGCTGCCGAAGGCGGATCAGCTGCACGACAGCCGGCCGCCCCGCACCACGCAGCGCAGATCCATCCCCGTCTCGGGGACCTCCACGGCCGCCGTGAGGGGCACCGTGCCCGAGAGCTCCACCTCGCACGCCCCCGGCGTGACCCCATCGAAACGAGCCACCCGATCTGAGCCGCTCAGGCGCTCCACCTGGCCGCTCGCGCAGCTCATGCGCACCTCCGGAATGGGGATGTCGGCGTCCACGCGCACCTTCACCGCCACACCGCGAGCCACCACGGCGTTCATGTCGACGCCGCACATCTTCCCGACCAGGCCGTTGACGAAGGCGATCTCGGCATCGTCGGTGAGCTTGCCCGCGCGGCGCTGGTAGGTGGCCAGGGGCTCGCCGCAGGCGTCGCCGCCCATGGCCCGTCCCATCACCACGTCCGAGAAGCTCATGAGGGCCAGTCCCTTGCGCAGGTTGTGGGGGTCGCCGTCCAGCAGGGCGCCCACGGTGGTGCGCAGCTCTTGGACCTCGGGCTCACCCGTGCGCGCGTCGCGGAACTCGATGCGCATGCGCACCGGATCGGTGCGCACGGGCTGTCCGTCCCGCATCTTCAGATCTTGCAGGAACAGCTGAGTGGTGCCCGCGTAGTAGTTGATGGGCTGCACGTCCTCGGGGTTCGTGCTCGCTTCCTCGCCGTAGAAGCGCTCCATGGCCAGGCTGTTGGGCAGGTCCAGGCTGAAGCGCACGTCGTGGGCGATGGTGCGGGTGAGGCTGTCGAAGCCAGGTCCGAAGATGCGGTCCACCACGGCGTCGGATCCCAGGTACACGTAGGCGCCCTTGCCCTTCTCGGTGAGCATGTCGAGCATCTTGTCGTTGAAGCTGCGACCCACCCCCACGCCGGTGAGCCGAATCCCGTCGTCGTCATAGGCGCGGGCCACCTCGCTCACCACGGCCTCGTTCACGTTGCCGGTGTTCAGCAGCGCATCGGTGATGAGCAACACCCGCCGGTTGCGGTTGTGCACGTCGGCGGCGTCGCGGGAGCGCTGCACGCGGTAGGCTTCCTGCAGGCCTGCGTCGAGGTTGGTGCTGCCGGTGGGCTGCAGCGCCTCGATCACCTCGTCGAGCATGCGGGGATCGTCCCGGCCCACCACGAAGTTCTGCAGGGGCGTGCAGACGCGGCTGTCGAACAGCACCACGTCGATGCGGTCCCCCTCCTGCAGCTGATCCGACATGAGCGCGAGCCCGCGCTTGGTGTACTCCATGCGGCCCTCGCCGTGCATGGAGCCGGAGCGGTCCAACAGGACCGTCAGATCGAGGGGCTGACGGGGCGGGTTCGCGCCGTGCACGGCGAGGGACAAGGTGAGCGTGTCGCGTTGGACCTCGGCGGCACCCAGCACGCTGAAGCTCTGGCCCGTGGGCGTGCCCGCGGTGTCGAAGCTGAAGTAGTTGAGCAGCTCGTGGGGACGGACCTGGGAGGGGGAGATCCCCACCCCCTGAGTCAGCGAGTACAGGACGCGCTGGGCGCTGGCGAGACTCATCGAGTCGTCGTTCGACAGATACACCGTGGCGCCCCAGTCGAGTCCCTGGGCCTGGGCTTCGTCCACGGCGGGTTCGCGCTCGGCCTCTGGGTCTCCCTCCACTACCTCCTTCGCCGCTTCCTCCTTCGGCATGGAGGCAGTCTGGTCGAGCAGGCCCTCCAGGAGCTTCCCGTCCCGCCCCAGGTCGTTGGCCTGGCCCTTGGCCGCATCGGCGTCTTCTTCGGTGCCGCCGGCGTAGCCGAGGGCCTCGAGCTTCGTCTGGAGCTGTTCGTCGACGGTGCTAGGTCCATCCTTGCGCTTCGCCGGCTCGGCGGGTGCTGCCGCGGCATCGGCGGGCTCGGCGGCCACCGCCGGTGGAGGGGCGGCCTGCGGCTTGGACGCTGGGGGAGAGGGGCTGAAGAGCCCTCCCGAGGGGCGCTTGCGGCTGCGGTTCTCGCGGGCGCTGCCTCGGCCGAAGCAGTCCTGCAGGATCACCTCGCCCGCGGGAAGGGGGGCCTTCCGGGCAGCGGCCAGCCTGCGCTCGCTGCGGTCGGGTGCCGTGGCGATGGCGAGCGAGCCTGCGGCGGGTGGCGCGTGGACCTCGACGTCGGTCGGGTCGGCTTCGGTGAGGCCACATCCCAGCAGGGCGAGCAGGGTGAGCATCGATTTCCTCCGTGGATCGGTGGGCTCAACGGTAGAAGGGAAGGCGGCCTTACACCGAGGTGGCGATGAGCGACGACGACGAGCTGGTGGACTTGCCTCCGGACGGGAGCCTGCGGGGGCGACTGCTGCGGTGGGCCCGAGACCTCGTGCTGGTGGTGGCGGGCGGCGTGCTGCTGCTGACGGTGATGGGCCGAGTGCGCGCTCCCTCCCTTCCCGAGCAGGCGCCGGCGTTCACGCTAGCGGACGTGGACGGGCAGTCGGTGTCGCTGTCCGACTTCGCCGGTCAGACGGTGGTGCTCAACTTCTGGGCCACGTGGTGTGGCCCGTGTCGGATCGAGGCGCCCGCCTTCGCGGCCTTCGCCGAGGCCCATCCCGACGTGCCGGTGCTCGGAATCGCCGTGGACGGTCCGCCCGCCAAGGTGCGTCGAGTCGCAGCTGAGCTGGGCATGCGCTACCCGATCCTGATGGCCGACGAGTCCGTGGTGCGGGACTACGCGGTGTCGATGTACCCGACCACGGTGGTGGTGGATCCCGACGGCACGGTGCGCTCGGCCCATGCCGGCATGATGCTGCGCCCCCAGCTGGCGTGGGCGGTGGGCCGACTCTGGTAGCGGCCTACTCGAGGCCGTCGGGGAGGGCCGTCACGGTGCGGGTGGACTCGATCCGGAGCGCGCGAGCGCGGTAGGTCAGCGACGTCTCGCTGCGATGCTCGGAGCGCCAGGCGTCCATGGTGCGGGGATCGAGGATCCAGAGATGGTCCTCCTGCACCGTCAGCCCCGTCAGGGTCTTGGAGTCGCCGAAGAGGTGGCCCAGGGTGGAGGGATCCGAGCGGCGCTCCATGCGCAGGGCCACGCAGTCGGTGGCCTGTGAGGCGTCGTGGCAGGGCCGCCAGTCCTCCACGCGGTAGCGGACCTTCAGCGGCGCCTCCACACCCATCAGCCCGTCCACCAGCACCGTTCCCTCGGTCTCCACCCACGCTCCGACGGTGAGGGTGGGCTCCTCGGCGAACATGCCCAGGCCGCTCTGCCAGAGGTTCGACAGCCTGCCGCGGAGCAGCCTGTCGGTGTAGCGTCGGTCGAGGGTCAGCTTCGCCATCACCTGGTCGGAGCCCTCCGGGACGTGCGTGCGCACTCCGTCGTGCATCGTCTGCCGGATCTGGGCCAGGGCCACGTCGCTCACGCCCATCCAGTGGGCGTTGTCGGCCGCCAGCCCCAGCACCATCGGGTAGGAGACCGCTGCCATGATCGGGGCGTTGCGCGCCACGTCGTCGTCGGGCTGTCCGATCAGCTCGTAGCTGGCGGGCGCCAACGAGATCGTCTTGGTGACGTCGGAGCCCGACACGGCGGTGTGGGTGGCGAACCGCTGCCGGACTCGGGCGCCGTCGGGCTCGGCACCGTCCACGGAGACCAGGCGCTGCAGGATCAGCTCGCTCGCCGAGGAGCCCGGGGTCGGCGCGAAGCGCAGCGTGACCGTGGTGGCGGGACCCACGGGGACCGAGGGCGCCTGCTTGGTGCAGCCGATGGCCAGCAAGAGCCAGGCGCTCATCGTGCCGCCCCGAAGGCCCGGCTCAGCTCGTCGGCGGTCAGTGCGATGGCCTCGCCTGCCGTGGCGGCGGCCACCTTGGCGGCCAGCACGCCGTTCGCCGGCGCGAGGACGTCGAAGTGATCGGCCCCCGTCACCACGTGGAACTGCAGCTTCGGGTTGTCGCTGGCCTCGGACAGGGCGACGAGGGAGTCGCTGTTGCCAGTCTCACCCTCGATGACGAAGGTGGGGCTCGTGATGTCGCTCAGCCACAGCTGCGGCGAGCGCACCTCCCACTCTCGGGGCCGGTGGGGATCGGCGTACATGTAGCGGCCTCCGTAGTCGGCCAGGTTGCCCACCGGACCGAAGGAGAACACGGCGCGGAAGCGGTCCGTCGACGCGGCCACCAGCAGCGCCAAGGTGCCGCCGGTGCTGTGGCCGCCGAGGTAGATGCGCTCTGCGTCCACCCAGGGCAGCGCCGCCAGGTGATCGGCAGCGGCGAGCACGTCGTCCACCTCGCCGAGCATGGACTCGCGCTGTCCGGGGTTGTCGTTGCCGCCGCGCTGCGAGGGGAAGATCATCGCCACGCCCGCCTTGCGGAAGGCCGACGCGCTCTGATCGTTCGCCGGATCTGCGTCGCTCCACACGTCGCCGATGCTGTTGTGGTCGCCGCCGGTGATCCACACGATGCCCGGCACCTGGGTTCCGTCGCTGGGATCCTTGGTCTGGTAGGCGGCCAGCTCCCCGGCGGGGGAGGTGTACGTGACGAGCTCGAAGGGGCTGCCCGCGGGCGGGGTGTCGGGCGGGCTCTGCTCGGGACCGGCCTGCACGAGCTGGCTGCGGAAGCCGCTGCGGGCGGAGGTGAGGGTGGTTCCCGGAGGGGGCTGTGTCGCTGGCTCCCCGTCCGCGAGCAGGTCGAAGCGTTGGGCCTCGAGCAGCACCTGGATCTGACCGTTCACCACGGCGCGGGTGACCTTCTCCGAGGTGGCCAGCGTGGTGTCCATGGTGTCCGGATCCACCACCCAGTAGCGCTCCTCGACGACGGACAAGTCGGTGATCTGGGGCAGCTGGGCTTGCTGTGTGGCTGCGTTGGCGAGGTAGGTCTCGATGATCGAGGCGGTCTTGGCCTCGTCGAGCGCGCGCACCAGTCGGATCCCGACGCAGTCCGCCGACTCGGCGCCGTAGCGGCAGCCCCGCCGTCCCTCGACGACGAACTGTGTGAGGAAGGTGACCTCGGCGTTGCCCAGCAGCGGCAGCACGCGCTGCTCCTCCAGCTCGTACCAGCTCCCCACCTCCAGATCGGGGGTGTCGGCGAAGAAGCCGAGGCCCGAGCTCCAGGTGCTCTGGAAGGCCTGCTCGACGAGCTCGGTCGTGTAGATCTGCTCGAGGGTGGCGAGGACCTCGGTGCGGTGTGGGCCTTCGGGTAGCGAGTCCCGTACGGTTCCGATCGCGGTGTCTCGCATGGCCTGCAGATCGTGATCCCCGATGCCGAGCCAGCGCCCTTGCTCGGAGATCTGGAGCGTCATCGAGGGAAAGGCCAGAGCGGCCGTCAGTGAGCCCCGGTCCTGCTCGTGCTCGGGCGGCTCGCCGATGAGCTGCAGCGTCGCGGGCGGCATGGTGGAGTGCACGGAGTAGCCGCCCTCGATGGCCGTGGCGGTGACGTGGGCGTCTTGGTGGATGGCGTAGCCCGTGGGCTGTGCCCCGCTGGTGGAGGTCAGGCGCTTGTTCACCATGCGGCTCTGCGTCACCCCCAGGGTGGGCGCGAAGCGAAGGGTCACCGTGTCGGTGGGGGCTGGTCGCGGCGTGGGCTGGGTGGGGCGCTCCGGCGTCTGTAGCGGGGCGTTCTTGGCGCAGCCCGACGAGGCGGCGAAGAGGATGGGGAGCAGCGGATTCAACAGTCTCTCCAGCCGACGGGCGTCGTGCTGTCGTAGCCGTCGCCGACGGTGGGAACTGTAGCAGGGTTGTTCCAACCAGGATCGGCGCTCTGGGCCTCGCGACGACGAGCGTTCGACGATAGGAATCGCGGTCTGGAGGAACACCCATGGGACGCTGGCCCCCCACCTCGGAGCAGGTCGGGCTGCCCACCGGACGGTCTGGAGCCGCCTTTCGCCTGGTCTCCGATCACTCGCCCACCGGCGATCAGCCCAAGGCCATCGACAAGCTCATGGCCGGGCTGAAGCAGGGCGTTCCCCACCAGGTGCTCCTCGGCATCACGGGCTCGGGCAAGACCTTCACCGTCGCCAACGTCATCGAGCAGGCCAACCGGCCCACGCTGGTGCTCGCTCCCAACAAGACGCTGGCTGCGCAGCTGTTCGGGGAGATGCGCAAGCTGTTCCCGGACAACGCCGTGCAGTACTTCGTGTCGTACTACGACTACTACCAGCCCGAGGCCTACGTCCCGAGCTCCGACACCTACATCGAGAAGGACTCGCTGATCAACGAGGCCATCGATCGCCTGCGGCACGCCGCCACCAAGTCGCTGCTGGAGCGGCGCGACGTCATCATCGTGGCCAGCGTGTCCTGCATCTACGGCCTCGGCAGCTCCGAGGCCTACGAGGGCATGTTGCTGCTCCTCGAGCAGGATCAGGAGGTCAGCCGCCGCGACATCCTCGCGAAGCTGGTGGAGATCCAGTACGACCGCAACGAGGCCGACTTCCATCGCGGCACCTTCCGCGTTCGCGGAGACGTCATCGACGTGTTCCCGGCCTACGAGGAAGACCGTGCCATCCGCATCGAGCTGTTCGGTGACGAGGTCGACGGCATGTGGCTCTTCGATCCGCTGCGGGGCAAGAAGCTCGACAAGCTCGACAAGGTCGCCATCTACCCCGCCTCCCACTACGTCACGCCCAAGCAGAAGATGGAGCGGGCCATCGAGGGCATCGAGGTGGAGCTCACCGACCGACTCACCGAGCTTCGAGGGGCCGGCAAGCTGCTGGAGGCGCAGCGCCTCGAGCAGCGCACGCTGTTCGATCTGGAGATGATGCGCGAGATCGGTCGCTGCAAGGGAGTGGAGAACTACAGTCGTCACCTGTCGGGTCGGGCCACGGGTGAGCCGCCGCCCACCCTCATCGAGTACTTCCCCGAGGACTGGCTGCTCATCGTCGACGAGAGCCACATCGCCGTGCCTCAGGTGGGGGGCATGTTCCGCGGTGACCGGGCGCGCAAGGAAGTGCTGGTGGAGCACGGCTTCCGCCTGCCCAGCGCGCTGGACAACCGGCCTCTGCAGTTCGAGGAGTTCCTCGGGCACGTCACCCAGGCCATCCACGTGAGCGCCACGCCTGGGCCGTGGGAGCTGGAGAAGGCCGGCGAGCACCTGGTGGAGCAGATCATCCGCCCCACGGGGCTGCTCGACCCCACCGTGGAGGTGCGGCCCGCTCAGATCCAGGTGGACGACGCCCTGGCCGAGGTGCGGGTGCGAGCGGAGCGCTCGGAGCGCACCCTGGTGACCGTGCTCACCAAGCGCATGGCGCAGGAGCTCACCGACTACTGGCAGGAGCTCGGGGTGCGCGTGCGCTACCTGCACTCCGACATCGACACCCTCGAGCGCATGGAGATCCTGCGCGATCTGCGGCTCGGCGAGTTCGACGTGTTGGTGGGCATCAACCTGTTGCGGGAGGGGCTCGATCTCCCCGAGGTGAGCTTGGTCTGCATCCTGGATGCCGACAAGGAGGGCTTCCTGCGCAACGAGCGCTCGCTGATCCAGACCATCGGGCGGGCTGCGCGCAACGTGAATGGCCACGTGCTGCTCTATGCCGACCGGGTGTCCGGCAACATGCAGCAGGCCATCGACGAGACGCGACGGCGCAGGGAGGTGCAGC